>JAFLUA010000003.1 GCA_022508985.1 Muribaculaceae bacterium
TTTGCTGCCTCGAACTGGAGGCGTTCATAGACGTTTTGAGAGATGACAGCTCCGTAACGGGCTTTGAGCAGATGCATGTAGCGCATTGCGCTTTTGGCTGTCTTGCAACCGCATCCTACGTTGTCTTTGGGAGCGACGCCTTTGAAATAGACATACCAGCGGTCGAACTTGCGTTGAGCCACGATAAGCTTTTGAGATGCTGCCTTTGTTTCTTCGGCTACGGGAGCTGCGGTTTGAGCTGCTGTGAGTTCTGCGTTCTGAGATTTAGTTTTCTTTGCCATGATTATGAAATTTTGGAGGTTTAACTTGTGAGCCGAGGCTCTTAATTTTTACACGCAAAATCACGGAGAGATAAGGAAGCGATGGATAAGCAAAAATTTCAAGTAAAAATTTAAGCTTCAGCGGTAAATACTACCCGTAGGCGTGGAGATTTATAAAATTTTATGCTGCAAATCCGGAGGCCAGTTTTGCGATGAACGGTTATCCCTACCTTTGCGGATGGAAAAATAGACCGCGGATTACTCCCCAAAAACGTAATATCAAAGAACGCTTTCACACACTGTTTTTCTTTCGAGAACGACAAGCAAAGCAACAATAGCCAAGTCGCCGACTGAGACGATGTAGAACGACCACGAAGTGTTACCGTAATCGAGGCCCGGCAGAAGCCGAATAGCTGAGAGACGCAGGAGATGTTTCCGCATTAGAATATTATATTGGAGAGTAACCCGACCAATCACAAGCGGCGACCAGTGGGCTTTGAAAGGTCATTCGTCTATATGCCGCTTTATCCCCTATGATGTAATGTAGAATGGAGAAAATGGGAGCAGTTCTCGGATGGCCGGGAGGCACCGCCGAAAGACTGTTACTGAAGGCAACTGCGACCTAAATGTGCTGTGAGCGTAAAATCATACGGAGTTCTCGCATGCCTCGGGAGAGGACGGTCGGAAGCTCATTACTGGAGACAACTCCGTCAAATCGGTAACATAGGCGTTAAAAAGTCGGTTTTCCCGGATGTCACGGGAGTGAACCTCCATAAAGCAACACGGCTGTTGGCAAAACCGACTAAATGTAGTCAGCGTGGAAGAAAAAATGTCGAGTCTGCTTGGATGGCCGTGAGGCACCGCTGAGAACGCCAACCAGTTCGAGGACAGACCGACAACGTGCGGTAGAAGCTATGGCGCATTTCTCGGATGGCCGAAGGCACCGCCGGAAGACTGTTACTGGAGGCAAATGCTCAAAATGCTTCACTAAACCGCACAAAAAAGCCCCGGTTTGCTTCCGCAGATCCGAGGCTTGACTAAAAAACGGAATCTAATTTTTATAGATAGTAACTATTTCCGTTTGTTCATACTGTTCAGCGCATGCGTTACATGCTTCTTCAATAGAATCAAATTCCACGATGAAATGACTATGTGTTGCAAAATTGCAAAATTTGAATTTGGAACCTGTGTAGTTAGGTTCTTCGGATGTCTGTTGGGCCCAACAAAGATACCTCTCTGACCCTAAAACTCTAATTATATATTTTATCATTTTGATATAAATTTAATTGCAGCAACTTTGCTGCACTACAAAATTATAAAAACTTCTCTACATTAACAAATATTTACATATATTAATTTTAATTAAGGAGGTGGATTCTTAAAAAGCCCCGGTTTGCTTCTGCAGATCCGAGGCTTGACTTACGCCGGTGGCGTTAATTTAGTAAATCTATATGTACGAAACTTACATGATGTTTCTTTAATCTTTAAGGAAGCGAAGGGCTTTGAGATATTTTGTGAAGCGAGCTGCCATGTCAGGAGAGACTTCATCGAGACGCATTACGTCGAGATTGTCTTCAAGGTCGTGGATTTTGACGACACGACCGATGGGATTTTCTTTGGCACGAGCTACAAAATCTTCATAGCTTTCTCCGTCCCTTTTGGTTGCGGAGAGAATAGCATCAACGATATATTGAGGGAAGCCCTCGCTCAAAAGATATTCGGGAGTTACATCTGTGTCCTCGATAGTGTCATGAAGCAGAGCGACAACCTTTTCATCATCCGCCGAGCAACGCATAGCGACGCGCATAGGATGTTGGAAGTAAGCACAACCCATCTTGTCGCGCTGACCTTGATGTTTGCTTATACAGATTAGCGCAGCCTTGTCAAGCAATTTGGCGTATTCGTCTTTATTCATAGTTACCAGTCGTCGTGTTCATCAAAACATTCATCGTCAAGCTCGTAGCGTTCATCTTCGAGGTCGTAAAGTTCTTCGCGAAGCTCGTTTATTTGGTCATCAAGGTCTTCGTAGAGTTCGGAGTCGGGGTCAAACTCATCTAACCGTCCTTCGAGTTCGTCGATGCGGTTAGAGAGGCGGTCATATCGAGCGTCAAGTTGAGCCTCACGATTAAGATATTGCTGTGATGTCATGGATTGAGGACGCTGATTGATGTATGGCCGTGATTTACGACCGAAAAGCGTCTCCCATATAGCGGCAAGTCCGAGATAATTCCAAAAGCTCATTAAAGCGTATACGTCTCGTTGTATAAATCAAGGAGATTCTCTCCGTCGAAAAGCCATTCACCTGTAGGTTGAATAGCGTGAGGTAAATTTTTTAATTCCTGAGTAAGCCTAGTAAGTGAATATTCTTTCCCGTTATATTCAACCTTATTTTCACTAACAACAGCTACAGTAATATTAGGATCTTCTTTATAAGAAAGAATATCTCCATTTATTAAGCCCATCTCAAAAAAATTCAAGTTTGGTCTGCGTTTTTTTTGAATTTTGGGGATATCTTTTTCTAATTTAGCAGAAATAAAATTTTCATCTAATGAAATTTTTAAAAAAGTTTCCTCTGAAGTGTCAACTTTTACTGAAATCTTGCCGTTTTCATATAAAATTTGTACGACAAACCTCTTCGCTATTTCAGAGAAATCTTGATTAAAAATGGGAGCAATCTCATTTATAATCTGATCTGTAATAATGGTAGCTTCCATTTCTAAAAGTTTTTGAACTTGTTCTGCTGTCGGATCTGCTCCTACTTTGCGGAATGAATCAATGCCTGCTCGAAGATTTTGCAAATCTTGAATTCGAGACAGATTTGATATTGGGACATGCGATTTGTATGGTTGATTATGGGTTTTAGTACTATTACTTACAATTTTTTTCTTTCTTGTTCGATTTTGAAAATCACGAAACAAGGGATAATGTTTTAACAAGAAATCGCGGGTAATGATAGTTGGAGCATTATTTAACAAATCAATTCCTGAAGATGATATTACAGCGTGTGCTCGTTTGGGCGAGTCGACTAAGCCAGCTTGTCGCAGGTAAGTTAATGCCCAGGTTGTTCGGTCATTAACTTTTGTATTATTACCGCTTCTCGTAGTTTCTAATAAATCTTTCTCTGAAAAATCAAATTTTTTAATTACAGCAGATCTAATCTCATCCAAAGAATGGGTTTTTCTATCAGCTAATGTTTGCAACGTAGGCAAAATAAAATATTCAAATTCCGGTACCATGATGTTAACTATTTTATGGCAATATATATCCTTTATCCTCTGCTTTGTTTATAATTTTAATTAGTCGTTTACATTGAGCTACGGTTGGCAAGCTCATCTTGCCAATATAGGAAGAAATGGAAAGAATAAAATTCAAATCTCCAGTTGATATAAGCTCTTCTCTCTTTAGATCATTATATATTTTTCTCCAATAATCTTCACCTAATTGGAATATTTCGACTTGAACATCTATGTCCGAATTAAACCGATGTTGACGTTTTGCAGACGCTTCAACCGATTTAGTTTCCTCAATAGAAATTAAGGAATTGATAAATTCCCTAGATAATTCAATATCTAAATTTTTAAAACCATCCCAAGTCGCTTTGTTTCTTGAAATAGTCCGAACTATCCCACCATCTGCAACTTTGATAAGATATAAATGAGCTTCATAGGCAATCCTCATAAGTTCTTCTGCAAGTTGCGGATATATATTTTGTTTTTGCCAAATTATTCTCCAATCAATATCTTTCCCTTTAGGAAGTATCGATATAAGCTTTGCGATTGCATAAGGTACAATTTGCGCCTTATTACCACCTTTAGGATACCAAGAAGCTTTATTAATTAATGTATCTAACTTATCAAAAATAATAACAGCGCAAACAGACTTTCTAAAATATTCTTCATTTATTGACTCCCTAGATTCGCTATACAATTTATCTATTGTATCGGCATATTTATTAAAATTTATAGCAGAGCTTTGACATACCTGATGAGGATTCATAGCAAACGTATTTAAACATTTAGCTAATTTTTCTTTTTTCAAAACTTGCGATTTTGGATGCATTTCACAAAACTTCTTTCGCTGAGCAAGAGTAAGTTTCATTTGTTCTTGCTCCCATTTGCCACGAGATCTTTCATAAAACCAAATGGTCTGAAATGGGTTTCCATCCACCGGAGGTGCAAGAACTTTAAGAGACAATTTCTCCATCATTACATGATAGGGATGATTTGAGAAGAAATCAGCTGCAGAAACAGCATTTTGACTATTAGCGCATTGCGAAATGGTTTTAGTAATTTCGTTATAGCTATCAATTTGTTCTTCTGACATATCATTCTCAATATTGAGAACAGTTAGTTTCATTGGAACAAATAAATTACACATACCTTTTCGCGCTTCTTTGCGAATGATTGCATTTGCTAAAGAAGCCGTTGTTTGTCCTCCATTAATGATCTGAGGGTCTTTGAAGTGAACTATTTTTGTGCCATCTTCAGAAAACGATACAGAGCGAGCTACAACAGCAATACCATTATTATATGTAAAAAAGTTTTCAGGATAGTCAATGATCGTTTTCCTAATACCTTTGTTTACATTGCCCCTTACACTTAAAAATGCACGAATATTACCTTGGAGCAATTTACTGCCATATTTAAGATAGATATTGGCCAAAAATTCTCCTGGAACTATTCCCATATATGCATCATAGTTGGTGCTATCGCCAAGTTGGGCTTTTAAACATTGTATACCATCACATCCAAAATCTGAAGTATCAAATTCAATTATCTCACTTGAATTGGATGAGAAAGTATTATAAAAACGTTCTATTGTCCAGACATTCAATTCAACGGGGCGTTCTAAAAAATCTTCTTGTGAAACACTTTTTACTTGTTTACTTAAATTAGAGTCGGAAATTATGTAGAACTTAAATCTCAGAATATCAGTATTTATTAAACCTTTTCCAATATGTTTGCGAAATTCTTTTGCTATATCATTAGCTTCATCTGAATCATCACAATAATCTTTGATATTGCCATTGACGGCTTCATCAAGAAAATTTCGCATATGATTATAAAGCTCGTTTATGCGCGTGTTTGTGAGAGTTGGAGCGCTATCACGTTCATTAGAGAAATCACTTGCTATTAGAACGAGAGCAGCATCTGCATCATCATACGAATATGCATCGAAGCCCATTATCCTGCCTCTCCTACCTCTCATCTCTACTGAAAATGGGATTGGGTCATTTAGTTCTCCAATAGATTCTAATTCTTCTAAAACAGAAGAAATAAATTGAGCCTCAGGTTCAGTACCTTCGTGCTCTGCTCTAAACCTTAGATTATCAATAAATTGATTTCTATATTCTTGTAATTCCATGGATTATAAATTAAGGTTAGTTAATCTATAAGGTTCTAAATCTGCAATGATAATGTCATACTGAGCTTTTTGAATAGAGGAGGCTATGCTATCTCGAGAAAGTCGAGGGAATCCGGTATCAACAGTGTAGTGAGAATGATTGATTAAAGAAAATACAAAATTATCATATTCTGTAGAAAAATCATAACCGAAGTCACTGAGTTTAGAAAGAAAGAGTTCTTTTTGAACATTATGAGGTAGAATGGCTAAAATGTCAGTTACAACAGCATTTAACTTGATACCATTATAGGAAGGGCTCATTTTCTCAACTTGGTATATACAAAGTGTACCTATAACATCACTATCAAGTTGTTCAATAGACGATATTTTAACAGTACCTTTTCCTGCAGAAATGGTTTTAACTTCATGCCAGGTCTCTTTTAGCGAAAAATCCTTACGAGTATATTCTGGCCCAGTCCAACTATCTAAAGAGATGTCAAAGCCGTATTTTGTAAACATAAAATCACGCAGAAATAGCAATTCTCCGATTAATCCCATCACTTCTTGCTCATTTAAACGAGCTTGATTTGGCTTAAACAATTTCTTCCAAGAAAGATATCTTGAACATAAAAGTTTATATGCTATATTATCATCGACAATTTCTAAGGTAGAGTTGACCAAATCTTCACAAAATGTGCAAAAATATTCAAGTAGATCAGGGTTTTCTAGTGAGAAACACAGAGAAAGAATATTACGTTGCTTTGTCTGAGTTACTAGTATTACTTCCGAACCAACTAGACGAACAGGACTATAATGGCCACGAAATTCAAAAGCATAATGACCATTAGAATCTTTGCCAATATATAAATGTAATCCCTCATTTTCTTTTAAACGCAGAAATTGGCTACGTTTAAAATCATCGTTAAATATATTATATAATCTACTCTTCATCTTCTTCATTATTAGCATTGTCGAGCATATTGAGCCTATAATATGTTTTATTAGCTTTAAAATGGCATGATTTCCCACCATCTTCTACAGCAGGACAGCCTATCCCGAATGCCACAATCTTTTCATCGCCAAGTTCTTCTCGAAATCTTGTTATATCATTAGGTTCAGGAGAGTCGGCTGGTCTTGGTGAGACGAGCACAATATATATAACTGGTAGACGATTTTTCAAAAATGAAAAATAAGCACTCATTGGAATACTTCTCCGTGAAGCTTCCTCGGGTGTACAACCTGCTGTAATCCATTGGTTTCTTTGAGCGACCTCTGCATCTTTGATTTCGATAGAAGATAAAGATAATTTACCAGCATTTGCGCTTAATAGTCTCCTTCGAGAGGTTATTTGAATTGCACGGTTGTTAGAATAAATCGCACGATCAGCACATTGAATTGTTTCTAAACCTGGGATATCATAATATGATTTACTTTCACCGCCAACAAAAATTACATTCCAATAGTCAAGACCTACATTAGAATCATCTTTGATAAACTCTAATATATTCCCTATGTTAAAAAACATATTTACTAACGAACATTTTATAGATGACAAAAAATCTATAATCAATGATTTTGGAACTTTTTCAAAAAATCGCGATGCCCCATTTATATTATTTATATCTTTGTCATCATACTTTCCAATTTCTGCAAAGCGTAATTTAAATTTATCAGAAAAAAGAATATTACTGAACTTTTTTACTGCATCTAAATTCCTTTTGTTTTGCTTAGTATTTAGGCTAATATAAGGTGTTTCAATAAATCGGCCATAGAATGAGAACTGTAAATCAAGATTAAATGAGTTTCGCATTTTATTAGAGGCCGTAATTTGAAGTTCATCACAATTATCTCTTACCTTTAACCCAAAATCTTTAGGCGTAAGTTGTTGTTCAAACATCGTTTTGATATCGTTCTTAAGCTCTTCTGAAGAGCGTGCAATCTCTGCATACCATTTTGCACTAACAGCAGTAGTCCATATCTGAAAAATATCCTCGTAGCTATGGCGATAACCAAACCACCTACCCATTTGCATAAGGACATCAAAAGTTGCTGTGTTTCGGTAAAAATAGCTGGTTAATAATCCTTCCAAGGTAAGACCACGAGAAAGAGCTAATCCACCAACAGCAATGACTCGTAATGAAGGGTTACTCCGATAATCTAATGAACCACTATCTTTAGAACTATTCACTACGATTACTTTGATTTTTTCCATAGCTGTGAGTAAGGTCTGTTTCTGCAATACTCTATCTACATTAACATCTTTAACATGAGAATAATGTTTCTGCCATATATTATTGAATTCTATAAATAAGGGGAGATTGCTATTTTTAGTTATGTCTTCATTAAAATCGAATCTGACTGTATCAAAGACACTTTGATGTAATTCCTCTAGATAATCTGCAATTAGATATTGCACCTTAACAAACCGAGACATATTTACCAACATACTTCTCGGAGCTGAGTGGTTACCTCTAAGATCTCTAATTGCGTTAGCTAAAAAGAAAGAGATTACAGCTTCACGTAGAGAAGCGGGATAAATGCCGTTCCACTCTTTTTTATGCCTATAATAAAATGGCCCCGAATTTAATGAATCTATTTCGTTTTGAACTGCATAAATATATTCATCTGAAAGATAATCTGGTTCGACAATATCAGTAATATATCGAAGATTTTGATAGCAATCTCCTTCTTGATAAAAAATTCGGTTTGCCCCTATATAATTTGATGGAGTCGGAAGTGCGTATATAAAATGTTCAGGAAATAAATCTGCTCTTTTCATTGAATCCTCGGAGTCCGGGTCAATGAATACATTTGCAAAAGGCGTTGCTGTAAAACCTACATAAGTAGCATTTTTGAATAGACTACATATACTGCGAATGAGTTTATTAGTTTTGGTTGGATCGCAGTCTTCTTTTTTTGTATTGACCGATGCATTATCGGCTTCATCATCGATTAGTAACATTGGAACATCAACATATCCTTTTATTGGATCCAAGTTCATTTCTTTTAACCAATCGTGTAATTTCTGAAGGACTGAGACATTTTTTTTGATAACAAACAAAACTAGAGCGTTTTGTGAGGAAAGCGACGTAGCAATTTTATCTGTTTCACTAACAAAGTCTTTGACACAAGATGTAAATGACGTAGCATTTATCGTTTTACCACTGGATCCTACACCAACATGTTCCTTGATGACTTTCTTTAGGACTTTTTTAGCCGTATAACCAACAATGCCTTCATCAATTCGTTCTTGAGTCTGACGACGCAAACTCTCTGTAATCCCGGCTAATAATATAACAACTTTGTATCCAGCATCAGCAGCTTTACATATTAACCCGGAATAGGTGGCCGTCTTCCCAGACTGCACGTCACCAATAATAAGTCCCCGACGAAGACGAGTTCCATCAAAAACATCATTCGGATTTCCGAGACAATTCATAATGTTTGGTAAAGTCTCTTCATCCAATATGTCAATGCTTTTGGTGTCAATGTTTGTATTGTCAATCAAATATTGACGGTATCTAGACCAATAACCATTTAGCTCGGAGTCATTTTTATACCAATCGCGAATATCATCGTATTTATCAAATATACACTGACCTTGAGTATGAGTAATTCGGTAATTGTATTCAATCTCTGAAAATAGATGAGCAATATCGTCTTCATCCGCATCAAATCGTAGGAGAGAAAGTACTTGATTTATATAGGATGAAATATCGTCATACTCAAGTTTCTTCCCATGGCTACATTCATTGTCAATAAACAATTTAGCCATAGAAAAAGCAGATGACCGTTGTTTCTCATTCAATAACATGATTGAAATTGTCTATAAGTTTTGATTTTATTTCATCATAATTGCAAAAAGGCTCAGATTTCATAATATCATCTATTATTTCTGTATAAGGCCTATTTGTAGATTGATGTATGGTACTTGCAATTGTTACGCTCAACTGAAAGACGTCATCTATTCGTGAGTCCGGGATATTAATAGAAACTTTTTCATTTGATTTGTCTACATACAATTGTTGAAGAGGAATGTTTTTCTCTATCTCTCCCACAAGCATTAAGAGTAAATCAAAATCTTGTTCTGTCATTTGAGACTGAACATATTTGAATAATTTACTTTCTTGATTGATTGTATAATAAAATGAATGGTTTCTGTCTGCAAATCGTTGCCAAATATAGTCACGTTCTTCATCGGGATTTTCTTTTCTGCCACGATGCGTTTGTTTCGTAGTAGAAATTTCGAGAGCTTGAATTACCGTACTTTTAAGCTGATTTTGGATTCTTTTCGGAATGGTTGCAGTTTGTTTCGTTACGTTTATGCTCCAAATATCATCAAGAGAATTGGGAATATCTACTCTGATGCGTGCATTTTTAGTTAATTCAGCACGCGGTTTCATTCCAAACCATGTACCCCAAATAATCAATCGATTATTTCTATAGATATAGAAACCTTGACGTTGTCGTAAATTTTCTAATCCACCAATCAATTTTTTATCTGAGTCAGACAAGTCTGTAGCAAAAGGTAGGATATATGGTTTTATGTAGATGAGACGTTCAATGCCATTTGAGTCTTGTAATGCAATACTACGTTCCTTTTTAGTGGTTGTTTTAGGGTGATTTTCAAGAAATGGGTCTTGTGGCTTAACTTTATGATTATTTATATAAAATTTAATGATATTTTTGTTACCATTTAAGAACCGATGAAAAATCAGCCCCAAAGAATCATCCAGTTTATTTTTCAGATCATTCAATGCATCAAATACTAGCCCTTCGCTAGATTTATGCAACGTGTCAAAGTTCTGCCAAATAACCAAAGTTCCTTTTTTTGTTTGCTGTAAGTCATTAAAATAAGGAAGGTCTTTAATCTCAGATTGATTTAGTTCTTTTGCTATCCATGCTTTCTTTTCCAGAATGTAATCGTAATCCCATGAAAATGCTGATACTTGTCCATTCCAATAACTAACTACAGTGAGCAATTTGCATTGTGAAAGGGATGCAGACTTTAATCCAAGACCAAAACGACCTAAGTCATTCTCGTCTCTTAAATCTTCTGATGCAGTACTACCGTAACGCATTGCTTCAACTAGTGTCTGTTTAGACATGCCATTACCGTCATCTAATATTCCAACAGCTAAATTGTCTAATGGTGTCAAAGGAAATAAAACACGAATAGTAGAAGCTTTTGCACTTATGCTATTATCTATAATATCAGCAACTGCAGATTCAAATGAATAGCCCATAGAGCGCATAGATCCCATTAGCATATCCGCACGTGGGTCAATTTGTCTATCTTTGCTCATATTGTTTGGTATATAATAAAATTTGGGATATAACAGCCTTGGCTAATAGTGGTGGGACTGCGTTTCCAATCTGTTGTTGGATATGAGAAAGTGATCCCTCGAAAATAAAATCATCGGGGAAACTTTGAATACGAGCAGCTTCTCTAACAGACAAACCACGATTCTGTTCAGGGTGAATTAGCATACTCTTTCTGTAATTAGAAATTACAACAGACGGTTGGTCAAATCTCAATCTCCGATAAATGCCACTATGACATCTAAATTTATCTTTATAGTTGACCATAAGATACTCGGGAATATCTCGCCAATTACCTCCAGGAGGAATATGAGAATATCTTTCTATAACTAAATCATTATTTTTAGAGACATAATTTTGATAAGCTTTATCGGAATGTGCTCGCATAAGTTGCTGATATTTGGAAGCCTCTTCTATGGGCACTCTATATTCCTCAGCAAATAGCATCTGACCATTATCTAATGCCGGTAGGTCGCTTATTGCATCCCATACTGTTACTTTCTGATTAGGCAATGGCTTAGGAAATTCAAAGTCAATACCTAACCTATTTCCAACCATAAAAAAACGCTGTCGATTTTGTGGTACGCCATAATCAGAAGCAATAAGAACCTGTGGTACTATTTTATAGCCAATTTGTTCAAAGCAGTCTTGTATTTGACGCATTACTTCTCCCTTGTTGATATTTGTTATGCCCCAAACATTTTCAAAAAGGAACCACTTAGGTTGCACCTCATTTACTAAACGAACAAACTCTCTAAATAACAAATTGTTAGGATTATCCATTGTTCGAGTGCGAGTGTTTGACATGGAAAACCCTTGACATGGGGGACCTCCCATTATAATAAATACGTCCTTAGTGTCGACACCTAAATCCTTTATCGATATATTTTGAATATCTTGATTAAGGACTTTAGCTTTCGGATGGTTTCTTTTAAAAGAAGCAGCTGCGTTAGAGTTGATTTCAATGGCACAAAGAACCTTTATACCGGCCATCTCAGCTCCTAAGCTAAGCCCCCCGGCGCCAGAAAAAATATCAATGCCAGTATATTTATTCATAAGGCTTCTATATCTTTTCGATGGCTTCAATGAATGGACGGTCAACTTCCTCAAAGGAACGCAGAGGATAAGTCGTGGGGATGGCTCGTTCATCAGAGCCGTAGCCAAGACCGGCACAGAAAGCGAGAGCTACAGCCTCGGAGTCAAAAACTTCGGGTTCGCTGAAGTCAAGATATTCATCGGATTCAAGATATTCTTTGAAGCCGTCGATGTCATTATCAACAAGAAAATTGATAGCGAGAGGGTCGTTTATAACGTAAACTTTAGCTACCATAAGTCACAGATTTAGAAGTTGTTTTCTCCGGTACAAAATTAACAATAAATCGTCAAATATGAAAATGCTTGATAGCTGGACTTTACACAACAAGATTTTTCAGTTGAGATTAAGCTATGGTTAATCGGTCTCAAATGAATTTTTTTGAATCAGAATTTCATTGTTCATAAACTAACTCGCCGTCGATGGATACATATACGGTTTTAGCGGATTTATCATTTGTATCGATTTTTACAACGGTAGGGAGATATAGATTTTTATCAGACAAATACGTACATTCGTTTATTGCTTTTCTTATTTTTGATATATATGGGTTTAGTGTAGATCTATCCGTAATAATTGGTACTCGTGCTGGGTGTTCGCCTTTATACTTTTTATAGAGATCTATAAAACTATTTTGAAGCCTATCAAGACCATCGCGTCCGATTTTTGATACAGAGAAACCTTTGTTCTCACTTAATGATTGGAGAATAATGAATTGGTATATTGCAGTTTCTGCTGGGCTCATCCTTAAAGTCTTAGAAGGGTCTCCATCTATAATTATATCACAATTTTTATACCTGAATGTAAGAGTGTTTCTTTGAGTTTCCCGCAAGGTCACGAGGTCAAAAATAGTCTTATAAAATCCGGTATAGACGAAATTACCAGGACTTTGTGTATAATTTTTGATTGTTATGATAGGATTGCATTGAAAGCTGAGAAAATCGTCTATTAATTGACGAACTTTTAAGCAAAAGGATTTATCAATTTTAACAACTAAAAAATCTGATGTTTTTATCCCGCTCACATAACTATTACCTATTTTTATTAATATTGCAGGAGATGTAATATTTATATCTAATCCTTGTCTTTTTTTGATAATTACATTATAAAAATAGCGAGTAGTCATAGATGCCAATTCAGATCTAACTTTCTCTGTTTCGTTATTTGAAAGTGTTGGCGCTAAATAATGAATGATTTTCTTTAATATCGGTTTATCTGTTTTAGAATAATGTTCAGCAATTTGTGGAATATAAATAAAATCAAAACCACCTATCCTAAAATCATTTATCAAGACCTTATGGTTGTCATTAATAAGATTGTTGATATTTTTATCCTCCCTTGGTTCAATATATAAGACCTGTGAATCTTCAAAATCTATTTGTGGAGTGGCTACCGATACGATTTTGCAGTTCTCTTTGGTTTTGTTCCCCAGACAATAAGCCATCGCAAGAATCAATAGTGCTTCTTCGCGCGAACATGCTCCATCGCTGAGTGATAATTTTTTAAATTTTTCAATCAATGCTTCTCTTTTTTGGGTGGGGAGGGTTTGCAAAATTTCAATAGCGTTCTGTAATGAAATATTTCTAGCTTTCTCAATACTTGAAAGTGACTTGGATATTTCATTGAAACTTTGTTCAAAGAAATTTATTTCTTTCTCTGCTATTATTTTATCAGCTTTAATTAAGTCACTTAGGCATCTTATAAATGCAATATCATGTTTTTCCATAATGGTTAATTTGGTTAAATAATCTCAACAAAATTAAGAAAATATATAAATACAACAAAACAAAAGTTCTGTTTATTGAAATCTCACTTTTGTTATAAATTATATATGGCTGAGCATCAACATTATAAAGAATTTCAAAAATATTTTCAAATATTTGAAAAACATTACTCTTGAGTTGTACATTGTGTCTGATTCCAAAGAAATAATTTTGCATCAGAAAATTATAATTCTAATCCAAAAACTAACAATTATGCATTACAACCCCATTCTTCCTTCCATCACCGAATTTTCAAAAGAGAATTTAGATCTAATGCGAATAGCACAATTCTTAAATCAATGTCGCAAATTTGTTTGCCGACATCAGCAACATCCTTTTGACAATCTTTGCAAAGACGATATGAATTTCATGTCTAAATTTATTAAAGATGCATCCGCGCAAAACGGTGTTACCAAAGGTATAGCATTAAGCCGAGATTACTTGCTTAACAAAGATTGTAAGATAGTAGCGTTGGGAGCTCAACTGACTCAAACCTTAAGAAAAATATGCAGGCAGGTTGATTCAATCGGTGTAAAGAAAATTAAGAAGCAACGTGCCGATAATGGGATGGCACGACGGTACCGACATCTGTCTAAGACTTTAAAGAGAGAAAAAATTAAGAAAACTAATCAGCTACTACAATATGCCGACGTTGCCTCCGGCACAGCCAGTGAGAATTTTCTTATTCGGCGCATAGTGGAAAAACGGTCTGCGCAAGTTGTTAATCGACATTATAAATCATCTCGTCGAGAAATAGTCCGATATCACGAAAAAAGGGCCAAGTCGTTTAATATGTATAATCTTAACTTTGCAAAATACAATATAGAGGAACGCTATCTAAACACACATTGGAAGGTTATACGCAACTATGGGAACGACGGAATAATATTTAAGAGCAAACGTAGCTACAATTCATTAGAAGAAGCCACCTCCGCCAGCAAGGATTACATGGCGAAACATCCGGAGGATTGTGTACCTATGTCCCCATATCAATGTAGATTCTGTGGCAAATGGCACATCGGTCACGACCGACTCTATTATGATGATGATACGAATTTACAAATAGGATAACACAACGAAGAATGGAAACAAATCAAAAACTCAACAGAATCAAACTGGTACTCATTGAAAATGGCAGAACTGGCAAATGGTTAGCCAAACAGTTGGGACGCAATCAAACGACAGTGTCGAAGTGGTGCACCAACCGAGTTCAACCCGACTTAGCAACTCTACGCCAGATAGCCACACTCCTCAACACAAAAATCACTCAATTAATCATAAATCAATAAAAATAAAAAATAAATTTACAGTCATGCAAACTAAATTTTCGAATTCGAACAATCAAGGAACGATGGAAAATACGGCCACTCTCAGAGAAAAACTCGACCAAAAGGAATATCGTCAATTCTGCAAACGCTGCTGTGACATAATAGAACAAAAACTTGACAGAGTCAATGATTCTATGGGCGCACGTGCTATCTGGGAACTCTTCCAAAACGCGGGCGATCTGGCAAGGGATGAAGGAGATGGCAAAAAAGCCTATATTAAAATGACGCTAACTCCCGATGAGTTCATCTTTGCCCATAAGGGAAAGGCGTTTACATACGATACGCTTAGCTCGTTGGTGAAGCAGGTGTCTTCACAAAGCAAGGAAGAGGATGAAGATGCTACCGGTCAATATGGCACAGGGTTTATCACTACTCATAGTTTTGGCAAAAAGCTATATATTTCCGGGTCGATGGAAAGCGAAGAGATACCCGGTCTATTCATAACCATAAAGGACTTTGCGATAGATAGGACTTACACCAGTAAAGATGAATTTTACAACAAGATGGCCATGCAACTTCGTCAGGTGAAGGAGATCGCACTATCCCAAATAAATAAAGAAGAAACAGAGTGGACCCAACTTCGCTATGACCTTTCGACTGCCGTTGGCGGCAATGGCTTTAAGAAGGCCTCGATGGCGATAGCATCTGCGATTAAGACTATGCCATATCTCATGACCATAAATCCCCGTATATCAGAAGTAGAGATACAAATTGCAGAGAGCAATATTAAGTTTCACTCTCGGCCACTAGACGATGAGGTCGGCTTGAAAGTGATGGGAATTACAAAAATAGAGAATGGAGTGACTACAGAGGAGAAGATGTATTATCTCACCTCTGAGGATGGCAATGATGTAATAATCTTGCCCCTGGCTTCTCCTACCTGTGTACGTAGTCTTGACGGGATGGCAAAATTGTTTGTTAACTACCCTTTGCTTGGTACGGAGGATTTCGGGTTCGAATTCATCTTCCACTCAAAGCGGTTCATTCCGGAAGAGGAACGTAATGGTTTGTTTTTGCCGAAGGCCGGTGCAAATAGTCCTGAGAAATATGAGAAGAATCTCATGGTTCTCACTGAGATGTCGGATATGCTGTTTGCTACCCTTGAGGGTATGCAGGGCACGTTGCAGGAATGGCAGGACATACTAATGCTGAAGTTAGAAGCTCCAGCTGATGCAGACGAGGAATGCACCGCTTTCTATGAAGGATTCAAGGCAAAATGGGTTGAATTTTATGAATCGTTGGAAGTAGTGGATATCAGTGGCGAAAAAAAGCGAATTGGGGATGGCGACATTTGTTTTTATTCTCCGAAGGTAGTAAGAGACTTAAATGGCGACCATGCACATCACAGCAATACGGTATTTTCGATAGCAACATCGGACAATTATATACCGACGAAAGACAAAATCATAAAATGGAGTCAAGTTGTTGCATCATGGTATAATGAAGATGACTCAAGGTTTTTGACTTACGAAAGTTTGTCAAGAACTCTTTCCCGAAGTGAACTCTCAAAAGAGGTATTCTTAAACTATGCACGTTTACTTAAAGCAATAGGATTAAACAGTCATTTCGTCGAATTTCCCTTAATAAAGAACCGCGATGGGCGACATCGTATTAAATCAGAATTGCGTGATGCCGCAACAATTCCCGATTGGTTATGTAAAGTTGTGATGCCCTTCATCTCAGAGGAAGTAGAGCGATTTATTGACGAAGATTTCGTTGATATTGATGATTTCTCAAAATACTCACGAAATGATCTGAAAAAAAGTTTGAATGAAGCTCTTAGGAATCTTGCTGACAGCACTTTTAAGAAAGCGATAGTTGGTGAACACGAAATGCTGTGTCAACTGGCCAGACTCAGCATGATTGTTAAAAGCGAAACATCAAAGACCATCAAAAACGCTGCGATGAAGGTTATCGCTCCGTATCTTGGGCTGGAATACAAAACTGTCATCCTAAGCCCTGTGGACAGTGAAGAAGGAGATATTGCCCAACTACCTTTTCAATATCTTGTTCAGAACCTCCTTATGGAAATTTCTCTCAAAGATGCAGACTGGGTTGAAGAGAAATCAGATTACGTTTATGATCTACACCAAACTCTTTCAGGCTGGGCCGATTACTACAACAAGAACGACAAAAAAGGCTTTGCAAAAGATTTTGGAGCATTCCCGAACTTATACAACAACCCATCAATGGCCGATTCACTAAGTGCCGCAATTGACATCCCTGAAGAACTCTATACCTTATATGAAAATGTAATGGGGGAAGACCTTAAAAAATCGATTGTCAACCCGGATTACGCCTCATTCTGCGAATTTCCGGAACTGACGGCAATTATGGTCGCCAAGGAAATCGAAGACAAGTTGGAAGATATGGCTTTCAGCCATGATGTTGTTCTTGATATCATTGAGATGTTTGACAACAATGGAACGAATGAATGGTCGGTCCTTTTTAAGCGCATTTTTGAGAAAAAGGCTGATTTGTTCATGAATAAGGTTAAAGATGAGTGCAAAGAAGGGATATTTCGTTTGATGAAAATCGATGATGCAGATAAGTTAAATCAATTAGCAGAACTTGCCGAAGATATAAATTTGGATGAAATTATTCGTCTTGGCAAGGGTGCCCTCTGTGAACGTAAGAATAAAGAGGCTGACTTCCAATACAAGAAAAGTCTCGGACAATATGTCGAGGATTTTCTTCGGAAAGAAATCGAGTTACGCCTATCTGGTAAAGTAGGCACAGATTACAACATAAAAGTCGAAGACAGTCAAAACGGTCAGGATCTTGTTGTGCTCGTGAACAACACCCACGTCTATTCGCTTGAAATAAAATCGCGCTGGAGTAGCAATCAATCTGTGGAGATGAGTCCTCTTCAGTTATACACCTGCGTGGATGAAGCCGATAGTTATGCTCTATGTTGTGTGAATATGCAGGGATATAATCGTGATAATGTTGAAGAACATGTCTATCCGGAGGTGGAAGAGACCATTCATAGAATTAAATCGATCGTTAATATTGGAGCTCTTGCTGCCAATGTCGAGAGAGCAGTCAAAAATACAGATTATTCAATACACATAGGTGGAAGTTACTCATGTGTTGTTCCCCAAAGAGTAATAAATGAATATGGGGTGGATTTCTCCGAACTTCTTGAAGAAATTGTGAATAAAATCCTTCAACAATAAAAATTTTTCAGATCTTCACAGTTTGCGAACAAAGAGTTCGCGAATTATTATTAACTTTGCAACGCAAAAAAAAACAGCGACCTTTGAGATTGTGGATACAAACAAATTTTGACTTCTGTCCGATTGTTTTGTCGGATGTCTTTCTTTCAAAAAAAGAAAAGATAACCAAACGGTATATTTTATTACAGTCTAAGGACTGATTTGGGAGTAAATTTAATCTCATTCACTACGAACCAAGATTTTAATAAAAACAAAGAAAAGGAATTTGTATTCACATCTCAAGGTCGTTTCATTATATGGAAAAACTTGAAATAAAAAATAGAATAAAAGCAATTCAGTCTATTGAGGATTTGGCGGAACTTCTGAACGACATTAAACAAGATGAGTTCGGAACGGAGCGTCATAAGATCACCTCAAAGCAATTAAAATTCTATTCGAGCGACAAAAATACCACTAAACGTTATCGCACTTTTCATATAAGAAAAAAAAGTGGTGGCTTACGTGAGATAAAAGCTCCATGTTACCAGCTGAATATTATTTTACGTATGCTTAACCAAGCGCTTAATTCGGTTTTTGAGTCGGATCCTGTAGCAATGGGATTTGCACTGGGTCGATCAGTAGTAAACAATGCACAAGTGCATACAGGGCATAACTATGTTTTTAATATTGATTTAAAAGACTTTTTCCCATCTATTCCACAAGCAAGAGTATGGAAGAGAGTGCAGTTGTCTCCATTTAATTTCTCTCAAGATATAGCTAATGTTATTGCGGGGTTATGCTGCTCTTATAATGAAGAACGAGGTCAAAATGTACTACCTCAAGGAGCCCCCACTTCCCCACTTCTAACAAATGCCATTTGCTGCAATCTTGACCGCAAGATGAAGGGGTTAGCCAAACGCTTTGGGCTGCATTATTCAAGATATGCCGATGACATGACATTTTCGAGCATGCATAATGTATATCAAGAGGGTGGTGAGTTTCGCACGGAATTATTGAGAATAATTTCAGAACAAGGATTTACTATTAATGATAAGAAAACTCGGTTGCTCAAGTCCGGATGTAGACAGGAAGTTACCGGGCTAACTGTAAATGCGAAAGCGAATGTTTCTCGTAAATACATACAAGAGATACGATGGATTCTTAACGCATGGGAAAAGTATGGTTATGCAAAGGCTTACGCACTTTTCTATCCTCGATATAAAGCCGAGAAAGGTTATATAAAAAAAGGCGAGCCGGTTATGGAAAATGTCGTCGGAGGAAAATTGGATTATTTAAGAATGGTGCGAGGTGCCTCTAATCCAGCATATAAGAAACTTAAAGCACGATTTGACAAACTTCAGCAAGTTGTCTTCATCGGAAGTGAAGAAGAGCAGATTCAAGCTAAAAAGTTTATGTATGTGCAGCCATATAGCATGGCAGAATTTCAGGAATATTTTCAAACAGATGTGTCTCTATCAGTGACAAAGAATAAAAAATTGGTTGGAAAATGCGCTATTGCAGGCAAAGAAAAAACTTTGGCGATAAGTCATGCAACCCAAAAATTTCTCTGTCCTAACCTTGAAACTTTGTCCGAAGGCGCTATTGTCGAAAGTAAAAAGCTTGCGAATTGTAATGTAATTCTTTGTCGAGCCAAAGGCAAGAATTACTGGATGATTTCAAATCAGGATCATAAGCGAGACAAAATTCTCAGCATCCAAAATGTAAAAATCAATCCTGATGAATTGCTTGATATTTGGGAGGAAAAAGGTTTTAAAGAAGCGGCAGAGGAACTCGCTTTATTTATAGAATACGGAGAAGAAGGAGACAATATAAAGGATTATAACCCATTATTAGATTCTAAACCGGAAAGTGATAAAGATAAATTCCAGGTTAAGAATTATAAAGGTAAAACTCTAAACAATGAGCTAAAGTCTATTCCTAAGGATTTTAAACCAAGCGATGATGACCCTTTAATAGATCTTGACATTAAATGGTAAACCATGAATAATCAAAACGAAATCAATCTCATAAATTTCTTTACAAGAAACAAAGGTCTTACTCGCGCTCAACAAGCACGCTTCGCGAAGCTTATGGCTCGTGATTGTACAGATGTCGGTGGGAATCTTAATAAAAATAAAGAAAATAATGAGGAAACTGTCAAAATGAATCTTAAGAGAATAAGACAGAGCCATAGCCCAAAGAAAATGATAGATTTCTTATCATTATTCTCTAGAGATGATAGGTTTAAATGGTTTACTCATAAATGGGACATGTCTGTACCTTTTGATATAGAGGGAATGATTAAGAACTTACAAACATCTAAAGCCATTTTAAACGACATGGCATATAATGATGGCCCAGCTATAAATAAAAAAACATACAATCAAGTATGGAACTTTATAAACTTCGAAAACAACGAAGAGAAACCCTTTCCTTGGACAAATACGGATTCTAAAAGTATTCACATTGGTTGGTATTCAGTCGTTGATTTAAGCAAGGATACACCTGATACTCCTATTGAAAACTTAGTGCTTTCTGACGGTCATCAATTTAAGGATTACATCAGGATGTTTAAGTCGACCATAGAATTCAGGACAGACCTTAGAGATGATGATAGATTTAGTGAATTAATTTGGAATAAGCTAACAACGAGATTGCCAAAAGATTTCGACATAAATTTTGATCCGCAATTTGATGAAATTGGATACGATTTAAATATTTACTGTGATGTAATCGGTATTTTAACTGCATTAGACACATTTTGTGACTGGATGACAAAGCATAAGTCGATAAGTTCGAACGTTGATATTGACTTAATAGCCGAGGAAGATTCTTATATTTTAGAAATAACGCAGAGGGGGAGTTATTTTAATAATATTGGGAAACTTGAAAGACCATCTGGGGATTTTAAAGAACTTAGAGAAAGATTATTCTCAGTTTGCGATTTAACATTAGAGGGCGATTATATTGAGGATGGGAAAATGCGTGGTAGCCTTGTTGTAAAGGCGTTGGATGAAAACACCATGAGCGAAGATGGTTTATTAACCCCTCCAAATGTTGTGAAAGAATCAGATGAGAAAAAAGGCGGAGTAAGATATAAACTTAGAATTTATAAGAGATAATGGTATATATTTTTGATGACAGGGCATATCGCCGAGAAGAAAACCATGAACGTCTCAAGAAATATACGGATCTGATACGATTTGAGACAGTGAAAACAGTGCCGAACAAACCTACTGCTGAGTGTGTTTTTGACATGGTAATTGAATCACCGGAATGTATAATATTTCATAAATCGTATGTCTTTGCCGATAATACTGTTGATTTTGAGAGTATTAGGGCTGTTTTTATATCATTTGGAGTTCCCATTGTCATCTTTAGCGGAGGGACTGAAGGTGCAAATAGAAAAGAGAACGAAATAGACATTAATGCAGATTTAATGTATGAGAATCTTCCTTATTTTCTTGAAGATTTGAGAATTAACGGTAAAATTAACATTAATGTTCTTTTATGGGGGGAAAGACATAAACTCAACGCATTACTTGAATTTGAAAATAGAATTGCTGAAATATGCTTTATCAACCATGACTTACAAGCATTTATTGAAAATGTTCCTAAGATTAGAAGAACAATTGAAAATCTAACGAAAAAAGAATTTAAAGAATTAGGCGAATTGATATTGACAGATTTAGACAAAATCGGCGAACCGACTTGGTTGGATCTAAGAAATATCGTTGAAAGCAATATAAAAAAAATCAAATAATATGAGGTACTTAATTACATATAGTACAGATTTAATAAGGCAGGAACATGCTGACGAGTGGCGCGTAGACGCGGTATTGATGTCTGATTCCTTAAAAAATGATTTATCGCAATTGCCAAAGGACGAAGGAGATATTGTATTTTTTATACCTACAATTCTTGATATTTACAATTCTCTCTCTTATCAAGGGGCAAATTTAGCATTACGAATACTTATGTATTACTTGAGAGAGGGTAATTTCAAAGTAGATATTGTTTTGATGGGAAATGAAAACGAAACCAATTTTCTATTGAATTATGATTATCCGAATATTCTCAAAATCCCTGGTATTTATTATGTGAGATTTAATAAGCATATTGTTGCCAACTTTACACTATCCTCTCGAACAAAAATCAATCCAAAAGAATATAAAAACTATTTGGATTTGATTGGGCTAAAAATGCCCTCATCATTTAACTCCACACATTCACTAACAAACGAATGGTGTCTTTACAAATGGAATTCTTTTATGGGATTCGAAGGCGGCACATCTTCTTTAAACGGGCTTCTATATTTTGAATATCTTATTACCATTGAAAAACTCAATAAGAATAACGATAAAAAACTGACTGAGGGTTTAAAAGAAAAAATCACGAATTTACCTGAAGGTACGCGAATTCTTATAATTGATGACAATGAGGGCTGGCATAGGTTCTTTTACAATTTTTTTAGAGAGGCGCATTCAGTTGCCGTTCGTTATATAGGAAAAGATTTTTACAAATTGCAGTATGAGGATATTGAGAAAAGCATAAGAGATGAAGTCGACAAATTCAATCCTCAAATCATCATACTTGATTTTAGGCTTATGGAGGACAAGGACACCGATATGGGACGTGATATGAAGAACGTCAGCGGTTATCGGATTCTCTCAAAAGTACTGAAAGGGAATTATAGGGATCCTCAAAGTTCTTTTGGACGTCAAGTACTAATCTTCACAGCTACAAGTAGGATTGAAAATATCCTTATGTTGAAGGCGGGAAATGCTGATGGATTCATTCTAAAAGAGAAACCTGAAAATTACAATGGGAAAGAAATAACAAAAGATGTAATCTCTCACATGGTAACCGACATCCAAAAGGGATTGGAAAGAGCAAACTTTTTAATTCCTTTAAACGACAAACTTGAGAATCTCATTAATCTAGTAGTACCTGCAACAGATCTAGCCGTTTATATTATTTCCGTTTCTCAAGCTATCCGTCAACTAACTCAAAATAACAAATTAGATATCGATATATTGAAACTATTGTACTTGAATATTTTCAATATCTTTGAAGAATTAAAGAGAGATTCGAATTTTGTAGATTACACAAATCAATTCACTTTAGTAGTTAAGGGACGCAATATTTTAACTATTTCAGGAAAATCTAAATGCGCAATGTATTCAAAAAGTGATGATGATTGGAATTATAAACGTGGATATACACCTAGCAGCAGACATGAAAAGTTCTGTAAGGATCAAAGTTTGAATTTTGCTATTTGTGCTTTAGTCCTATTCAGATTAGGTTACGAAGAAGTAGATGATACAGATTGGAATATTATAAGGTTGATACGGAACACTATCGCACATGGTAATTCAGTGAAATTAAATGAAAAAGGATTAACTTTAAGTGTTGAGCTTTTGCAAGATTATATAATTAAAATGCTTAATTTATTAATCCTTCTTATAGATCCTAGAAATATTAATGAAATAACACCTCAATTATCAAACTAATAATGACATTTGCTTTTACATCTTCCCAGCTTACCGCACTCCAGGTTTTTGAGGATTTCCTCAAGAATGATAATCAGGTGCTTTTGCTACGTGGTGCAGCGGGCACAGGTAAGACAACCTTGCTCAAAGAGTTTATAGCTATCCTTAAAAGGGGTAATCGTAGTTTCGGACTGATGGCTCCGACGGGTCGTGCTGCCCATATCATCTCTGAAAAGGCCGGTGCGGATGCGTCGACTATCCATCGCTATATTTACGCTATGGAAAAGCTCCGTGCCAATAATATCACTAAAGATAAGGAAGAAAGTGATACTCTTCACTTCAGTTTTGCGCTGAGGGAGAATCCGGGCGAGAAAGATTTCATTTATCTTATTGACGAGGCTTCAATGATATCGGATCGGTTTATAGATAACGAACTGTTTATGTTTGGCTCGGGATTTCTTCTCTCCGATATTTTCCAATATGCCGAGGGTCGTAAGATGGTATTTATCGGAGACTATGCTCAGCTGCCTCCTGTTGGAATGAACTTTTCACCTGCTCTTGATAAGAATTATATTATTGAAAAGTTTAAGTGCGGTGTTTCTGAAATCACTCTTACCGAAGTAATGCGTCAAGGCTCCGAAAGTGTATTGCTTGAAAATGCGACCAAACTGCGAGACAAGATTGATTCTAAAAGGTTCATTGAATTCAGACTGACACCTGGTTCCAACTTCCACTCGGCTGAAGTAGATCTACTTGATCCGTATTATTCTTTGGCTGATAATGCTCCCTCTCCACGTGGGACTATCATAACTCATACTAACCGGATTGCGCTCGAATATAATAAACAAGTCAGAGAACATTATTTCGGGTCGGAAGCATACAAAGTAGAAACAGGTGATTTACTTTTGATTGCCCGAAATAATTACAATTACGGTTGTGAACTATTCAATGGAACGATTGTAAAAGTATTGGCGGCACAGCCTGATAACGAAGTTGAAAAGAAAACAGTTCATATCAAGCTTGGGCGTGAAAAGTACAAAGATGTGCAACTTTCCTTCCGGAATGTAACCTTCGTATTTAGAAATAAAAACGAAGTGGTACAACTATCGGTAAAAATTCTGGACAATTTTCTTGAAGATCCCGAAGGGCAACTCGACGGAGATGTTCTTAGAGCATTGGTGGTTGATTTTGAGATGCGGTTACCTCTCGAAATTAAATCCAATATGACTGAAATTAAAAAATTCCTTAGGAGTGGCAAAACCTGTGACTCACGAATTAAGGAACTTGCGGAAGCATATAAGCACCGTCTCCTAAATGATCCTTATTACAACGCTGTGATTTGCAAATATGGATATGCCATGACTTGCCATAAAGCCCAAGGCGGTGAATGGCCGAATATTTTTGTCGACTTATTCCGATTTGGAGGTAATCGTAACGAGGATTATTTCCGATGGGCATATACTGCATTGACAAGATCCTCTTCTAACTTGTGGTTTTTCCGTGCACCCGAATTTGACTATATTAGCGATTTAACAGTTCCCGAGATCCAACTTTCGAGTAAAGTAAGGGTCCAAATCTTTGGGGAAAATAGTGATTTTACTGAACGTCGTTTTGAACGAATAAAAGAATTGGCAGAATATTTAGGGCTTTCCGTCAGTCAAGATCTATCCAAGCAAAACCAGCAAATAATCGCGTTCTCTAATACTAATCACTTAAATTGTAAGATTCAGATGTGGTATGGAAACGAGGGTTATAATTCATTGACTGGAAAAGTATCTTGTTCTTCCGGCGATGAAATGTTCGATGGGCAATGCATGGACATTATTCGCGATTCCTTTGCGCCGGATAAGATTGATATACCATTAGGGTTTGAAGAACGGCCATTCTTTGCCAAACTTGCACATCACGTCAAAGAAATTGCCGAACAAACTGACATAAAACTTCTTAATATAAACCACGAACAATATCAAGATGTTTTTCATCTACAGACGGACGGTATTGCTAAAGTCACGTTTTTCTATGATAAGAATGGTAAATATTCCCTCATGCAATCAATAAGTTCTTTAGGCAAGGAGGATTCTAAACTCGTCGCCTTCAGAAAAGAATTTATTTAAATTACAGCCAAATCAAATCTAATTATCATGACGATAAAAGAAATAAATGCTTTACGTAAAGCAGGCCACTTGGAAGAAGCTCTCCTAGCTGCCGAACAAGAATTTTCGCTAAATCAGAATAATTATACTGCCGGTGCTTTATTCTGGTGTCTTAACGACAAGTGCAAAAGCGAAGAGGAGCAAGAAATCATAGCCTCTTTGTATGAACGCATGAAGTCGCTATACGAAGATTATTGCTCCGGCGACGAATATATGCCAAGATCATTAAACACAATCGAACGTCGTCTAGACCCTCTATCTAAAGAGCTAAAGAATGCTTGCGAAGTAGCTAAAGCTGGTTCTTTGACAAGCGATATAATCCAAAAATGTCATGATTCGTTAGAGAATGGAGAATTGAACGAAAATCATTATGGAGATTTTGGATGGCTATTATATTATAATCTCAGAAATACTCCTCTCAATGATTCTACAAAAAGGAAACAGTTACTTCATTATTACTTAAAACTGGAACTGCCTAAGCCTGAATTACTTCACTCTCTCATCCTGGGAGAAGCAGTCAAAGTCGAAAAGAATACACCTCTTCAATTCCGCATTCGAGATTTTATGAAACTTTGGGGTTGGGAAAATATCAGACCTGAAGACTGGGAGCAATTTCAGGTGGACAATGGGAATACCGTCACCTCTTTGGTTGAAAAACTCATAGCCGTCTATGCAAAAGAGTTGGAAACAGACAACGTAGAATCCCCCGATGACTTTAACGAATTAGTCGATCGAGCGCTTAAAAAGTTCCCAAAAAATCAAAATATGCCTAAATATAAAGCTATGGCTTTAATCTCTTTAGGTAAATTGGATGACGCGTTGGAATATTACAAACAACTTATTCTTAAATCTGCATCGAAATGTTATTTATGGAATCAAGCATCTGATTTAATAGATGACATAGATCTTAAAATTGCCTTCTTATGCAAAGCGCTTTCGGTTGAACGTGATGAATCTTTCGTAGGCGGATGCCGATTAAATCTCGCAAAAGCCTTATTCGAAAAAGGATTATTGAATAATGCTAAATATGAGGTGAATAAATATCGAGAATTCTATTTATCACAGGGATGGGGATTGAAACAAGATTACCGCGATGTTGATGCTATAATTCCACATGATATTCATGCTGAAGACAATGCTCCTATGTATGAACAATACATACCGCTTGCCGAGGAATTTATCTATAGTGCAATACCTGCCGTTTTTGCCATAAAGATAGAAGACAAGCAGCTTGAAGATAGAAACCGTCCTGGCCGCAAGTTTACCCAATGGACATTGAGAACCAAAGATGGACCTATCCGACTCAAGAAACCCTCAAAATACGGATTAGACAATCGAGCGAAGAATGGAGTCCCATTTGATATTAAGGTTCATGACGGGAAAATAGTTTGGATTAAACCTTCTGAACAAAACCCTCTTGAACAAGATTGGATAAGAGTACAAGAAGGGACGGTTAAACTGCGCACAGACAAAAATGGCAAAAAATATTCCATTCTGGATGGCGCTTACATTGGGGAAAAATTGCTCCGCAATGTGACCGACGAACAACGGGTCAAAATCGTTGCCATAAGGCAAGAAGACGGACGCTGGTCGGCCATTTCACTAATTACTTTATAAAAAGATATGCCTGCTAATAAAAATGCAATGACTCGATATGCTTTGATTGACAAAATGCTTGCCAATCGAAATAAGGCATACTCAATTCAGGATATCACTGATGTCTTAGCACAAAAGCTCCCTGAATTTGGACAGGAGGCAGTTTCTAAACGTTGTGTTGAGAAAGATTTGAATTATCTTGAATTTGATAGCCCCTTTGATATTGATATTGAAGAGTATTGGGTCGACGCTGCTGATAAAAATGGAAGACCTTATAGAAAACGCTGTGTCAGATATATAGACCCAACTTTCTCAATTTTTAAGCCAAAATTAACAGAGGACGAAAAATCTGTTTTGACTACAGCCTTAGATACTTTAGGAAGTTTCGAGGGATTGGAAAATTTTGAATGGTTGAATGATTTGAAATGCAGATTAGAACTTGAGGAACATCAACCAATAATATCACTATCTAAAAATATATTGCAGAACTCCACGTTAATAGCTCGTTTATTTACAGCTATTAAACTCAAGCAGGTAGTTATGCTTGAATATCACACATTTAAAAATCATAATACTCGTAACGTGGAGATATGTCCTTACTTATTAAAAGAATATAACAATCGATGGTTTCTTATAGCGGCGGCATGTGATACGGGTAAAATCCTTACGTTTCCACTAGACCGAATTGATGATTTTTCTATCTCATATATACATAAATATCTTGTTCAGTCCGAGGGCTTTAATGAACATTTTGAAGATATAATTGGAGTAACTTATAGCGAAGAGTCCCCCATTGAAGAAATCATCTTCTGGATCTCTGACATATCCAAAGATTATGTATTAACTAAACCGATTCACGGTTCCCAAATATTGATTCGTGGAAGTCAGGACGCGAAATTAAGAACTCAATATACAAACTTAATAGATGGGGCTTTCTTTAAAATAAAGTGTAAGGAAAACTATGAGCTCCTCCGCGAATTAATTTCTTTTGGCCCGGATTTAATAGTATTAAAACCTAAAAATATAGTTTTAAATATTGAAGGTCATCTAAAAGAAATGATGGCAAAATACTCCCAAAATAAAAGTTAGGTGTATTCATACTGTTATTGTCACTATAAAATCGAGTTATCACCTTTGATAAAGGAGCATAAGACAAAACAATATTTCGGTGTAATTGGAAGAAGATAGGAGTTGAAGAGGGGCCTTTTGCACGTAATTTGCACGTAAAAATAAAAAGAAGCGAGATAACTAATTAAAAATTCGATAGTTATCTCGCTTTCAGGGTGCCCAGAACAGGACTCGAACCTGCACGCCTCGCAGCACTCGCACCTGAAACGAGCGCGTCTACCATTCCGCCACCTGGGCAATGTGCCGCAAAGTTAATATTTTTTTTTCAATCGGTTATATTAATGGATAAATTTTTGCTACTTTTGTTAGGCTTTTTGAGTTTGGCTCGAAAGCGAGTATGTGAAATTGTAAACGGTTTATTTATGACTTCTCAGGAAAAAAATCGGCCGATAGGTATGTGTAGCGACCATGCCGGGTTTGAATTAAAATCTATCATAGAGGGATATCTAGAGTCTCGTGGTGTTGAATATGTTGATTTTGGCACTAATAGCGATGAGAGTTGCGACTATCCCGATTATGCGCATCCGTGTGCCGTAGCAGTTGAAAACGGCGAGTGCTATCCGGGTATTGCAATCTGTGGCTCAGGGAATGGTATTGGCATGACTCTCAACAAGCATCAGGGCGTGCGCGCAGCCTTATGTTGGCAGCCCGAGCTTGCTCGTCTGGCCCGAGCTCATAACGATGCTAATATCCTTGTCTTGCCGGCCCGTTTTATTGCGGCAGAGCTTGCTATTGAGATTGTTGATGTATTTTTGTCTACGCCTTTCGATGGTGGTCGTCATCAGCGACGCGTTGAAAAGATTTCACTCAAATAGGCGTATTTTAAAATAAATTTGTAACTTTGGACGACAAATAACTAATTCAAATAAATTTATCACCATGAAAAAGTATTTAGCAGAAATGCTGGGAACTATGGTTCTCGTATTAATGGGCTGCGGCGTAGCCGTAAGTCTCGGATGCGATGTGGCCGCACCTTCAACGGTTGTTGGCACCTCGCTTGCGTTTGGTTTGTCTGTAGTAGCTATGGCTTATGCCATTGGCGGTATTTCGGGTTGCCACATCAATCCGGCTATCACCTTGGCTGTATGGTTGTCGAAACGCATGAGCGGAAAAGATGCAGCCATGTATATGCTCTTCCAAGTTATTGGCGCGTTTATCGGCTCGGCAATTCTCTTTGCTCTGACATCATCGTCTGATGTTGTTGCCACAACGGCTACCGGCGCCAATGGTTTGCAACCCGGTGTTTCGCTTTGCGGAGGCCTCGTTGCCGAAATTGTTTTCACCTTTATCTTCGTGCTTGTAGTATTAGGAACTACCGACAGTGAAAAAGGTGCCGGTAATTTTGCCGGTCTTGCAATCGGTCTCACCCTCGTCCTCGTACACTTGGTATGCATCCGCTATACCGGTACGTCGGTTAACCCCGCTCGCAGTATTGCTCCCGCCGTATTCCAAGGCGGTGACGCTCTTTGCCAATTGTGGATTTTCATCGTAGGTCCGTTTGTAGGGGCAGCTCTCTCGGCTCTCGTATGGAAATGTCTTACTTGCAACAAATGCTGTAAATAAGCCGTTATAACAACACTATAAGCAGGCTGTGTCGTTTTTCGACATGGCCTGTTTTTTTAGTGTTTTGATTTGAGGGCATTACGCTGCAGCCCTATGAGTTTTGTGCGTTTTACTGCCGAGTGAGAGAAGATGCGTGAAAACTCGTCAGCATTCATCTCTTTTATGGAGTCGACACTTACGCTCATTAGCGCGGCGGTCGGTTCAAATTCGGGTATTACCTCGGGATTCCGCCCCGACCTATTGTGCGGACAAACATCCTGGCAGATGTCACAACCATATATTCGGCCTCTGAGAGTTAAATCGCTGGGCAGCTCCCCGCGATGCTCAATGGTGAGATACGACAAGCAGCGCCGACAGTCAATCCTTCCCTCTCCATCGAGCGCGTGCCGAGGGCAAGACAAGGCACAAGCCTTGCACCCGCTACATGTTTCTGTCTCAAGCGATTTGTCCGGTTCAATTTCCTCGGTCCATAATATCTCGGCAAGGAATACACGCGAGCCAATCCCCGGCACAATCAGTTGATTATTACGTCCGATAATTCCTACGCCGGCACGCGTTGCCCAAAACCGTTCGCGCAAAGGGGCGGTGTCGACGCATATCCTTGTGGCGGAATTTTTATGCGCTGCTGTCAGAGCCTTTGCCACCGGTGATAATCGTTGCCGCAGAACCTCATGATAGTCACGCCCCAAAGCATAGTCGGCAAAGAGGTGATGCCGTTGTGTAGTTGCGTTGGCATAGGCAAAAGCACAGCAAATAATGGTCTTGGCGCCCTCAAGCAGCAACGCCGGATTGTTTCGGATATCACCGTAACGTTCCATATACGACAACTCGGCGTGTCGGCCGTCGGCCAACCATTCGTTAAATAGCGAGGCCTGCCCTTCGGGGATAGGCTCTACTCGCGCAAAACCAACGGCACAGGCTCCGGCCTCGATACAAAGCTTACGGATATCTTCTTTACATATTGATGGCTCTGAATTCATATCCATGTTCGATAAGCCATTCTATTGCCAACGGCAAGGCCTCGCGCAGATTGCCGTAGGATTTCAATGAATCGTGAAACACGATAATAGAGCCATTACGGGCATATTTTCGCACATTGTCTACAACCTGCTTAGCGTTTAATTTCTTAGAATAATCGCGAGTAACGAGGTCGTACATTACAATATTATATTTCTCTTTAAGCGCTTTGCCCTGTTTCCAGCTAATAAGACCATGCGGAGGCCTAAAAAGGGTACTATCGATGAGCTGCGACGCTTCGGCCACATCACGCAGATAACGGCGGGCCGACACTTTGCGTCCTTGCAGATGATGCATTGTGTGGTTGCCATACGAGTGGCCCCGACGCTTTATCTCCTCGAGTAACTCCGGATGCCTTTTCACGTTTTCACCTACCATGAAGAAGGTGGCTTTTATGCCGTAACTATCGAGGGTGTCGAGCACCCATGGCGTCACTTCCGGGATTGGACCGTCATCGAAAGTGAGATATACCACCGGCTTGCCGCCCTTACGTTTCAGGCGCCAAAAGGCCTCAGGAAAAAATAGGCGATAAAGCAATGGCGGCTGTTCGATAAGCATAGTTTCGCACGCTTAATTTGCCACGAAATTCCACTGCTCGGACGTAAATCCATAGCGATCCATAATATCACGGCTGAACTTCATCGGGTCGGTGCCTGCGGCTTTGTTGAGCGCAAGAATGTCCATCGCCGAGCGTATTACTTTCTGCTGTCCTTCCGAGAGCGATTCGATTTCGCCCGACAATTCGTCATAGCTATAACCCATGATATAGATTAGCGGAGCAATCCTAAGATCGGTTTCTAAGGTCATACCTCTCAACAACTTGATATTGGCATCCATATCGGGGTCGATGAAAATATCAGGTTTAGCTGTTAAGATATCGATTTTATTAATGATAGCCATCGCTTCACCCAAATATTGCAAAGCATACGTTTCAGAGCGGCCGAGCTGAGAAAGCGTAATCGGGTCGAGAGTCGTCGCATATTTTACGAGCTGTGCATATCTGTCAGCCTCGGCAACAGCTATCGACAAAGCGGCATCGAGGTCGCTCGGCTTGCCGGTCATAAGATAGAGGTCGAGATATGTTCTGGCAAAATATAGCCCCATCATACCATCATATTGCGAAACTTTCGACGGCAACTTCGAAACAATAATGTCGAGCAACTGTCGCGCCATATCAATATGCGTTTCGGGTTCCTCCAAGCCATTTTCGACGGCAACTTTGCGCGTTTCTTCCGTAGCCGCTGCCTCGGGAGTCTGTAGCAAGTTTTCGATAACAGTGTAGGCTCCGGAGCGAACCGACGACACCATACGCCGCACAGTTTCATCGAGATAAAGTTTTTCAGCATTTTCCTTATCCAGACCGCCCCAACGATAGTTTGCCACTATATTTCGATAAGCTTTTTGAGCTGTGGGGTTGTACTCAGCATCGTAGAAAGGCGTTACCTCATACGCCAATCCCGTCGCCGACAGATAAGGCGTCATGCCAAGATAGTACGACGAAGGCACCGTTGAAGCAAAATACACCGGACGCGTCCAATTTCGCGTTATCGAATTGGCTATCATATCAAACGATAGCACTCGGCTTTGATTAAGACCTGTAGAACCGAGGCGCGAGAAGTCGGTGTGGATATCGTCGAGATATGGTGCCAGATACATACTGTCAATCTCAGCATCGCCCGAAGAGTAGCGAGCCATTGCGGCATCGGCGTCGACAGGTATAAACACATTAGGAGTATCGATATAAGGAGCTCCAAAGCGCTTGTCATCGCTTGCATAGAGATTCAACAATGCCGTGCGAGCATCGGTGAGGCTCCTCTCTCGCGGGTAGATAAGGCTATAAGCCAAGCGTTCGTAGGCGTAATCGCGCGGCGTTACATACATATCAATGGCATCGGCGCCCGACGTAGGATGAAGCATCTGGTCGGCATACCAGTCGGTAGTCAGATACGACAGGTTAACGACACGTACGTCGGTGCGGAATTCTTCAACCTCTTGCGCATACCACAGAGGGAAGGTGTCGTTGTCGCCATTGGTAAATATTATAGCGTTGGGGTCAAGCGACGAAAGATAATCGAAGCCGAAGTCGCGCGTCGTATATCTGCCCGAGCGGTCGTGGTCGTCCCACGTCTGGCTCACCATCTGCAGTGGCACTGCAAGGCCGATAACACATGCTACGACGGCCGTGGCTATTTCCGCGCCCTTTGTCGTGGGCACATTGCCATCTTTATCTTTCTTCGACAGCAAGTCGCGCAACATCACTCCTATAGCGGGAACGGCAAGCCCAATCCAAATGGCGAAGGCATAGAACGAACCAGCATACGCATAGTCGCGTTCTCGCACTTGTCCCGGCGGCTGATTTAGATACAGCACAATGGCGATACCCGTCATAAAGAACAAGAAAAAGACTACCCAGAATTGTTGTATTCCCCTCATCGGATTGTTGCGATGGTTATAGAGGGCCTGGTATAAAAGACCTATCAAACCAAGCAACAACGGAAGCATATAGAACACATTGTGCCCTTTATTGCCTTTACCAAATTCGTCGGGCAACGACGACTGGTCGCCCAAACGTGCGTTATCTAATGCCGGTATTCCCGAAATCCAGTTGCCCAGATGAGGCTCGCCATTACCCTGGATATCGTTCTGTCGACCGGCGAAATTCCACATAAAATATCGCCAATACATATGGTTGAGCTGATAATTGACGAAAAAGCGTAGGTTGACACCGAAATCGGGCTTCCAGACGAGGGTCTGCAAAAGCGAGGCACCGCTTCGAGAGTCGATATACGATGTCGCCGGCTGAAGATGTTGTAGATATGGCATCAATTCGTATTTCGGCGCAAAACCTTGTTGTGCCCACGTAGAACGCACATTTTGAGGTATGCTGTTGATGTCGGGAGTAGTGTAGCCTGCCCACGATTTGTAACCCTCGACATGCGCTCCGGTAGGCTCGTTGCTATACATACGGGTAAAGTACATATCAAGATCGGGCATCGTGCGATAGTTGGGCCTTTCAATCTCCTTGACGTAGCGGTCGGGCTCGTCAGGACTGTTTTTCACCACTTTGGTGTATAGGCATGCGGGAGCATTAAGAGCCCCGCCATTTTCATCACGCAGATATCCGTCGACTGTCCTCACCCTTGGACGCCCATATTCATCGACAAGAATATAGTAATTGCCCGAATTTTCGGGATACTCCTGTTCTTCAAAAGTTTCGGCAAATACCGGGCCGCGGAACAGCGGCGTCTCGCCGTATTGCTCGCGATTGAGATACGAGGCCAATGCGAATACATTGTCGGGCGCGTTTTGATTCATCGGTGTATTTGCGCTCGCACGTATGAGCAACAGCGCATACGATGAATATCCGACAAAAATTACAAATACGCATATAACGATAGCAGAGAATACGCGCACAGGTACTTTCTTGCAGAAGACGTAAACATAAATACACATTGCGGCGATGAGAACCACGCCCACCAATATTGAGTGCCCGATAAAAGGCATACCCGATAGCACTATCGACAAAATGGCAAGCGTACGCGTACCGATGCTATCGGCATTACGATATAGGCCGCGGATTGCGAAGATGAACACCACTACCAACAATATGGCATAGATTAACACGCCCATATTGTAATGCAGGCCGCATGTATTGACAAAGAATAACTCAAACCATTGCGCTACCTGTACGAAGCCGGGCACAATACCAAAGAGTATAGCCGCAACGATAGCACATGAAATGGCGAGAGCCACAAGCGAGCCGATGGCATTGACGTTTTTATATTTACGATAATAGAATATCAAGCCGAGAGCCGGGATACAAAGCAGGTTTAGCAAGTGCACTGCGATAGAAACACCGATAATGTATGCTATGAGCAAGAGATATCGGTCGGAGTCGGGATTGTCGGCCCTGTTTTCCCACTTGAACATCAGCCACACCACAAGCGCCGTGCAGAACGACGAGAAGGCATAAACCTCGCCCTCGACGGCCGAGAACCAGAATGTATCGCTCCATGCGTAAGCTAACGCACCGCAGAGGCCACCACCCATGATAAGGGCCATTTGCCAAAGGCTAACATCTTGTGCGTCGTCGCGCACGATAAGCCGACGTATAAGGTGTGTAATCGACCAGAACAGCAACAATATCGTGCCGGCGCTCAACAGTGCCGACATTGAGTTGACGGCAAGGGCCGCATTACTCATCGACCCGCCAAACAAGGTGATAAAGAAGCGGGCCGCCAACATAAATATGGGGTTGCCCGGCGGGTGACCCACCTCAAGTTTGGCGCCCTGAAGGATAAATTCGGGGCAGTCCCAGAAACTGGCCGTTGGCTCCATCGTCAGTAGATAAGTGATGGCTGCTATTACAAAACATAGCCAGCCGAGTACATTGTTGACAAGTTTATATCTTTTCATATTTTTACCGAAAAAGCGTAAAAAGCGCTCTTTAGTCTGCAAAAATAATCAATATAGCCCGTTAAATATAATAATAGGCCTTAAATTAACAAATATTGGCGTTTCAACGGCTTTTTTACCGTTTCCTAAGCAAAACGGCGCGGCAAGACGCCCCGTAATACAATTTTTTTGACTACCTTTGCCGACACTACTTATTTCAAAAACTTTTTGTTGGAAAATGAAAATTCTCTACACTCTATTCATATCGGCGGCATTGCTCGTAACAGCTTGTCATGGTGGTCTTGAGGCCAACGAACATGAACATGAGCACGACCACGGTCACGCCACTCACAGCCATGTAGAAAGCGATGAGGACGAGCACGCTCATCACCACGATGGCGAGATCGAAATGCACGACCACGTGGCCGAGCGTATGGGCGTGAAGCTCGACACGCTGCGCCAGGCGCCGTTTCACTCCGTAGTGAAAGCTTCAGGCAAAGTTATAAGTGCAGCTACAGATATGGCTGTGGTGTCGGCTCCGACGGCAGGTATCGTTCGCTTTTCGGCTACGGCCAATCCCGGGGCCGAGGTGGCCAAAGGTGCCGTAATAGCAGTGATTGATGCTAAGGGCATAAGCGGCGGTGATAAAAACGGTGCCGCCAAAGCAGCCCTCGAGAATGCCCGAAAAGAGCTTCAACGTGTAGAATCGCTATATGCCGACAGACTGGCCACTGCCGGCGAACTAATGGCAGCTCAAGCGGCTGTGAAGCAAGCCGAAGCTGAGTATAGCCCGGCGGCTGCCGACGGTCAGGCTAAAGCGCCCATTGCCGGCGCTATTACAGAATTGGCGGCCAAAGAGGGCCAATATGTCAACGCCGGCGACCCTCTCGCTTTTTTAGGCAAAAGTGGTGCTACTGTGCTCAAGGTAGAGTTGCCACGACGCTACTACAGCGTGGCTTCTACGTTTACCGACCTCGTCGTTGATATCCCCGGCGCCGACCCTTTCAGCGTCTTGGAGAGGGGCGGAAAGAGGCTCAGCGCGGCGCCTTCGGGCGAAAATTCTTCTACGGGAGCATATATCCCGCTATATTTCAGTCTTGCCACAACAGGCGCTCCGGCAGGTACTGCCTTCTCGGCGAATCTGATAGGGACACTCAGAGATAAGGTCCTCACCATTCCCGTCTCTGCCTTATCGGAGCAGCAAGGCCAATTTTTTGTCTACGAGTGCCACGAAGAGGAGCATTACGTCAAAAAACCTGTTACCTTAGGGCAAAACGACGGCCGTCGCGTCGAAGTTATCTCAGGCCTCGATGAAGGTGATGTTATCGTTGTAGAAGGCGTGTCGGCGGTTCGGCTTGCCGAAGTATCGGCGGTAGCTCCCGAAGGTCATACACACAATCATTGATGCCCTTGCCCTATGCTGAACAAAATAATAAGATTATCTCTTAGCAACCGCCTGGCCGTCCTGATAATAACGGTTCTTATCTTCATCTCGGGCATAATAACTCTTATGCGTACCGAGGTCGATATTTTTCCCGACCTCAACGCGCCTACTGTCGTGGTGATGACAGAAGCGCCGGGTCTCGCTGCAGAAGAGGTCGAGCAGGTCGTTACCTTCCCCCTCGAGACGGCGGTAAACGGCTCTACAGGGGTGCGCAGAGTGCGTTCGAGTTCTTCGGCCGGCTTCTCGGTGGTATGGGTGGAATTCGACTGGGATACCGATATCTATACGGCACGTCAGATTGTAGCCGAACGCCTCGAAACGGCTGCCAACGCTATGCCCGAAGGCGTCGAGAAACCCGTCATGGGCCCTCTATCGTCTATCCTCGGCGAGATGATGATTATAGGCTTGCGCTCCGACACCACGTCGATGCTCGAGCTGCGACGGCTTGCCGAACGGATGGTGCGACCGCGCTTGCTTTCGCTCGGTGGCGTGGCTCAAGTTGCCGTAATAGGTGGCGATGCGCCCGAATATCAAATTAAGCTCGATGTGGCGCGCATGCAGGCCTACGGCGTTTCCGTAAACGACGTCCTTGCCGCCACTGAAGGTTTCAACAGCAACGCCGGTGGTGGCGTTGTTTACGATTTCGGCAACGAATATATTGTAAAAGCTCAGATCAACACCACCGACTGCGATGCTCTCGCTTTAGCCGTCGTGCGCTCCGACGATAGCGGTATTATAACCTTAGGCGACATTGCCTCTATCGAGCTGGCTGGTCGCTTGCCTCGTATCGGCGTCGCTTCGGTGGAGGCTCAGCCGGCCGTCATTATCACCGTAAGCAAGCAACCCGGCACCGGCACTAAGCAGCTCACTGCGCGTATCGATGCTGAAATGGCCGACATATCGGCTTCGCTGCCCCACGACGTAAAAATATCGTCTAACATTTTCCGACAGAGCGACTTTATCGACAACGCCATTGGAAATCTGCAGGACTCGCTCCTCGAAGGCGCATTCTTCGTTATTATAGTCCTATTCCTATTCTTGATGAATGTGCGCACAACCTTAATCTCGGTTGTCGCTTTGCCTCTCTCGATTATTGTTTCGGTCCTTATCCTCCAGGCCTTTGGCTACTCCATCAACACAATGAGTCTTGGCGGCATTGCCATTGCGATAGGATGTCTTGTCGATGATGCCATTGTCGACGTCGAGAATGTCTACAAGCGTATCTTGCAGAACAGGGCTTTGCCGAAAGACGACCGCAAACCGCTCCTCGATGTCGTCTACCGCGCATCAGCCGAGGTGCGTATGCCGATTTTCAACTCTACACTCATCATAACGGCCGCATTCCTGCCCCTATTCTTCTTAGACGGCATGGAAGGACGCATGCTCAAACCCCTCGGCATCGCTTTTATAGTATCGCTCGCAGCCTCGACTGTCGTCGCCCTCACCCTCACGCCGGTGCTATGTAGCCTGCTGCTGCGTAACAAAAACGACGACGGCAGCAGCGCCAAGCACGAGCCACGATTGGCCAACGCCCTGCGCGCATTATATTCGCGTAGCCTCGGCTACGTGATGGCGCACGCAAGAGCCGCACTATGCGTTGCCGGTGGTCTGTTGGTAATCGCCGCTATCGTATTCTGCACTCTGGGCAGCGGCTTCCTCCCGTCGTTCAACGAAGGCTCGTTTACGATAAATGTAAGCACTCTGCCCGGTATTTCGCTCGACGAAAGCGACCGCATAGGGCGTGAGGCCGAGAAGATTATACTCGAGACGCCCGAAGTTATAACGGTGGCGCGCAAAACAGGACGAGCAGAGCTCGATGAGCACTCCCTTGGCGTGAATACGTCGGAGATTGAAGCGCCCTATAAACTGGCCGGCCGTAGCCGCCGCCAAGTAAGTGCCGACCTCCGAGCTCGTCTATCGGAAATACCGGGAGCTGTTATAGAGATAGGGCAACCCATATCGCACCGCATCGATGCTATGCTATCTGGTGCGCAATCGCAGGTCGCCATAAAGGTTTTCGGGCCCGACCTCAACCGCCTCTTTGCTATCGGACGTAATATCAAAGAGATTGTTGAAGATGTCGAAGGCGCTGTCGATGTCAATATCGAACAGCAGACCGAACGCCCCCAGCTGCTCATAACGCCGCGCCGCGAAGTGCTGGCACAGTATGGCATCACCTTAGGCGATTTTGCCGCCACGGTTGAAACGGCACTCGGCGGTCGCGCTGTGGCACAAGTCTACGACCGCGGCATGGCCTATGATGTCACTGTCATTCTCGGCGAGAAATATCGCGCCGCTATCGACGATATAGGCCTGCTGCCCGTGGCCGCAAACAAGGGCACCGTATCCCTCGAAGATATAGCCGATATACGCGTCGCTTCAGGCCCTAACACCGTTAATCGCGAAAACGTTGCAAGGCGTCTGATAGTCAGCGCAAACGTCGAAGGGCGCGACCTGGTGGGTACGGTCAACGAAATAAAGAAACGGGTGGAGCAAAACGTGGCCATGCCCGAAGATTACTACGTCGTATATGGAGGTCAGTTTGAAAACTCGCAGGCGGCGTCGCGCACTCTCATGCTCACGTCGCTCGGCGCACTCCTGCTCATATTTATGTTGCTATACAACGAGTTCCGGAGCGTCGCTCAAGCCCTTGTCATTCTGGTTAATATGCCATTGGCCATCATTGGCGGCATATTCCTGCTCGCCATCGCAGGAGGCGAAGTAAACATCCCGGCTATCATAGGCTTTATATCGCTTATGGGCATAAGCACGCGCAACGGCATGCTCCTGATGAGCCGATATAATGCCTTGAAAGAACAAGGGCTGCCCCTGAACGAGAGAATAGAGTTAGGCTCGGCCGACCGTCTGCTCCCCATCATCATGACGGCCCTCACATCGGCGCTCGCGCTGATACCGCTAGCGCTAAAAGCACAGGCTCCCGGCAACGAGATACAAGCGCCTATGGCCATTGTTATTCTGGGCGGCCTATTGTCGTCGACGGCCCTAAACATCTACATCGTGCCAATCCTCTACCGATTCATCTGTCGCTCCCGCAACTAATACCATCCGGCTCGGAGAGCCACTATAAGGATAGATCCAGTCGAGCGCGATAGCGCGGAGGCTGGGGCACGCGTCGATATCCTATATAAATATGGCGAGTCTACGACTCGCCAATGTCTACCTTGATATACTCCCCTCCGCTAAAAAATAAGAGCCGCGACGTGATGCCGCGGCTCTGTATATGTGGTGGCTTATGCTATTATTTCACATATACCTTTGTGGCTTCGCTGCCCTGGCGACGGATATAGATGCCTGCCGAGGGATTGAGAACCTTCACACCCTGGAGGTTGTAGTATTCAACGGCACCGTTGTTGCCTGCCGATACATTTTCGATTCCTGTCTGGGTGTCGCTGCCAAATTCAACGTTAATATTGCTGATGCGGCATGTTCCAGTAGCTGTAAGAACCACCTTGGTGATGTTTTCATCAGAAACTGCCATGGCTTCACCGGCAGATGCGGTCCATTCGTCGCCTTTGTCGTTCAATGAACCCGGTTGGTCATCTGCTAATGAATATGGTACGAAATTATTGTCATGAGTAAGCGTTATCTTAGTTAAGCTATAAGCAGAGGGGCACGTTACTGTCATAGTTCCACCGTTGTAAGTTCTAAGGCTATTGCCATTTTTGTATATTGCAGAGCCATTTGTGCCTTTTGTGAGCACTATCGAGACGCCGTTTACAGTCATTGTGATACCGTCTACTACAACATTAGCACCGTCGCCGGGATAAGCTACGTCAGTGCTACATTCAATATTAGCAAATTCCTCAGCAGAAGAGAAATCGAACATAGCACTTGTGCCTTCGACAGTCTTGATAGTATATTCAGCTTCTACAACGTCGCTGTCTTCCATGTCGTCGGCTGTTGCGTAAGCTTCAATGCTCATGTCTTCGGTAAGTATAATTGTAACGGGCGCTGTTTCTTCTGTCAGATCACCATCGTTGATGCAGTAAACGATAGTAGCACCTTCGGTATCACATGTAATAACAAGTTCTGTTCCTTCGTAGTATGCGCCGCTTTCAAGGCTGAATTTCGGTGCAAATACTTGAGTGCTTTCGATGCTCGTGGGATATAATTGATATGTTTCGTTGAAAACTGAAACAAAGCCGGTGATTGTTAAGCCTTCGCCATTTTCATATCCGGGGACACCAAAGCGGTTGTAAAGAGCAACACTTTTGCTGTCGCTATCGGTCATCGTTGCATTGACACCATTAACGTTAGAGATTTCTACTCCTTTAAACTTAACATACTTGTTAAGGTTTTCTTCTGTGAAGAAGCCGTCGATATTCCCAATTGTTGGTTCAATTACCTCTTCACCTGCAGTAGCTTCGCTAAGAGTGTATCCGGCTTTTACTTCCGGAAGACCATTGTAGTGTGTGAAGTTGCCTGAAAGTTTTGTGAAAGTGTCTCCTACTTTGTATGTTGGAGTTGAGTCTTTATAACCAAAGACAAGAATGAAATCTTCGCCATCGGTGAGATAGAGATAGGAATTACTGCCGGAGAAACCTTGATATACGTAGGTTAAGTCACAAGTAAGTACGAATTCTACATCTTTACCACTATAGGCCTCAAGAATTTGTGAAATAGATGTTGCGAGCAGAGGCATTTCAACAACTCTTGTTGCAACGCGGCTTTGGTCGGCCCCTTTAACTGCGATAGCCTTTACAGTTGTCGTTTTTGTCAACTCAATAGCTTGAGTATATTCTGTATCATTTTCTGTGGGGTCTTCGCCATCAAGAGTATAGTAGATCTTGGCTTCGTCGGTAGCGCATGTAATCTCTACTGAGTAGCTTGTAGCACCCGGGGTTACGGTGATAACCGGAGCCTCAACGGCAGAGGGTTGGCTGTTTACTGAACCATTTATAGTAATAGAATTCATGGCGAACCAACCATTGTTAGTGGATACTCCATCTGGTTCAATATATAAGCGAACATATTGGTCGGTAACCGAAGTTGTAAGGGTAACCGTAACATCGGATGAAGCTGTCGTAAATGAGCTTAATGCCACAGATTCTTGGTTGGTCGTTTCTGCGAAATCAGATGTCGTAGATGTCTCTACATAGCAGTTTTTCCACTTGTCGTTTTGTCCGCTTTTAGTTTTATAACCACGAAGAACTACTTCTTCCATTGTGCCAGAGATGGGGAATGTAGAAACAATAATGCCTTCTTTAACATTGGATGCGGTCTTTGTGCCAAAGCGAATATCCGACCAGGCGTTATTATTGTTGCTAAAACCTGTGATGCTCCACACATCTGCTCCTTGCGTTAGTGTCCAAGTCTGGTTGTATTGGTTAACCTCTTTTTGGTTTTCTGCCACACCAAACGTCAGGGTATACAAATTCTCAGCATTAGCGGCAAAAAGAGAGATAACCGCAAGTGCTAACGAAAGTAAAAGTTTTTTCATAATAAATTGATTTAGGTTAAATTAAAAGGTTATTTTAAATATTATATACGTATTGTGTTTAGTTCGGATTGCAAAGGTAAGATTATTTATTTGAATACGCTATTTTCTGCGATAAAAGTTCTCTACAATCTGCGTAAAATAATCAGGTTTTTTGCGACTATCTGCCTCGATTACACCGAAGGGATTTATTGTAGCGATTGCGGGTCGATGATCTCGGTGTTGTTTATCCCTACAAAGTCTTTCACATTGAAAGTGAGTAAGGCCACCGACCCAAGCGACGTGTCTTCAATCATGAGGCGTATTATCATATCGACGAGGCTATATTTGTAGGGTAGCGTCGTTACGGCTTTCAATGCTCGTTCGCGATAGTTGTCGTCATTTACCAGTAGCACCTTGTTGGGGTCTTTCAGCAAGATGTTTAGGCTGTCGACTTGGTGATGCTTGTTTCGTATAAACCGAGTATTTAAGGTTTCGTACAACGACGGGAAAGGTATTATTATATTGTATTCATCTAACAGTTTTTTTATTACCTGAGAGTATGAATGTTTGTCGTCGCTTTCATCAAAAGCCGCATACCATATTCCGGTGTCGACTATCAAGCGTTTCATTCGTCGTCGCCATCTTCATTCTTAGTGCCATAGCCCTCCCACGGGGTGCCGGAGCGCTTGCCATAGATAAACGAGCCCTTTACGTTGCCGCCGACAAATCGTATTATATATAGTTTGTTCCCCGGATTTAAGTCAATTTTACCGGTCAACTCATCGCGCAAAGCCTTGTCGATATCGTCTTTTCGAGTGCTATACGAGAAGAAAGCCACGCTATTGCCGCAGGGAACAGCATCGTGGTCGTCTAACCACTCGTATAAACTGCTATAGTCGCCACCAACGCCCAAGTCGTATGACAGCCAATACTTGCGAGTTTCCATGTTTTTATTATCTTTAGGTAGAAGGTTTTAATGCAAAGATACAATTTATTATCATTGTATGCAAAAATATTTTCCGCGGCCGGGCGCCTCGATGTGTGGCGGTGGAAAGCCGCGGAGCGGATAAAGGCTCGGAGAGCCGATAATTAGGAAAATCGACGAAGTCGCTTGAGAAGCAAGAAACCGACGAAGTCGCTTGAGAACATTAAAAAATTAGAGATGACTCAAGAAACCGACGAAGTCGCTTGAGAAGCAAGAAACCGACGAAGTCGCTTGAGAACATTAAAAAATTAAAGATGACTCAAGAATTGATACAAGTTATTTGTATCTTTGTAGCCGACGATCACTTCAAGCTCACAGGCGAGCTCGCAAGGCTCGGTTGTCGTTAGTAACTTCAATAATCAAGAGGATGACTCAGACTGAAAAATACATTTGGCTTATCGACACGATATATAAGGCAAAGAAGATTTCTTTGGAGGATATATCGCAGCAATGGCGCGACTATGCCGGGCTGAACGCAGATGAAAAACTGCATCGGGCCACTTTCAACCGTTGGAAAGATGAGATTTTTTCGCAATTCGGCATAATGATTTCCTGTAAGAGAGCCGGGGGCTATAAATACTATATCGAGAATCCGGAAGTAATAGAGGAAAACAAGCTCAATAAATGGATGCTCGACACTATCGCCACCGGTAATCTTATCAACAGCAATATTTCTATCAGCGACAGGATTTTAGTTAATAAAATTCCGTCGGGCAACGATCATCTGAAAAGCATTATCGACGCGCTTAAGAATAACGCCAGGATAGAAATTACGTATCAGCAGTTCGACCTCGATAGCCATACCTTTGCAATCAATCCATACTGCTTGAAATTGTTTGAAAATCGGTGGTATGTGTTAGGGAAAAATAATTGGGGGCAAATAAAAATCTACTGTCTTGACAGAATATTGAAAATAAAAATGTTGGACGCACGTTTTGCTATGCCCAAAAACTTTGACGCTGAAAGATTTTTTGCCCCATTCTTCGGAGTTGTCATAGCCGATGATGAAACCAAACCCACAAAAATAGTGCTTCGGGCGTATGATGTTCATCGTCATTACATTGCGAGTCTGCCTTTGCACGACAGTCAACGGCTGATAGAAGATACGGGCGAGTACGCCGACTTCGAGTTATACGTTGCACCGACGTATGACCTCGTAATGAAACTTCTGTCTTTCGGGGCAACGATAGAAGTGATAAAGCCGGTCTCGCTGCGAAACACGATGCGAGGCTGGGTCTCGGAGTTATATGAAATGTATTCAAATCGTCTTTCATAATCGAAAGGCGATGTTTAGAGTTCAATGTTTTAAAGTTGATAGGAATAATGATAGGAGCAATAATTGGCGATATCGTAGGTTCGGACTACGAATTTAATAATACATCGGATTATAATTTTCCGCTCTTCGCCGAGGGAAGCGATTTTACCGACGACACTATCTGCACCGTTGCCGTGGCAGACGCTATTTTGAATAACCTCGATTATCAGACGGCAATGAGGAAATGGTGCCGTCGTTTTCCACATCCTAAAGGGGAATATGGTAGCTTTTTTCTCAACTGGGTGATGCGGCCCGATCCATACCCGTATAATAGTTTCGGGAATGGCTCGGCAATGCGAGTAAGCCCTGTGGCATGGCTTTTTGACAACGAGCAAGATGTAATGGAGCAAGCCGAGGCATCGGCTGCCATTACGCATAATCATCCGGAGGGAATAAAAGGGGCCGTGGCCATAGCTGTGGCAATATTCCGAATGAGAAAGGCCGAAAAGAAAGAGGGCCACATTTTTGAAGAAGTGGCTAAAGAATTTTACGGAGAAGATGTTTTCAACAATCTTCCGGAGAAAGGCTTTTTCGACGTGACGTGTCAAGGATGTGTGCCGTTGGCACTGTTTCTGGCCTCACTTTCATCAGATTTTGAAGATGCCATCAGAATGACAGTAGCCTACGGAGGAGATACCGACACACTCGGAGCGATAGTCGGGTCGCTTGCAGAAGCGCAGTATACGATACCTGAATTGATGAAGCAGAAGGCGAAAACTTATCTTCCGGCAGAAATGATAGATATTTTAACTCAATTTGAGGAGAACAATCGACAGCGTCGCTTTGGACCGCTGAAAAATAATTAAAAGGCCAAAGAACATGAAAGACTTTGCAGCGATAGATTTTGAAACAGCCAACGGCCGCCGGTCGAGCGTGTGCAGTGTAGGCATAGTGATAGTGCGCGGGGGTGAGATTGTAGACAGATTCTATAGTTTGATACAGCCCTCCCCTAATTATTATACAGAATGGACGACAGAAGTTCACGGCCTGACTCGCAAGGATACCGACGGGCAACCAAGCTTCCCCGAAGTGTGGGCGCAAGTGGCAGAGCGAATCAAAGGGTTGCCATTAGTGGCTCATAATCGGCCCTTTGATGAAGGATGCCTCCGGGCCGTCTTCGAGGAGTTTGGCATGGTTTATCCGGAATATAAATTTTATTGCACACTCGCAGCTTCTCGTCGGCACCTGAGACTACCCAACCATCAACTACATACCGTTTCGGCCGCCTGCGGTTATTACTTAGAGAAGCATCATCACGCCCTTGCCGACGCCGAAGCCTGTGCCGCGATAGCTTTGAAAATTTTATAAAAATATGGGGCCGGAAAATTTAGTGGCATAGCCGCGGGAGTTGAAAGAATAGTCCATAATCTTGTGGGGGTGGTAGAACCATCCATTCTCGGCTGCACTCGGCACACCTGGAGCAAGCTCCGTTCTGCACCCTTTTTTGCACGGGAATTGCCACAAAATTATGGACCGCAACTGTTGCTAAAAGACGCAAACAGGTCAGTGAGTTATTTACTCGTTATGTTGATTCTATTATTTTGCTTGTCAACCGACATCGATGCAATGGTTTCAGGGCTTAATGCTTTCATTTCCTCCGCGCTGATTTTCTTGCCGTCAAGATAAATTTCGGTGTTTGCGCTAATGCTTGAATTTGGGGAGCTCATAATTTCCTTCATAGCTTCTCCACGAGTCATAGTGCCTACTCCCGTTACTCTAATCTCCTTATTTTCATCTGTTTTTATCCTCAACTGCGACGAAGCATCTGTCGTTACATCGTTTTTGTCGTGTGTATGAATAACAACAAGATTTTGCTCTCTGTTTACTATAACAGATTCAATGTCATTGGGGTTTAGCGACTTCATTTCCTCCTCGCTGATTTTCTTACCGTCGAGATAAATTTCCTTGTCGTATGACGGCGTTGCCGAATAATGATTTACCGGTTGGGAGGTCCTAATCTGTATCTTGTCTGAGATAGAGTCACTCACCGGAGTATGCCTAACCTTGGGAGAATCGGTGTTGTCGTCACCAGACTTTATTGATGCGATGCCTGTCGTCTTAAAGGTAAAAGGCATTGTATAGGTAACACTGATTGCCTTACCATCTTTTTCTCGCGGCGTGAATTTCTTTTTAATTGAATTCACAACGCGTAAGATTTCAGAATCAAACAATTCATAACCGGAGGATTTCACAATCTTGGCATCTGTCAGATAGCCCTCGGCATTAATTGTGAATTGAGCGATTGCCCGCGCTTCTATATTTTCTTTTTCAAGGCTCTTGGGATACTGTACACTATTTAGTATTTCCCAATAGAGTTCAGGGTAATACCGGCTCAGCTCAGCCGTAGTTCCGACTTGATTGCTCTGTGTCGCTCGTGCCGCAGCACCTCCGATTTTACCATCCGGTAAATTTTCATTACCTTTGTCGAGCGATACGTCGCTGTTGCTGATTGTTGATACTGCAGCTTTCACTGCTGGCACAGTGGCCACTCCGAGTGCCAATGCGACCATCGGCACAAGTGCAAGGGCTTTTAGCTTACTCCCTGCACTACTTTTTGATTTGTACATCATGGTGATACGTTTTTTAAGTTTACTATGATTTATGCTGTTGGCTAAGGACGGGAATCTGGAGCCAACAGCTTTTTTTATTAACAGCATTTGATATTCCTGCGGATTATGACCACCCGATATTACGGCCATATCTGCTTGATACTCATGGACGAGCATTAATTCGTCGCGCATAAGCCATACCGCTGGATTAAACCAGTTGACAATGCAGGCAATCTGTGCGATTAATAAATCGAGCCAATGATATGAATCTATGTGTTTGAGTTCATGTGCGATAATAGCCGAGCTTTGATTGTCAAAATCCTTTCGGTTTATAACAACATATCGCATCCAACTGAACGGCGCAATCTTGTCATTATCTATTATGACTAAGGTGTAACCGTCTTTTTTTAAGCTTTCTCCAGAGTGTATAACTCGAACAATTCTTATCCAAGTTATAATAGTTTTTACGGCGACAATGGAGGCTCCAATCATAAAAAACCAAATAAGAATTGTTCCCCATACCGGTTGCGTGGCATGTTGTTCGGCAGACTGAACAGTGGTAGCTTCAATTAAGTTTTCAACGCCTGTTATATCTATTTTGGGTTGCGTTATGTGCAGTTCAATAATCTTGCTGAAAAAATTATAAATCGGATAGGCAGAGAATGAGAATAAATAAATTACCAACAATAATCCTCGATTAAAGCTGTGTTGATTTTCTCGTGCTATAAAGAGCTTATAGACAAGGTACATAGCGAATAAAACAAGACCGCCGACTATTGAGTATGCAAGTAATTTACCCATTATTCTTCCCTTTGTTTTCTATGAGTGCAAGTAGTTCTTTTAATTCGGTTGCTGAAATTTTATCTTCTTCAACTAGAGCCGACACTGCGCCGTAATAGCTTCCGCCAAAATAATTTTTGATAAAGTCTCCAAAACTTTTATTGCGGAAGTTTTCCTTTTTTACCATCGAAAAAAACTGAAAAGAGCCGGCGATTTCGGTATGTCCTACGAAACCTTTTGCCTCCAACCTCTTCATAACGGTTGATACCGTATTGAAGTGTGGCTTGGGTTCGGGATAAAACTCAATGAGTTTGCTTATCAGAATCGGTTCGTGTGCCCAAAGAAGCTGCATCAGCTCCTCCTCTTTCGGTGTCAGTTGATTGTTGTCTCTCTTTTTCATAACTATTTTATTAGTTCACGCCGCAAATATAGCAACTATTTTTGTAGTTGCAATGCCGCGTCGCAACTTTTGACATTTATTAACTATTAAAATAGTTTTGTCCAAAAGTTCGTTCAAAAACACCTGGCCAATCGGTCTCGCGGGAAATTCACACATCGCTGAGCTTGCGGCACTCGCCGGAAGCAAGGATTTTAGAGTATCGACCTTTGGCGCGACTTCACGCCGCCTCTTTGATTACTATTGTTTGAGGTCACAAATCGTGACCTCATTTTGCTCCGTATCAAGTAAGACATATAGTTTGAAAATTTTTCCTGCCCAGTAATTCCCAAAAAAACTTCTCGGTTATTGTTTGTCCATCTTTTTTTTGTAATTTTGCCGCTGTAATGGTATTTCCGCCGTCGAAGAGTCGTGGCTGAGTTTTATACTCAGGAAATCAAAAAGGGAACTCGGTGAAAGTCCGAGACAGTACCCGCTGCTGTGAGTCCCACCTCAAAAATCCGCTTACACCATGCCATTGGAGCTGATGCTCTGAGAAGGCGTAACACGGATGGGATAAGTCAGAAGACCTGCCATTACCGTAGAATAGATTTATGCCTACGGGACTATAGGCAGCGATTGTACTTATCTCATTGATAGAGTAAAGTTTTGTCATTATCCGTCCGGACATTCCGATGATAAGATATATCCCGTAGGCGTACAAGCTGTTAGTACGCAGACGGGATTTTTTTATTCTGAGTATTAACCTCTTTTTTCTGGTGAATTGATGACATTACGATTCTCTACAACAATATTATTACTTGCAGGACCATTACTAATACACTCCATGGAATCGGCCGATACAATACCTCAACAATTGAAAGAGGTCGTTGTAACTGCCCGCCGACAAGCCGATGACGTCATCCCGGCTCAGGTCTTGACGGGTGAAGAGCTACACCGTCTTAACAGCAATAGCGTAGCCGACGCCCTACGCTATTTCTCGGGTATTCAGGTCAAAGACTACGGTGGTGTTGGCGGGCTCAAAACCGTAAACATTCGCTCTATGGGCACTAACCACACCGGCGTCGTTTACGATGGTATCGAACTCGGAAACGCCCAAAATGGGCAAATCGACCTGGGCCAGTTTTCTCTCGACAACATTGAGTCGCTATCGCTTTATAATGGCCAAAAAAGTGATATTTTGCAACCGGCAAAAGACTTTGGGTCGGCCGGGACAATATACATGCGAAGCCGCTCCCCTCACTTCGACGACAACGAAACTTACCATACGCGAATCTCTTTTCGCACCGGTTCTTTCGATCTCATCAACCCGTCGGCATTGGTTGAGCTGAAATTAAATCGCAACATTAACGCCTCGCTCAGCACCGAGTGGGTTAATTCAAGCGGTCGATATAAATTCCGTTATCGGCGTGTCAACCCAGCAGGCGAACTCGCTTACGACACAACCGCTGTTAGGCAGAACGGCGACATAAACGCTACACGCTTAGAATTAAACGTCAATGGGTCGATTCGCTCCGGCCAATGGTCGCTCAAAGCATATAACTACAATTCCGAGAGAGGCGTACCGGGGGCGATTGTTAACAACGTATGGCGCCGCGGCGAGAGAATATGGGATACAAATTCTTTTGTTCAAGGGCGATATACCGGCTATTTCGGTCGTTTCTCCACTCTTAACAATATTAAGTATGCGTTCTACCGCACGCACTATGTCAATAACGACGACAAACAAATTAAAATCGACAATCTATATCGCCAGAAAGAAGCCTATTTTTCTACTGCAAACGAATACGAACTTATGCCTTGGTGGCACATCTCGGCTTGCTACGATTTTGCGTGGAACACACTCGATGCCGACGTTTACGGCTTTGTCAAGCCTTACCGGTTTTCTAATTTCTTAGCAGCCGCAACAGCTATAAACCTCGAGCGAGTAAAACTCCAAGCAAGCGCGCTCGCCACCTTTGTCCACGACCGGCTCATAGGCCAAATATCGCCCGACGATAAACGCGTTTTCACGCCGGCCGTCTACGCGTCGTTTTATCCATTAAGAATCAAAAAGTTGGCAATTAGGGCATTTTTTAAGCGCTCTTTCAGAATGCCTACTTTCAACGACCTCTATTATGCCGACATGGGCAATTCTCTTCTTAATCCCGAGCGCGTTACTCAGTACAATGTCGGACTCGTTTTCGACCACCACAGCTCAGCCCTTATTAAAAATATTCACGTAGGCCTTGATTTATACTACAACCGTGTGAAAGACAAAATTGTTGCATACCCAAAAGGGCAGCAATTTCGTTGGACAATGCTAAACCTCGGCCTTGTTGATATCAAAGGCATAGACCTCACCTACGCGCTTACTGCAGAACCGGCCAAAAATCTGATTCTCACAGCTCGTTTGCAATACACCTTTCAACGCGCTATCGACATTACTAATCCTTCCGATAACTACTATCGACACCAGATACCTTACATTCCACGAAACTCCGGGTCGGTCATCCTAAATGCAACATGGCACGGATGGGGGATGAATTACTCTTGGATATATGTAGGCGAGCGCTATAATCAGCAAGAGAATATACGTTATAACTACACGCAGCCGTGGTATACCTCCGATCTGTCGATTAGCAAAGATTTTAAGGTCAAGGCTATGTCGTTTCGAATTCTTGCCGAGATTAACAATCTTCTCAGCCAAGACTACGACGTGATTATAAACTACCCTATGCCTAAACGAAACTACAGACTCACCTTCAGCGTCGAAATATAGTTATGCGACTAAATTTATTAATCATATATTTTCTGCCGCTCCTGCTGGTTGCCACGAGTTGTCGCGAAGACGAACTCGTGGTGCCTACGGAGTATGATATCATTAACGACAAGCCGGCAACCGGCACCACCATCAGAGGGTTCTACCTTGTAAATGAGGGGAATATGGGCTCCAACAAATGCAGCCTCGACTATTTCGACTATTTTACCGGGCTCTATGCTCGCAATTTCTATGCCGAGCGCAACCCCAACGTTATAAAGGAGCTTGGCGACGTGGGTAACGACATTGCCATATATGGTTCAAAATTATATGTAGTCGTTAACTGCTCCCACAAAGTGGAAGTCCTTGATGCTCATACCGGAATACGGCTCGGCCAAATAGATATCCCAAACTGTCGATACGTGAAATTCCATCGCGGCAAAGCATATGTCAGTTCGTATGTCGGCCCTGTCCTTATCGATGCCAATGCTCCCAAAGGAGCTGTTTACCAAGTCGATACCTTGTCGCTATCTGTTACGGCGAAAGTAACTGTTGGATACCAGCCCGAAGAAATGGAAATCATCGACGACTATATGTATGTGGCAAATTCCGGAGGCTATCGCGCTCCCAACTACGACAACACCATTTCTGTAATACAGATGATTGATTTCAAGCAAGTACAGCAAATACCGGTAGGCATTAACCTTCACCGCCTGAAGAAAGACCGCTATAATCGTCTGTGGGTAACATCGCGAGGCGATTATCTGTCGCGCCCATCTCGTCTTTACGTACTGGAGAAAAAGCCCGGATACAACCAAATGTCTGTAACCGATACTATACCCATAGCCTGCTCTAACATGGCTTTTTACGGCGATTCTCTCTATTTCTATGCCACCGAGTGGAACAATTTCAATGCTTCAAACAACATTTCTTACGGCATTATCAACCTACGCACAAAGAAAGTGGTATCGACAAATTTTATAACCGACGGCTCCGACAGAGAAATCGCCATACCTTATGGCATTGCCATACATCCCGAGTCGGGCGACATTTTCGTTACCGATGCTAAAAACTACGTATCATCAGGCACTCTTTATTGCTTCGACCGATTCGGCCGCAAAAAATGGAGTGTACGTACTGGCGACATCCCCGCACACATTGCTTTTCTACCGATATGAAACACCTCTTGCCAATAATATTTCTATGTGTCGCAGCTGCCTGTAGCAACGATATTCCACTTGTAAACCTCGGCATCGACGACCACTACCTCATCTACCGGATGCAAAAACTGGATTTGCATCCGGCCCTTACTGGTAAAGAGTATTGCTGGTCGATGATTAATACCGATGGCTCATCCACGGTATTATCTCACGACCGCGACTACATCTTTCTAACGAATGCCGAAGGCGAGTATACGCTCAAATATGAAATAATAGATTCGCTTACGCCTTTATCTTTCACTTTCACTATTACTGTATTGCACGAAGAAATCGAATACAGCCCTTTCATTAGCCGCGTATATGACTACTGCCCCGCGCCGGGACAGTTTGTCAACGAAATGCCTCTTTTTGAGCCCGAAGACACCTACGCCGATATCCTGAAAAAAGCCGAAGAATCGATATGCGGAACCAACGACATTATGATAAGCCTTGGCGGTTTTGGCGGTTATGTGACTTTTGGGTTCGACCACACCGTGGTAAATATCGCAGGTGAATATGATTTCCGCATATGGGGAAATTGCTTTTACGAATTATTACAGCCCGAGAAAAAAGGAGGGTCGGCCGAGCCTGGTATTGTATGCGTATCCTACGACAGTAACTGCAACGGGGTGCCCGACGACGCTTGGTATGAATTGGCCGGAAGCGAGTACTATTCTCTGGCTACTGTTCACAACTACTCCATCACTTACCACCGACCCGACCCCGACAGAGAGATTGTTAGTGATGAAGTCAATAGCTTAAGCGATATTCACTACATACGGTGGATTGACAACTCCGGCAACACCGGTTTCATGCCTAAAAACTATTTCCATACGCAAGACTACTACCCTAAATGGGTTGAGGCCGACGAGATTTCATTTCAGGGCTCATGCTTGGCGCCAAATGCTGAAGACATCAGTGGATATGGTGCCTATTACATCCTTTACAGCTACCCTTGGGGCTATGTCGATAACCACCCAAATGAATATGCCAACCTAAACTCTTTCGATATTTCGTGGGCGGTAGACGACTCGGGAAACCCCGTCAACTTACCCGGCATCGACTTTGTGAGAGTCTATACCGGTGTCAACCAATATTGCGGCTGGATCGGTGAAACATCAACTGAAATATGCCGGGCTCAAGACCTCCATATATCAACCGGCACGCCTTTGCCGCAAGACCCTATTATAGAAACTTTAATTAAATAAAACATCTGACTTATGAAGAAATTATTTACTCTACCAATCTTTGGGGCCGCGGCTCTTATTGCCTCGGCGCACCCTATAGATTTTGAGAAAATCGGGCATTGGACCGGGAATGGCCCTAACGAAGCCGCACTCGTTGTACGCTTTGCCGGCAACGATACTCAGGCCTATGTGTGGGGCTTTCGTTGGGAAGACGACGAAAATCCTTCCGGCGAGGATATGTTTCGCGCTATTTGCAGTAATTCCGACGAACTTATCATGCTCACTCAGTACACCGGTTCTTATGGCGCTACATTATGCGGCCTCGGATTTGGTAACTCAGCCGACCTTATCGAACATCTGTATTTCGATTTCGACATGGCGAAAGACTATGAATGGATAAACTTCGACTACTATAACACCAACTCTTGGTTTGGGCAAGCCGATGCCCCGGGCGATAACACTCCTGCCATAATGCAAGCGGCCATAACCGATGCCGCCGACTCGCATATTATTCAGCACCCGCTCGACTATTTTGCCTACGGCTACCCTGCCTACGACTACGACTGCTGGAAATGTGATGAAAACATACCTGAAGGCAATGTATGGCAATCGGGTTGGTACGAAGGTTATTGGAGCTATTGGCTCAGTAAAAAATCAGATAGCGACTGGGAATACAGCGGTTCTGGATTCTCCGGTGTAACTATCCACGACGGCGATATCGAAGCTTGGACTTTCACCATCTTCGACGTGCCTGGTGTTGGCGGTATGGGTGAAGGGACTCCTCCACCCAACGACCCCGCTTTGATAAATTATCGCGCCGGAAAACAAACATCAATAATAGATATTTCGAATAACATCGAAAACTCCGCCAAAGAGTTTTACACCCTTCAGGGCCTAAAAATTGATGCTACCCGTTTATCTTCCGGCCTATATATCGTTAGAGAAGGATCTAAAACTTATAAACAACTCATTAAATAACTACATTATGCGAAAACTACTACAGAAACTAATCGTGTCGGTGGCATTGTTGTTACCGGCCCTTGCCTTCGCTTCGGAAGACAGCAACAATTTTGAATGGATTGATGATGTTACGTTCAATTGCGTGGCCGATGATGGTGCTATACACCTCACCCCTCGAAGGATTGCAGGCCTAATGCCTATTTTCACACCTCAAGACGCTGCGACTTGGAGTAATGTCGAATGGTCGCTGGATGGAGCCGGCTCCGACCGCAATACGATGCTTGCATCGTTGTATACCGTAAACTATTGGAAACCGGAGCGAATAAAGTTTCCGGAACTGCAGGCTTATCGACCGGGCACGTGCAAATTGATTGTTAAAGTTAAGAATCCGGCCGATCTTAGCGCAGCTCCTTTCGTCAAAGAATTTGACGTAATAATCAATGAAGACGAGCCCTCGACTCTTGAAGAGGGATATGTCGACGGAACAATCATCTTGAACGAAGAATGGTTTGGACACACAAACGGCGGCCTTAACTATATAACGCCCGAAAGCGAAATCATTTATCAAGCATATCAACGCGAAAATTCCTGCATGGCATTTGGTGCCACCTCTCAACATGGCACCATCTGGGCCAACAAACTTATTGTCGTATCGAAGCAAGCTGCCGACGGCGGCGACCCTCTGCCGGGTGGGGGACAGCTCGTTATTGCAGATGCTAAAACGTTGAAGCGGCTCGGTTTTATCAACAAGCTTACATGGAATGAAGAAAGCGGCGATGGGCGTGCCGTAGTTGGGGCCACTCCAACTAAAATATACGTAAGTTCCTCTAACGGCATTTTCATTGTAGATATTAGCAACCCCGAATCGCCTGTGGTATCAGGTAAAATAGCTACGGATGAAACAAGTTCGACCGACTTGTATAATGGCCAAACCGGCGATATGATTAATGCCGGAAAATATGTCTTCGCACTTAAACAGAATTTTGGCATCATCGTTATAGACCCTCAAAACGATAAGGTTGTCGATGTGATTGACGATACTACAGCACAAGGCATTACACAGTCGGCCGATGGATATGTTTGGTACGCCGGCTATGAGGGCCCGCAATCTAAATTTGTACAAATCAATCCCGAAACGCTCGATGTCGAAAAATCGGTATTAATGCCCGAGCGCATCGGCCGAGTTCTATGTAGCTGGGGCGCATGGCGCTCAACAGCGTTTTACGGCTCTTATGGCAGCAACGACATCTGGTTTGTTACCGGAGCTTCCGGTATAACCGGCGGTGCTACAGGCGATTATTACCGTTGGAACGCCGATGAAGACGCTGAAAATATCGAAGCTTTCTTCTCTCTCTCAGGCGTTAAAGGCGAAACAGAATTCGGTGAACAAGTCGATCAGATGACTTACGGCACTCCTCGTTACGATGCACGCAACGACAGATTGATTGTTCTTGCCGGACGCAAAGGCGCTGCCAGCGGCGGATATCGCGACCACTGGATTCACTTTGTAAACGGGTCTACCGGCGATATAGAATACACTATCGACCTCGAGCCATATTATTGGTTTCAATCCTTGCCAATATTCCCTGACAAGTACGCTGCCGAGATTAATGTCGAAGATATTAAACTCGAAATTGGCGATGACGACTTTGTTTTAGACCTCTCCGACTATGTTACAGATGCCGATAATATCGACAGCAATATTAGAATATATATCGACGACGTGGCTTCTCAATCGCTTTCCAACGAGATTGCTGATATAACTCTTGAAGGGCGCACTCTTAGCGTATCACCCGTGGCAGTCGGCACCACCACATTTACCTTGAGCGCTGAATCAAACGGCCGTATAACAAGTAAGGCTATAGAAGTTGCCGTTACCGATATTTCTACAGGCTTCGACAGTGTTAATGGTGGAAATAACGGCAACATTTTATGTAATGGTAAGCGCATCACTGTCGTTGGCCTCAATGGCGCTGAGTTCACCCTTTACGACATCAATGGGCGCCGATTGCTATCGTTTGTCGCTGATAGCGATACCTTCGTGGCTCAGCCCGACTGCGCCCCAGGTATATACTTGCTCAAAGGCAACAACGGCATGAACGCCAAAATTGCAATTAAATGAGAAATAGAATAATAGTATTAGTAGCAACAGAATTGGTGGCGATGGCTTATTCCATCGCTACCGATGCCGTCGACTACTCTAAGGGCATCTTTTTCGTTAATGAGGACTGGTATGGACACCAAAATTCTTCGGTTAATTTCCTCGTACCCGATGACCCTGACGGCGATTTTTGGCATTATCGCGTAATTCGCCAAGAGAATCCCGGCATGGAGCTGGGGTGTACCAATCAATTTGGGGCGCTGTGGAACGGCAAATTATACTTCATCTCAAAGCAAGAAAAAGACCCCGGGGCAAACATCTCGGGGGGACGTATAACCGTCGCCGATGCCTCTACCATGAAAATCATTCACCAACAAGAACGTATTGACCCGAGCGGCGCTCAGTGCGACGGGCGTGCTTTTGTAGGCGTCGATGAGCACAAAGCCTATATCTCAACAAGCAATGGCGTGTGGATATTCAACACCGACAAAAACCTAATTATCGGACAGATAGCCGGAACAAGTAACCCTAATGCCGGAAGCGACGACAAGCCCAACACCGACCCCACAGGCGCTCTTTATCACGGGCAATGTGGCACCATGATTTTAGCTTCGGGGAAGGTCTTTGTAGCACATCAACAATACGGATTGCTCGTAATAGACTCCGTCGCCGATAATGTTACCGACATTATTTCTATGGATGTTGTACAAGAAGGAGCCGGAATCGGTGCTATGGTAAGATCGAAAGACGGCGACATCTGGCTATCGGTTGCTAAAAATCGACAAGGCACAGGGGCGTTTCTCAACTACATAGTGCGAGTCGAGCCGGAGTCGCTCAATTACGAAATAATAGAAATATCAGCCGACATGTACCCTCCGGGCAACTCGTGGTATGCATGGACTCCCGATGCCTTCGTGGCCTCGTCGGTGCAAAATTGCCTCTATTGGAAGGGCGGGCCAAACCGCTGGTTTACCGGTTCTATTATCTACAAATACGATATAGATACGCGCACTCAATCGGTTTTTGTAAATCTTGAAGATGACCCCGACGACTGGAAACTCTATGGGTGCTCTTTGGGCGTTGATCCGATAAGCGATGAAGTATATATGTCGCTATATCACAATTTTGGCACTCCGGTATATATCGTACGTCGATACGATGCCGACGGGAAAAAGATACGCGACTACGAAATGATACAAAACTATTGGTTCCCGTCACATCTTTTATTTCCACAACAGCCTGAGGCCTCGTCGATTGACAGCATTACTGCAGATACAATCTCTTTATCCTACTCCGGCGATATGCTTCACATTATGGGCGCCGAAGGTTTAGATTGTTCCGTTTACAATATGCAGGGCCGCCGCCTGTGCTATTTCATTGTCGAGAGCGAAAAGTCGTCTGTTACTCTTAGTCTATCTTCCGGGATATACCTCGTTAAGGTGGGGAATGTGACTCAGAAAATAGCTATCTAAGCACTTTTGTAAATAGCGAGAGGGCGCCCCAACCATTTTGAGACGCCCTCTTGCTGTTATTTCTATGGAGATTATATTTGCGAATCAGGGTCGAGATTAGCACTTTCAATATCTTTGAAATAGCGATATGTGCCAACTTTCAATTCGGCACATGCATCTTCATCGGCTACGATGATAGCTTTAGGGTGCATCTGGAGAGCCGAAATAGTCCACATCTGAGAGATACCGCCTTCAACACCATGTCTCAGGGCGCGGGCCTTGTTATGGCCATTCACCATGAGCATAACGCTGCGAGCATCCATCACAGTGCCTACACCGACTGTAAGAGCGGTCTTCGGAACTAAATTGACATTGCCTTCAAAGAATCGCGAATTGGCAATGATAGTATCCTGTGTTAGCGTTTTAACGCGCGTACGTGATGTCAGCGACGAGCCAGGTTCGTTAAACGCGATATGTCCATCGGGACCTACTCCGCCCATGAAGAGATCGATGCCCCCATAAGCCTTGATTTTATTTTCAAAGCGAGCACATTCGGCTTCGAGGTCGGCTGCATTGCCGTCAAGGATATTCACATTCTCGGCGGGGATATCGATATGGCTGAAAAAATTGTTCCACATAAAGCTGTGATAGCTTTCGGGATGATCAACCGGGAGGCCTACATACTCATCCATGTTAAATGTTACGACATTCTTAAACGACACTTTTCCTTCTTTGTAAAGTTCGATAAGGCGACGATACATACCCAGAGGTGAGCTCCCTGTCGGGCATCCAAGTACAAAAGGATGTTCGGCCGTGGGCTTTGCTTCATTGATACGGGCTGCTACATAGTTACCGGCCCAACGTGAAAGCGCTTCGTATGATGGTTCAATTACAAGTCTCATTTTATCAAATTATTATCAGTTTAGAAAAGCCAAGCAGCTGTCACTGTCCAGCAATTATTTTTACCTTCAATGGGAGTGCCGTTTACAGCATTTACGATAGGTATGTATTTAACGGCCTTAGATATGCCCAATCCATACGATGCACCAACTTGAAGATGCGAAAAGAGTTGAACGCCAACGCCTATATTCCACGAAACATCAACCGAGCGGCTCTCGAAGGCGGCCGTCAAGGCATCTTTATTTAGAAGGAATGCAAAACTCGGACCGGTAAACACATACGGGCTTAAGACTTTTCCCACTACCGGAAGGCCGAATTTATATTTAACATTCAAGGGTATTTCGAGATAGTCGTATTTAAGCTTGGTTGAGGTGTTGTCGGCCGTAGCATTATTTACTCTATGAACATACATAAGTGCTACATCTGCGCCAACGCCAATTAAGGGCACGGTAAATTCGGCCATTACACCACCGGTAAAGCCGGCTTGATTTGTGCTCGTAAGGTTGTCTTTTACGTTGCTGAAATGTAGTGAGTTAACCTCCAGACCCAAACGAGGGCCAAATCGGAACTGTGCCGAAGCCGGAACGGCCGCTAAAGCTATTGCAACAACCGCTACCAGAATTACTTGAAATTTTTTCATATTGATTTTATTAATTTTGTTTTATTTCAATACAATAGGACGATTTTTTTGTGCGCCACTCTGCAAAATTACAATTTTTAATGGAGAATACGGCCTTATCAGATAAAAAAATTGTAATTTTGCTCATCATGAACCCTGAACAACGTTTAAACATTGAAGAAAAGGTCGTAGAAATGCTTCGCACGGTATACGATCCTGAAATACCGGTCGACATTTACTCGCTCGGATTGGTATACCGTATCGACTTGGCCGACTCTGGCGATCTGTCGGTCGATATGACACTTACGGCGCCTAACTGCCCGATGGCCGACTTTATTCTCGAAGACGTGCGCATGAAGCTCGAAAGCATCGAAGGTGTTAATTCTGTTGCCGTTAACATTGTTTTTGAGCCGGAGTGGAATCAAGATATGATGAGCGAAGAAGCAAAGCTCGAACTCGGCTTGCTTTAACCTTCAACACAACAACCTGTAGCCATGCCAAAAACTAAATATTATTTTATAAGCGATCTTCATTTAGGTGCATCATATATCGATAATGGGCGCGACCACGAAACACGCGTCGTTGAGTTTCTTCGCGCTATTGAAGGTGACGCCAAAGCACTGTTTCTGGTAGGCGATATCCTCGACTATTGGTTTGAATACCGCACCGTAGTGCCTCGTGGATATGTGCGTTTTTTTGGTCAGTTAGCTCGCATGGCCGATGCCGGCACAGAGATTGTATGGTTTATTGGCAATCACGACATATGGCTATTCGATTATCTCCGCAATGAAATTGGCATTACAATCGTAAACACCGACAAAGGCGGTATAACAATGACCCTCGATGGCACTGATTTCTTCATAGGGCACGGCGACACTTTTGGCCGACAGCCCCGCTCTTATAATATACTCCGCTCTATTTTCCACAACAAAGTTTGTCAAAAACTATACTCGAGTATTCACCCGCGGTGGACTATTCCTTTTGCTCATGCTTGGAGTTCTAATAGCCGCAAAGGGCATAATGGATCGTCTGAAATTATATTCGATGGCAAAACACGTGCGGCAATCGAAGTGTTTGCAAGACAACTATCATCTGACAACCCTCGCCTAACATATATCATTATCGGGCATCACCACATTGCGCTCAACGAACCGATAAATGCCGCTTGTAGGCTTGTTATGCTTGGTAATTGGATCGACAAAAGCACCTACGCCGTGTTCGATGGCTCCGAGCTTCGTCTTTGCGAGTTTCACAACAACGTATAACACCACTCACTGCTCATTATGAATAATTCCAACATCAAAGGCAACTCACTGTTAAAGAAGCTTGTTATTGGCATATTGATAATCTTAGCTGTACCACTTATACTCGAAGGCTTGCTATCTTTTTTTTATCACCAATCTTTCAGCTTCATCGATTATAGCTCACAAGTAATACTGACCGCCTTCTTAGTATTTTATGCCGTTCTCATATATATCGGACAATCCAGCCGCTATAGCACTTATCTTAGAAAAATTGTTGTCGGAGTATTAATATTTCTTGGGCTCGCTTTGATTTATGAAGGCGTCCGCAATTGTTCCGTTTCGGGCAGTAGTTTTATGACTCCTGCAGCAATAGTCTTGTTGGCTCTTTTGATACTTTGCCTTGTCTTAATACATAAGGTAACACGACGTCTTTTCAGGACTTTTATCTATCTGTTTACATCCTTCATAATAGTCGCATCTTCGTATGTCGCAATTGTTTTAGACGTAGAGACCGCAAATGAAAAAGAGCGTAAAGAGCGTATACTGGCAATGCAAGAGGCGAAAAGTGATACCGACACCGATTCCGGCGATGATAGAATGTTGGCGATAGGGACGAGGATATCGAATCTTCAACTAAATAGCGGAGCCACAAGCTCTACGCCACGACAGGCACAAGACGACACTGCAGAGTCGACACCGGCAAACACAAAGAGTGATAGCAATAATAGCATAGAAAACACAAATGAAATGTGGCGTATCGCTGCAAATGCCTACAACGAAAAAGACTATGCTACAGCTTACAAATATGCCAACACGCTGTACGACAAACGCACAGTAGATGGCACATGGCTGTTAGGAAAGCTATATCTCGATGGGTTAGGGGTGCAACAAGATGAAGAACGTGGAATAAAGTTAATCCGCATGGCGGCTTTACGCGGACATCCCGGCGCGCAATTCGATTTGGGCAAGTATATCTGGTGGAATTGTCCCATTGATGATGAAGAGAGTAAAAAAGAGTCGTTTGAATGGATAAGAAAGGCGGCGGAGAAAAATCACGCACCCGCCCAAGCATGGTTAGGGCACGAATATGAAATTGGGCTTTACGTAGAACAGGATTTATTGGCAGCGGCGGAATGGTACGAAAAGGCAGCCAACAATGGTTCTGAATTTGCAAAAGAAGCTCTTGAGAGAGTTTGGAAAGAAATCGATGAATTATTAAACGATTTAAGTGATTTCTAATCTTCCCGGCCAAGACCTTGTAGTATCGTCGGGGGAACTTGAACCAAGCCAACTTTCATAAAAAGCAAAAATAGAAACATAAAACAGACTGCTCCTCTCTTAGCCCGTCCGAATTTCATAACATAACACCTCTCATGTTGACAGCATTGGCAAGGAGACGACAACCGCAATCTCACACGCTCACCGCGACATTCCAGTTGTTTCGTTATTTAGTCCGAATCGCTTTTAATATAGATATGATAAGATTATAAAACAGCGCAGTCCAATATGCAAATAAAGCAGATAAAAACGTCGTAATTATAAACATTTTCGTTGTCTGTACTACTTCATTGTCCGTAATCTTTGCATGAAATCTTAGACCATTTTGTAAACATTTAATTTTCTCTTTATCATAAAATTTTATTCTTGAAACGTCTTTATAATCTGGAGTAGGATACATTTCAGAGAACTCTGTATGGCTGCCAAAATCAATGATAAATGCAGGATTGACATCCCCGTTTATACTCAATGAAAATAAGACAATTTCATAATACATCTTAGAAATATCAATAGGACTTAGAAATGAAAACAAATCATAATTTATTAATAAGAAACCATAAATAAAATTATGCTCATCACTTCCAGACATATTTAACTCTCCATCATAGCCTAAATACACTGAATATTCAAGATTTTCTTTATCTTCATATGCATAATCGCAAAACATCAAATAATTTTCATCAAAATATGCTATATCTTTCCTGCACATGGTGGTTTCTTTGTTACTATCGAAAACTGATATAAAACATCTATTTTATCCAATAAGGATGAAATGTTCTTTTTCCCAAATTTCCTTTCTATTAATCCTTTCTCAAATAGATAGAAATTTTTGACTGAATCAGGGAGATTGTTTAAGCTTTTATTTGAAAAAATATTAGCTGAAGAATCTGCTATAGCTTTTATTTCTATTACACTGGAAGTAGTCCCATACTTATCACTATCAACATCAACAACAGAATTGAATAAATCACTTTTAACTAACAAATCTATGTTAAGATTCACTATTGAATCAGTCCCTAATAATCGACTTACCGTAATAATATTGGAATTATGAAATATTCTTTGACAATTAATATAATAATTAGTTAAACATAATATCACAATAGTTGTTAGTAGGAACTTCATCCAACTGAACTTTAGTTTCTTAAAAAGAAAATTGTAAATAAGTACAAAAAAAACTATAACTCTATTCATGTTGTATTCAATATTTTACATGCCACAAAATTAGTGAATTTTTATGACTTTAATATATTATCCTCGACGTGATAGGCATGAGAAACGTTGGGATGTAAAAAAAACGACAAATTTTGGCGCTTTATTCTGTATTAAACAGAAAAACGCTACCTTTGCACAAAATTTCCGGTAGGCAACGTCCTTTTTCAACCTGCGGAATGCATTTTTAGGTTTCAATATGGATTCAATAGCAAACTTATTCATGCCGGGAGAGGTATCGATCGCCTCGACTCTTATGCTTTACTCTTTTGTAATAGCATTGGGGATATATCTCGGCAAAATCAAATTTTTCGGTGTGTCGTTGGGGGTTACCTTCGTCCTTTTTGTGGGTATTCTTATGGGGCACCTGGGTTATACCATCGACAACAATATTCTAAAATTCGTAAGAGAATTCGGCCTTATCCTCTTTATATTCTCAATAGGCTTGCAAGTCGGGCCGGGTTTCTTCTCATCATTCAAGAAGGGCGGTATGCGACTTAACGCACTTGCCGTGCTGGCCATAGCGCTTAATGTGCTTATCGTTCTCGGCATTTACTATTTTGGTAATGTCAACGATATATCGGTTCTGGTTGGTGTAATGAGTGGCGCCGTTACAAATACCCCGGGGCTTGCAGCGGCTCAACAGACGATAACACAGATGACGGCATCGGCCGAACAGGCCAACCTTATGGCAAGCGGATATGCCGCGGCATACCCTCTCGGCGTTGTTGGCATAATATTTTCAATGTTTGTTATTAAATGGATTTTCCGCATCAAAACCGACGTTGAAGTTAAAAAAATAGAACAAGAGCAAGAAGACTCTCACCTCAAGCCATATCGCCTTTCAGCAAAAGTTACCAACGACCTTGTCGACGGTAAAACGATGGTGCAACTGCACGATATTGTCCGCACAAATTTTGTCGTATCGCGCCTGATGTCGGCAAGCGGTGAAATTACCATACCTCAGTCTTCGACTGAAATACACACCGGAGACATCCTGTTAATAGTGTGCTCAGCCGATGAAGCCGACCGCTTCAAAGCCGTTATTGGTCCTGAAATAGAAATGGATTGGGAATCGACACCCACTCCCGCATACTCAAGAAGAATAGTCGTTACCAAGAGTGAATATAATGGCGTAGCTATTGGTTCTCTACGTCTACATAACGGATACAAACTCAATGCCACGCGCGTCAACCGCGCAGGCGTCGATCTCCTTGCATCGCCCAGTCTGAGACTGCAGATGGGCGACCGCATCACCGTCGTAGGCAACCTCGAAGACATTGACCGCCTTGCCGAACGACTCGGCAACTCAATGAAACGCCTCAACCAACCCAACCTCACCACTATTTTCATAGGCATAATCCTCGGTATCATATTAGGCTCTATCGATGTGGGATTCGGCATGAAATTAGGTCTGGCCGGAGGTCCTCTCGTTGTGGCTATTCTTATTAGCCGCTTCGGTTATAAAGCCAAACTTGTAACCTACACATCGTCGTCGGCATCGCTCTTGCTGCGAGAGCTTGGCATCTGCCTCTTCCTGGCCTCGGTGGGTATCGCTGCCGGCAAAGACTTTGCCGCATCGGTATTCAACACAACAGGTATGTGGTGGGTTATCTGGGGCTTCGTAATCACCGTTGTACCCCTGCTTGTTGTAGGGTGCATTGCCCGTGCTAAAGATAAAACCAATCTCCTCACTATTATGGGCTTGATATCGGGTAGCTACACCGACCCCCCGGCTCTTGCTTATGCCAATAACTCTACCGGAAACGATGCTCCAGCGGTGGCATACTCTACGGTATATCCTCTCACCATGTTCCTACGCGTTGTTGCTGCTCAGGCTCTGATTCTTTGCCTGGCATAGCGAAAGCATGTCACTTTAGAGCCTTTTGCAGTATTGCCGTTGCGCTATAATGCATAATATCGGATAATTATCGTATATTTGCACATCCGAGTTTTTCGGTGACACAAATTACTCCTTTTGAGAATATAATGAGGCTCGCACTATACCTACCCGACGACAAACTCTTCCTACAGCCATATTTAGCAAGGGCGTTATCAGGATTTTCAATTTTGGACCCGGCCGACACTGCCGATACCGATTTGTGTATCATGGTGTCGAGCACCGATATATACGGAGCCGGTGAGTTTGTAAACATCGATGAATCAACACCTATCGATGAAAATTGTATAGCTGCTATCCGCGAAAAAGAGTTTGTTGATTTAGCAAAAAAACATATCAAACCGGCAGTTATTTTGCGATGCGCAAATATAGTCGGGACTGGTATGACAGGCTTTCCACGAGAGCTGGCAAATGCTATTTGGCGAGGCACTTTCTTCCACTTCCCGGGTAATGAAGCGCGAGTAAGCACTATCCATGCCGCCGATGTTGCCGCCATAACAGCTTTGGTAGCCGAAAAAAACTTTACAATCGACAACATTCACATCTTTAACCTTTCCGACGGCGACGACCCTTCCTTACACGACCTTGCCGAAGCGTTGGCTTTCAGAATGAGCAACAAGCGCATTTCCACTCTAAGCACCGGGCCTCAACAATGGCTCGGCCGCATCGCCTATGGAAAAAGAAAGTATAGTAGCTATACCACTACAAGAACTATTTCTTGCGTCGCTCTCCATAGCGTTATTGACTACAGTCCAACTCCTGTATGCCAATATCTTAGGACTCACAACTACGACGAATCGAGCCTATGAACACTACGTTTTTCGACAAAGTAGGTGCAAGCGTTAAAAGCATTGTCAAAATAGCTTTGCAGAGCCGCCGTAGCGACGCTTGCAAAGGTAATCGCAGTGGCCGCATTTTCATTTTGGGCAATGGCCCATCGCTCAACGACACAATCGCCGGCCACCGTAATTTATTGATTGCCAATACCTCTATGGCCGTCAATTTTGCTGCTATCGCTCCCGTTTTCTTCGAACTGCAGCCCGAATATTACCTCCTTGCCGACCCCCATTTTTTTAGTGAAGCAACGGGCCACGACGACAATCTGGCAAAACTGAAAACGAGCCTAAGCAATGTTAACTGGCCGATGAGCTTGTTTGTGCCGGTGAAATACAAAAACCGGGCACAAACGCTATATGGCAACTCGCATATTACTTTGAAATCGTTCAACGCTGTCGGTGTTGAAGGCTTCTTCGGCTTACGCAAATTCGCATATAACAACGGGTTCGGAATGCCGCGCCCACGCAATGTGTTGATACCGGCAATTATGTTGTCTATCGGCGAGGGTTTTGATGAAATAATTATCTGCGGTGCCGACCATTCGTGGACAAAAACTCTCTCAGTAAGTGACGACAACGAAGTCGTGTCGATTCAACCACATTTTTATGCCGACAGCAATCGCGAAAACGAACGCATACGCCACGAATATAAAGGATATAAGCTTCATCAAATTATGGAAAGTTTTTCCATAGCATTCAAGAGTTATCACGATATTGCAGAGTATGCCAAGACTAAAAATGTGAAAATCTTCAATGCTACACCCGGAAGCTTTATCGACGCTTTCGACCGAATAAAACTCTGAATGAGCTTCATCGTGGCGTTGAGCAAAAAACGACCGCACGTATTACGTTAAAATGAAATTAAAGAGCTAACTTTGCATACTGTAAACGCACTGTTGTAGATAATGATAATCAAACGTCTATATACCTACATGTTGCAGCGGTTTCTACCGCTGTTGCTAATGACGTTTTTTATCTGCCTGTTCATTGTATTGATGCAATTCCTCTGGAAGTCGATCGATGAGCTTGTCGGCAAAGGCCTCGAAATGAAAGTTATCGGAGAGCTATTTATGTATGCCGCTCTTACTATGGTGCCCACGGCATTGCCTCTTGCCGTATTGCTTGCCTCTCTTATGGTTTTCGGCAATCTCGGCGAGAAATTTGAGCTCACGGCGATGAAAGCCTCCGGCATATCCCTGTTTCGCATAATGCGGCCGCTAATAGTGCTGATGCTTCTCATTGCTATCGGCGCATTCTTCTTTCAGAACAACGTGTTGCCTGTGGCCCAGACCAAAATGTGGACTTTGTTTTTCTCGATAAAACAAAAATCGCCCGAAGTCGAAATTCCGGAAAAAGCATTCTACGACCAAATCCCGAATATGAATCTCTATGTCGACAAGAAAAATGCCGAGACAGGTATGCTCTACGGCATGATTATTTACGACTTGTCGCGTGGCATCGATAACACTCGTGTAATACTTGCCGACTCGGGTCAGTTTAATTTTACACAAGATAAATCGCGCCTGTTCCTACACCTTTATTCCGGTGAGATGTTCGAAAATATGCGAGACAATTCCTTAGGCTCCTCTTCTCAGCGCTATTTGCCATTTAGGCGCGAACATTTTATGGAGAAGGAAGTCTATTTCCCTTTCGATGCAAATTTCAATCGCATGGACGAAGCGGGTATGCGTAGCCAATATATCGGGCAAAACATAACGCAATTGCGGCACTCTATAGATTCGATAGGACATCAAGTCGATTCTATCGGTAATTTGTATGCCGACGAGTTGGTACACGCCACATACTTCGGCATCCGTCCACGAGTCGACCATGTCGAAAACGGCAAACCGGTATACGTGGAGCGGAAAGAAGTTGCCCTTGACAGTCCGCTTGATATCGACTCCGTTTTTCGTTCGCCTAATGAAGTTAGTGCGAAATCATATATCACACAGGCCCTTGCCAAATCTAAACGACAGAAACAAGACTTCCTTTATCGTAGCATGATACTTGCCGAGCAGGCAAAACTTATGCGACGCCACGACATAGAAATGCAACGCAAATTCACGTTGTCGTTTGCTTGTATTATATTTTTCTTTATTGGCGCACCGCTTGGCGCTATTATAAAAAAAGGTGGAATAGGCACACCGTTGGTTATATCGGTTTTACTTTTCATTGTTTATTTCATTTTCGATAACGCCGGCTTCAAACTTGCCCGCGACGGCAAATTGCCCGTATGGGAGGGCATTTGGTTGAGTTCAGCCGTACTTTTACCCTTAGGAGTATTCCTTACATATAAAGCGGTAGGCGACTCTGCGGTGTTTAATATCGACGCCTATCGTAATTTCTTCCGCCGTTTGATTGGTCGAGGTGCCGGCCGTACACTCTCCTTAAAAGAAGTTCGCATGACCGATGTCGACACGTCGGAGGCTCTTTCAATGCTTACCGAGTTTATCACTACGGCCGAGGCCGATATACGGCGCATCAATGCCAAGCCGGCATTGCTTCGCTTAGTGGCTACACCGGCACCGCAGTTGAAGACAAGCCTAAATCAGCTCATAGACTATCTGTCGAATAGCACCGATATTTATACTATTAATCTTCTCAATCAATATCCGTTTAACCCTACCAGACGAAACTTGCAGTCGGTTGTTGCCAACACAAAAGCTCTGATTGAGCGCGTCGGCGGCAAGCCCATTGCTAACACTATAAACTCGCAAAGTGATGAACCAGATACACCTTGACAGTATAGACGAAGCCATCGAGGATTTCCGCGAGGGCAAAATGATAATCGTTGTCGACGATGAAGACCGCGAAAACGAAGGCGACATAATAGTAGCCGCCGAAAAGATTACGCCCGAGCAGGTTAATTTTATGCTCAAGAATGCTCGCGGGGTGCTTTGCGTGCCCATCACAATGTCGCGATGCCGCGAGCTGGAACTCACGCGTCAAGTCGAGCAAAACACCTCGATGCTCGGCACGCCGTTTACAGTAACTGTCGACAAATTAGAAGGTTGCTCCACGGGGGTCAGTATCGAAGATCGCTGTGCCACTATACGCGCTCTCGCCGACCCGACATCAACACCCGAGACATTCGGGCGCCCCGGTCATATCAATCCGCTATACGCGCAAGATCAGGGCGTGCTTCGCAGAAGTGGCCACACCGAAGCCGCTGTCGACCTTGCTCGGCTCGCTGGGCTACAACCGGCGGCAGCACTTATGGAAATAATGAGCGATGACGGCAGCATGGCACGTCTACCCGAGCTGCGCCGCCGTGCCGACGAGTGGGGTATGAAACTAATTTCTATACGCGACCTTATTGCTTATCGGCTTGCTTCCGAGCAACTTGTAGAGCAAGGTGTCGAAGTGGATATGCCTACTCGCTACGGCCATTTTCGTCTGATACCTTTCAAACAAAAAAATAACGGGCTCGAGCATATAGCCATCATTAAAGGAAATGTTGCCGATGGTGAGCCCGTATTGGTGAGAGTTCACTCGTCGTGTGCTACCGGTGATATTTTTGGCTCGAAACGATGCGACTGTGGCGAGCAACTCCAGAAAGCTCTTCAGATGGTTGAAAAAGAGGGCCGAGGCGCTGTTGTATATCTCAGCCAAGAAGGGCGCGGCATTGGCCTAATGGATAAAATACGAGCCTATAAACTACAAGAAGAGGGCCTTGATACCGTTGAGGCAAATATACATCTGGGTCACGATGCCGATGAACGTGACTATGGCGTGGGGGCGCAAATCTTAAATTTGCTCGGCATTAACAAGATGCGCCTTATGACAAACAACCCCGTTAAACGCGTCGGATTAGAAGGTTATGGTCTTGAAGTAGTGGAAAATGTACCTATCGAAGTAGAGCCCAATCCATACAATTTGCGCTATATGCACACAAAAAAGGAGCGTATGGGGCACAACCTTAAAGAGGTATAAGCTTGATTATTTGTAGTGGCGAGGTTACGATATGGTCGGCATAGGCTGCTTTGAGTTCCGCCTCCGGCCTAAAGCCCCAAGTTACGCCCACCGACTCAACACAAGCACGGCGCGCCGTCTCCATGTCGACACCCGAATCTCCTACGTATAATACATCTTTCTTAGGGGTGGGGCACTCGATGAGCGCCTGAAACAATATCGAGGGGTCGGGCTTGCGCGGCATTCCTTCGGTGTTGCCAAGGATTGAGCGGAAGTTTGCGCTTGGGAAGTAATGTCTAATAATTTTAGTAACGGCCTCTTGATACTTATTAGATGTTACAGCTAAGTTTATACCTTTTGCCGTAAGCATTTCAAGAAGTTCGGGTATTTCAGGGTATGGGACTGTCTCATCGAAGCAATGCTCGGTATAATACTCCTTAAATATCGACAGCGTTTTTGCAATAATCTCGTCGGAGCGAGCATCATCGGGCAGTGCGCGTTCCACCAGTTTCGCGGCCCCGTTACCCACCATAAGGTTGTAACTCGATAGTGCATGCGTCGGATAGCCGAGCTTTGTCAAGGCGTAGTTGACAGCATTGGCAAGGTCGGCAATAGTGTTGAGGAGAGTCCCGTCGAGGTCGAAAATAATATACGATTTCATAGCGTATCAGAATGGATAGCCCACAGAAAAGTGGAAATTAGTGTCGCGTCCCCACTTGGGATGAAGAATAGGCCACGGCTCTTGATTCATTGCGGGGTTATGCGCTTTTACGCCGAGGTCGAAGCGGAGCAAAAAGTATGTAAAATCGAGACGTATGCCGGCTCCGTAGGCGAGCGCTATCTCTTTATAAAATTTGTTGAACGCAAACTTACCGCCGGGCTGGTTCTCATAATCTCGTATCGTCCATATATTACCGGCATCGATAAACAAAGCACCTTCAAGCACCCAAAAGAGTTTTGCACGGTATTCAACTGATAAGTCGAGCCTGATATCGCCACATTGGTTTATAAAATCGGTAACAGAATTGCGTGCATCGTAAGAACCCGGGCCAAGAGTGCGCACACCCCATCCCCTGACACCATTAGCACCTCCAGCGTAAAACCGCTTTTCAAATGGTACCATCGACGAGTTGCCATATGGGAGCGCCAGCCCGATGCCGCCATGCATCGAGATAGAATTGCGCGTATTTAAGTTTCGTGTGTAGGTGTAGTCGAATTCTCCTTTAACATATTGAGCGTATTGAATTCCCAACACCTTATACACGCCGTCGGAGCGTTGTTGACCCGCAATGTTTGATATGGCATACAACAAGTTACCGGCCATTTCAGTAGATAGTCGCAGGTTGGTGATATATGGCTGTATTGAATATGCGTTTGTAATTGCTGTGGGCATACGACGATTGGTGCGCGAGAAAGAATATCCCATACGCATTATGAAGTGGTCTTCGTAGCTATAACGCAAAAGAGGATTTGATGGCGCTATTTGATCGATAAAATTAATTGTAGAGCGAGGTAACCGCACATAGTTTATATCGAGAAGGTCGAAAATCTGACGGCGCGTATATCCGGCACGCTGCAGTTGCCATTTCCACTTCCACCCTGTGCCAAAAATTATACGTGTGTATTCCGGACGTTCTTGATAATTTGCCGATATTGAAAACTCTGTCGATGCAAGGCGGCGTTGCTTAAACGACTTGCTGAGGAAGGGAAATTCAAATTTGGGGAAAGTTATGCCCACTTCACCAGCGAACTCGGTATAACGCTTGTTTATCAATCCCTCAAAATCGCCCGAAAGGCTTTCATACGACGCTCTAAACTTGGCCGTCAATAGCTCGGAATGTTTTGCCAGATTACGATGCTGGTAGGTGAGCCCGACACCGAAGCCCAAGTCTCCTTCGGAGTTCGTGCCCTCGAGTTCTACCGTAGCGCTCTGCTTTTTATTGCGTCCTAAATAAATATACGCGTCGAGAAGCCCTAAGTCGCCAATTGTAGCCACGGGCTTCATCTCAATGTTGATATAACGCACTATGCTTAGGCGCCCCAAGGCTTCGTAGGTACGCTCGACGCTCCGCGCCGAATAAGGCCTGCCCGGCACTATATAGCACATTTCGTCGAGTAATTTCGGACTAAGATACCTCTCCGAGCCGTAGATGTAGGTGGTGCCGCGATACATTACAGTGTCGTTAGGAGCAACGGCCCCCGGCTCGTTATTGATATCGTTATCAACAACAAAGAAAACTTGCCGTATGTCGTATCTGTGATGACTATCTGTGCCTAAGGTGAGATTATCAGCAAAAAAATCCGATGTCGAGCGCGACGGCCTTTGAGCCGGCGTTAATACGTTCATCGTCAGCCCTACAAGCTTGCTACCCGCAATGGTGTCGGCTGTATACGTTATATATTCTCTGTTGAAATCGTAGTATCCTGAGTTTCTCAACACCTGTGTTATTCGGGCTCGTTCATTGTCGAGAACCGTCCTATCAAGCAACATACCGGGTCGCAACTCGGAGTAGCGCCGCGCATTCGACACTATACGCCGTAATGTCGTATCGGGTATATTGTAACCCAACGATTGCACCCTGTGAGGCTCGCCGGCCGCTATATGATAGACAACATCAATCTTTTTTTTGGCAGGTGCCGAAAGGGTGTCGATCGAAACAACGGCATCGTTATATCCGCTATTCACAAGGGCGAGACGCAACTGCCTTTGCGAGGCATCGGTGAGCTCACTATCGTATATTACGGGGGGCTGACCTATATTTCGCAGCCATTTATTATACCATTTTGTGCTGTCGCGCCCCGACAAGCTATATGTTGCAAGTTGCAACTTGGCAAAACCTAAAACTTTATGATTGGGGTGTTGGCGCAAAAAATTATACAACTCTGCCTTGTTGATATCATCGCGGTCGTCAACTTCTATCTTAACCTTGTTGAGCAGATATTTACCCTCCGGTACGTGCTTTGTTGAGCTACACGATGAAATAAACGTAAGCATTACGCCACAAAGAATCATGGCACAAGATCGTAGAGCCTCACGCTTGCTTTTTAGTATATAGTGGCTGCGTTTCTGTAACATCAGGTGCAAAGTTACCCATTTTCGCTTGGATTTAAGTATAAACATAAAAAAATTACTCGTCATCACGACGAATAATCTTCTTACCTTAAATCTAATACCATGAAAAACTGATGCAAAGTTAATACTTTTATGTTTTACAACATAATTTTACAGCAAGAAAATTATAACATTTAACATAGTTTAGGGATTGGATACATTTATTTGCTAAACTGGGGCTTTTTCTATGCCTTTTCTCATTTTTCCTTTACAAAAGCTATGTGTCCGGGAATATCGCCGGCGGTATTTGTCCACAGCAATTTCCCTTCCGATGAATAGCATCGTACTTGGCCCGACGACACATAGTTGCGCGCATCGGTAAGAATGATATCGCCGGTAGATGGTTGCACAGCTATGCCGTAAGGAGCTGCCAGACTCTTCTCCGTTCCATCGGTGATAAAGCTTTGAGGCTGTATTTTTGCTGTAGCACAATCGATCACGCCATAATTATACGTGGCATTCCAGTTTTCATCGTAAGTGGTGCCATAGAAATATACCTTGCCATCATTTAATGCCAAATTCGTACATGGCACATCGAGAGCTTTTGGCGCGCCAAAAGTATTGTCGCCAACTTTGGGCAACTTGTATATATTTGAGGGGACATCGGCATAGTTGCCTCGTGATGTTACCCATAGATTTCCGTCATCATCGATACGCAAATGATGCATATTTATGGCCACATCTATGCTGCCGTAGTAAGTGAAATCGGATAGGCGCACTACGGTTATAGTCCTGTCATAGTCGGGAGCCTGGAATTGGCCCGAGTTGGCAACATAGAGATACCCGTTTGAAATAACAATTTCTTCGGGTTGCTTGCCAACACTCACCGAGCCCGATAGGCTGAGTGTAGTAAGGTCGAAACGCGTTACCGAGCCGCAATCGCCTTCCCCGCCGACAAAACTGCTTACATAAGCATAGTTGCCGTCGAAAGCTATATTACGACAGTTATCGATATTGACTTGGCCTATGCGCTCGGCCGTCGCTGCGTCTATTATCTCTACTTTATTACTGCCATTGATAACGGCATATATGCGGCCATTGTACTCCGCTATATCGTTGCCAACGTCGCCAAGGCCGAGTACGGTGCCGGGGTTGCGTGTAGCATAAATGTTAGCGGTATATTTATTGTCTTCATAACTGAAATAATCGAGTGAAGCCTTATTCTGCCCCCAGTTCCCTTCATTTAAGATATAAAAACCGACAACATCGCCACCTTCGACAGGGTTGTCATTAGGGTCGTCATCAGGACCTTTGGGGCCATCACTGCAAGCGCTTAGAAGGGCTGCGCACACAATAGTGTAGAAAATTGATTTTAATTTTAGCATAGCGTGAAGTTTTTATTGTTTGTTACCAAAATTATAAATATCACCGTTCTTAATCGGCCTACAATCTAAGCTCTTAAAAACGGTGTCGCGCTACGGAAATAATATCGCATTACTTGCAGATAATATGCTTGATGATGCCCATAGTCCCGTAGGCGCAACATGCGTGAAGTGCAATAGCAGGTCTTCTGACTTATCCCTCCGGCCACGCGTCTTCTCAAGGTGTGTCCTCAATGACTGCTGCGCGGCGGCTTATATGGGAATTACAGCAGCGGGTACTGTCCGGGCATCTCACCCGGTTCCCTATTCAGCCTTATCGCTAAACGACAAAACTTATGCTCCGATTAGCCATCGCTATGGCATTTAGAGCACTATTGCACTGCAAAATTACAAAATTTATTCATAACTTTGCGCGCATTAACACAAAATATCATGAATCTATTTAAGGCATATCTCCTCTCTATAACAATGCTCACTTGTGTCGTGGTTGCATGCTCGGGTGGTGCCAATGCCGATAGCAAAACCCAAAGCCAAGAAAAGAAAACGGCAGTTACTATGCGCCATAAAGCTTTCAATGCCGACAATGCCTACGAGCATATCTGCCGACAGCTCGATTTCGGGCCGCGAGTACCCGGCAGCGAGGGTCACACTGCATGCTGCCATTACCTCATCAAAGCGTTGGAGGACGCAGGCGTCGACACTATCATTCAACAAATGGCAACCGTCACGGCCTTTAACGGCGACCGCCTGCCAATCACAAACATTATCGCATCAATAAACGGCGAGGCTACTCGGCGCGTCTTGCTCGCGGCACATTGGGATACGCGACCATGGGCCGATATGGAAGAGGATAGCAATTTGCGTAATCAACCTATTCCGGGAGCTAATGATGGAGCAAGCGGCGTGGCTGTTCTGCTTGAAATTGCTCACGTTTTATGTGCCGACAAACCCGCCGTTGGCGTTGATATATTGTTTACCGATGCCGAAGACTACGGCTCCAACGATAACGACGGCGAAAACTCCGACTCGTGGTGCCTGGGCACGCAATATTGGGCAGAACATATCGTGCCCTACACCGTTGACAACATGCCCGTATATGGAATCCTTCTCGATATGGTGGGCGGTCGTGGTGCTCGTTTCTTCTACGAAGCATTCTCAATACTTTATGCCAAAACTCCCACACTGAAGGTGTGGAGCGAAGCTGCCCGACTCGGTTATGGCGACTTTTTCCCCATGGCCGTTGGAGGAGCTGTCACCGACGACCATGTCGTGCTGACAAATGCCGGCATACCCACTGTCGACATTATCGAACTTAACAACGCCGAGACGGGATCTTTTCCGCCCTCGTGGCATACTCACAACGACAACTTGAAAAATATCGATAGCGCCACTCTTCGCGCCGTCGGAGAGACTGTACTTAGCGTAGTATATAACGAAAAAAATCAGTAACTATGACAATAGACCAAATACAACAAGATATTATCGAGCGCTTTGCAGACTTCGACGATTGGATGGATAAGTATTCTCTCATTATCGACATGGGAAATGCTCTCGACCCCATACCCGAAGAACTCAAGACTCCGGATAGAATCATCGAAGGCTGTCAAAGCAGGGTGTGGCTCGATGCCGAAGAAGATGCCGACGGCAATGTCGTTTTTCGAGCCGATTCCGATGCAATTATTGTAAAAGGTATTATCTCGATGCTTATCGAAGTCCTTTCCGGACATAAACCCGATGAAATTCTCAACGCCGATTTGCACTTTATTAAAGATATTGGGCTCGACGAGCACTTATCGCCTACGCGTAGCAACGGTTTGGTGGCTATGTTAAAGCAAATGCGCGCCTACGCCGCCGCGTTTAAGCTAAAACACGACAACCAATGATTCTTAAGACTTTACAATCACTACTTCAAAAAAAATTTGCAAGGCAAACTAAAAAGTACTAACTTTGCAGTCGCATTCGGGGCGTAGCGCAGTCCGGTAGCGCACCTGGTTTGGGACCAGGTGGTCGCAGGTTCGAATCCTGTCACCCCGACGCATAATAAGAGAGGGGCGTTTCAATCAATTATAATTGGAGCGCTCTCTCTTTTTTATTGACGCAGTCTACAAAAGAAAGAGTCGGACAACCATTGCCCGACCCTTTCTCTGTAGTCTTACCTGGATTCGAACCAAGACAGACAGAACCAAAACCTGTAGTGCTACCATTACACCATAAGACTATCATTTGCCCAACCCTATCGGGCTAAAGCGTTGCAAAGTTAAGCATATTTTTCGACCCTGCAAAATTTTTATCATTTTTTTGATTTTAGTTTTCTAAAACAGTCGACGAAAGAGAGAGAGCACCTCAACTATTGGCTGAGATGCCCCCTCAATCTTTAATCTCACTAAATTACTTCAGAGATTTGTTTACTGTTTTAAGATAGTCTTCCAAGCCAAAGAACACTTGCTTTGCCATACGGGTGCGGAAGTCGGGGTCGGCGAGAAGAGCTTCTTCTTCGAGTGAGCTCATAAATAGGCCTTCAACAAGCATATTGGGATATTCGGTGGGAGAGTTGAGGGCGAAGTTGAAGTTGCCAACAAGACCGAATAACGACACGTTTAAGTCAAGTAGACGACGGCATATTGCTTCAGCAAAAGGACGGTCGAAAGCGTGTTTATACAGAGCTGCCGTACCGGGTGCTGCAAGAGCACCGCCTCCCGAGTTGTTGTGAATTGAAATTGCAATATCAACATTAGCATCTTTCCAGATACGTTTGCGCTCTCCCATCGAAGGACCGGTGTCGCTATCGCGAGTGAGGACAACCTTTGCTCCGGCACGCTCTAACATGTCGCGTAGTTTAAGGACGATTTCGAGGTTGATGTCCTTTTCTTGGATGCCCGAAGGCGATATTGCGCCGGGGTATGGGCCGCCGTGACCGGCGTCAAGACCAACAACGAGGCCTTTCAAGCCTACGTTTTCGGGGTGGTGGCGCACGTCGATAACGAGCGCGTTGCTTTCATACTTTACAGAAAAGCCCCATTGATATTTCTCTTTGAGGTTGATGATAATGCGATATACATCGCTTTCAACTTGTTCGAAATTAACGTAGTCGATTATTCCGAGGTCCATTGAGCGCTGAGTAATCCAGTTGCTATTATCAGTAGCTCCGAAGAGGTCGATAGTAATAGTCGACGGATTCATCTCGGTGCGGTACTGATACGCCAGGCGTGTAGGCAACGACACATAGATGCGGTCGGTGCGGCCTGTATTAGAAACGCTCCAGCTGCCGGTGTTTACGACGGGATTGCCCGACGAAGCCGGTGTGGTATATTCTTTGGGGAGATATGCAAAGCGATTTTTCGACAATGCCACACGATACAAGCCTCCTTTTTCACCATCAACCTTCAAGGTGATACCGTCGGCTATGTAGCCCATCTTCGATCCACCCAGACGGTCGTCGCCATTACCGAATTGGAGGTATGCGCCGTCGGTAGTTGTTACATATATCGGGCTGTCGAATGTGGTTGTGCGTTCGTCGGCAAGCGGGTCGGAATTGCGACGTGTTTTCGCCGGCTGTGCTTCTTTTCGGAAAATATTGAACGACGACTCGGTTGTCTCGCCATTTTTCGATACTTGTACATCAATCTTATTATCGCCGATGGCAAGGGCTACTTCACTGCCAAACGAACCGGTAGGATATACCTTTACGGCTTGTCCGTTGATTGTCGCGGTGGCTCCGCCTTCGGTTACGCCTACTATTGTTTGTTTTTCCACGGTAACGGTGTCGCGTCGTCCGCTATAAATCTTTAAGGGCAATTCTGCCGATGCCACTGTTGAAACAGCAAGTATAGCTGTTAATGTTAAAAACAAGTGTTTCATAATTGTGTAGTTAACGAGTATAATTTATCATGTTTTTGCAAATTTAGCTACAATATTCGTAACTTACATTGTTTTTGTTAAAAAAAACCGAAAACATCCTCTAACGATTTCATTTTTACCACGGCTTTGACATTTTTTGACGTAGTGCGTATCACTTTTTTTTGTATTTTTGCACTCGATTGCACACCACATGTCAACACTCGAACAAATAACGCACACTTATCAAGCCGATTTAGATCGGCTTAACAAACGTATTGAGAGCCAGTTACAGAGTTCTAATACGCTAATGAGCAGGATTATAATGTCGCACCTACGCACCAAAGGCAAGCAACTGAGACCTCTCTTGCTTATGATGTGTGCAAAAATATTTGGAGAGTTAAACGACAAAGTTTTTGCAGCGGCAGCCGCCGTTGAACTTATTCATAACGCATCACTGATACACGACGATGTTGTCGACAACTCTATGACGCGTCGTGGATTGCCTACGGTCAATGCCGTATGGGACAACCACATTGCCGTTCTCGTTGGCGATTATTTCACATCGTCGGCAATGCAAGAAGCTATATCGACAGGCGACATCAGGATTGTAGACACGCTGTGTAAGCTTGGGCGCAACCTGTCTCTCGGCGAAATAGACCAGATTTATAACGCTCGTGAGCATTGCCTCTGCGAAGAAAATTATTACCGCATAATCGACTATAAGACGGCTTCGCTGTTTGTTGCCAGCGCTGCTATGGGTTGTTATGCTATCGAAGCGCCCGCCGAAGCTCGTGCGGCGCTTGAAGACTTCGCGCTACTCTTTGGCCGCTGCTTTCAGATTCGCGATGATGTTTTCGACTATTTCCCGTCGGAGCTCGTAGGCAAGCCCACCGGCAACGACTTGTGTGAAGGCAAGATAACGCTTCCGTTGCTGCACTTGCTTGCCGACAACGATTTACCCGAGCACGACGAAATAATAGCTTTGCTTGAAAAAGACGCGCTTTCCAACGAAGAAATCGCTCGTCTACAGGCTTTGGCGCGCGACAAGGGTGGGATAGATTACGCCTTCGACGTGATGCATCGCTTGCGCGACGAAGCTTGTGAAAAACTCAATGTTTTAGGTAACGTCGACATTCGCAACGAGCTTGTATCACTTTTCGATTTCATCATAGACCGTCAATTTTGATATGGCAAAACAGGGCTCATACCTCGGTGGGATGCGTTCGCTGATATGGCTTTGCTTGGCCATTCTACTTGCCGCTTGTGCCAATATGGGACGCCCCGAAGGTGGCGCTCGTGATGAAACACCACCACGCTTTGTGCGCTCCGACCCACAGCCGGGAGCCACGAATGTGACAAAAACGCGCCTGGTGGTATATTTCGATGAAAACATACAGCTCGAAGACGCTTTTTCTAAAGTAGTAGTATCGCCCGCCCAAAAACAACAACCATCGGTGAGCGCTAACGGAAAACGCCTCACAGTTGACATTCGCGACACCCTTATAGCCGACGCTACTTACACCATCGATTTTGCCGACGCCATCAAAGACCTCAATGAAGGTAACGTGCTCGATGGTTTTGCCCTCGATTTCTCAACAGGCGACAGCATCGATTCTCTTAGGATTTCTGGCATGGTATTGCAAGCCGAAAACCTCGAGCCGGCACAAGGTATGCTTGTTGGCGTTTACTCCAATCTGTCCGACACCGCAATCACCACTTTGCCTTTCGAGCGTATCGCACGCACAAATCAGTATGGCCATTTTACGATACGAAACCTCAAGCCTGTCCCATACCGAGTGTATGCCATCAACGACCTCAACCGCGATTACCACTGGGATCGCTCGGAAGATGTCGCTTTTTACGACAGCCTCGTAATACCTACCGTTGAGCCTATATTCGTATCCGATACCCTCTATGCATCGTCCGGCGAAGATTCTATCGTAGAGCGTGCCGGTGTGCGTTACCTGCCGAACGACATCCTTTTGTCGTGGTTCAACGTCGGATACAAACCGCACTACCTAAGCGATTACAAGCGTGTCGACCGTCGGCGAATAACTCTCGCCTTTGGTGCTCCAGCCGACTCACTGCCTCGCGTTACCATAGCCGACGGAGCGCCGGGTATCGGTCGAGACATCTCCGAATGGGCTCTCCTAAAGGCTAACGCTACTCTCGATTCTCTCGAATATTGGATTTGCGACACCACGGTGCTCGCTTCCGATTCGCTACGACTATCGATTTCTTATTTCAAAACCGACACCACCGACCAATTGGCGTGGACAAACGATACTTTGAGATTTTTCTATAGAGAACAAGCAAAAAAAGTAAACAAAAAAGAGAAAAAAGACGAAGAGCCTCGCTTTACTGTCGATAGCATTAGCGGAGACACAACTTTCTTGCCTCCGGCCGACTTGGAATATCTCACAATCCAAGCCGTCGGGTCTACGACACAAGAGCTCAATAAACCTTTACGCATTTCTACTAATTTACCTCTTGCCGATGTTAACTACAAAGGTGTGCGCCTCGAAGTCCTCGAAGACACTCTATGGAAAGAGGTGAAGGCCGATTTAGTACCCGATTCGGCCGACATCTTATTAATGAAGCGCATCGACTATGATTGGAAAGGCGGCACAAAATACCGACTAACGGTCGATTCTCTTGCTTTTACGAGCATATATGGGCCCTGGAACAAAGATTTCAAGCACGAATTCACCGTAAAGAACCTTGAAGACTACTCCAATATCAAGTTTGTATTGCCGGGACTCGACTCTCTTCAAGCTGTTGTCCAGCTTTTGAATGCCGCCGACGTCGTCGTTTATGAAGGAATAAAATTGCCTGAAGAAGGAAGCGTAGATATGCGCTTCATCGCTCCTGGAACATATTACGCCCGTCTGTTTATCGATAGCAACGCTAACGGAAAGTGGGATACCGGAAATCCCATCGACAGCGTTTTGACTCAACCTGAAGAAGTTTACTATTTTGCAAAGAAACTCGACCTTAAAAAGAATTGGGATATCGAACAAACTTGGAATATCGATGAACTCGCAATAGATGTCCAGAAACCTTATGCCATAAAGAAAAATCGACCCAAACTCAAGCGTGGCGAAGCTCCACCTGTCGATGAAGACGAGGATGCAGACGATGATAATTATAACCCCTTCGACCGAACGGGCCGAAATAATTCAGGCACATCGGGCTCTAATCGTAACACTTCGACAGGGTCCGGCTCTAACGGCATGAGGCGAACTAATTTCTAAAATCGATGAACGACGCTATTACTGTATATTGCGCCTCCGCCACTAACTTACCCGACGTTTATATTGCCGCGGCACAACAACTGGGCTCCGTCATCGCAAAAAAGGGGCTCACGTTGATAACGGGTGCCGGGCGCACCGGACTCATGGGTGCTATTGCCGATGCCGCATTGGCTAACGGCGGAAAGGTCGTGGGTATCATACCGCAATTTATGGTAGAACGAAGCTGGAATCACACCGGATTATCGCAAATATTAACCGTGAAGAGTATGCACGAACGCAAAGCCACCATGGCGGCTATGAGTCGTGCCGCAATCGCGCTACCCGGAGGAATCGGCACTTTTGAAGAACTGACAGAGATAATCACGTGGCGACAGCTGGGCCTTTTCAGTGGCAACATCGTAATATATAATGTCAACGACTATTACGCTCCACTTTTACAGATGCTCGACAAGGCCATCGACGAAGGTTTTATGCGGCCCGACCATAGAAAACTCTTTAGTGTTGTATCTACTGCCGAAGAGGCTGTTGAGGCTGCTCTCGACAATAATGCGCAACAATCGTTCTCGCCTAAATTCTGATATTATATCATTCATAGCCAATCAATTTGCAATATGCCGACCTTTATATTTGCGCATACAACAATCACCCTCACCACAGGGCTCGCCCCCGAGGCCTTGGCTAGTGCTTTGTCGGCAAATGTTGTGCTTACAATCATACTATTCTCTATGATAGTGCTGATGGCCTTCAATATTGGCGAAATTTCTCGAGCACTGAAAAGCTACCGACACGAATTGTGGAACATACGTCGGCGACCCAATGTCTTTGATGACGACAACACAGTATCGGTGCCGGCGTCGCTCTCTCTTGCGCTTATATTTATCGTTTTCGGAGGCATTGTGTTGTATTACATTCCGGCATTGCCTATCCACCCTTCTCTCGTCGGCGTTTTATCGGCAATGGCCTTGCTGGCTATATATTTTATTTTTCGGCTCGTTATATATCGCACTCTGGGATATACTTTTGCCGACAAAGACGGCAAGCGACAGCTTGTTAATGGTTTTCTTGCAACCCAAGCCTATGCCGGCCTTTCGATGATAATTCCGGCGTTTCTGTTGGTGTATAAACCCGAATGGCGATTATTTTTGCTAATAACATCATTATCAGTTTATTGCATCGCAAATATCATTTTTATTGGAAAAGGCTTTAGAATTTTTTATCGCAATTTCCAATCGTTGCTTTATTTTATTTTGTACCTTTGCGCCGTTGAAATTATACCTGTGCTCGCTATATGCCGCATAAGTGCATATATGTGGTCGTAGTTTTATAGTGTTTGAAACAAGATCTATAATTGTGAAAATAAAGAAGATATTAGTATCACAACCAAAGCCGACTTCCGATAAATCGCCTTATTTCGACCTTGCTGAGAAGTATGGTGTCGAGGTCGTATTCCGCCCCTTTATTAAAGTTGAAGGGCTTTCTGCCAAAGATTTCCGTCAGCAGAAAGTTAACATTGCGGATTATACGGCAATAATATTTACGGCTAAAACAGCAATCGACCATTTCTTCCGTCTATGCGAAGAAATGCGCATCAACATACCAGTTACTATGAAATATTTCTGCACCAGCGAATTGGTTGCCAACTACTTGCAGAAATATATCGTATATCGTAAACGCAAAATTTTTGCTGCTAAAACAGGTCGCCTTATCGACCTTATTCCTGCAATGCAGAAGCACAAGACCGAGAAATTTTTGCTCGCTGTTAGCGATGTTAACAACGGAAGCGAAATAGCGTTATTGGCCGAGCACAAATTAAGCGTTACAGCGGCTACTATGTATCGCACTGTCAGCAACGATTTTACCGAAGATGAGCCTTTCGACTATAACATGCTCGTTTTCTTTAGCCCTCCCGGTGTAGAATCGCTACTCAAAAACTTCCCCGATTTCAAGCAGGGCGATATCGTGATAGCAGCTCTTGGCAGCGCTACTGCTAAATCGGTTGTCGATTCGGGCCTTCGTCTCGACATTGAAGCTCCGGTTCCTGAAGCACCGTCGATGCCCGCGGCCATTGACCTATACCTCTCTAAAAACAAAGGTAAGATTTAATATTGCCCGTGAAAACTTTCGGGCTATATAAGAAAGAAAAACTCTGTTCACTCCGCGCTATTGAATTACTATTCAAGCCGGATGGCGCAGAGTTTTCGCGTTTATGTTTTCCGCTTAGAGCTGTGGCCAGAACAAACAGCGAGCGCTCGTCCGACGCCTCTATTGCCTTTTTGATAACGGTGCCTAAAAAACGTCTGCGCCATGCTGTCGACAGGGTGCTCATGCGGCGCCGAATACGCGAGGCGTATCGGTTGAACCATCACAACTGCATCTTGCCCGAAAGCCTTCGTATCGATATTGGTTTTGTTTACGTGGCAAGCAACATTGTCGCTTATCAAGTCATTGATAAGGCTATGAAAAAAATCTTGGCGGCGGTATCGGAGCACTACTGCGGCGGTGACTTACTACAAAACACTCAGGAGCTACCGGAATGAAAAAGATAATAGTGTGGATTCTATGTCTGCCGATACACTTTTATCGTGCCTGCATTTCGCCCTACACGCCGCCTTCGTGCCGTTTTACGCCTTCGTGTAGCCAGTATGCCTTAGAGGCTTTACGCAAACATGGCCCGATAAAAGGTTTATACCTATCGGTAAAACGCATCTTGCGATGCCACCCTTGGGGAGGTAGCGGCTACGACCCAGTTCCTTAGATTATGTCTACCGATAATCCTCTTGCTAAATTTGTCGACATACACGCACATTCGCGCTGTGCTCCCGATATTATATGCTCGGTAGAACCCGATTTTGAGATAGAAAGTGCCTATGGACAAGCATGGTATAGCGTAGGCATACATCCTTGGAGCACAGTAAACGAGATATCGGCCGCTACAATTGAAAATCTACTGATTCGTAGCCGCGACATACGCGTCGTGGCCATTGGAGAATGTGGTCTGGACAAAAATCGTGGAGGAAGGCCCGATTACCAGGAAGAAATTTTCCGACTACATATCGATATCTCTGAATCTCTTCAAAAGCCATTGATAATACACTGCGTAGGCCGTTATGGTCGCCTATTAGACCTTTACCGCGAAACCGCGCCAACGCAACAATGGGTTATACACGGTTTTAGCGGTAAAGCAGAGCTCGCGCGACAACTCATTGCAGCAGGATTTTATATTTCGCTTGGGCCTCGTAGCAATTCATCTCTAAGAGCCATTATCCCCAAGGAGCGGCGATATGAGGAAAGCGATGCATAAAACTTTACAAGTGCAAAATTTCATTAAAAGCGCTCGCTCGTTGTAATAATTTCCAGCGTTCTACGTCTTATATATAAAACTCTACAAATCTATAATGATAATCACTTTACGCGACATTAATAAGACATATCCGGGTGCGGTGCCTCTACATGTACTCAAAGATATCAACCTCGATATAGAAACAGGCGAGCTTGTCGCTATTATGGGTGCGTCAGGCTCAGGCAAATCTACACTGCTCAACATTCTCGGCATACTCGACAACTACGATAGCGGTGAATACTACCTCAACGATGTATTGATAAAAAATCTTAGCGAAAACCGGGCGGCTGAATTACGTAATCGCATGATAGGTTTTGTATTTCAATCCTTCAATCTTATCAGCTATAAAAACGCCCTTGAAAATGTGGCATTACCACTATTCTATCGCGGTGTTAGCAGAAAGAAACGCAACATCATGGCCATGGAGCAGCTCGAACGAATGGGTCTGTCCGATAGAGTGCACCACCTGCCGGGTGAGCTATCGGGCGGCCAAAAACAACGTGTGGCGATAGCGCGGGCCTTGGTTACTCAACCTTCTATTATTCTCGCCGACGAACCCACGGGCGCGCTCGACTCACGCACCTCGAGCGAGGTTATGGATGTGTTCCGGCAGCTTAATGCCGATGGCATGACCGTCGTAATCGTAACACACGACCCCGTCGTCGGCAGCGCCACAAATAGGATTATACAGATTGTAGACGGACAAATAGGCCTGCCCAATGTTTGATTTGATACATGAAATAGCTCAGACTCTGCGTAACAATAGGCTGAGAACGATGCTCACAGGGCTCGCTGTAGCTTGGGGCATTTTCATGTTGATATTATTGCTTGGTGCGGCACGTGGCGTGCTTAACTCTTTTAATGACAATGTCGACCACGTCAACACTATTCGATTCTATGGTGGTCGCACTTCTATTCCTTATCGAGGATATAAAGACGGACGATATATCGAATTGCGAGGCTCCGACATGGAGGCTATGATGCGCGAGACTCCGGGTGTAAAAAGTGTTATCGCGTATGCATCGGTCGACACCGCCAAAATTTTCACCGAGCGCGACTATACAGGGGGCTTCAATGCCGTTTATCCCGAAGTGGCCGAGTTCAATAAGATTAAAATGAAGTACGGCCGTTTCGTTAACAATCGCGATATATCCGAAGGACGACGCGTTGTTGTGCTGCATGAGAAAAACGCCCGTATTCTTTTTGGCGACGACAGCTCCGCCGTCGGTAAGGTTGTGCGCTCTCTCAACCTCGCCTGGACTGTTGTCGGTGTGTATACACACGAGTGGTTAGACGCTTCATACGTGCCTTTTTCAACATACAAAGCTCTAACCGGAAATCGCGACTATGCTTATATGCTCGAGGCCACCGTCGATGGCATGAAAACAATCGACGACGGCAACGCCGTTGAGAATTCATTGCGTGGCTCCCTCGCCAAAATTCACACCTTCTCTCCCAATGACAACAGCGCCGTGTGGACGTGGAACAGATTCACATCTTATCTCACCAATGCAGCCGCTCTCGGCTACCTCGACATGGCGGTATGGATTATCGGTCTTTTCACCCTATTGTCGGGCATTGTCGGCGTTAGCAACATTATGTTTGTATCGGTGCGAGAACGCACTCACGAGATAGGCATACGTCGGGCTATAGGCGCCAAGCCGCGAGCTATTCTCGCTCAGATAATATCGGAGGGCGTAGCCATTACCGCTATTTTTGGTTATATAGGAGTCTTTTTAGGTATGGCCATACTCCAAGTTATCAACGCGGTGCAAGGTAATAGCGATGGATTTAAGAATCCAACCGTCGATATTAACATAGCAATAAAAGTTACGATTGTGCTTATCATTGCAGGGGCTATTGCTGGCCTATTCCCGGCATTAAAGGCCATAAAAGTTAAACCGGTAGAGGCGTTACGCGACGAATGAGACCGACAATCTTCGACATAGAAAACTGGAGCGAAATAGGTGCCACTCTGGCGCGGAATAAAACACGCACCTTTCTGACGGCTTTCGGCATTTTCTGGGGCACGGCTATGCTCGCCATGTTATGGGGCGGCGCTAACGGCTTTGAAGGCATTATGCGACGCAATTTTGCCGGCTTCTCCACAAATCTTGGCGCATGCTTCCCCGGCTCGCGCTCAATATCGTATAAGGGCTACAACAAAGGCTCGTATTACTCTATGACTATGCAAGACGTCGAAGCTATTCGACGTGTGGCGCCTGCCATTGAGAGTTCTTCACCTATGGTAAACATATCGGTAAACGCAGCATACGGCATGAGGTCGAAAGCAGGATACGCTTTAGGCGTCGAAAGCGATTATGCCAAAATTCTGATACCGGTAATATCTGAAGGCCGTTTTATCAATGCCGCCGACGTCTCCGGCAAAAAGAAGGTGGTTGTTCTGGGACGTAATGTTGCAAACGAGCTGTTTGGAGGAGAATCGCCTTTAGGCAAGTTCATAAATTTAAACGGCGTTTATTTTATGTGCATCGGCGTTGCTTCACAGCTGTCCGACGCAAGCATCGGAAATAGAATCGACGACAGCTATGTGTTGCCTATAACAACCTTGCGCAATGCCTTTAACTATGGCAACAAGATACATTTCTTTGTCTACACCGCACCTCAAGGAAAGTCGCCAAGCGATAACAACAAAGTAATACGCCGCATTTTATCGGTGGCCCACAGCATCGACCCCGCAGATGAGCGAGCTGTGCAATTTATGGATATCTCTGAAATGTTCAAGATGGTCGACGGCCTATTCCTTGGGCTCGGTATATTAGCTCTGTTTGTAGGCTTTGGCTCTTTAATGGCCGGTATTATTGGCGTTGGGAATATTATGTGGATTGTGGTAAAAGAGCGCACTCATGAGTTTGGCATTCGCCGCGCTATAGGTGCCACGCCGGCCAACATTACCGTCCAAGTGCTGTCGGAAAGCGTCATGCTTACTCTCATAGCCGGCACTGCCGGTGTGTGCTTTGCCGCTTTGGTCCTCGGCATTGCCGATAAGATGACAATGCAACCGGTGTTGGGACCCGCCGGATTCCAACTAGCTTTTGCCACTGCCGTAGGCATCGTTGCTGCATTCTTCGTCTTAGGCTCGATTGCCGGCACACTACCCGCAGTCAAAGCCATGAAAATTAAACCGATAGAAGCTATTCGCGATAAATAATAAAATCAAACAACCTCTTTTCAATCTATAAAATGAAAAAAGTTTTCCGCATCGTATTATGGATTTTGATTGCCCTGATTTTCCTCGGCACGTTCGTTTTCCTTTATCTTAATTCAAAGGAGAAAGTTGATTTTTATAACGAAGTAACGCCCTCGAGAGCAACTATTGAACGGCAGACCGTTCTTGCCGGGAAAATAGAACCGCGAGATGAAATTGAAATCAAGCCCCAGATTTCAGGCATCATTGCCGAGATTGCTGTTGAAGCCGGCGACCACGTTAATGAGGGTGATGTTATTGCAAAAATCAAAGTGATACCCGACGCTTCCCAACTATCGTCGGCGCAAACTCGCGTTAACAATGCTCAGATAGAACTCACCGATGCTTTTACTAAATATGAGCGTGATAAAGCTTTATTCGATAAGAAGGTAATTTCTCGCGAAGAATATGAAACTTCGGAGAAAAATTGGAAGAAAGCCGCTGAAGAACTTGAGGCAGCAAAAGATGCGTACACTATCGTTCGAGAAGGCGTTTCGCAACATAATGCATCGGAAAGCAACACTCTTGTCAGAGCTACAATAACAGGCCTGGTGCTCGACGTCCCCGTTAAAGTTGGATCTTCTGTCATTCAAGCCAATACGATGAATGATGGCACAACGATTGCCACCATCGCCGACATGAACAATCTGATATTCAAGGGAAATGTCGATGAAACAGAAGTGGGGCTACTAAGATTGGGGATGCCAATGAGCATTTCTATTGGAGCCATGCCCGAGATTTCGCCAACCGGGACAATAGAATATATCTCGCCAAAGGGGAAAGACACAAGCGGGGCCAACACTTTCGAGATTAAAGCGGCGTTGCGGCTTGACAACACCGACGGCCTTCGTGCAGGATATAGCGCCAACGCTTCGGTATCATTGGCGAAAGCCGAGAATGTGCTCACTATTCCTGAAAGTGTCGTCTCTTTTGAAGGTGACAGCACTTTTGTATATCTCCTCACCGACAGCACCGCTACTCCGCACGTTTATACTCGAAAAGCGATAACGACAGGTATGAGCGACGGTATTAAACTTGAAATTGTAGATGGTATCGACAGCACTGCCGTATTACGTGGCGATAAAAAATAGCGCTATGAAAAAAGCTTTATACCTCATCATTGCAACCACGATGGTCGTGGCTCAAGCTAAGGCCAAAAAATGGTCGCTCGATAGCTGTATCTCCTATGCTATTGAGCACAATACCGAAGTGCAACAGCGTATTCTCAGTGCCTATGAAGGAGAACTCGATATTAACGAGGCGAAGTCGCGTTTTCTCCCCAATATAAGCGCATACGCTTCGCAAAGCTTTAATTTTGGGCGTGCTCTTACGGCTGATAATACCTATGCCAATCGCAATACCAATTCTTTTGGTGTGGGCGCTCAGCTGTCGTTGCCTATTTTTCAAGGGCTGAAAGCAATCCGCAATCTTGAATATTCTAAGATGTCGATGCGAGCGCTCCTCGAGCAGGTCGAAGCATCGAAAGACGATGTAACTCTAAACGTTACAGGGCAATACCTCCAAGCCTTATACACTCGCGAGTTGCTCGATGTGGCTAAAATACGCCTCGAAATATCTAACAACGAACTCGCTCGGCGAAAAGAATTGCTCAAGGCCGGAAAAATACCCGAGCTCGACATTTATGAGGCCGAAGCTCAAGTTAGCCAAGATGAATTAGCGGTTATTAATGCGCTCAACGACAGCGACATGGCATTACTCGACCTTGCGCAACTACTCAATTTGGCCGACTTAGACAACTTCGACATTGCCGATTTAGATGAAGCCAATTTGCCTTTAATATCGCCCGATGATATTTTTACTACCGCTCTGCTTAACAATCATGCCATACAAGCCGGGCGCATAAATAACGAAGCGGCCCAAAAGTATGTCGAGATTGCCAAAAGCGGATATATACCTACACTGTCGTTCAGCGCAGGACTGGGTACAAATTACTACAAAACATCCGGCCTTTTTAACGATTCTTTTGGACAACAGATGCGACACAACTTTGCCAAGAGTATAGGCTTTTCGCTTAACGTGCCCGTATTTGATGCCTTTGCCACAAGAAACAGCGTACGGCGCGCCAAGGCACGACTCTCAAGTGCTGCCTTACAGCTCGAAGAAAGCCACAACCAACTATATAAGGCCATCAATCAAGCCTACGCTCAAGCTGTGGCCGCCGAAAAAAAATTGACGGCCGCCGAAAAGGCCTTGGAGGCTACCGAAGCCGCCTTCCACGCTATGGAAGTTAAATACAGCAACGGCAGAGCTAACGCTACCGAATTTGAAAAAGCTAAAGCCGATTACATAACATCGCTTGCCGAATCGGTGCAAGCTAAATACGAGGCTATACTACGCTCTCGCATTCTGAATTTCTACAACAAAGAGTAGTATTGGCGACAGCCGCCCATCGAGTCCCTATTTTTCTTCTTACTCTCTTTAACATTAAAATGTTAAAATTGAGTGCGGTGAAGAAATTTAGGGACTTTCAATTTGCCAAATTTGAATAAATTTCACTAATTTTGACGGATTTTATCCCATATAACCAGATAAATTATAAAACCGATTAGAATATATGAAATTAAAAATTTATTTATTGCTGTTGGTGGCGACTATGTGGCCGGCGCTGAATAGCAATGCCGCCACACTCACCGGTGTGGTTGTCAACGGCAATACGGGAAGCCCCGTGAGTGGCGCTACCGTTTTGTTACGCGACCAAGACGCGCAGGCAAGCACCAATTTCAATGGTCAGTTCCGGCTTGATGCTCCCGACAATATCGATGCCTTGTTGATTGTCTCTTGTGCCGGATACGAAACTTACACCCTCGACGTAAATATAGGCGGGGGAATTGTAAATGTCGGCGAACTTCGCCTATCGCCCGAATCTGTAAATGACGATTTCTTCGGCGAGCTCGACGACCTTATCTTCGACGAATCGGCTCTCGACGACGATGAAGGCACGTCGCAAAGTGTGGCTGCGCTAACAGGAGCCAACGACAACATTTATTACAACACGGCGTCGTATAACTTCAGCCCCATGTATTTCCGCTTCCGCGGTCTTGATAACCAATATCAAAGCGTATATATCAACGGGCTTAAAATGAACGACCTCGTTCGCGGCTCTTTTAGCTTTTCGACTTTGCTCGGTATGACAAGCCGCGCTTTCCGCAACAAAACGACGACCGTGGGTATGGATGCCTCTAATTACGGCTTCGGCGACATTGGCGGAAGTGTTAATTATAATACTACAACCGACCTGTATGCTCCCGGGTTCAACGGATCTGTCGCTTATACCAACTCCAACTATATGCTACGTGCAATGGCGACATACTCTACCGGTCTGAGCAAGCATGGTTGGGCCTTCACTATCAGCGCCATCGGTCGATATGCCCAAGAAGGTGTTATGAAGGGTACCTTCTACAACTCTGCCGGCCTCTTCTTCTCGCTTGAAAAGAAATTCAACGCAGCTCACTCTCTTACGCTTACTGCTTTTGGAGGCCCTACACAACGTGCCACCGGACGACCGACCGTCCAGGAGGCTTACGACCTTGTAGGCACAAACCTATATAATCCCGATTGGGGCTATCAAAGTGGCAAAAAACGCTCTTCGCGTATAACTGAAACTTTCGACCCGACGGTTATTCTTAACTGGCTGTATAAAAAGAATAACACCACGATAAGCACGGCTGTTTCGGCGCGCTCGGTTTACTACAATCGTACTGCCCTGAACTATTTCAACGCGACCGACCCGAATCCCTCATATTACAAATATCTGCCATCTTACTTTGTAAGCCGCGACGATGAAGCTTCGGCCGAACTTTACACCGAGTTGTGGCAAACCGACGAGGCGTTCCGACAAATAAAGTGGGACGACCTTTATCAGATAAACTACCTCAACAACGCCTCTAACGTAGGACTCCCCGATGAGATGAAAATAGGTTCTTCATACATAATGGAAAACCGTATCAATCATCAGTATGTGGGGATGTTTAATACCAACCTCAATACTCGATTAAATCAATATATGTCGTTGCAGGCCGGTCTGTCGTTCAACTACACACACAGCAGTAACTACAAGACGATACGCGACCTGATGGGTGGCGAATTCTGGATCGACATCGACCCGTTCAGCTATCGTGAAGCAGGTTTGATGCCTCACAATATGCAAAACGACCTCGACAATCCCAACCGTAGAGTTGTCAATGGCGACCGCTTCGGATATGACTACGACATCAACGCTATTCGCGCCGAAGGGTGGTTGCAAAACGTTATCAACACTCCGAAGTGGGATGTTAACTATGGCTTGCAATTCAGCTACACCCAATACCAACGCGATGGCAATATGCGCAACGGACGTGCTCCCAACAATTCTTTAGGAAAGAGCGAATTGTTACAGTTCGACAATGTTGCTTTCAAAGCCGGCGCAATATATAAACTCGACGGACGCAACCAATTCACAGCCCATTTCGAGTATGGCACACGCGCGCCGCTTTTCGACCAAGTGTTTGTTGCTCCGCGTATCAAAAACACCATAGTAAGCGGCGTTGAAAACGAGCGCGACCTCTCGGCCGACCTCGGTTATATATGGAACTATCGTCGCTTCCGTGGTGCCGTTACAGCATTTTACACCGATGTCGACAATGCTATTGAACGCAATGGTTTCTACGACGACGAATATCAGACCTACGCCAACTATATCCTCACTGGCGTCAGACGTGTTTACAAAGGTGTTGAAGTGGGCGTGGCGTATAATTTAACACCATCGGTAACGCTCACCGCGGCCGGCACATATTCTCGTTTCCAATACAAGAGTAATCCTCAAGGCACCCGCTCTTTCGAAAACAATATGTATGCCGACACGACACAGACTGTATACCTAAACAACTATTATGTGGGCTCAACTCCTCAATATAGCGCTAATGCCGGTATTGATTATGCCGCTCCCAAAAACTGGTACTTCAACGTGAACTGCACATGGCAGGGCGACGCATATGTAAACCTTGCTCCTCGATATCACGAAGCTCTACCCAACCTGTGGGAACAGTTCGGCGGCAGCTACGAAGAACTTGAGGCCAAGGTTAAAGAGCTATCCGGCCAAGAAAAACTGCCGAATGCTTTCACCGTAAACGCCTCGATTGGTAAGGCCATATATCTGAAGAATAATGTGAGCCTGAACATTAACTTGAACTTATATAACATTACTAACAACCGCAATGTTGTTACATACGCCTACCAGCAAGGGCGTCTTAGAACAAGCGGAACCAACCCCTACGATGGCACCGCATTCCCAACGCGATACAGCTACGCGCAAGGGTTCCGCATGTTCCTCAACATTGGCGTTCGCTTCTAATATCTTAAGAAATGATGAAACACACATTATCATGTATAGCAGCGGCCGCCTTAGCCGCATCGGCATCTCTAATATCGTGTGACGACAATTTCACACATCCACCGGTAATTATGCCGCCTTGTGCCGACGTCGTTCCGACAACGACAATGCTCGATTTCAAAACCCAATATTGGGCTACAATGAGCTCGCCTACAACAGTGCCTTATACAGCGCTCGGCGACACCGTAATATTCACCGGCAGAGTTTGTTCTTCCGACGAAAGCGGTAATATTTACAAAAATATTATAGTGCAAAGTGTCGACGATAACGGCGAACAAATAGCAATGACCTTTGCTGTTAACGCCTACGACTTATATCAACTCTTCCCTTATGGCCAAGAAGTTGCGGTATATGCGTCGGGCCTACAAATCGGCGGGTACAACAACTTGCTGCAATTTGGCTTGGTAAGTGGTAATTCTATGACATTTATGGGCGAAGATGAGTTCAAAGATCACATGATTCGCAACCATTTCCCATTGCCACTTCCCGAAGAAGTTGTTATTACCGAAACGAATATCCCCGAGCTGATTGCTGCAAAAGCAAATCAGACCTCTCTAATGCGCTGGCAAAGCCGCCTTATACGCATTGATGAAGTCGAATTTGAAGATGCCGGGCAAGCTTGTGCTCCAACGCAGACTACAAACCGATATGTGCGCGATGCCAACGGCAATCGACTCAACATTCGTTGTAGCTCATACGCTACGTTCAAAAACAACATTCTGCCCTCGGGCTCAGGCTCCGTTACCGGCATCTTAAGCTACTACGGCAGCGACTGGCAGGTACTCCTGAACGATTGGGATGGACTTGAAGGATTCGACGAATATACGCCTGGCGACCCCAATACTCCCGAGACACCTGCTGTAGAACCAGCCGGCGAAGGCACTCTAAAAGACCCATATAACGTTGCCAAAGCTCTCAGTCTTATCACTTCTAACCAGATACCGGCATCGGAGGTATACGTTAAAGGTAAGATTTCTGCAATATCTGAAATAAGCACAAGTTTCGGCAACGCAACATACACCATTGTCGACGAAGGGCAAAAAACAGGCCTTATAATCTATCGCGGCTACTGGCTAAACGGCGACAGATTCTCATCGGAAGACCAGCTCAAGGTAGGGGCCGACGTTGTGGTTTATGGCAAACTTATAAACTATAGCGGCAACACCCCCGAAATGCAACAGGGTAATAAAATAGTGTCGTATAACGGCCAAACAGGTAATCAAGGCGACGACGACGATGACAACGACCCCGAACAACCGGAACCCGCCGATGGCGAATTATTCGTAGCATTATCGGAATCACTCAGCGAAATGCCTGATGATTGGACAATTGAGAATACAAAACTATCGGATGGCGTAAGCTATGTTTGGAGCTGGAAAACATACCAAAACAAAGGCTATCTCAATGCCAGTGCCTTCGTCAGCAACGTTGCAAAAGCAGCCGAGGCATACGCCATCTCTCCTGTTATCGACCTCACGGGTGCTACCGACGTTACAGTCTCGTTTGAGCATGCCGCCAAATTCCAGACCACACTCAAAACGATGTGCGGCATTGTCGTTCGTGAAGAAGACGCCGAGGACTGGACTGAATTAAAAATGCCAAAATGGCCTACTGAAGGTAGTTGGGATTTTGTCAACTCAGGCGAAATCTCCTTAGCCGATTTCGAAGGCAAGAAAATTCAACTTGCGTTCAAATACGGCTCATCAGCATCGGGGGCCGACACTTGGGAAATACGCAATCTCTCAGTGAAAGGCAACAAGTAATATTACCCACCGCCAAAATATACTCGTATGAAAACTTATAAATCATATCTCTTAGGTATCGCTGCCATAGCAGCGCTGACGGTGGTATTTACCGCTTGTCAAGACGATATCGACGCGCCCGAGGTCGTTATCCCTGAGGCCAACGTCAAACCTAATATGACAATTCTCGAGCTCAAAGAGGCTTTTTGGGATGATGCCACAAACTATGCCAAAACCATAGAAGACACATCTAACCCCGAACGCCGATTTATAATCCACGGCCGCGTCGTTTCTTCCGATAGCGAAGGCAACATCTACAAAAGCCTTGTGATTCAAGACGAAACGGCAGCCATTGCCTTTTCTATCGATGCCAACAATCTTTATCTCGACTATCGCGTCGGTCAAGAAATCGTGCTCGACGTTACCGGCATGGAAATTGGTAAGTATGCCGGATTGCAGCAAATAGGCCGCAAATCGTGGTACGAAAATGGCAATACGTGGCAAGTATCGTTTATGTCGCGAGGCTACTTTGTCAACTATGCACAGCTCAACGGGCTGCCCTCTCGAAAAGATATCGACACCCTCAACCTCACTTCTTTCGCACCATTGGCACAACAGACTCCCGAAGTGCTGCAAAAATATCAAAGCCAACTCGTACGATTGAAAAACGTCTACTTTACCGAAGGTGGCACACGCACGTTCTCCGTATATCAGACATCGGTAAACGACGAACAGAATACCACTATTATGGACCGCAGCGGCACTGGCATGACTGTGCGCACGTCGGGGTATGCTTCATTCTTTAATGAAATGTTACCCATAGGCAATATCGACCTCGTTGGTATTCTAAGTTACTACAACGGCACTTGGCAAATTCTGATGAACGACATCGAAGGTGTGTTCCATGTCGGTGAACAACCAGGCACCAAAGAGAAGCCATACACCGTTGAACAAGCCATAAAAGAACAAGTCGACGGCGTAACGGCTGCCGGTTGGGTTAAAGGCTATATTGTTGGTGCTGTTGGTCCTGAAGTAACGGAAGTTACATCTAACGACGACATCGAATGGACTGCGCCGACACTACTCGACAACACCTTGGTTATAGCGCCATCTGCTTCGACTAAGAATTATAAAGAGTGTCTCGTTATCCTCCTTCCGTCAGGCTCTAAATTCCAGGAAGTTGGCAACTTGAGCGATAACCCCGATAATCTTGGCAAAGAAATACTCGTATCGGGCACACTGGCCACATACCTTGGCACTTACGGCATCACAGGCAACACCGGCACCATCAGTGAATTTGAAATCGAAGGTGTCACCATCGAAAGTGGTGAAATAGCTGCTGGCGACGGCAAAGAGTCGACTCCTTACAATGTTGCTCAAATCGTGGCAATGAATCCTCAAAGCACAACAGAGGCTGTTGAAACAGGAGTCTGGGTTAAGGGTTATATCGTAGGCTCAATGCCGACAGGCGGTTCATCGACAACTCTTTCGGGAACGAACTTCAGCACCGCCGATGCGGCAACTACCAACCTCGTTATTGGTCCGACACCCGATTGTACCGACTACACCAAGTGTGTAAGTGTCCAATTACCAAGTGGTTCTATCCGCACCGCTCTCAATTTATCGGCTAATCCCGGCAATTTGGGCAAATTGCTCGAAATCAAGGGCGACATAATGAAATACTGCGGTGGACCCGGCGTGAAGAACCTCACCGACTATAAACTCGATTCTACAGGTGGATCAGATACTCCTGTAACACCTCCTGTCACCGACCAAGGCGATGTACCGCAAGGAACGGGCGTGGAATCAAGCCCTTATAATGTTGCACAGATACGCGCTCTCAATCCTCAAAGTACCACCGACGCCGTAGAAACAGGCGTGTGGGCTAAAGGATACATCGTCGGTCACATACCAACGGGCGGAAGCTCTACAGTTCTCTCCGGTGCCGTCTTCTCTGCAGCCGGTGCCGCCAACACCAACCTCGTACTCGGCCCGACACCCACCTGCACCGATCCCGACCAATGTATCGCTATACAGTTGCCCAACAACGATGTGCGCACTGCATTGAACCTGCAATCGAACCCCGGTAATATAGGCAAGCTACTCACCATTAAAGGTGATGTGATGAAATACTGTGGTGGCCCCGGTCTCAAGAACTGCTCGGCATACACCTTGGAAGGCTCGGGCAGCTCAGGTGGAACAACACCGACCCCAACAGGCAGCACATACACCAAGGTTACATCGGTAAGCTCCGGCAAGGCCTATGTATTCGTTGCAAGCAACAAATATGGTGCAACATTTACGAAGAACTATGGCTATATGTCGACTACCGACCTACCATCAGGTGCCGGCACTTCTTTCGAGGGTGATGCATCGGCAGCTCTTACCTTTACAGCCGTTACCGGCGGATATAACATCACGACTACAGGCGGGCTGTATCTCGGAGCCAAAGCAGGGTACAACACCTTCGATACTACCGACGACAGCGCAGCAAACCGCGTATGGACTGTTTCGTTCAACAACGATGGTACCGCAACAATAACAAATGTGGCTACAGGCAAAATCGTGTATCAAGACCCGTCGTATGGCTCGTTTGGATGTTATGAGCCTTCGGCAGCATCCGGATTTGTTCTTCCCTCGCTATACGTCCTTGGCACCGAATCGACAACACCGCCAAGCGGCGGTGGCACCGACACCCCCACACCGACACCGCCATCGGGCGACCCAATAGCGGCGGGCTCTGGCAGCGAAACATCGCCTTACAATGTAGACCAAGTTATAGCCTTCAATCCTCAAGACACATCTAAATCAGAGCAATCAGGGGTATGGGTAAAGGCCTATATCGTTGGATATGCAACAGGTACATCTATGTCGGGAACGAAATTTACCGCCACCGACGCAGCTCAAACCAATATCGTATTAGGCCCCACGCCCGACTGCACCGATTATAGCAAGTGTATACCCGTTCAGTTGCCGGCCGGCAATGCTCGCACCGCTCTAAATCTTAAAGACAATCCCGATAACCTTTATAAGGTTGTGTCGCTCAAGGGCGACGTGCTGAAGTATTTCAGCTCACCGGGTCTTAAGAACACGAGCGACTATAAATTCTGAGAAAAGCCGCACATAGTGTTAATAATAACAAAATAAACTTAAAAATAATCAACACTCGCGTGTAATACTCTACGAAACAGGGCTAAAGTTTGCACAATAGGCAAAAAAAGTATAATTTTGCATTACATCTTCGAGAGAGGAGGAGGCTCAAGCTTCCTCCTCTTTATTTGGGGGTGTGCCTAAAAGATATGATAGACAAAGAATTATTGAACCAGACGGTAGAGGAGGCAATATCGGGCACCGATATATATGTTGTAGACATCACCGTAAACAGCGGCAACGACATCGTAGTAGAGCTCGATTCGCTAAGCACCATCGACATTGACATCTGCGCTTCGGTGACGCGTAAAATAGAAGCGGTGTTCGACCGCGACGTTGAAGACTACCAACTCGAAGTGGGTTCATCGGGAATAACCTCCGATTTTAAGGTGCGCGCGCAGTACGAAAAGAATCTCGGCAACGAGGTGGAAATATTAACTCGCGACGGCCGAAAGCTATATGGCACTCTCGTAGAAGTGGCTGATGGTGAACCTTGTGACCGCGATGTCGATTTCACCGTTGAAATACCGGTAAAAGTTAAAGAGCCTGGAGCTAAGCGCCCTACTATACGCCAAGAATCCTTAAAACTGACATCATCGGAGTGTAAATATATCAGATACGACTTAAAATTTTAACCAAACACTCCGGAGAGATTCTACCGACTCATTCCTTTGATAAATAATTAAAAACACAAATATAATGGCAAAAAAAGAAGAAAGACCGAATATGGTCGAACAGTTCGCAGAGTTTAAGGAGCTGAAAAACATCGACAAAACGACGATGATAAGTGTCCTCGAAGAATCGTTTCGCAACGTTCTTGCAAAGATGTTTGGCACCGACGAAAACCTCGACGTGATTCTCAACCCTGATAAGGGCGACGTACAGATATTCCAGAACCTCGAAGTCGTACCTGATGGCGAGGTAGAAAACCCCAACCTTCAGATATCACTCAGCGATGCGCGTGCCGATGACGACCCCGAAGCAGAAGTCGGCGAAGAACACTCCCGCGAAATTATTTTTGAAAAATTCGGGCGCCGCGCTATTCTAAATCTGCGTCAGACTCTTCAAAGCCGTATCCTCGACCTTCAAAAAGAGGCCGTGTATAACAAATTCAAAGAGATGGAAGGCGAACTCGTTTCGGGCGAAGTTTACCAAACATGGTCGCGTGAAATATTACTTCTCGACGACGACAAAAACGAGTTGTTGCTCCCAAAAAGCGAAGCAATACCCACCGATTTCTTCCGTAAAGGCGAGACGGTGAGAGCCGTAATTGCCAATGTCGATAATAAAAACAACAACCCAAAAATCACAGTATCGCGCGTGAGCGAGCACTTCCTTCGCCGCCTGTTTGAGCTCGAAGTGCCCGAAATACACGACGGACTCATCAACATACGCGCCGTTGCACGTATACCGGGAGAGCGCGCCAAAATAGCAGTAGAAAGCTACGACGACCGTATCGACCCCGTTGGTGCTTGCGTAGGTGTTAAAGGCTCGCGCATACATGGCATCGTACGCGAGTTGCGCAACGAAAACATCGACGTAATATGCTATACGCCCAACCCCTCATTGTTTATCCAACGCGCTTTGTCTCCGGCTCGCATCTCCAACATACGTCTTGACGAAGAAAACCGCAAGGCCGAAGTATTCTTACGCCCGGAAGAAGTATCGTTAGCTATTGGTAAGAATGGACATAACATCAAACTTGCCACAATGCTCACAGGATACGAAATCGATGTTTACCGCGATACCGAAATGGTTTACGACGATGACATCTATCTCGACGAATTCCTCGACGAAATCGAGGCTTGGGTTATTAGCGCCCTCAAAAATATGGGCTGCGTAACGGCGAAAAGCGTGCTGAACACACCGCGCAATGTCCTTATAGAGAAATCCGACCTCGAGGAGAATACTATCGACGAAGTTCTCGAAATTTTGCGTAATGAATATGCCGACGACGAGAATGTTGATAGCGAAAATACCACCGAAGAAGCGGAAGCCGACGCATGATTTGAAATTTGAAATTTCAAATCCAAAAATTACAAATCTCAAATCAAAAACAATTTATGGCAAAAACGAAAATAAGTAAAATAGCAAAGGACCTCAATATATCGCTGCCAACAGTTATTGAGTTTTTGCGCAAAAAAAATATAGTAATTGAAGAAAGTCCTAACACTCGTGTAGAAGACGACATTGTCGATCTTCTCATGGGGGCTTTCAAAAGCGATAAAGACCTCAAAAATCGGTCGACACAAATAAGCACCGAGCGCAAAGAAAATCGTGCTAAAATAGTGGACACGCCGAAAGAAGAAGAGGTCGTGATTAAAGCTGCACCGGCGCAACAGCCTCGTATATTGGGTAAAATCGACCTTGACTCCAAAGGCAACCCCGTAGCGGCTCATCCTACCGAGCCCAAACCGGTTACCGAAACGCCTAAAGCAAGCAAGCCGGAGGCTAAAACGGCAGATGCGGCTAAGGTAGAGGAAAAGAAAGGGGCGGCTCAGACTAAATCGGAAGAGCCTAAGCAGGCGGAGAAAAAGGCCGAAAAACCTGCAGAACAGCCTAAGAAAACACAGCCTAAAGCCGAGACTCCCAAAGCGGAAAACAAGCCGAAGCAGGAGCCCGAAGCTCCGGCAACACCCAATGTCGAAGAAGGTGAAATTTTCACTATCGGACGCACAGCTCCAACGCCATCGCTCAACATCGTGGGCAAAATAGACCTCGACGCCATTAACCAAAGCACACGTCCGCCTAAGAAAAAAGGCAAAGAAGACCGTCGTGGCGGTAAAGGCGAAGGCGCTTCGTCTGATCGTAAAAAACGTCGTCGCATAGCGGGCAAAGAAAAGGTCGACATTGAAAAAGTTGGCCGCACTGCCGGTGATCAGCCTCGCCAAGGCAACAACAACGATTCGCGTCGCGGAGGACAAGGCGGTGGCAATCAACGCAATAACCAAGGTGGCGAATCACGTCGTGGCGGCAAAAATGCTTCTCGCAAGCCCGTCACCCCCGAAATCAACGAAGAAGACGTACAAAAGCAGGTTAAAGAGACCCTCGCTCGCCTCACGGCTAAAGACAAAGGCTTGAAAAAAGGCGCCAAGTGGCGTAAGGAAAAGCGCGAAGCTAATGCCAATCGCGAGCGCGAAGCCCATCAGGCTGAATTGGCCGAAAGCCGCGTGCTTAAAATAACAGAATTCGTTACTGCAAACGACCTCGCCGCCATGATGGACGTGTCGGTAAACAACGTTATCGCCACATGTATGAATCTCGGTGTAATGGTGTCGATTAACCAACGACTCGATGCCGAGACCATCAACATCGTAGCCGACGAATTCGGATTCACAACCGAATATGTATCTGCCGAAGTTGCCGAGGCAATACAGCAAGAAGAAGACCGCGAGGAAGATCTCGTGAGCCGTCCACCTGTCGTTACCGTAATGGGACACGTCGACCACGGCAAAACCTCGCTCCTCGACTATATACGTAAGGCCAATGTTATAGCAGGTGAGGCCGGCGGTATAACCCAGCACATCGGTTCTTATAGCGTGAAACTCGCCGACGGCCGTAACATTACCTTCCTTGACACTCCCGGCCACGAAGCTTTCACGGCAATGCGTGCCCGCGGTGCTAAAGTTACCGACCTTGTAATTATCATCGTCGCTGCCGACGACAACGTAATGCCACAGACCGTTGAGGCTATCAATCACGCCTCGGCCGCCGGTGTGCCCATGGTTTTTGCCATAAATAAAATAGATAAGCCACACGCCAATCCCGACAAAATTAAAGAAGAATTGGCGGCGATGAACTACCTTGTTGAAGAGTGGGGCGGCAAATATCAAAGCCAAGACATCTCAGCGAAGCAAGGTATTGGCGTTGAAGAGCTTATGGAAAAAGTGCTTCTCGAAGCCGAGATGCTCGAACTCAAAGCCAATCCAAGCCGCCGTGCCGTAGGTACGATCATCGAATCATCGCTCGACAAGGGCCGCGGATATGTTGCTAATGTGCTTGTGCAAAACGGCACACTACACGTTGGCGACGTCGTGTTGGCAGGTAATCACTATGGCAAAGTGAAAGCGATGTTTAACGAACGCAACCAGCGCATCAAAGAAGCAGGACCAGCTACTCCGGCACTCATCCTCGGTCTTAACGGCGCTCCCACTGCCGGCGACACCTTCAACGTTCTCGAAACAGAACAAGAGGCTCGCGACATTGCAAGCAAACGAGAACAACTCGCACGAGAACAAGGGCTACGCACAACCAAGATGCTTACGCTCGAAGATATCGGTCGCCGTCGTGCTATCGGCAACTTCCAAGAACTCAACATCATTGTTAAGGGCGACGTTGACGGCTCTATCGAAGCATTGTCCGACTCGCTCATCAAGCTCTCTACCGAAGAAATACAAATCAACGTCCTCCACAAGGCTGTTGGTGAAATATCGGAGAGCGATGTCACCCTTGCAGCAGCATCCGACGCAATCATTATCGGCTTCCAAGTACGCCCGAGCGTTGCCGCACGTCGCGCTGCCGAGCGTGATGGCGTTCAGATACGCCTCTATTCGGTAATCTATCAGGCGATAGAAGAAGTTAAGGACGCTATGGCCGGACTTCTTGCGCCGGAAATCAAAGAAGAGATTACCGGTACTGCCGAAGTGCTTGAGACGTTCCACGTATCGAAAGTCGGCACTATTGCCGGTGCTATCGTTCGTGAAGGAAAAATCAGACGCGGCTGCAAAGTGCGCCTCATTCGCGATGGCATCGTACGCTATACAGGCGAACTTGGCTCGCTCAAACGCTTCAAAGACGACGTCAAAGAAGTGCTGTCGGGCTACGATTGCGGTATCTCGATTGCAGGATATAACGATGTTAAAGTCGGCGACCTTATTGAAGGTTTCGAAGAAAAAGAAATTTCTCGTAGCATCGACGATTGAAAACAAACGTTTATCTCAATATAGGCTCTAATAGCGGCGACAGACAGCGTTTTCTCGACGCTGCTGTTGCGGCTATTCTTGAACTCGATATTTTTTCCGGGGCACATTGCGAAACGTCCGACGCTATCGAAACGGAGCCGTGGGGCTTTGAATCGACACAACTCTTTCTCAACATAGGCGTTAAACTCACCTATGAGCATGATGGCGAATGGAATTCGACAGAACTTGAGGCCCTACTCGACGCTATTCAAAGCGTAGAAAAACGGTTGAGCGCCACTGCACACCGCAATCAAGATGGCACGTACCGCGATCGAGAGGTCGATATCGACATCATCGCGGTTGATAATATCGAGTATGAAAGCCAACGGCTATGTATCCCTCACCGACAGATGTGTAGCCGCTATTTCGTCCTGAAGCCAATGTCGATCCTTGCTCCTGAGTGGAGGCATCCAAAGACAAATTTAACTGCAGGGCAAATGCTCTGAAAAATAGAACAATACGGCTTTGTCGATAAAATTAAGCTATTTTTCGGTAATAAGAGCGCATATGTCGGTATGCTATTGTCTATAATACTATAAACACATAACTTTGTCAGCGAAAAATGAGAGAATTGAGAAATCTTATTGTTTTGATGGTTTTTGCATTCCTGAGCGAGGCGACCGTGATGGCCGTCTCGCTTCGTGGTATTGTAACAGATGCCTCTACCGGCGAAGAGCTAATCCAGGCATCAATCAGAGTGCTCTCGGCACGCGACTCAAGCCTTGTAAAAGGTGCTGTCACAAACGAGTCGGGGCGCTTCAAAATAGAGAACCTAAATTCCGGAAAGTACATTGTCGAAGCCTCGTATGTGGGCTACACCCCGCAATATCGAAATATCACGGCAGGCAAATCCGATATCTCACTTAAAGCCTTTGCGCTCAACGAAAGCAGCATCATGCTCAAAGAGGCAACCGTAACCGGCATACGCACCCCGATGAAGGTTATGGAAGATACCGTTGAATTCAGCGCCGAGTCATATAAAACGCAGCCCAATGCTGTCGTTGAAGATTTGCTCAAACGGTTGCCGGGCGTCGAAGTAAGTAGCGACGGCAAAATCACCGCCAACGGTAAGGAAGTATCGAAAATACTTGTCGATGGTAAAGAGTTTTTCAGCGACGACCCTACCGTGGCTTCACGCAACCTGCCGGTCGACATGGTTGATAAACTGCAGGTTGTAGATCGCAAGAGCGACCTTGCTCGAATGACAGGTGTCGATGACGGCGAGGACGAGACTGTGATAAACCTCACCGTGAAAAAGAATATGAAAAACGGGTGGTTTGGCAATGTTGAAGGCGGATACGGAACCGACAACCATTATAAAGGAAATTTTACCGTAAACCGCTTTTGGAATGAAAACCAAATAACCTTTCTCGGTGCTGCCAACAACATAAACGAGCCCGGCTTCGCCGACGGCGCTTCGGGCCGCTTCCGCAGATTTGGCGGCAACAACGGCATCACCAATTCGCAATCGCTCGGTGTAAACTTCAACGTAGGGCGCGGCGAAATCTTACGTTTTGGAGGTAACATACTTTATAGTCACACCGATATAGAAACCCGCTCTACATCGGAGCGGCAATATCTTTTTGCTGATTCAAGTTCGACAAACACATCGAGCAAACGCTCGCGCGACAAAGGCCATAATTTCCGCGCCGACTTCCGCATGCAGTGGAAACCCGACAGCTTCAACACGCTCGATTTCCGCCCTAACATTTCATTGAACTACAATAATTCATCATCGCAAGACTCTTCGTCTACTTTTGCCGGCGATTTCGCTCGCACTGAGGTGACGCGTAGCCTCAATCGCGGCACATCGAAGGGTAGCTCTTTTGAGTTTGGCGGACGCTTAATCTACAATCACAGTTTTGCTTCGCGCCGTGGACGCTCTTTCTCGGCAACGCTCAATTATCGCATGAGTAATGTAAGGGAGAACTCCGACACCTACTCTCGCAACCGCTTTTATCTCTTCAACGATTCAATCGACCTATACGACCAATTTGCCGATAACCATACGTGGAGCAACAACGTTAGTGCGCGCGTAAGCTGGACAGAACCTCTTGGCAATGCCGCCAAGGGCAACTTTCTTACCCTGGCTTATAACTTCTCCTACCGGTGGAATAATGCCGATAAACTCACATACGACCATCCTGTCGATTTCCCTAACGGATGGGGTGGAGAGCCCGTCGTCTCTGAAGATTCGGTATTTAATGCCAACTTGTCGAATCAATTCCGCAACGACTATATGAGCCAAGACATTCGCGTAGGATTTCGCCACGTCGATAAATCGACAAACATGGAAGTCGGGCTGTCGCTATTACCGCAGATGTCGCAATCGCACAACCTTATAAATTCGGCCAAAGATATTCCACGCCGCAACGTTTTCAACTTCGCGCCATATCTGCGTTATCGCTATAAGATTACCAAGAACCGAAGCCTGCAGCTCAATTACGCCGGACGCTCTTCGCAACCGTCGATGACACAATTACAACCCGTAGCCGATATGTCCGACCCGCTGCGTATCGTGATAGGTAACCCCGAACTTGTACCCGCTTTTAACCACAGCCTTAACGTTCGCTTCCAAGACTTTAACCCCGACAAGCAACGGTCGATTATGGCTATGATTAACGCACAATATCAACAAAACTCTATAGTATCGAAAACAACATTCAACTCGGAAACAGGCGGTCAAACTACGACATACGAGAATGTTAACGGAGTGTGGAACGTGCGCGGCATGAACATGATATCGCTGCCAATCTCGAAAAATAAAGCATTCACTTTTAACAACCACCTCTTCGTCAACTACTCCAATAGCATAGGCTTCAACAATGGCATGCGCAACCGCTCGGGATCGTTTATGGTGGGTGAAAGCTTTGGCGTCGCATGGCGACCCGATTATTTGGAGTTTGAGCTCCGACCGACATATCGCTTCCAAAATGTAAGCAACAGCGTGCAGAGCAACTCTAATCGCACCGTTCACTCCTTCGGAGGCTCGTTCTATGCCACATACACCATACCTATAGGAGTAGTCATAAGCTCCGACATCAACTATTCAGCCACATCGGGCTATTCACAAGGCTACGATAGCAAAACGTGGATGTGGAATGCCTCTGTGTCGTATCAATTCCTCCGTGGTAAGGCTGCCGCGCTCACACTACGCGCTTACGACATTTTGGGCCAACGCTCTAACATATTCCGCAACATTACCGCCAACTATATCGACGACAGCCGATATAACTCTCTCACACGCTATTTCATGCTGTCGTTCAGCTATAAATTCAACACCTTCGGCAAGGGTAATGAACCCGAAAGCCGTGGCAGAATGCGGGGCGGCGACGGCGGCCGACGCCCATCGGGCCCACCTCCCGGCGGCGGTGGAGGACGTCCCCCAAGGTAATTTTATTGGTGCTTGATGGCCCTGAGAACAAAAAACTCGCCTAATTCTTTGTAGATTGGCAGAAAAACTCTAACTTTGCAGAGTTTTTCACACTACGGCAAAATGGGAAAGTTTAGCGCATATAAATTGCCTCTGAAAAGCCTTGGAGTTGGTGCTCACAACTTTGAGTATCACCTCGACAAACAGTTTTTCGTCGATATGGAAAGTGCCGATGTGCACGATGCCGACTTGACGGTGACACTAGGGGTGCTATACAATGGCGATTTCTATAACCTTGACTTTCACATATCAGGCGATGTGGTGCTCATATGCGACCGCTGTCTCGACGACCTTCGCTATCCGATAGAAGCCGATTACCATATCGTAGTAAAATATGGCGACGACTACAACGATGATAGCGATGAAGTGTTGGAGATTCCCGAGAGTGATTCGACACTCAATGTGGCGTATATGATTTACGACACGGCAACCCTTGCGATACCGATGAAACACGTGCATCCGTTGGGCAAGTGCAATCGCCAGATGAGCGCTATGCTGAAGAAACATAGAGCACAAGCCGCCGATGACGACGCAGAACTCGAGAATGCTCTCATCGACGAAATTGACAATATTGACGCCGACAGCGACAATTCTGCAACTAACGACCCACGTTGGGACGCCTTGCGAAAATTGTCGGGCGACAACAACATAACATCTGAATAATTAAACAGTTAGAATAAAAAACAATGGCACATCCTAAACGCAAGCAATCAAAGACTCGCACAGCGAAACGCCGCACTCACGACAAAGCTGTGGCTCCGACTCTCGCACTTTGCCCCAACTGTGGCGCTTGGCACATCTATCACACTGTATGTGGCGAATGCGGCTACTATCGTGGCAAACAAGCTATCGTTAAAGACGCTGCTCTCTAATCGCAGTTCGTTCTTTGCGACTATACGGTGCGCATTTTATCTAAAAGGCTTTCCTTACGCCGCCTCATTATCATGAAACAACGATAAAAGGGCGGCATGAGGACATCTTTTACGTAACCTAAACACAACAAAGAAAACAAATCATGCTCAACGCTCGTATCTCCGGCATAGCATCATATCTTCCTGATGACATCCTCGACAATGAGATGCTCTCTAAGATGGTAGACACCAACGACGAATGGATTACCACACGTGTCGGTATCAAAGAACGTCGCATCCTCAATATGCCCGGCAAAGGTTCGTCGTACCTCGGCATTAAGGCTGTCGACAAGCTCCTTGCCGAATACAACGTAAATCCCGACGAAATAGACCTCCTTATATGCGCAACTTCAAATCCCGATTATCGATTCCCGTCGACGGGTTCTATTATCTGCGAAGGCACAAAGCTCACTAACGCCTATTCCTACGACCTTGAAGCGGCTTGTGCCGGTTTTATAGTGGCTCTGCAGAGTGCTAAGGCATATATCTGCTCGGGCATTTATAAAAAAGTTATTGTGGTATGCGCCGAAAAAATGTCGTCGATGGTAAACTACAACGACCGCTCCACCTGCCCTCTCTTTGGTGATGGTGCAGGGGCCGTCCTTGTAGAGCCCACCGAAGAAGCGACAGGCATTATCGACGGTGTTCTGCGTGTCGACGGCATTGGTCGCGAACACTTGCTAATGCGCGCCGGAGGCTCGGCTTATCCCGCTTGCCAAGCGTCGCTCGACGCTGGCGACCATTACGTATTCCAAGATGGCCGCGCCGTGTACAAGCACGCCGTTACCAATATGCTCACATCAAGTCTCGAAGTGATGAAGCGCAACAACCTCACTGTCGACGACGTTAAATATCTCATACCGCACCAGGCTAATCTCAGAATAATCGAAGCCGTTGCCGATAGGGCTAAATTCCCAATGGAGAAAGTACTCGTAAACATAGAGCACACCGGCAACACCTCAGCTGCGTCGATTCCTTTGTGTCTCGATGAGTTTAAGGGCCAGCTGAAAAAAGGCGACAAGTTGATTCTAACAGCCTTCGGTGCCGGTTTCACATGGGGCGCAATGTATATCATTTGGGACCTTTAATAACGAAGTCAAAGCCGGAAATGGCAATTATAGAATACTAAACAAGATAGCTCTTATAGGGCTATCTTTGTTTTTTAACAGCGTGACAATTAGCAAAATGGCACACAAATCAGGATTTGTAAACATAGTCGGCAACCCCAATGTCGGCAAGTCGACTTTAATGAACGAACTTGTAGGCGAACGCATAAGCATTATAACTCAAAAGGCTCAGACGACTCGCCACCGCATCATGGGCATTGTTAACACACCTGAATATCAGATTGTCTTCTCCGACACTCCCGGCGTGTTAAAACCAAAATATAAAATGCAAGAAGGCATGCTCGCTTTCAGCGAAAGCGCTCTCACCGACGCCGACATCCTCGTCTACGTTACCGATGTGGTTGAAGATCCTACCAAGAACGACGATTTCCTTGCCAAAGTAGCAAAAGAAAAGATTCCCACTCTTTTGGTCATAAATAAAATAGACCTGCTTAAAGGCAATGCCGATTTAGAGGCAATCGTAACACGATGGAAAGAGCTGCTCCCCGCTGCCGAGATATATCCCACCTCGGCCAAAGAACATTTCAATGTAAACAACTTGATGGAGCGCATTGTAGAGCTGCTGCCCGAAGGCGAGCCATACTTTGGCAAAGATGCCCTTACCGACAAGCCCGCACGTTTTTTTGTCACCGAAATTGTGCGTGAAAAGATTTTATTAAACTACGACAAAGAAGTGCCATACTCAACAGAAGTCATCGTTGAGAAGTTTGAAGAAAAAGAGAAAGCAATACACATCATGGCTGTTGTCTACGTTGAGCGCGACAGCCAGAAGGGTATTCTCATCGGGCGTCAAGGCTCTATGCTTAAGCGCGTAGGCTCGGAAGCACGAAAAGATATTGAAACCTTTTTTGGCAAAAACGTCTTTCTCGAACTCTTTGTCAAAGTCGAGCCAAATTGGCGCAATCGCGAAAACAAATTAAAGCAATTCGGCTATATTGAGTAGCCCTCTACGCTTCTCTTAATAGCGGAACGAGCTACCACCAAGGAACTCACGGAGAAGCGACGTCGACGGCAGCAACGATGAATCTATGGGCTGGAAATAGCTCAAGAATTTACGCAAGCGGTATGCTTCGGCATACTCAGGCACATCGGCCGGAACGGTGCGCAAAATATTTTCGGCATAGTCTTTCATCATAGCGAGCTCGAACACAAACGACGAATTAAACATCGCGTCGGCGTTTTCTTGGTAGGGAAATATCCACTTTTCCTCTCCGCGTCTCACGCTGGGCCAACGTCGAATGGTGCTTTCAGCCGAAGTGCCACGATATTTATGGTCGCGTATTATTCGCCTCAACAAGCGATTATCGGTAGTCGGCACCCAATTATGATCATCAATCGACAAGGTTGTGAGCGCCGACACATAAATCCTGAATTTCATTTCTTCGGGAATTTGTGCCGTCAACTCTGGGTTTAGACCATGAATACCCTCTATAAGCAATATCGAACCAGGCTCAAGCATTATTTTATTACCACGATACTGGCGACAGCCAAGCTCAAAGTTGTAATATGGCAATTCAACCTCTTCGCCGCTTAATATAGCCGTCAAATCGGCATTAAACTGCTTCAGGTCGAGCGCATAAAGCGATTCATAGTCATAGTCGCCCGACTCATCGCGCGGTGTGTTCTCACGATTCACAAAATAGTCGTCGAGCGATATCATCTGCGGCTTAAGCAGATTTGTCATCAGCTGAATCGATAGGCGCTTAGTCGTTGTCGTTTTGCCCGACGATGAGGGCCCCGAGATTAAGACAATGCGGGCGCCACCGTTCTCATAGCGGGCTGTAATCTCATCGCTAATGTGAGCCAAAGCCTTCTCGTGCAAGGCTTCTGATACGTTAACAATATCGGCTGCATCGTTTTTCTCTATAAAGCGATTGAACTCTCCTACATTGCTCACGCCTATAATGTTATCAAACCTCAGATAGTCGGTAAATGCCTTGTACATTTTTTCTTGCGGTACGGGGGTGGCGCTCACCTTAGGATTCGAGGCATCGAAGGGCAAGAGCAACATCCCTTCTTTATATACTATCAAGTCGAATACCTTTATGTGGCCGGTCGAAGGGGCGAGCACACCATAGTAGCTGTCGCACACATCGCCGAGGGTGTAATACGAGGTGTACAACTCGCGCTTAGTACGCAGCAATTCGGTCTTTGAATGTAGACCGCGTTGCTCAAACATATCGGCCACATCTGTCGTTAGCTTACAATGCTTTACAAACGGAATATCGGCATCGGCCAACTCATTCATCTTAGCCTTCAAAGCCTCAACGAGCGAGGCCGTAACAGCGCAACAGCCATCTAAGAGGCAATAATAACCGTGCGAAATAGAATGTTCTATCCTCAATCGCGTGCCCGGTATTAGCTTTTCAACGGCAGCATACAACATCATACACAACGAACGCGTATACACTCGCGGGCCCGAGCCTGTGGTGCAGTCTTGAAACTCTATCTGTTTGGGCTGATAGATGGCAAAATCGAGCCCCTCCGTTTTATTGTTTACACGACAGCATATAGGGGTGAAATCCAATCGCTTATCAAGCAGCCCTGCTATCTGAGCAAGAGTTGAGCCGCCTTCAATATCTATATACTCCTCAAGATTTTTACAAAATACGCTTATAGTGGTCATGGTATTTGACATTGGTTACTTTTGTTCTCTTTTGTTAATGGCGTGTGCAGTGCGATAGGCTGCTATTGTGGCCAGATAGCGTGCTCTGGCTATGCGTTTTCCGGCAAGGCCGTCGAGTATTGCTCCTTCTTTAAACATACAGTTTAGATACGCGACGGCGGCCTTGAGCCATATCACGAATGGAGGCAGGTCGATGCCAGCCGCGGCGAGTATTCGCCCGCGCATATTGGCATTGCGTAGTTCTTTTCGGTCGAGTTCATCAAAATCGGAACAGCGATAGTGATATAAGTCGCCTTCGATGTTGTATGGATGAACGCCATTGGGGTATGTCAAACGCTCTCCTACGTCTAACAAATCCCAATTGGCATACCTGCGGTCGAAAAGACGCGTTTGAAATTCGGGGCTCATACCGCTTCGCGACATTTGCTGCCCGCATATATAATTAACGACTCTAAAGCGATACATGCGATGGGAGAAGTCGGTGCTTTTCAATGCTATAAGACTTTGTCTCAATTCTTCCGAGAGCACCTCGTCAGCATCGATTGATAGCACATATCGTCCGCTGGCCAATCCCGCGGCATACTGTCGCTGCGAGCCGTAGCCGGTGAATGCTCTTTCTGTAACCTTGCAGCCATAACGACGACAGATGTCGACTGTTGCATCGGTCGACATAGAGTCGACTACAATAATCTCGTCGGCGACGCCGATAAGAGAGCGCAGGCATCGCTCTATATTCCTGGCTTCGTTATGCGTTATTATTGTAGCGCTAATCATGGTGTTGTTGCGATATTAATCCATTTCAAGGTCGCCGCCGAGTATTTCGTGCCAGGGCAAGCCGTTTTTAGCCAATTCAGCCAAGAATGGGTCGGGGTCGAATTCTTCAACGTTGTGCACGCCCGGCTTTGTCCACTTGCCGGTAAGGAACATCATAGCCCCCACCATTGCCGGTACGCCGGTGGTATAACTTACAGCCTGCATGCCGGTTTCTTTATAAGCCCCCTCGTGCGAGCAGTTGTTGTAGATATAATATGTCAAGGCCTTACCGTCTTTGTCTTTACCCGAAATGCGACATCCAATCGACGTCTCGCCGTGATAGTTTTCACCAAGGTCTTGCGGGTTGGGAAGAACGGCTTTCAAGAACTGTAGCGGCACTATTTTTGTGCCGTTATATTCAACTTCATCAATACGGGCCATGCCTATATTCTGAATGACCCTGAGGTGTGTGAGATATTCCTGCCCGAAAGTCATCCAGAAGCGAGCCTGCTTAATGGTAGGATAGTTAATAACGAGCGACTCGAGTTCTTCGTGGTAAAGAAGATACGATTCACGCGGCCCGATATTGGGATATGTGAGAGTGCGATGGAACTCCAGCGGCTTTGTAACCACCCACTCGCCATCTTTCCAATAGCGTCCGTTTTGTGTTATTTCGCGTATATTGATTTCGGGGTTAAAGTTAGTGGCAAAAGCCTTTCCATGGTCGCCGGCGTTGCAATCGACGATATCGAGAGTCTCCATAGCGCTGAAGTGGTGTTTTGCTGCATAGGCTGTAAACACGCCCGACACTCCGGGGTCGAAACCGCAGCCCAGAATGGCTGTGAGACCGGCTTTTTCGAAGCGTTCACGATAGGCCCATTGCCACGAATATTCAAAGTGGGCAACATCTTTAGGCTCATAGTTGGCCGTATCGAGGTAGTTAACGCCACACTCAAGACAGGCATCCATGATGGTGAGGTCTTGGTATGGAAGCGCTACGTTTATAACAAGGTCGGGGTTATGGCGCTTAAAGAGGGCCACAAGCTGCTCTACACTGTCGGCATCGACACTATCAGTGACGATATTTGCAGCCCCAATGGCTTTTGCTACAGCATCACACTTAGATTTGGTGCGCGAGGCTATAACTATTTCAGTGAAAACTTCGGGGTGCTGCGCACATTTGTGTGCTACAACAGTGCCTACACCACCACAACCGATGATAATAACTTTAGACATTCTTATTCGTGTTTTAATTTATATTTTTCTGTTTTTTATTGTCGATTGCAATTCCTATAAAGGTAACTATTCCGAGAACGATTAACAACAAGGTGTTACAACCGAGCACGAGATTTGCAAAGGCGCTTGCGGGAGCTTTGTCGAGACCATAAATTCCTAAGGCAAAAATCACGGCCCACTGCCATGGCCCAATTCCTCCATTTGAAGGCACTCCCATGGCAATACTCGACATCACAAAGGTAACCAAGACGGCAAGAGCGCCGTACTCGTGCAGTATGTTTTCGGTAAACGGGAATGCATAAAAGCTCACATACATCTGCATGAAATAGCACCCCCATACGCCTATCGTGAGAAGCAGCCACAACCCTTTTCGGGGCATCGTTAATATTACCACAAAGCCTTGCCACAGGTTTTTTATGGTATTTTGCAGACTCCGCACAATCTTATTATCGGTTTTTCGTCGCATGAAAATGGCCACACAAACAACTATGGCCAACAGCGTCAACCACAGCCATGGCGAATATAGGATATTAACGACAGCCACATAGGCACTGCTGTTTTCTGTTATATAGGCCGTAAGCGCATCAGCCGCCAAGATGAAGGTGATGCCCGTCATTAGAATAACAGTGAGCGTGTCGGTGAGGCGGTCGGATAGCATTGAGCCCAACACTGTGGCAAACGATTTTTTTTGTCGCTGCGCAATATAGCCCGTGCGCCAAAACTCACCAAGGCGCGGAAAGACGAGGTTGACGGCATAAGTGCCGAAGATGCTGAAAATCAATGCATATTTAGGCACATTTATATCGAGGGCCGAGAGTTGAATACCCCAACGCAGAGCCCTGAATATATGCGACAAAATAGAGATTACGAGCATCAAGCCTATCCAACGGAAGTCGCACTGATACCGTATAATAGATACCATCTCCGCAAAATCGATGCCTGTAAACAGAAGATAGCACAAGCCCACACTTATAATCAGCGGGATTATGTATTTGGCAAAAACGAGCAACTCCTGTTTTTTATTTGTGCTTTTCATCTTCTGCGTTATGGTAATTTATCTGCAAAATTAACAAAAAATACACTGTTTCAAGTGCCGATAGTAAAAATAGTAGTGCTTAACTACTCTCCCAACAAATCAGGCCGCAAGCGTCGTGTCCGCTCCAAGGCCTGCTCATGGCGCCACTCATCTATTTTTGCCTGATGGCCCGACAACAATATCGGAGGCACTTCCCACCCTTTATAGATTGCCGGGCGTGTATAGATAGGCGGCTCAAGAAGGTTATCTTGAAAAGAGTCGGTAAGTGCACTTTGCTCATCACCTATAGCACCCGGGATGAGGCGCACGATAGCGTCGGTGATAATTACGGCAGGTATTTCGCCTCCGGTGAGCACATAGTCGCCGACAGATATTTCGCGTGTGATAAGGTGCTCGCGTATGCGGTAATCGATACCTTTGTAATGGCCACACAATATGATTATGTTGTCGAGGAGCGACAATGAATTGGCCGTGTGCTGATTAAACACCTCACCATCGGGTGCGGTGAATATAACTTCGTCGTAGTTACGTTGAGCCTTGAGCGCTTCGATGCAGCGGTCGACAGGCTCTATTTGAATAACCATGCCGGCATCGCCGCCAAAGGGATAGTCGTCGACTTTACGATACCGATTGGTAGTATAATCGCGCAAATTGTGCACCTCGATAGTTGCAAGGCCCTTATCCTTAGCCCTTTTTATGATGGAGCAGTTGAGCGGCGACTCAAGCATCTCCGGCAAAACTGTTATAATGTCGATACGCATATCACTCTTCGCTTTAATTGTATTGCAAAGTTACGCAATTTAAACAAAATATATGCTTACCTTTGTATGTTCAATGAAAAGACGGCACATGAGAATGTCTGTAAAATATACATTTGCTATTTTATTTTTGTGTTTACTTATGGGTATGCTTATAGGTGCGCTCATCGGTGCTTGCACGCGAGTGAAGGTCGACCGAACCTACAGTGCGGAAAAATGTGAGGCGCTATCGGTTAAAATTGAGCGATGCGACTCCCTCACACAAACCGATTACACCGATATGATAGGCCAGAATGAAGCAATCCTCATTTATTTGGCAAAGTACGACAACAGCGCTACCGAGGTTGCCGGTGAGCTGTCTAACGTATGGAAAGAGCAATTGGCCGCCCCCGAGTTCGTTGAAAAAACAGGGTTCCTGTCTACTTTAGATGCCTCGCTCCGGCAGGCCGAGACAGAGGGAAAACTCAATAAAACAAATCGAAAGTTGTATAAATCGCTCAACAAATACAACAAAACACTCGGCAAATATTGCGAGATGGATTGACCTACGCCAATGGATTACAAAAGTTTTGCCACCGAAGTGCTCCTCTCATTACCGTATAAGGCCAACGACCAGCAAGTGCAGGTCGTTGAGGCCTTGGCTCGGTTTTGCGACCCCGCGCCACGTCAAGAAAGCGTATTTATACTAAACGGATATGCCGGAACCGGTAAGACCTCGCTCACCGGGGCTCTTGTGCGCACTCTTGAGGCTCACAAAAGGCCTGTTGTCCTACTTGCCCCTACCGGTAGGGCTGCCAAAGTATTTAGCGCCAATTCGGCCAACCATCCCGCCTTCACAATCCACCGCAAGATATATCGTCACGCATTAAATCCGACACCAGGTGAATATTCTCCTCCAATGCCGGCTGAAAATAAATATCGAAACGCTGTATTCATTGTCGACGAGGCTTCGATGATATCAGGCGATAATGAAAACGATATAAATCTTCTTGACGACCTTATAACCTATGTCTTTGCAGGAGAGAATAGCCGGCTCATACTCATGGGCGACACCGCACAGCTCCCGCCTGTTGGCTCGGAACGCTCGCCGGCGATGAATCCCGACGTGCTGCGACGCTTTGGGCTGAAAGTATCGCGTGCCGTACTTACCGAAACGGCTCGCCAGGCCGCCGACTCGGGGATATTGTTCAATGCCACTCGCCTGCGTAAAGCAATGTTTCAGGCCGCCAAAGCATCGGCTGATGAGCCGATTGCAATACCTAAGCTACGGACCAATGTGTTCGATGATGTCGACGTTGTCACCGGTGAAGACTTGCCGGAACTATTGACGCGTGCTTACGACAACGGCGATCGCGGGCCTGCCGACACTATTATGATAACCCGTAGCAACCGACGGGCTACCGAGTTTAATTTGGCAATACGATCTTCGGTGCTTTATCGCGAAGAAGAACTCACCAAAGGCGACATGCTGATTGTGGCGCGAAACCATTATTTTACTAAAAAGGTAAAGGGCATCGATTTTATCGCTAATGGCGATATCATCACCGTTGAAAAGGTCTATGGCACCGAAATACGCTATGGCCTGCGCTTTGCCGACGTGTGCCTTTCAATGCCATCCGACCCGTCAACACCCGATATCGCCGGGCCATCTTTCGATGCCAAAATTATGCTCGACACCCTATTTGACCCAAACGCTACTATCTCGCAAGACACTTGGAATCATCTTTATTACTCCGTATTGTCCGATAATGAGCGTTATGGCGACATTCCTGTCGATATGAGGATAAAAACACTCCGCTTCGACCCCTATTGGTCTGCACTTCAAGTAAAATATGCCTATGCCGTTACTTGTCATAAGGCGCAAGGCGGTCAATGGGACAATGTTTTTATCGACCTCGCTTATATCCCCGACGATGCGATAGGCCTCACCCTATATCGCTGGTTCTATACTGCCGTAACGCGTGCGCGCCGGCACCTCTATCTCATAAGCCCGCCCGAAGCGCTCCTTGAAGATTAATTTTTTAGAAATTTTTATTGAGCCTTTGGTATTTTTGATTTTTTTTATACTTTTGTAACAGATTCCGGTTTTGTAACGCAAAAATCAAAGGTTTCCGCCACTTCCGATTTAATGCAATCGGAAGTGTAAAAATGTTAGATTTCCGGCGCTTACGCGTCGATCAGCTCTGAAATTTATATGTCAACTAAATTTCCAATTACTTAATTATTAACTAAAACCGAACCAACATGAAGAAGTATCTACTTGGATTTCTCTGCATGCTGTTGTTTGTTGGTCTTAGCGCCACCTCGAGAGACATCTCCCTGCGCGACGCCCAAAAACTGGCAGCCGAAGGCAAAATCAAACAATTGCCTACATCTATCGCGGCTAAAACGATTGGCACCAAGCATGGCGCTATCAAATTTGCCAAAAACGCCAACATTTCACAGCAAAGCCTCTTGAACAAGCAAAAAGCGGCAAGTAAGGCTTTTCGCCCGGCGAAAGCACCCCGCAAAGTAACAGCTGCCGGTGCTAACATTTATGGCTATGTTTCCTACTCCGACGACCCCGACTTTTGGCCCGGCCTCGCTGAACTGACTCCTTCGGGTTACGAAAATTTGTGGAGTGATCCTCTTTTTGAAGATTACTATATGAACGCCACAAATGGCTGGCTCGTCGACGACAAGATTGTCGGTGTGTTCCCCGACATCTATGGCGGATATATTTACGGCTACTACAAGTATGCGTTCGACTTCAACACCGGCGAGCTCCTCGACCTCGTAGAGTATCCTCTCGATCAAGCTGATATCATGTTCTTTATATCGGCTTTCAACCCTGAAACAAACAAAATATATGGTTACGCCTACAACTTCAATGACGACGGCGAACTTTATTGGTGTGTTGCCGATGCCGACAATCCTCTCGATGCCGAAGCAGTAGCTTTTGCTACAGAAGATTTCTGCTACTCGTTGTGTTTCAACCCGGCCGATGGCAATTTCTATGGTGTCAACATCAACCAAGAATTTGTTAAAATCAACGAAGCCGGCGTTCAGACTGTGATTAGCGAAGTGCCGCAAGAAGGTGCCGCTACTTATCAAACAGGTATTGTGTATAGCCCAGTTGCCGGCAAATTCTATTGGAACTGCAATCTCACGGACGATTACGACTTTGCTTCATATCTCTACACGATTACTCCCGAAGGTAAGTTTGACCTCGTGATGGACTTCCCTTATGGCGAAGAATTCAGCTATTTCTTAACGACCGATGTCGTTACCAATCCCGACAAGCCCACTCGTCCCGAAGTTGAATCGCTATCATTCAATAAGGGTGCTTTGGCCGGAACTGTAACATTCAAACTACCGGCAACCTATGGCGACGAACGTCCCCTCCCGTCGGTAATAAACTATACGGCACTCCTCGACAACACTACATACAAGAGTGCGACAGCAGCTCCGGGCGAATCTGTATCTGTTAACTACGAAGTTGCCGAATCGGGATTCCACACCTTTGGCATCTTTGTAACTGTCGACGGCGTTGAAAGCTCAACAGCCTCAACACGCGCATTTATAGGCAACGACACACCCGTGGCTCCTGCTAATGTTGCCCTTTCTACCGAAAAAGTAACATGGTCGGCAGTTACTACCGGTGTTAACAACGGTTTTGTCGACGCTGCTGCCGTTGAATATAAGGTTACTTTGAATGGCGAACCCGTTGGCACAACTAAAAACACCGAGATTGCTGTAAGCATTCCCGAAAACGAACCCCTCACAGGATATGTTGCCGAAGTCGTTGCCGTATGCAATGGCCTTGAAAGCGCGCCTGCCAGCTCAAACAAACTCATCGCCGGTGAAGCTTTCGAACTCCCCGTTCATTTCGCACCGACAGCCGACGACTTCGATTTAATGTCGATCGTTTCATACAACATAGATGCTTCTGCTTATGCATGGGCCTGGGGCTCGGAAGACGACATCGACTTTGTTCAATCGGGTTACACAAATAGTGATGAGCCCATGGACGCATACCTCTTCTTGCCTCCAGTTAATATTGAAGACAACAGCAAGTACTACACATTCAGCATGTATGTAGCGCTTAAGAGCGACTGGTATCCCGAAGAATACGTTGAAGTTGTTTATGCTACCGCTCCTAACAAAGACAGCGTAATCGGTACCATCGTTAAGCAGTACAAACCGACAGCAGTGCCCGGTTATGGCGATGAATGGAATTACGTTGAAGATTTGTTCAAAGTGCCCGCTGCCGGTCAATACTATGTTGCAATCCATTGCATCTCCGATGGCGACCAACTCGGTGTTATGGCGCGCGATTTCACTATCGAAGACAACAATATAACAGGCGACTCTCCTGCGGCTGTAAGCAACTTAAAGCTTGAAGCCGGCGAAAAAGGCGCTCTTGAAGCCACTGCTTCGTTCACGTTCCCGACAGAAACGCTCGACGGCGACGCGCTCGACGCTAATTTAGCCCTCACCGCTACTGTCTCCTTGAGCGGTAACGATACTCCCGAAACAGTGACAGGCAAACCCGGCCAAGACGCAAGTGCAACCCTTACCACACTTCAGGGTAACAATACCGTAACCGTTGTTGTTAGCACTGCCGACGGCCTTTCAAGCCCGAAAGCTTCAGCTCAGGTTTATACCGGTGTTAATCTGCCGGCAGCACCCGAAGAAATAAATATCGTAGCAGCACCTGATATGTTGAGTGCCGAAATTACTTGGACACCAGTAACAACAGCCGAGACACTCGGTGGCTATGTAGACCCCGCTGATATCACTTATACAATTTATGAATACTACGATCTCGGCTTCTTCTCCACATGGTTGCCCCTCGAATCAGGCATCACCGGTACAAGCTATTCTATAAAACTCGAAAAAGGTGATCCTCAGCAAAACTACCTCTATGGTATTGGTGCCGACAATGCCGCAGGCTCAAGCTCTAAAATAACATTCCATTACGCGTTCCTTGGCACGCCATACGAATTACCCTTCTCTGAAAAACTCGACGACGAAGAAGAAGCATTGACAACATCGCCTTGGTATCAATATAGCAGCATCAATGGCGTTTCTTACAATGCGACATGGCTATTGGCACAAATGAGCGACGTGGCCGACGTTGAAGATGGCGACCGCTATGCAATGGTAGCATTCACCAACGGCACTGCTGGTAAAGGTGCTCTGGGCATGCCTCGCTTCTCTACCAAAGGTTGTGACAGCGCCACTTTGACTATCGACCTTCTCACAGGCCCCGGCACCGCTCCGGTGAAATTGTTCGCTCAGATTAACGAATCGGACAAACTAATCGAGTTTGGCGAATACTCTCCCGAAAGCTATACCGACGAAGAGATTACAGTTCTGAGCTACACTCTCCCGACAGAAGTTATGGGCGAATACTGGGTACAGGTATATCTTGAATCAGACTTCTCGACCCCATCCGACATCTTTGCTCTCTGTGGTGCTGAAGTTAAATCAGGCTCGTCAAGCATTGCCACTCTGCCCGTTAACAACTCTATAGCAGGCGGCAAAGGCGTTATCACCTTCCGCGGATTTGAAGGTAAACACATACTCGTATCAACTATCGATGGCCGAACTGTTGTAAACACTTCTGCAGCATCTAACGAAGCCACATTCACAGTTGAAAAAGGTATCTACGTTGTAAAAGCCGGCAAACGCACAGCAAAAGTCGTTGTTAAATAAGCTTTTACCATACACTCCTACGGCGGGTCGGGCTTCATGCTCGGCCCGCTTTGTTTCATACAACATTGCATAGTAGCTTGAAAACTATTACCTTTGTGGTGATATGGGCCCAACCCCTCTCCGTTAATATTGAAAATTTAATTATATGAAACGATTTCTTTCTTTTATAGCGCTCATCGCCATCTTTAGTTCGGCCTACGCTGTTGTCCCCGAAGTAGTAGCACACCGAGGCTATCATCGTGCTCCCGGTTCGGCTGAAAATTCAATACGTGCACTCGTTAAAGCCGATTCTATCGGCGCTGAAAAATGCGAATTTGACGTATGGTTGTCGGCCGACGACGTGTTGTATGTCAACCATAACTCCGATGTAAATGGCGTTGTTATCGAGACGTCTAAATCGAAAGATATCGACGCTTGTCGTCTTAAAAATGGCGAACGCGTGCCGCGCCTCGAAGCCTTTCTCGACACGGCAAAAAATCTCGGCATAGACCTCGTGCTTGAAGTTAAACCGCATAAAGACACCGCTCGCGAAGATGTGGCAGTGCCCATGATTATAAAAATGGTAGCCGAAAAAGGGCTCACCGAACGCACAAGCTACATCTCGTTTTCGCGACACGCCTGCGAAATTCTTGCGCGCGACAACGGGCGACCCGTCCTCTTCCTTTCGGGCATAGCACCGCTCGAGCTTAAAGCTATGGGGTGCACAGGTGCCGATTTCAATATCAGTGTGTTTCGCAACCATCCCGATTGGATCGAGCAAATACATGCGTTAGGGATGCCCGTCAATATTTGGACTGTCGACAAGGAAGAAGACATTCAATATTGCATCGACAAAGGTGCCGATTTCATCACGACCAACGAGCCTGAATTGGCACAAAAGCTCATAGACCAAGCTTACGCCCCTCGCAAACTGAAAATAATGAGCTACAACCTGCGCTTTGGCGAACTCGCATCAATGGAGCGTTTAGCTAACGAAATCAAAGAGCAAAACCCCGACTTTGTAGCTCTCCAAGAAGTAGATGTAAACAGCTTGCGCACAATGGCAAAGCACAACAACAATGTGCACTTCGTAAACGAGCTGGCAATGCGGACCGGCCTATTCGGCTTCTATGGCCGCACCCTTAACTTCCCCGACACGGCCGGCGTGGGTCGATACTATGGCGTTGCCATACTGTCACGGCATCCGGCCGTGAAGATTGAGACCCTGGAACTGCCCAACCCTAAAAACGTAGAGCCCAGAGTGGTCCTAAAAGGGAGATTCCTCCTCGATGGCAAAATGCCTTTCAATTTTGCCTCAACACACTTCGACTATCTATCGGCCGAAACGCAGGAACGCCAAGCCAACTACCTCGTTGAAAAATTGATGCAAGATTCTATCCCTACTGTCGTGGCCGGCGATTTTAACAGCGAACCGGGCTCTAACGCCATTACGGCCCTGAGCGAGCACGCCGCCGTGCTGTCAGGCACAAATCCCACCTTCCCGGCTAAAGAGCCCAATGTGCGACTCGACCATATTTTTGGATTCCCGACAGCGGCTTTCATCCTCGAAAATACTCAAGAAGGACCCGCCGGACCTCATGCGGCATCCGACCACCTGCCCGTTATATCTTCTATAATAGTAGACTTCGGCAGTAAAGATAGCGAGCCTATCAAATAAGAGTGTTTAGGCAGAACGTAGGACGTCTACCAACTAAATATAATATCACTACCTATGTCCGGTATAACTGCGACATATCGGCGTTGATATGTAACGCTGCATCGAGTTTTGAGGACTCAATAAGGCAGTCTATCTTCCTTCGCCATTCGTCGTATCCTTCAGGTACTATTTTATCGGATTTCATTCTACAGAATTACGAAAACATTTTTTAGAGGCTAATGATTTGAAGGTGAAAATCATATAAAGAATATCTTTCGCATAATAAAAGCAAAATTTTTGTTGCGAGTTTAGCCCTACTTACAACTTTTTTATTAATTTTGCGATGACATATAAAGCGTTTATCCGACGCTCATTTGACGTTCTGAAAGTCTGGAAAATTTTCAATCAAGGTCAAATGAAGCAGTGATGGATGCCTTTCGAGTGTGAATATATTGTATATCTCCGCGAGGGGGGTATTATGTTCACATATTTGCGTGAGGCTCTAACTGCTCGTTTCATCTTGAAGGGTATTCCAGAGCCTCAGAACGTGAGACGAGTAGAGATACAGACTCTCACGCTTTTTTTGTTCTTTTTTAACGCCTCTGAAGAGAGTCCGGCGGCATTATTATTGGAATATGGAACCAGATGAAGCAGAACGCATGCTGATAAATGCGATAAAAAAGACCAAAAAGGATCAAATTTGGACAGATAATACTCAGTCTAAATTACTAAAGGAAAAGGGTATTACAATAAATATAATTAGCCGATTAAATTCCCATAAAGGAACAAAGGCTTACAGAATTCGAGAAAAACTTCAATTTAACGGGGAATATGATAAGCAGATCTCCAAAAATAAATATGTTTATCCTGATATCATCTTTCACGGCGGACAAAACATCTATGATAACCAAAAATTTGCTTGTGAAGCGAAAAGATATGATAAAATTAATATGCCTTCTACTTTAAATCTACTATTTTATGATTTGTATAAATTGGTTTCTTATCTGTACCTTCTAAAAGATAATGACCCAGTCGGATTTGATAGAGTGTATATGATGATAATTGGTTGTGATAAGGACACCTTTTTAAAATTTTTCGAGAAATTACCTAAGCTGCAAAAAAGAATTAATGAAAATAATAATATATCTAAAGAAGTAGATAATATAAACTTAGGTGTAAAAGTGATTAGAAAATATTTTGAAGATCACGATAAAAAAGAACATTTAAAATTTATTTTTATTCCTAAAAACTATCAGGAAGAAGATAAGATACAAACAATATCATTGGAACAATTAAAAAATGAGTCTTCTGATTTGAAGAATTTTATTAATAACTTTAATAATCAATTACAATGAGACGGTTTCTTATTTTAATTATTTCTATATTGAATTTAAGTCATTTTTTTAACGCCGCCTCGGCGACGGTTAGTGTTGACGTCGATAATTTGCGTTATACTGTCGATACTGATGCAAAAACTGCGGAGGTTTACGGATTAGCAACTGCATATTCATCAGCTACGATTAAAGACCTTGTTATTCCGGATTTTATTGAGTACGACGATTCAGACATCCCGGTAATATCTATTAGGGACAGCGCCTTTTCCCCAAATAAAAATCTCACAGGTTCGTTGACTATCGGCAACAATGTACAGACAATCGGTAACGATGCTTTCTGGAGCTGTTCGGGCTTTACCGGATCGCTAACTATCGGCAACTCCGTGCAGACAATCGGGAACAATGCTTTCGAGGACTGTTCGGGCTTTACCGGATCGCTAACTATCGGCAACTCCGTGCAGACAATAGGTAACTATGCTTTCTATCAATGTTCGGGTTTTACCGGATCGCTGACGATTCCCGACAATGTTGAAGAAATCGGCAACTATGCTTTTAGGCTTTGTAGCGGCTTTACCGGATCGTTGACAATAGGTGATAATGTACAGACAATCGGTGAGAGGGCTTTCGAGAACTGTTCGGGCTTTACCGGATCGCTGACGATTCCCGACAATGTTGAAGAAATCGGCAACTATGCTTTTAGGCTTTGTAGCGGCTTTACCGGATCGTTGACAATAGGTGATAATGTACAGACAATCGGGAACCAAGCTTTCGATAGCTGTTCGGGCTTTACCGGATCGCTGACGATTCCCGACAATGTTGAAGAAATCGGCAACTATGCTTTCGAGGACTGTTCGGGCTTTACCGGATCGCTAACTATCGGCAACTCCGTGCAGACAATCGGGAACGGTGCTTTTAAATATTGTAGCGGTTTTACAGGCTCGCTGACAATTCCCGACAATGTACAAACGATAGGGCTGCAAGCATTCTATGATTGTAAAAATTTTACGGGTGAGTTAAAGATACCGGAGTCTGTAAAAGAAATCGGCCCAACCTGTTTTTCAAGTTGTGAAAAAATAACATCTTTGGTAATCACGTCTTCCAATACTGTCATTAATTATCAAGCCTTTTTTTGCAGAGCTCTTGAATCCATAACTTGCTTAGGGATCACGCCCCCGAAATGTGTAGGCGGGAGCAGTATATTCGAGAGTGTATTTTTTACTACAAGCTATAATAAGCCTCTTTATGTACCTGCGGAATCTATAACTCTTTACAAAAACGCTACAGAATGGAAAAAATTCCAATACATCAATCCCATATCAACCGAAGCTACCGACATCAAACTGAGTAAATCGGAATTAGAGCTGGCGATTGGCGAATCGGAAACTCTTATAGCTACTCTGACCCCCGAAGACGCAACAACCGAAATCGTTTGGTCGGTCGATGATGCCGGCAAGGACATTATCGCTGTTGACCAAACCGGCAAGGTAACCGCGCTTGCTGTAGGCGATGCAACAGTAACTGCCACTGCAGGAAATGTATCCGCCACCTGCAAGGTGACAGTCAACCCCATACTTGCCACAACGGTAACAATCAGTATACCGGATAAGGACGTGTTCGTCGGCGACAAGATTACGCTTACAGCCAGCATAACTCCCGAAAACACTACCGACAAGACTCTGGTTTGGACCTCGGAGACTCCGGAGGTTGCCACTATCGACGCAGCAAGCGGCGAACTGACTGCCGTAGCTCCCGGTGAGGCAAAAATCAAGGTGGCCTGCGGCAATGTGTCGGCAACGGCCACAATCACTGTAAAACCGATTCTCGCTCAGTCTGTTAGGCTTAGCGCAGAAGATATTACACTCTTGGTCGGCGCATCTCAAAAGCTGTCGGCCACTATTGAACCCGAAAACACTACCGACAAGTCTGTAACATGGAAGTCGGACAACGAGGCCATCGCTACTGTCAGCGAGGACGGCACAGTGACAGCCATTTCGGTCGGCACAGCAAATATCACCGCTACCTGCGGCGAAGTATCGGCAACCTGCAAGGTGACCGTCAACCCCGTGCTTGCCTCGACAGTAACAATCAACCTGCCTGATAAGGACGTGTTCGTAGGCGACAAGATTACGCTTACAGCCAGTATAACTCCCGAAAACACCACGGACAAGACGTTGGTTTGGACGTCGGAGGCTCCGGCGATTGCCACTATCGACGCAGCAAGCGGCGAACTGACTGCCGTAGCTCCCGGAGAGGCAAAAATCAAGGTGGCCTGCGGCGATGTGTCGGCAACGGCCACAATCACCGTAAAACCAATTCTCGCTCAGTCTGTTACGCTTAGCGCAGAGGATATTACACTCTTGGTCGGCGCCTCGCAAAAGCTGTCGGCCACTATTGAACCCGAAAACACTACCGACCAGTCTGTAACGTGGAAGTCTGACAACGAGGCCATCGCTACTGTCAGCGAGGACGGCACAGTCTCAGCCGTTTCGGTCGGCACAGCAAACATCACTGCGACTTGCGGCGAAGTGACGGCTACCTGCAAGGTTACAGTAACACCGGTATCGCCGTCGTCAATCGAGTTAAACATTAGAGATATGGTGCTCTACATTGGTCAGAGCGAGACCATTCAGGCCATAGTAAGACCGCCTAACACCACAAATCCGACCGTAACATGGCGAAGCGAAGACGAATCGATTGCAACAGTGTCGGCCGACGGTAAGGTGATAGGTATCAGCGAGGGCACAACAACCATTACGGCAACTTGCGGCGAAGTGTCGGCCACTTGCGCGGTAACCGTCAAACCAATTCCGGCTTCAAACATCGAGATAACCACGGGCGATGTGACCTTGACTATCGGTAGCACCACCACCTTGGCTGCCAAAGTGTCGCCCGAAAACACCACGCATCCCGACGTAGAATGGGTGTCGTCGGACACAGACATCGCTACGATAGCGGCCGATGGAACGGTAACAGCCGTTAGCGTCGGAACAGCTATCATTACGGCAAAATGCGGCAACGTCTCCGCCACTTGTACTGTAACAGTTATTCCTGTGCCATCGGATGGCATTGTGGTCACACCTACTTCGGTTTCGATGTTGTTGGGCGATGAAGTGACACTTAAGGCTACTGTCTACCCTGAAAACACTACCGACAAGACCGTGACTTGGGGCTCCGATAAGCCGAGCGTAGCCTCGGTATCGTCGAACGGCGTTGTTACGGCTTTGAGTGTAGGCACGGCGACTATAACAGCAAGCAACGGAACGTCGAAAGCCACATGCGAGGTTACGGTTAATCCCGTTGTGGCCACCGGAATTTCGCTTAATGTACAGGATGAAACGATTTTTGTAGCTTCCACCACTCAGCTTATTGCCACCATTTCTCCCTTCAATGTAACAGATAAGACCATAACATGGACGTCGAGCAAGCCCGAAATAGCCACAGTGAGCGACAACGGACTTGTGACCGGTATATCGGTAGGCACTACGACCGTTACGGCGACTATCGGCTCCGTCTCTGCTTCTGCCCAAATAAATGTGGTGCATCGAATTCCCGACATCGACCCCTCGGTGACAACTTCCGATAGAGATATTAAAACTATTTCAGGGAAACCGGTCAACATGGCCGTGTATCCCGTGGGTGGCGAACCGACAGGCTGGTCTTACACTTGGACTAAGAACGGTGAAGTAGTGTCTCAATCCACAGAGCTGAATATCACAGCCATAAATGAATCTGAAAGTGTGATTGCCGAGACATATCGGGTAAAAGTGGAAAACGAAATCGACAAAGTTGTGATACTCTCCGAAATATTTGATTTCGTGGTTCAAATATATCCCGCCGTTGACGAAAATCTTAATGACGTAGACATCACTATTTCGACCGGAAACGGCAGCTCGAACAAGACGCGCGAGGGCAATACGGTCGCTCTCTCCGTAACGACTCCCGCCGGTGGCTATCCCAACGGGTGGGAATATGTATGGAGCGACGCTACGGGCGAAATTGGCAACGAAGAGACAGTAGAAACCATTGCGACAATGTCAGCCGGCAGCTCAATGGCGACAGAAGAAAACACCTACAAATTGAAGATAACTAATTATGGTCCCGAAGGCGATGTTTGGGCGCAATTTAATCTGGAATCGAATTTAGAGGTATATCGCAGGCCCCAGACTCCTTTACAGTTGTTGCGTAAAGGCGATGGCACTTCGCATACATTCGTTGTAATGATGCCACTGTCTGATTCTCAACTCGAACAGTTAAATTATAGTTTCGTGTACGGCTGGACCGACTCGGAAGGTAATGACCATATTTTGGAACAGAGTAAACTCCGCTATTGTCATACCGAGGCCGAAATTTACAATAACTCCTCAAACAAATTCTGGGTATACTCGCTTTGGAACTATCCTGACGGAAGCGTTGTAAGCAGCGGTCTGTGCTATCTTGACGGTGGCATCGACGAAACATTCGACGCATCGGTGTTTGACGGAAGCTATGTATTTAATGAAATGTCGACAAAGAGCGGAAAAGCCGTCTATAGAATCGACGGGCTGTATATGGGCGAATCCATAAATAATTTGCTCCCGGGTATTTATATCGTAATATCGGAATCAAACGGAGTGAAGAGTTCACAAAAAATAGTAATACGCTAATTATAGAAAATTTATGAAAAAAGTAATATTATATTCATCTGTTCTTTTGATTTGTGGGCTATTCTCTTTCTCCGCAAACGCTCAGAAATTTGCAGTAAAAGCAAGCGGTGACATAGGTCTCGGCAACGCTTTGTCGCTCTCTTCCGATTTGCCGGGATTAACGACAAAATCTTCGTCAAACGCCTTTGGAGTCGACTTCGGTTACACATTTTGGCAAAAGGGTAACAACTCTTTGGCGGCCAATATCGGACTTGGTTATAGAATGGCGTCAGCCACTTTCGACGTTTCGGGTTTTGAGTACAACTATGCCGCCCCGGCAGCTGCCGATAACGACGGCAACCCTTATCAGAGATACACGTCTCTTTCAGATGTGAATCAGAAGGTAGACATGGGCTATCTCAATATCCCCGTTTATCTGCAATATCAATACCGAATCACCAACTGGCTCGGTGTACATGCCGACTTAGGCTTCGGTCTCGGGTTCAAGTGTGCCGGTAAAGTTAGTTCGACCAAAGGTAAGGCCTACTCCTACGGCGTATATCCTGAATATGACAATCTGTTGATCGATGCCGATTATCTGAACGATTTCGGAAACCGAGACCTGGCCAATGCAAAGGTGGGAGCCACCGATATTAAAGGCTTTTCAGCCTCTATTCTGGCCGGAGCAGGTTTTGAGTTCTATGTCGGCGGTCCCGTCTCGATTGATTTAGGCCTTAGATATAATGCCGGTCTAACCGGGGTATTTGGCAGCAAATACGCTTTCGGCACAACTTCGAAGATAACTCACGAAAATGCACCAGTTACCTATACGGTGGCCGATGGGCAGCAAATTAAGGCGTTAAGCAGCTACTCTACCAAAAGTCACCTTAACCCGTTTAGCCTCCATATAGGCGTGAACGTGAGATTTTAGGCTACTCTATTATCGATTAATCAAAGAGGGTGTCCCAAATGAGGCATCCTCTTTCGTTTGCTAACGTGTTGTAAAACATGAAACAAAACCCCGTCTTTGTGCCTATCAAATAAGAGTGTTCAGACAGGCAAACACGACCATAAATAGGAGAATAATTTCCATAGCAGACTCATTTTAATTATTTGCAATATTGCATCGGCAGCTCAAGCGATACTGCGCTTCCTGTAAAAAGAAAGCGCAGACTTTCGCCATACGCTGTCCGGGCCCACCACAGGCCACAATCTACTATGGGGAAATAGTCCGCGCTATATGGCACGAACCCCAATGTAAATTGTTTATGCTCTCTCTTTCGGTCGAGGTGGTGGTTCAGACAGCGATTGAGCTTATATATTTTGCGGTATTGTATTTCGGCCAACACTGCCTCGCAAAATTAACAAAAAAATTTGACACACGGCTGCTTATTGCCATAAAAGCGGAATTTAACGAATATTAAGTTTTAGCAGGTTGGCGTTATCCGAAAAAGTGCCTAAATTTGCAAGCGATAATAAAAGAATCATGTTCATAAGGGCTCGACCATCGCTGGCTGCGGAGTTGAGTTTCTTTCTTTTTTTTGTATTTTAGACATAGAAATTATGGCAATAACTTATATGACCAAAGATGGCTATGACCGAAAACTCGAAGAAATAGCCTACCTCGAAACGGTAAAGCGACCCGAAATAAGCCGCGCTATAGCCGAAGCTCGCGATAAAGGCGACCTGTCGGAAAATGCCGAGTATGATGCTGCTAAAGAAGCGCAAGGCCTTCTCGAGATGAAAATAGCACAGTTGAAAGACCTCGTGGCTAATGCTCGCATTATCGACGAAAGCAAGCTCACAACCGATGAGGTGCAGATGCTCAACCGTGTTCGCATTCGCAACGTGGCTACCGGTATGGAAGCTGAATACACCATCGTTGCCGATAGCGAAGCCGACATGAAAGCTAAAAAAATAGCAATATCTACGCCTATTGCGCGCGGGCTGATTGGCCATAAAAAAGGCGACGTAGTGCAAATTACAATACCGGCCGGCACCGTAAGCTTTGAGATTCTTGAAATAAGCCTCTAACTATTATCTCCCATGCCTTCTATCTTTTCTCGTATTATAGCCGGTGAAATCCCTTCATATCGTGTTGCTGAAGACGATAAGCATTATGCTTTCCTCGACATCAACCCTCTTTCTGAAGGTCACACCTTAGTAGTGCCCAAACGTGAGGTCGATTATATTTTCGATCTTAGCAACGACGAATACACAGCCTTGCAGCTATTTGCAAAGCGCGTTGCCGCCGCCGTGGAAAAAAGCACCGACTGCCGCCGTATTGCAACGGCCGTCATAGGTCTTGAAGTGCCGCATGCTCACATCCACATCGTGCCAATAAAAACCGAAGGCGACTTGGATTTCCGCAAAGAAAAATTAAAACTCACGCCCGAGCGTATGGCTGAAATAGCCGCCGCTATAGCATCTAATTTTGAATAATATGAAAGCAAAATTTATATTTGGAGCTATTGCCGCCTTGGCAATGACATCGTGCGGTGGTGCAGGATGGAGCGTAACAGGTACGGTTAATGGTGCTGAAAAGGGCACAAAAATGGCCGTCGAAGCTTATAACGCAGGCATCTGGTATGTTGTCGATTCTGTTGAAATAGGTAACGACGGCAAATTTGCTTACAAAGCAAATGCGCCTATGCCTTCAATCGACATTCTACGCCTCACATTACCTGGAAAAGGTAGTGTTTGCTTCCCCATCGACTCTGTCGATGCCATTACCCTCGACGCCGACGCCGCCACTTTTGGCACCGGCCATAAACTTGGAGGTAGCGATATTGCGCACACCTTTGCCGTTGTCGACAGCATTGCCGCATCAACCACCGATGTAGCAGAGTTACAACGCAAACTTGCCGGTTTTATAACAACCGACACTACCGGCATCGTTGCATACTACACCGTGGGCAAATCGGTGGGCAACACGCCCGTATTCAACCCGGCCGACAACCTCGGCAATCGCCTCTATGGCGCTGCAACACAAGTATATGCACACTATCGCCCGAACGACCCCCGAGGCCTGGCTTTGCAGCAAGCGTATTTCAACGGGCGCCAAGCGCTCGGGAAAATTATACCGGAAGCGCCGGAACAGGTTTTTGAAGTAGAAGAAACAGGTCTTATCGACATTAAACGTTATGACAACAAAGGCGTGTTACAATCGCTGAGCGAAGTTGCGCAGAAAGGCAAAGTTGTCCTTCTCAGTTTCACCGATTATAGCCTGCCAAACTCTCCTTCTTATAACAATATCCTTAACGACCTATACACTCTCTATAGCGCAAAAGGGTTTGAAATTTATCAAATCGCCTTCGACGCCGACGAAGTATCGTGGAAAGAAGCGGCCCTCAACCTCCCTTGGATAACGGTTTGGAATTCTTCAAGCGACGGGGCTGGGGCTCTGGCTTCGTATAACGTAGGTGCGTTGCCAACAACGTTTATCATCGACCGCAAGGGCGATTTAGGCACTCGCGTTGTCGACCCGGCAGACCTTCCTAAACAAATTGCAAAATACTTCTGATAGCTTTTGATACGGACCGCAGATTTTTTGCGGCCCGTATCTATTTTTATAAACCTAAACCTATATTATGAAATCGAAACTACTCTTAGCTGCTGCGATTGCCGTATGCACCGGTTGGGCTTCGTGCTCTGTGAAATCGGCCGACGAGCCCGCCGTAAAAGTACACTGGCAAAGCGAAAACCTGCCCGTAGATAGCACCGGCGTTCAGTACTACAAGCAGACCTACACCATTACCGGCGACCTCTCCGATGTTGAGCGACTGGGCTTTAATATGTTTGCACGCCGCATGGAAATGGTAAATCCTGCCGACACTCTCATTGAATTTGTTCCCGGCTACTATGCTATCGCATCGCCTCGTTTCAAAGAGACGCCTGCCGGCGAGTCGCTAATAATCGAGATTATCACACGCGGCAGCATCTGGTCGACTTGTTATGGCCCTGATGGCGTGCACACCGTCGATAAAGACGGCAATACGGCTGCTGTCGCTTTGACTTATATGGACCTCAGCGCCGACCCGAAAACATATGCCACCGCTACTCGCGACCAAATGCCTTATGGCGACGCTGTATATGCTGTTAACGAACAAATCGCCGGTGGAGCAACGCCTTCGCCCTACGATGTTGTCCCTTCGTTCAAGCAAATTGAACTTACCGGAGGAGAATCGAGCATCGACCCCTCGAAGATTGAATTCATCGCACCGACACGCCAACTCAACGATGGCGGTTATGCCATTACTGTTGCCGATGGCAAAATGACGGTTGAGGCCGACGCCAAAATGTGGCCGCAGCTGCGTCATCGCCTATCTCACATCTTCGGCTCCAAGACCATCTCTCTACCCAATGCGCAGATATTAGACTGGCCGTCGCTCCCTTATCGCGGCATCATGATTGATATCTCACGAAACTATCAGACTCCCGACGAAATTCACCGCATAATCGACCTCATGGCTGATTACGGCTTGAACCGCTTCCATTTCCACATTGTCGACGACGAGGCGTGGCGCCTTGAAATTGCAGAACTGCCCGAGCTCACAGAAGTCGGTGCCCGTCGCGGCTACAACTTTGACGCAACAGGCGAATATCTGCCTCAGATTTTTGCAGGAAACGGCGACCCCGACAACACCCAAGGTACTGCCAACGGATATTTCACTCGCGAAGACTATATCAGCGTATTGCATCACGCCGATAGCCTTGGCATTGCCGTAATTCCTGAAATAGAATCACCGGGACACGCACGCGCCGCCATTAACGCTATGGCATTGCGCGCAAGTCGACTCGGCGACGAGTCGCTAATCCTTAGAGAACGCGACGATGAATCTACATTTACATCGGCTCAATCGTTCCACGACAATGTGATGAACCCAGCCCTTGAAGGTCCGTATAAATTGATGGATATCGTTGCCGACGAACTCTTAGCAATATATCGCGAAGCCAGTGTACCCTTGTTGGCAATACATATCGGCGGCGACGAAGTGCCCCACGGCGCTTGGAACGGCAGTAAGGCCGTTGCAGCTCTCATGGAGCGCGAAGGATTTAAGAGCGACAAAGAAATACACGCATACTTCGTTAAACGCATACGCGATTTATATGCTACGAAAGGCGTTAAAATTTCCGGATGGCAAGAAGTAGCTTTGCGCCACCCCGAAGACTATAACAAAGAAGTAGTGCCGTCGGTTTATTCTATTAACTGCTGGCAAACCTTACCCGTAAATGGTGTTAGCACCGTAACAAACGATATCGCAGGAGCCGGTTATCCTATCGTGTTGAGTAATGTACAACATTTCTATTTCGACATGTCGTATAGCTATCATCCCGAAGAACGCGGTCTTAGCTGGGGCGGCACCACCGACGAATTCTCAGCTCTTCATGGCTATCCCGCACGTCTGTGTACTACACCTAATGCTAAAATTGAAGGTGTGTCAGGGCATCTATGGGCTGAAACGATTCGCAGTGCTGCCGGCCTTGAGACTCTTCTCCTGCCCAAAATGTTAGGTTTGGCAGAACGTGGATGGAACCCCGACAGTACTTATACCGACAAAGATTTCCACGCCGTTATTCTCAACGAGATTCCACGCTGGGAAGCCAACGGCTTGACATACCACGTACGCCAGCCGGGTATCAAACTACTCAACGAGGGCTCTCACTTTACCGTTAATTCGCCATATCCCGATGCCGTTATTCGTTACACGCTCGACGGCACCAAGCCTACAGAGAAATCTGAAGTCGTTAAACCGGGCGAAGAAGTAGCTGTGGGCGACGCTTCTCGCATTCGCGCTACTCTATGGCTAAACGGTCATCCTTCGGTAACTTCAATTTTGTTTACCGGCAAATAACAGATTCGATTTATAGCCGACTCCTCGGCTAAGCATAATTAGGGCTGACACTCATCGCAGTATCAGCCCTATTTTTTGCTATAATGCTGGTTTATAGACTCTCCATAATTTCATCGATAACCAACTCGGGATTATCAAACCAATCCAAGACATAAACGCGCTGAATGTGCCAGCCCAAACTATGAAGGATATCAATCGACGTTATTTCGCGGTCGCGCACAGTAGGCATCGATGCATAATTCTCGCCGTCGACTATAATTCCCGATTTATAGCTACCGCCATGCTCCATATCGATTATCGCTATATCAACCTTGAAATCACTCCGGCCCACACCGGTTTCAACCTTAAGACCTCTATTTTCAAGCGCCTCGGCTATTTTATTGATTACAAAATCTTTACTACACTGCACCTCGCCACTTAGCACGCTACCGCTCTCGGCATACTCCAGAAAATCGCGCAACGCTTCGGCGCCCTTGCTGAGCGGGTTATCGCTGACAATATGGCGCGCTTTTAACGAACTGAAAACATACATCTCTTCTCGAGCCCTTGATGCGGCAACATTTAGACGCCGCTCACCGCCCTGTCGGTTTAAGGGACCGAAATTCAACGATACTTTTCCATTTCTATCCGGGCCATATCCTATCGAAAACAAAATAATATCGCGCTCATCACCTTGCACATTTTCAAGATTTTTCACGAAAATAGGCTCTAAAGCTTTCTCGGCTCTCTCTGCCATTTTTTTGTTGCGCGCCAACTTATTCATAAGGAGGTCTTCTATAAGGTCGGCTTGCGGTCGCGAGAATGTTACGACGCCTATCGACGGCAACGTATCACCATCGCCATCGAGTATTTCTACAATCTTATTCACTACCGCTTTCGCCTCGATATCGTTTGTGCGCGACTCGCCATAATCGTACACTCCTTCCGGGTCGATCAGCCACACCTTTTTGTCGCGGTCGTTAACCGACGGGAAGGTCATGAGCTTGTTATCATAAAACTCACGGTTGCTAAAAGCAATGAGGCTTTCATGGCGTGAGCGGTAATGCCGCGAAAGATAGCGCGAAGGTATGCCCAACGCAATGAAATCTTCAAGAACAGAATCGGCATCTTCGCTGTCGGCATCGTCATCAACACTTATAGTCGTATTCATAAAAAAGCGTGTTGGCGGCAACTGCTTGGGGTCGCCTACGACAACCACCGTCTTCGACCGAGCGATAGCGCCTATGGCATCAGCCGTCGACATCTGAGAGGCCTCGTCGAAGACTACTATATCGAAAAACGCGTCGCTCATATCGAGATATTGAGCCACCGAGATAGGGCTCATCAACATGCAAGGGAAGAGCTCGGAAAGCACATGGCTACTCTCCGATATTATTTTTCTTAACGAGACGCCTCGGCCTCCATTAGCCTGTCGGCGCGACAATAACAGCCATTCTTTTTCATATTCCTTGGGAAGGGAATAGCTTCGGGCCCTATCGAGCAACACTTCTTGCAAATAGCGGGCACTAACTTCGTGGAAATGGTGGGCCTCGTGTCTATAATTTTTTAATTTTAATTGGAAAATAGCGCCATTGAATCCTCTAAGGGCTTGATCTTGCCCTATTATGTTTTCAGCCAAGTCTCTATAGTAGCTTTTCTTGAATGCTTCCGACGTTTCTATGCCCGAATGTCCGGCATAGAGATAGTCGAGCACGGTCGACGATGAAAGTGAAAGAATTCCACTTTCGATGATGCACGTAGACACATAATACCATTTACGCAATTGTTTGAGCGATTTTTCCCATTTGTCGGCATACTCGATGAGCCTTTCGATATTATCTTCGTTTTTAATATCGGATTCTATTTCCGCTAACTCAGTCAGGCCAATCCATGCCCTGTTTTTTGATAGGAAATACTGCAGGTCCTTCTTGAAAATATATCGGTTAAGCCATCGACTCTGTTTTTTCTTTATTCTTTCAAGCTCTACCGGAAGCTCTGAGAGCACCTGCAACAACGCGTTTTCATTGTCGGCGGTATTTTCCAACGGATATACTCCTCTCAGCGGCGATTCCGCTATATGAGAGCCGAATATCGACATCGCTTTATCCAATTTTGCCAAGGTTTCGCAAATAGTGTCGACATCACTGGGGGTGAGGTGTGATATCGATTCGTAAGGAAGGTCGATGAGCATGCCTGGTGCCGATTCATAGCGACTTATGATATCAAATAGCGACAGCCCGTTATCTCTTTTTGCATGCATCGCGTCGGTAAAATCCTTAATAGCATACCTTTGGCTAAAAAGAATGTTGGATTTCTGCGTATAATTTTCACTTCCGCCCTGCTGCTCGTGCACCCGCTGTATCAAATCGATATTTGAATTACTAAGTTGCGCGAAAAACGACTTTTTATTTGTCTTATTGGAGTGCAACTCAAGGCAATAAGGAGATAGCCCTATTGCTGCCAATCGCTTGTTAACGACATCTAAAGCAGCACGCTTTTCTGCTACAAAGAGCACCTTTTTGCCATTGAAAAGCGCGTCGGCTATTATATTTGTTATGGTCTGACTCTTGCCCGTGCCCGGAGGTCCGTGCAGCACAAACGATTCACCGCTCGTCGCGGCCATTACCGCTTCGAGTTGAGATGAGTCATAGGCCAAGGGCAGCATGTGAGTGGCAGGCGAATCGCTCTCTGCCGACGACGCCGTCTTTATACACCTGTCGATTTGCGGTATCCTATTCTCAATCAACCCCTTTAGCAATGGGTGTCGGCCTATGATATCATGCGAGGTGTGAATATCATTCCACATTAAAAACTTTGTAAACGAGAACAGACCCACATACGATTTTAGCGGCATGGTCCATTTCTTATCGTCAGGCTGATGCGCATTGATTGCCTCGACATGCTCGCCGAATTTTGCAAACAGAGGCTTCCAGTCGGGGATTCCCGTGTCGTCGGTTTCGACACTCACAAATTCTCGCAAATCGATGCCAAAGGTCTGACGCATATATTCCAACAGCGTAAAATTAAACATCGATTCCTCGTCGCGCAACCGTATCTCATAAGTTTTGGCCTTCGTCCTTACTATGTTTAGCGGTATGAGCAACAAGGGCGCCAAATGCTCTTCGGCCTTCTCTTCATCAAACCATCGCAATGTCCCCACCGACAAGAACAGATTGTTGGCGCCATTCTCTTCTATTGCCGAGCGCGACGCCCTATACAACTCCTTGAGGATAAGCTCGTTGTCGCCCACATCTTTGCTCGTCGCAGTCTTGCCACCTACAATCTCGGCCAAGCGTCCTGCTTTCAGCGTATCGATGATATGCGACACATCAACCTCCGATAATTCTACTATCGTCTTACCCGGGCGCAAATGCAACAGGCTATTTCCCATCGACAAGTCTAAGAGATTGCGCTCCCACGTTTGTATCTTTAAATCACTCATATCAAATTGTAGTTATATGCTTTTTATAATACCATTTTCTGCCGAATTGTAAACGCTCTTCCGGCGTGTTAATCTTCTTCATCAATAACAGATTCGACAGCAACCCAATTTTTAAATTCATTAGTATGAATTAAACTATCATACCAATAAGTATTACAATCAATAAAAATCCTGTCAATAAGTTTATCATTATGCTTATAATATTCTCTATAAAATTGTAATTCTTTTGTAGAATAATAGTTATTGGCAAATGATGCTCCTAATAATATTACTAATAAAACTATTACTATTGATAGGAATGTTTTATTGTCGTCAATATTCCACTTCTTCATAATAATACTACTGAATTAATCGTTATCAATAAATCTATTTTCACACAAAATTATTTAATCGCCTGCCAATATATTGTCTTTATTTTGCCCATTGTATATACACCCCCTTTGGCTGTACGAAATGAGTATTGCCCCTCTTTTCAATCCTTCAATCAACCCTTTTCGGACCCACGTTTCGCGTATTTATCATAAAAATACTTGCCTGTCTCAATAATTATTACGAAATTAGTCGGGAAATTTAATTTACACGCACAAATATCTGAAACAATGAAAAAGATTAGTAGCTTATTGCTTATTTTAGGAATGCTCTTTAGCATCGTTTCGTGTACTAATGAGCCCGGACCCGGTGAAAAAGATGACGATGATAACAACAACAAATTTGAGAGTATTGACGCTCCCGACCATAATGTTATCGTTGCCTATGTTACTTCTTGGAGCTCGGGTAAACCCGACCCAAATCTCATCACGCACATCAACTATGCTTTTGGCGACGTTAATAAAACCTTTAATGGCATCACCATTAATAATCCGGCACGCCTGCGCGAAATGGCTTCGTTGAAGAAACAGAATCCTCAATTAAAAGTTCTGCTCTCGATTGGCGGATGGGGCAGCGGCGGCTTCAGTGAAATGGCTGCTAACAAAACTAATCGCCAAGCATTTGCGGCCGATTGTGCCAAAATTATAAAAGACTACGGCATCGATGGTATCGACATCGACTGGGAATATCCGGGCAGCAGCGTGGCCGGAATCTCCAGCAGCTCGAGCGATATGTCGAACTTCACTCTATTGATGCGTGATATCCGTAGCGCTATCGGCCGTGATAATTTGCTGACAATAGCCACTATAGCATCGGCTAAATTTATCAGCTTCCGCGATGTAATGCCTTACCTCAACTACGTAAATATTATGTCGTACGACTTAGGCGAAGCTCCTTTACATCACTCTGCCTTATATAAATCAAAAAATACCCCGTCGCAAACATGCGACAGCTCTGTCAAAGCCCACCTCGCTGCTGGTATCCCTGCCGGCAAGCTCGTAATGGGTATGCCGTTCTATGGCCGTGGTAAGGCCGGAACGGCTGCTGTTAACTACAAAAGCATCGTTATTCCCGATGATTGCTCCGTTTACTTCGATGAAGAAGCAATGGTACCTTTCATCGCCGATGCCGACGGCGCTTTGATTTTTGGTTTCGACAATCCTTCGTCGCTGACAGCTAAATGCAAATACATTATGGATAACGGCCTTTTAGGCGCAATGTATTGGGAATTTGGAGGCGACAACGACAAAAAAGAATTGGCGACGGCCGTTTATAACGGCATATTTGGCCTAAAATAACACAAACTGCCACCGATAAGAAAATGGACGGCTTCGGTCGCCCATTTTCGTTCTTTACTTGCAGATATCAATTTTTATTGCTAAATTAGTGAGGAATTTGTTATTTACATAATATAAAACAACTAAATCTATGATAATCAAAACATTGAGTAAAGTATTTATTCCCATTGGAGTAATACTGGCTTGTTTGTCTTGCGTCAAAACCGATGCCGAAAAAGTTGTTGACAAACCGCAGTCAAAGGTTGTCGCAGCCTATGTAACAGCGCGCGGAGCAGTTTTACCCGACCCTACGCTCGTTACGCACATCAACTATGCTTTTGGCCATGTGAACGAAAACTTCGATGGCGTCAAAATTGCAAATGAAACTCGCCTGCACGAGGTTGCCGCCCTTAAAGAGCAAAATCCCGACCTGAAAGTGCTTTTGTCGATTGGTGGCTGGGGTAGCGGCCGTTTCAGCGAAATGGTGTCGAATGATACTCTCCGACAGTCGTTTGCCAACGATTGCGCTCGCATTGTAGCCGACTTCAACATCGACGGTATCGACATCGACTGGGAGTATCCGGGCAGCAGCGCCGCCGGCATATCAAGTAGCGAAGACGATTGCGACAATTTTACCTTGCTGATGCGTGATATCCGCAACTGCATTGGCGCTGATAAATTACTCACTATTGCCAGCGCCGCATCGGCTAAGTTTATCGACTTCCCGAGTGTTTTGCCCTACATCGATTTCGTTAATATAATGTCGTACGATTTGGGACATGCTCCTCTGCATCAAGCCGCGCTATATCAGTCGGAAAACACTCCCGAATTTACGTGCGACTGGGCCGTTAAAGCACATGTCGCCGCCGGTATACCCGTAGGGCGCCTCGTTTTAGGCATGCCATTCTACGGACGCGGTCCGGTAGGAACTCCCGGTGCTAAATATAAAGACATCCAGGTGCCGGAAAATTGTACTGTCGTATTCGACTCAATAGCAATGGTGCCGTTTATAGCCGACTCCAAAGGCAAGATGATTTTTGGTTTTGACAACCCCGCATCGTTGGCCGCAAAATGCAAGTATATCGAAGAAAACGGCCTCCTTGGTGCTATGTATTGGGAATATAATGGCGATAACGATGAAAAAGAATTGGCCACCACTGTCTTTAATGGCGTCAATAGCCAAGCCATCGTACCTCATGTTATGGCTTTGAATGAGAGCGAAGACAATGACGATTTCGTTACGGCAGCCATGGAGTGGCTCCGCAATCACGCTAAAACCAACAACTATATACTTACAGAAGTATATTCGTCGGAAAACATCAGCGATGAGTTTCTTAAAGACTATTGCCTCGTGGTGCAACTCAACCCCGTGGCGTGCCAATGTCGTGATAATGGCAATTCGGTATTTACTGATTACATCAATAACGCTAACGGTGCTTTAATCGGTTTTACGACTTGCAAGAAATGCAAAGCAAAGGAGCTCGGTGCCAAGTCTGAGCAATCTCCTGATAATAGGACAACTGCACCAAGCGACAGCTGTAACATTAAAATACATATCGATCGCAACGCCAACCCATTCGGCTGCGACGACTTTATCCAAGAGCTCTCCAATGCCATCGAGCGCCGACTCTTAAAATAGCAAGTAAATAGCTATAGATCGAAAAAGGCGGACAATCTAACCGATTATTCGCCTTTTCGTTTTGTATTGCTATACTTATTGGTCGTTATTTCTCGCGCATGAACACGTTAATGGGGGTGCCGCTAAAATCCCAATGCTCGCGAATCTTATTTTCCAGATAGCGGCGATAAGGCTCTTTAACCCATTGCGGAAGATTACAGAAGAAAATAAACGTGGGCACAGCAGAGCCTTTGAGCATCGTTATATATTTAATTTTCACAAACTTACCCTTGTTGCTTGGCGGTGGATATGCGGCTATATCCTCCTGCAACACCGTGTTGAGTTGCGATGTTGGCACTACGCGCTTACGGTTGTTGTAAACGTCGACTGCCGTTTCAAGAACCTTAAAAATGCGTTGCTTTGTTAGAGCCGATGTAAATATGATAGGGAAATCGGTAAATGGCGCAAAGCGTTCTCGTATCGTATTCTCGTAGTGTTTAATAGCAGCTGTCGACTTGTCTTCGACCAAATCCCATTTATTTACAACAACTACAAGGCCCTTTTTATTACGCTGTATAAGAGAAAAAATGTTTACATCCTGGCTCTCAATACCGCGAGTGGCATCTATCATAAGAATACAAATATCGGAGGCCTCAATAGCACGAATAGAGCGTATCACTGAGTAATACTCGATGTCTTCGTTTACTTTTGTTTTCTTCCTGATACCGGCAGTATCGACAAGGTAAAAATCGAAGCCATATTTATTGTATCGTGTGTAAATAGAGTCGCGCGTTGTACCGGCAATATCCGTTACGATATGGCGCTCGGCGCCGATAAAAGCGTTGATTAACGACGATTTACCGGCATTCGGTCGGCCTACGATAGCAAATTTGGGGAAATCTTCAAGACCGGCGGCATCGTCGTCGGTTTTCTCCGGTAATTTAGCCACGACATCGTCGAGTAAATCACCTGTTCCATAGCCATTAACGGCCGATATGGGATATGGGTCTCCGAGGCCGAGGGAGTAAAACTCCGGCACATTGTACACCCATTCGTTTGAGTCTACCTTGTTGGCGACAAGCAGCACCGGTTTGCGAGACTTCCGCAATATCTCGGCAACGTGGTCGTCGAGGTCGGTAACGCCATTCATAGCATCAACCACAAACAAAATTTCATCGGCCTGCTCTATGGCAAGCTCCACTTGCTTATTAATTTCGGCCTCAAAAACATCTTCGGAGTTAACAACCCATCCGCCGGTGTCGACGATAGAAAATTCTTTTCCATTCCAGTCAACCTTTCCATATTGGCGGTCGCGGGTAGTGCCTGCCGTGGGGTCGGTAATGGCCGTACGCGATTGCGTCAGCCTGTTAAAAAGCGTCGATTTACCCACATTAGGGCGCCCGACAATTGCTACAAGTTGTGCCATGTCTTTATTTTTTTGCAAAAATAGGCAAAAAGAGCCAACCAAACAAATACTTTATCAACCCGTTAACTTCCACTATGCACAGACAAAACGCCGATTTGTGCGCATTTTATTATCTTTTTGCTAAAAAGGTTGTACATTTTGCAAAAAAATCATATTTTTGCAGGACATTTGATAAGAACGCAAGAACTATGCTGGAAAAAATTGACAATCTCGACCGACAGATCTTGAAAATTGTTATGAACAATGCAAGAATCCCCTCTAAAGACGTTGCACACATGTGTGGCGTTTCGCGTGCCGCTATACACCAACGTCTTCAGCGCCTTATAGAATTGAATGTAATTACGGGTTCGGGCTATCATGTTAATCCAAAAATTTTGGGCTACGCTACGTGTACTTATATCGGAGTGACCCTCGAGCGTGGCGCAATGTATCGCGATGTCGTTCCCGAAATAGAAAAAATACCCGAGATTGTGGAGTGCCATTTCACTACAGGCCCATACACTATGCTGCTTAAGCTATATGCTCGCGACAACGAGCACCTTATGGAACTTCTGAACAAGAAGATTCAGATAATTCCCGGCGTTACGGGTACCGAGACCCTCATATCGCTCGATAATTCGATTGCGCGAGAGATTCCCATCAACATCTTGAAAGACTGAACAACCGAATATGACCGACAAGACAGCACGGTGGACCGAGATTGAACACCTCCCCGAATGGGACGAGGAGTTTTATCACATTTACACGGCGAAAAAATTCGGCAAATGGGTTATGATGAAAACCCTCCGGCCGGAATATGCCGACGATCCTCGTTATCAGGCTATGATAGAACAGGAATTCGATGTACGTTATAGCTTGGCACACCCCAACATCATCATGATAAATGATTTTGAGGATATCCCCGGTGTGGGGCGCTGCATTGTAACCGACGACGTCTATGGCGACAGCCTGCGTAAGCTCATCGAGCGCAAAGCCGTTACCCCAGCTGTCATAGAGCAGCTGCGACACCAGCTCGTAAACGCTCTCGAGTATATCCAGAGCAAGCATATCGTCCACCCTCCGCTGAGTCTCGACAACATACTGTTTACCGAAAATATCGGCAACCTGAAACTTATCGACGTAGGCTTTGAGCAACGTCCATCGTTATCACACCAATCTACGGCCGACGACATCTATAACTACGGTAAGGTGCTGACAGAAGCGCTCAATGCCGCCGGCTCTAACGACATAACTTTGCGCCGCGTGGCTCGCAAATGCACCGACCCCGACCCCAGAAGGCGCTACCGCGATATGCAACAAGTGCATCTCGCACTCGAAAACAGAGGAAATCGACATCTCTATTTCGTTGTCTTGGCCTTCCTGGCCCTAATGTTACTCCTAATAATCTGGCTTAAATCGCCTTATGCGCCACAACCCATCATTAAAGGCGCCACCGGTTTTGTATTCAACTTATTATCACTTTGCTAATACCATGTCTGTACACGTTCATCCGATAAGCCCCGATTCCGACCATCTTCATCAATACGTTCAATTTGGTATCGATTTATACCGAGGCAACCCTTGTTATGTGCCGCCATTGATTCTTGACGACGTCAACACACTTACGCCGGAGAAAAATCCGGCATTCGACTTTTGCGACGCTCAGTCGTTTATGGCTTTTCGCAATGGTGAGCCCGTGGGCACTATAACGGCTATCATAAACCATGCCGCCAACGAAAAAATAGGAAAAAAAATACTGCGATTCGGTTTTGTAGAATTTATCGACGACGTTGAAGTTGTCGACGAGCTATTCGCTGCAGCCGAACAATGGGGTCGCGAACGCGGCATGACGGAAATTGTCGGCCCGATGGGCTTCAGCGACATGGACTACGAAGGCATGCTTATCGAGGGCTTCGACGAAATGGGAACGATGGCCACGATATACAACCATCCCTATTATCCCGTCCACATGGAGCGTATGGGCTTTGTGAAAGATGCCGACTGGATAGAGTTCCGCATGACAGTGCCCGACGCCATCCCTGAGAAATATGCTCGAATAGCCGACATTATTGCGAAGAAATATCAACTGTCGGTAAAGAAATTTACTTCACGCTCAAAGATTAAGAAGCAGTATGGGCGCGCCATTTTTGAACTTGTCAACGAAGCATATAAAGACCTTTATGGCTTTGTTCCTCTCACCGACAGCCAAATAAATCACTATATCGACCTATATATCGGCATGTTGCGCCTCGACGACGTGTCGCTCATCGTCGACGCCGAAGGCACGCTTGTTGCTCTTGGCATCTCAATGCCGTCAATGTCGCAGGCCCTGCGTAAGGCAAAAGGTAAATTCTTCCCCTTCGGGTGGTATCATCTGCTTAAAGCTATTCAAGGGAAGACCGATGTTGTCGACCTGCTTCTTGTTGCCGTAAAGCCGGAGTATCAAAGCAAAGGTGTAAACGCTCTCATCTTTAACGACCTCATTCCTCGATATATAGCCAACGGATATAAATATGCCGAAAGTAATGTCGAGTTGGAAGACAACGAAAACGTTCAAAAACAGTGGGAATATTTCGAGCGTCGCCAGCACCGCCGTCGCAGAGCTTTCAAAAAGGACCTCTAAAAAATATCCTGAAATAAATAGGGAAATGTGTCGATGAATGCTCTTGGGCGCAAAATTTATCGTAACTTTGTACTCAGAAATCATCGATAATTATGAACTCCCGTTTTGAAATGGTGGCAAAGACCTTCCAAGGGTTGGAAGGCGTCTTGGCTGAAGAATTGCAAAGTCTTGGTGCTGAAGATATTGTGGCAGGAAAACGCATGGTCTCATTTTGGGGCGATCTTGCAATGCTCTATAAGGCAAACATGTGCTGCCGCACTGCGCTTAGAATATTAAAACCTTTCTATACCTTCGAGGCATCCAATCCCGACGAACTATACGCAAAAGTAAAAGAATTTGATTGGTCGACGCTGATGTCGGTAAATCAAACCTTTGCAATCGACACGGTGTCGTTTGGAGAAGAGTTCCGCCACTCACAATTTGTAACCTATCGAGTTAAAGACGGCATAGTCGACTGGTTTCGCGATAGGCTTGGCGACGACCAACGTCCGCGCGTGCGCCTCGATGGCGCCGAAATAATGTTCAACGTACATATTGCGGGCACGAATGTAACACTATCGCTCGATTCCTCAGGCGAATCTTTGCATAAACGCGGCTGGCGAGCAGCCCAAACAGAAGCTCCGATAAACGAAGTGCTCGCCGCCGGAATTATACTCTTGTCTGGCTGGAAGGGCGACACTCCATTTGTTGACCCAATGTGCGGCTCAGGCACATTCCTTATTGAGGCCGCTATGATAGCCGCCGGAATAAATCCCGGTGTTTACCGCAAACATTTTGCCTTTGAGAACTGGGCTGATTTCGATGCCGGTCTATTGGAAGAAATTTATAACGACGACACTAACGAAAAAGACGTTGTAGTACCTATCCTGGGCGCCGATATCGCACCGAAGGCTATCGAAATTGCGCGTGCCAATGCCAAGAGCGCCGGAGTAGACCGATATATCACCCTCGACACTAAGGCTATTGTAAAATGGACCGAAGCGCCCAAACCGGCCGGAGTACTCATCTCAAATCCACCTTATGGCAAAAGAATAAGTGCCGACGATATGAATGCGCTGTATAGCTCTATCGGACGCACTTTCAAACACACTTTCGCAGGTTACCACTGTTGGATTATAGGCTATGAAGAAGCTTATTTCCACGAAATAGGGCTTGCTCCCTCTCAAAAAATTGCCGTGAACAATGGCGGCCTCGAGTGTGAGTTGCGCGAATATGTTATTTTTGAAGGCAAAAAAGCCGATTTCCGCGCGAAAGGCGGCTCAATAAAAGATAAAAAGCAGCCTACACGCACAGCAAAACCTACCGACAAGCCTCGTAGAAAAGAGACATCTCGTAAGAATGGCAGTGAAAAATCACGGAAATCAGAAGAGCGTCAGCGACGAAACATTGCCGAAAGGCCTTTTGGCGCTTCAACGCCCACTAAAAATGACGATCGCCAAGAACGGACCGACGGACGACGACCCTTGCGTCTCGAGCTCTTTGGGCGACAACCATCGATACCCGCCGACAAAGAAATTGTGGTAAATCGGCCTGTATGGAGGGTGCGAAAGAAAAAGCAGAATAATAGCGAAAACACAACCGATAAATCCGACAATCAATGAACAAGCACATCAACGTATTGCTTCTTGGCAGTGGTGGCCGCGAAGCAGCTTTAGCATGGAAAATAAGCCAAAGCCCGCTCCTTGGCAACTTTTTTATAGCACCCGGCAATGCCGGCACCGCGCAGTATGGCACCAACCTGCCGTTGAAGCCAACCGAATTCGACGCCGTCTACACCGCTGTAAAGGAGCATGATATCGAGCTGGTTGTTGCCGGAAACGAAGACCCGTTGGTGCTCGGTCTGCGGGAAAAACTTCAAGCCAAAGCAGATGCCGACAATCGCAAAATTCTCATAGTAGGCCCCGGCGCCGATGGTGCCGCCCTCGAAGGCTCTAAAGACTTTGCTAAACGCTTCATGGGGAAATATAATATCCCCACAGCGCGACACCTAACCGTTACGGCCGATAATATATCGGAAGGATATGCTTTTCTCGACACCCTTTCAGCTCCCTATGTCCTTAAAGCTGATGGCCTTGCCGCCGGCAAAGGCGTCCTTATCATCGACGATATATGCGAAGCAAAGAAATCGCTTCAACAGATGCTTGACGGCCAATTCGGTGCCGCCTCAGCTAAGGTTGTGATCGAAGAATTCCTGTCGGGCATCGAATGTTCGGTATTTGTGCTCACCGATGGCTCCGGTCGCTATATTGTTCTTCCTCCGGCAAAAGATTACAAGCGCATAGGCGAAGGTGATACGGGGTTGAACACCGGTGGCATGGGCTCGGTGTGTCCGCCACCGATTGCCGATGAAGAATTTATGAAAAAGGTCGATAGCCGGATAATACGCCCCACCCTCGACGGTCTGCAAAAAGAAAACATCGATTATCGCGGTTTTATATTCCTTGGGTTAATACGTTGCGGCGACAATCCTTTTGTTATAGAGTATAACGTGCGTATGGGCGACCCCGAGACAGAGTCGGTTATGCCGAGAATAGCATCCGACCTGCTGCCTATTTTATTAGAAGTGGCAGAGGGTAATCTCACGAATATGAGCCTTGACATCGATTCGCGAACAGCGGTGGCTGTTATGGCCGTTTCGGGCGGATACCCCGAAGCATACGTAAAGGGCAAAAAAATCGGCGGGAACCTGTTGCCGGAAGGCTCTATAATATTCCATGCCGGCACTCGCGTTGACTCCGACGGCTCCGTTCTGACTGATGGCGGCCGCGTACTCGCCGCCGTATCCTATGGCGAAAGCATCGAAGAAGCTGCTGCAAAATCGTATTCAGCCCTCGGCGAAATAGACTTCGACGGGATGTATTTCCGCCGCGATATAGGCAAAGACCTCATATCACTTCTTAAATAGACTACCGTTTTGACGCTGTCGTTTATAACCAAGTTCATGCACACGCGCTCCTTTGGCGTTGCTGTTGCTGTGTGCGCTTTTATTGCGGCGGCATCTTATTTCTTCTGCGGTCTTTCCGAACCCTTGACAGGCGAACGAGGGCTGGCGTTGGCCTCGGCAAACGGCTGGATTACGATCCCGTTTTTAGACTTCATGGCAGGCATCGCTGGTTGTGCTGTACCTGTTGTGGCTATGTACTTTCTGAACAAAATCTACAACGTACTACGCTCGATAACATCGCTATATATCGCCTTATATTCGCTGATGATGCTGGCGAGCCCCGACCTGCTCACTCAATTTTACACCGGTACCCTATTGGCCGCCACGGTGCCCCTCTGCATCCTTTTTCTTTTCAGCTGCTATCGCGAGCCCGAATCATCTAAACACATATTTATAATTTTTCTGCTACTATCGTTTTTTGCAGCAACGCAATACTGTTTCCTGTTTTATTTGATAGTATTTATCGTCGGGCTTGGCCAAATGCGCATATTCAATGCCAGGGCGCTTCTTGCAGCTGCTTTCGGTATTATTACGCCCTGGTGGATAATGCTCGGTTTCGGCATTATCAGTCTGCAGGAGATAAAAATGCCTACATTCGTAAGTATTTTCGCGGTCTTTGACGATGAAGAGGCCGCCATACTGCTTTTAACGATAGGTATTACAATCTTTGCTATGTTTGCATGCTATGTTCTTAATTTCTTCAAGGCCATAGCATACAATGCCAAGGCGCGCGCTTTCAACGGCACCTTCACCGTGCTCGCCCTTGTCACCATCGTTGCTATGTGTATCGATTACCCCAACATTATAGCGTATATACCACTGCTAAACTTTAGTGCCACGATGGAAATTACGCACTATTTCTCTACACACCGCTCCGATAAATCTTTTGCTGTCATTTTCGTTATATTGGCGGTTTACGCTTCTATTTTCGCATGCCAAACAATAATATAAGACTCATCATAGAAGAAAAAGTGCCCTTTGTAAAAGGCCTTTTTGAAAACTTTGCCAGCGTAAAATATTTGCCGCCGGAAGATATCACTGCCGAAGCGGTAAAAGAGGTCGACGGCTTGATAATACGCACCCGCACCCGATGCGACAAAAATCTCCTGGAAGATTCGGCGGTGAAAATTATAGCAACGGCCACGATTGGCCTCGACCACATCGACATTGATTATTGTACTCAACGCGGCATTGTTGTAGCCAACGCTCCCGGATGCAACGCCCCGGCTGTAGCTCAATACGTGTTCAGCACCTTGCTGCACACTGTTAATCGGCCGCTACAATCTTATACCTTAGGCGTTGTTGGCGTCGGACACGTGGGAGAGATTGTTGCGCGCTGGGGCGAAACCTTCGAAATGAAGGTTCTGCGTTGCGACCCCCCGCGCCACGACACCGAAGGAGGAAATCAGTGGGTCGATCTCGATACTATTGCTACACAAGCCGATATAATTACGTTTCACACCCCATTAACCTCCGGCGGCCTATATCCTACTCACCACCTTGCCGGATATGATTTTTTTCGCAAACTCAAACGCGCCCCTATTTTTATAAACAGCGCAAGAGGCAGTGTCGTCGATAGCGATGCTTTGATTAAGGCTAAGCGACAAGGGCTTGTCGGCCCGATTATTATTGATTGTTGGGAGAATGAGCCAACTATCAATCGCCAGTTATTGAGTCTTACTCATATTGCCACACCACACATAGCCGGTTACTCTCAAGCCGGTAAGATTAGGGCCTCGCAAGTTGCCGTCGATGCGATATGCTCCTTCTTCAATCTGCCTACTATTAAGCTCGATGCTGTGTACCCTGCGCCTGCGGCAACTACTGTTGCAAAACGTGACGTTTTAGCAAGCTATAACCCAATGCCCGAGAGCCGCGCATTGAAAGACGACCCCGATGATTTTGAGAAAATCCGCAACAATTACGAGTTGCGAGCCGAGGTGCCGGACGGACACGACCCATTCTAATTATCCATTTTAACATTTAATAATTTGAAACATAAGACTTATTTGTCGGCTATTTAGTAATTTTGTCGCATTATGCAGTATAAGCTCACAATCGACCGCGGAAACACAGCCTTAAAAGCTGCCCTTTGGGACGGCAAAGGTGCTTTATTGGCAACGGCAAAGGGCGATGAATCGGTGCGGCCGAGTGAATTGATAGCCCAACTTTTACATAAAGTTGGCGCAACACCCGACACTACTACCATCGATAGTGCTGTATACTGCTCTGTTGTCGACACCGATAGGGCTGATGATTTAGCATCTATGAAGCCCCTGTGCGGCAAAATTATCGACCTAAATTCGGATACGCAGATGCCGTTGACAATCTCCTATCACACCCCCAGGACATTGGGTGCTGATCGTATCGCTGCTGCACTTGGCGCTCTTGCCGTTGCAGGCGACAGCAGGCCTCTGCTCGTTTCCGATCTTGGCACTGCCGTTACATACGATTTTGTAGCGCCCAGTCGTGTCTATGTAGGTGGAAATATTGCGCCGGGTATCGATTTGAGGCTCCGCGCTCTTGCCGCGTTCACCGATGCGTTGCCGGCAGTGGCGTCGGACGGAGGCGACACTCCGACATGGGGCAAAACAACCGCCGAAGCAATGCGCAGCGGCGCCGTAAGAGGGGTGGCGGCCGAACTTGAATATTACCACCGTGCTGCCGGCGACGGTGCTCTTGCCGTTCTTACCGGAGGCTCGGCTCAACTTCTTATTCAACAGAATATTATTAATTTTGACTATATTCACGACCCATATCTTGTTCACAAGGGTCTTTACAGCATTATACAAAATGAAAATTAGCAGGCTCACAGCGGCTTTCGCGCTATTAATCTCGGCCTTCGGTTACGTAGTGGCCCAGAATGGTACGACAACTCCATATTCAGCTTATGGTTTCGGCGTTTTACGCGACCATGCAACATCGACACAACGCTCTATGGGCGGCGTCGGATATGCTATGAACTCCGGGCGGCAGATAAACGCTATGAATCCGGCCTCACATGCGGCCATCGATTCTTTAACGTTCTTGTTTGACTTTGGCTTGGATTTCACCAATCTATGGCAGACCGAGAATCAAGACGGCACAAATGTTAGCGACAACAACTTTGGCGGAGGCCTCGACTATGCCACTATGCAATTCCCGTTAGGACGCTATATGGGCGGCGCTGTGGGCCTGTTGCCATATTCTTCTGTAGGCTATTCCTTTGGCTCGGAAATAAACAATGGTATTGACACCCGACAAGGCTCGGGTAGCTTAAACGAGCTTTATGTGGCTGTGGCCGGCCAACCATTCAAGGGATTTACAATCGGTGCCAATATCTCATACCTATTCGGCACCATCATCAACGAAACATATACCACGATTACTTCAAGCGGCTACCAGACTCTGTCGCAACGACAATTGATAGTTCGCGACTTCCATTTGAATTTTGGCGCGCAATATTCGCTTCCTCTCAACAAAGGCGACCGACTCACGGTCGGCCTCACCTATAGCCCTGCCAAAACATTACTCGGAACAGGCCGTCGTGTCGACTACGATACGGCTCAAGATTCCAAACCGGAGTTCTCAGATGAGCATAGTCTCAAAAACCAGTATTCGCTACCAGAAACATGGGGCGCAGGCATCAACTACCAATTTGGCCGTAAAGTGATGGTAGAATTTGATTACACTTACCAGCCATGGAGCAAAGCTAAATTCCGCGGCTTTGCCGAAGATGCCGGTATGATGGAATATGCCGACCGCTCAAAATTTGCACTCGGCGCGCAATACACGCCCGATGTTCGCGGTGCCTATTACAGGTGCATGACCTATCGTCTTGGCGCATTTTGGAGCGATGACTATATGAAGTTGCTTGGCAACCAGCTGCGAGAGTACGGCGTTTCTTGCGGTTTCGGTTTTCCCGTACCTAATTTCAAAACGACAATCAATCTCGGCATCGAATGGATGTGTAGGCAGGCTCGCCCCAACCAACTCATCAAAGAAAACTATCTCAACATCACTCTTGGCGTAAACTTCAACGAAATGTGGTTCCGCCAGAGCAAGATTTATTGATATAGAATCGGCATTTTGAGATTGATATCCTCGGTGCTCTCCAATAATGAAACAACGTAAAATAATGCGTATATTGCCGATAGCGATTATCGTTATCGGCCTTGTTATATGGCTATTCATTCCGGCGAAGGAAAAGCAAGAGCGCTTTGTGCCCAATGCCGGCGATGGAGATGTGACCCCTACAATGGCCACCACCGATGTGTCAACTCTAATCAGCGATTCAGGGTATACCAAATACCACATAATAGCTCCGCTATGGCAAATGTTTGAAGACGCCCAGGAGCCTTTTTGGCGCTTCCCCAATGGTCTTGAATTAGAGCAATACGACCTGGCAATGAACGTCGAATCAACTGTCGTATGCGACTCTGCCGTCTATTTTTCACGAAAGCGCATTTGGCGCCTTGACGGCGACGTCGTTATGGTAAACACACAAGCCGACAGTTTTTTGACCCAACAATTGTTTTGGGACCAAGTAGAACGAAAAATCTACAGCGATTCGTTTATTCATATAGTACGCACCGACCGCACGATTGAAGGCTATGGATTTGAATCTGACCAAAGTATGTTGTACTATACGGTAAACCGTCCCACCGCAATCTTGCCGGCTAATCATCGCCCCGGCGAAGGTCGCAACGCAGCAAAGAGCGACACCGTTGCTGCACCGGCACAGGCCCGGTCGGTGCAAAGCGAGCCTGCCGGAGCTAAAGATTTACAGCGCAGAGTAGCATCGCAACAAGCAACGTCACAACGTCCGGGCGATTCTACAGCAACGCGAAACACTTCCGGTAAAATCAAACCTCAAAAGATTGACAATAGATGAACGTCTGGATTACAATTACATTAGTTTCATTAATCGCTTCAGCACTCTTTTCGGGTGTTGAAATGGCCTACGTAACGTCCGACAGGGTTCGCGTGGGCCTCGATGTTGCTAAAGGTGGCTTCCTTTCTAAAATCATCGACCGCTTCTATTCCAATTCCGAGTTGTTTATATCAACTATCCTGCTGGGCAATAATATCGTGCTGGTGATATATGGTATGGGTGCAGCGACGCTAATAGAGCCGCTCCTGGCTCAGATATACCCAAACAGCGCTTTTGTCCTTATCGGGCAAACCTTGATATCTACGGCTGTTATACTTCTCGCCGGCGAATTTATTCCTAAGACGGTTTTTGGCATAAATCCCAACAACTCCCTCAAGATTGTTGCCTTGCCTATTTATCTTTTTTATATCGTTCTATATCCTATTGCTGCATTTACATCGTGGATATCACGTATTTTGATGCGCCTTGTTGGAATAAAAGACCCCGACAAACGCCTGCGGCTAATCTCGATAGGTGAACTTAACGACTATATCGAAGAAACTATCGACGATATGGAAGAGAAGAAACAAGAGGTTGAAAACGAGGTTAAAATATTTCGTAATGCCCTCGATTTTTCTTCAACCCACGTGCGCGACTGCATGATACCGCGCAATGAAATCGTGGCCGTAAACATCGATACTATCAAGCGCGACCAACTCGCTGAAATATTTACGAAGACTGGGCGCTCTAAGATTATAGTGTATCGCGAAGATATCGACAATATCGCCGGATATATACATGTGAGTGAATTATTTGATACTTCGATTGACTGGAAAGAACGTATCAAACCGGTGTTATACGCCCCCGAAAACTTGCTCGCAAATGTTATGATGCGTCGCCTGCTCACTCAAAAACGCTCGATAGCCATTGTTATCGACGAATTTGGCGGCACGGCAGGAATGCTCACCCTCGAAGACCTGATGGAAGAAATCTGCGGTAATATCGAAGACGAACACGACAGCAGCCGCCTAGTGGCCCGTGAGATATCGACAGGCGTATTTGAGTTCTCCGGCCGTTGCGAGATAGGGGAGATTAACGAGCGTTTCGACCTCGATATCCCCGAAGATGACAGCTATCAGACAATAGCCGGATACATCTTGCACACAACCGGTTCAATACCCTCTCAGGGCGATTCTATCACAATAGAGCCATATAGATTCGACATCATAAAGAAGTCGGCTAATCGTCTTGAATTAATTAAACTTACGGTAAACGCCCACTCTTAGAAGCCGCTTGGTCTTCTGCTGAGCTCCGGTGCTAAGGATAGACGATATCAAGCAGGCCAATCTTGGACTCACCACTCGATAATAGACAAAACAGCCCCGAAAGTCATCGAAACAATCGGGGCTGTTGTTTTTATAAGAAATTCTTATTCTTCGTATAGCTTGTCGCCGGCAGCTACAAAGTCGACCACAAAGTCGACAATGCGAGGTATTACGGCTTCCATATATCGGCGTCCTTTCTCGGCTGTTGCCTTGCGCGGGTCGCCAACACCTGTATCGCTCGTTGTTTGAGCCCAATCGCGCGGTAGCCATGCCACCTTGGTATTGAGACCTTCGAGAGCGAATTTGTGGAATTTACCGGCACCGGCAAGCGACATATCGACGATTTCGGGGTAGTAGTGAAGCATCACAGAAGTCTCCTGCTCGCCTGCATGATCATCTTCTTTTTCCTCGAAGAATGATGTGCGAGGAACAAAAGCAAACCATTCATTGTGGCATATGAGCATATCGGGATATTCAATCATGATATCACGTATCATGCCCTTGAATATATTGCCACCATGTCCGCTCATTATCATCAGACGACGTATGCCTTGTCGGCGAAGCGAACGCACCACATCTCGCAAGACTGCTATCTGAGTCTCCTGTGAAGTGTGTATGCAGTATGGGAGTTCTATCTGTCCGGGGTTTTGAGACCCCAGAGGGATACCCGGAAGAACCATGAGGTTTACACCGCGCACGGTAGCCTTCTCGGCAACTTCGAAAGCAACAGCCTGAGCCGTCAACATATCGGTGCAATACGGAAGGTGCCCATTGTGCGGCTCTGTTGCGCCCCATGGCAGTATTGCCATATCGTAGCGCGGCATCGTCTTCACGTTGCCCCACTTAGCCGTCGTAATGTCGTATTTGCTATACATTGATTAAAGACCTTTTACGCGCTCTTTGTATTCGTTGATACAAGCGTCGAGGCGTTCGCCGGCAGTAGTGTCACCGGGCACGTTGTGCGACGGGTGTATGTAAAGTTTAACGCCACGTTCTTCGAGGATTTCGGCAACGGTGCAAATTGTCATCCATACTGTGGTGATAAATGCCATTGTCGAAAGCGGGCCAATCTTGTCTTGGTGCTTTTTGAGCGATACCGAAGCGTCTTGAAGCGGGCAGCAAGTATCTACTACGTAGTCAGCAATTTGGAAGAGATTCTGGCCGCAGGAGTGACGTGGTTTTTTGTCACCGGTGTCGCCGGCAGAACCAAATACGATAACCTTCATGCCAAGACGTTTTGCCTCGAGTGCCATGTCGATATTCACAGCATTGATACCGGTGTGTGAGAAGAGCCAGAGAACGTCGCGTTGGTCGAAGTTCCAGCTTTTCATAATATTTTGTCCGTAACCTTCGGTTCTTTCGAGGAAAAGGAATTGGTGGATACCCATTTCACCTACAATGTGTGTAAAGAATGTGAGGGGGAGCTCACAGAGAGGATGGAAACCCACAAAACCGCCAATACGCGGATACATTTCTTCGATAGGAAGATTTGCATGGCCGCATCCAAATGTATGTACCCATCGGCCTGCCTGAATAGTGTCGGCCATAACTTCTGCGACTTTCTTAATTTGTTCCATCTGAGTCGCTTCAATTTTGTTCATCACGCCAAAGGCGTTTTCTTTCCACTGATTTGCTAACATGTTTTTATTGTGTTTATAGAGTTATTGGTATGTGTATTTATTTTTTCATTCTTTTTGCTATACCGAGCGTTGCCGGCACGAGCAGCATCATCATCACCAAGGCGACACCTAAGGCTATCGGGAGGAACATATATTGTCCTTCGGCAAAAGCTGCTCCGGTAAAATAGTTGAATATATATTGTCCCACCAAAGCTATGAACAGGGCGATCGAGAATGCCGTGCCCGACAGCTCACGGAATGTGCCACCGATAAAGTTAAGCACTACAGGGTAAGTGGCTCCAACTCCAAAACCGATCAAGGCCATGGCGGCATATACTGCAACAACACTGTCGCTCAGGAATGCGAATAAGCCAACACCTACGGCTGCCGTTAAAAGGTAGAGATAGAGAGTGCCGAGGTCGTGGAGGCGCTTCATAATGGCTCCGAGCGGAATACGCCCGGCGAGCATTCCTATTGTAAACCATGTCATCGCCAAGGTTGCTGTCGCCTGTGCCATACCGGCATGACCGCCAAGGAACGACACGGTGAAGCTACCGCTTGCCCCTTCAAAACCGCTTTGGAAGAAAAGGATAAATCCAAAGAGCAACAACACGGGATATTTGAGTAAGCCGAGGCTCTTACGAAGTGATACACTTTCGGCCGGTTTCGCTTTGGGGAATGAGATAGCACAGAAGTATATGATAAAGAGCACCATAATGCCGGAGATAACATTTAGTGGTATTATAAACTCGGCTATGAAATAATTCAGGAGAGTCCATAGCAAGGCCCCTATGCAATAGAAAGCGCCAAGAAGACCGAGCTTACCGCCGCGATGGTCATCATCGTAGATATCGGATACGAGAGCGTTTGTTTCGCCATTTAGTATGCCGCCTCCTAATCCGAGACAGAACATCGATGCGTGAAGGAGCCCTATTTCACGGAAGTTGGCAAGCCCCTGCACTCCACAAAGGGCCAATATAGAACTTGCTATCAATAACCATTTATAGCCAAACTTATCAACGATAGGCCCAAAAAGCAAAGTACCCACAATGATACCTATCGACATGGTCGATGGAAGAGCGTTTGCGCCCTCTACCAATTCGGTAAGAGGACCGAGTATCGGGCCAAGGGAGAGCATGGCAACTCCGAAGAAAGCCATTCCGGCACATGCTGATATAAATACCGCCGGCGTTGAATAATTGTGTTGTTTCATAGATATTATCTTTTAAGATACCTCATTTTCAATGACTGCGTAGCGCCAAGGATGCAGCTCCGATAAGCGCAGCCTCGCCCTGAACAGCCGATGCCAAGAATTCGACGTTGCGCATTGATATGGGCTGACCCCATTTCAAGGCCTCGCTGTATATGCGGTCCATAAATTTGGCGGCCGGACCAAAGACGCCGCCTCCGAAAATTATTTTCTCGGGGTTGAACAAGCTCACCAAATTGGCAGCACCCATACCCCACATTTCTATGGCTTTGTTTAGCACTTTCACGGCAATAGGATCGCCATTATCGTATTGTGCGAAGACGTCGTGCGATGTGATATCAGCGACAGGCTTGCCCCACATTTCAGCATAGCCTGCATCGTGAGCTGCTTTACGCGCTTGCAGCCCGATGCCATTGCCCGACGCATAGTGCTCGAAACAACCACATTCATCGTATGCATTGTCATAGGGATATTGCAGAGCCATCCACCCTGTAGCACCAACGATATCGCCGGCGCCATGTACGATATGACCGTCAAGTAAGATGCCGGCGCCAATGCCGGTGCCGACGGCTATGTATATAGCGTTGTCGCAGCCGTTAGCAGCGCCCTGCCATTCTTCACCAAGGATATAGCACGTGCGGTCGCTCTCAATAAGCACGGGGATGCCGGGGGCCACCTCTTCTATTACTGCTTTAAGCGGGAAATCGGTCCAACCCGGGATATTGGGCGCCCACACTGTGCCCGTGCGCGAATATGCTATACCCGGCACACAGGCTCCGATTGCATCGATTGGTCCGCCGTATTTTTCAATGAGGGCTTTAACTGTCTGTGCGACAAGAGCTCCGGCTTCTTGGCCGCCGGCCCCGTTGAGCAGGCATACTTCCTTGAGGAGTATTTTCGCTTCTTTGTCGAATACGGCAGCGGCAATCTTGGTGCCACCGAGGTCTATTCCTATTACTGTCATACTATTTTGCTTTTATGCTACAAAGTTAAGAAAATATGGCCATTTAACAGCAAAAAATCACACCAACTTTATCGCTTTGCTTAATTTTTTATCCTTTTTATCACTCACTCTTTCCCTTTTATCAAAATTGATATCACAACCATCACACAAAGCACCCACGGATAATAAAGATATAGCCATGGGGCGGAAGGGCTAATGCCGGCAAGAGATGTTGCGAATAAGGTCTGCGCGCCGTAGGGTATCAAGCACTGCACGATGCACGATGCCGTATCGAGTAACGATGCACTTTGTCGAGGCGCAATGCCATATTTATCAGATATTTCACGCGAGATGCCGCCAACGGTAAGTATGGCTACGGTGTTGTTTGCCGTGCATAGATTGACAATACCTACAAGAAGTGCAATGGCCCCCATAGCGCCGCGACGGCCTTTTATGCCATGCGATAATAGTTTTAGAAGGAAATCGATGCCGCCGGCTGCCTTGATTAGCCCGAGCATCCCGGCCGCAAGTATCGTTATCACAATCAGGCTACTCATGCCATCGATTCCATCGCCCATAAAATTGAGAATGTCAAAAATATCAACGCCCCTCGTTAAGGCAAAAATAAAGGCAAGTACTATTCCCGTGATAAGGGTTACAGTAACATTAACACCCGCTATCGCCAACACTATCACGGCAATATACGGCACAACAAGCCAATAATTAACATCTTCGGCAACAGGCACTTCATAGACGGGAAATCCTCCGGCAACATATATGCACAATGTGATAAGCGCCGCAGGGAGCACTATCGATAAATTGGCCTTGAATTTCTCGTTCATCTTACACCCTTGCGTGCGAGTTGCTGCTATCGTGGTGTCGGAAATAAATGATAGATTATCACCGAAAAAAGCGCCTCCAAGCACAACGGCTACAAAAAAAGCATTGTCGGCGCCAACACTCTCGGCATAGTTCACAACCAGCGGCGTTAACGCAACGATAGTGCCGACCGACGTGCCTATGGCGATTGATATGAAACACGATGCCACGAAAAGGCCCGGAATAACAAAGGATGGTGGCAATTGTCGGAGCGTAAGGGCCACGGTGGCATCGACGGCGCCCGTCTTATTTGCCAGCGACGCAAAACACCCGGCAAGGAAAAAAATCCACACCATGTAAATTACATTGCTGTTACCGGCCTCTCGTACGAAAGCCTCGATACGCTCGCTAAACTTGACACCACGCCACGCAACCATTGCCCATAACGTGGCGGCCAAAAGTGCCACGCTTATAGGGATTTTATAGAAGTCGCCGACGATAATCGATAACACGACGTATAGAAACAAGAAAATAAAAAGCGGACTGATAGCTATAATTCCCTTGTATGTGGCTCTGATATTTTCTTGTTTCATAGGTTTTTCTTCACACAGGATGCTTTTTATATTCTGTCGAGGACGGTTGATATAAGGTCTTGAATTCCCGACTTATAATTAGGGTTTGCTTCGGTATTGAAACGATTGGCAATTATAGAGCACACCGTCATGCAGCGATGGCCCATAAGGCGCCCGAGACCGGCAAGCGGTGCGCTTTCCATCTCATAATTAGTGATGCGTCGCCCTTGGTATTCAAATTCTTCGAGACGACGATTGAGGTCGGGATTCGATGGTGCAATGCGCACGTCGCGACCCTGGGGCCCATAAAAACCGATAGCCGATATGGTATTTCCTCTCACCATATCGTCGCGACCTATACGCTCAACCAATTCAGCATCGGCCGACACTATATATGGTTTAGCCCATAAGGGATTCCACCCCGTATGTTGGCATAGAGCCCGTTCAAAATCGAGGTCGGCAATGTCGTTGCGCCCGGCATAGAAATTAAGGACGCCATCGAAGCCTATCGACTTTTCCGCTATAACGGGGGTGCCGAGGCTTAACTCGGGCTGTAGGGCTCCCGATGTACCGATGCGCACCATTGTAAGGCTGCGTAGCTCGCTACGAACTTCTCTCGTTGCAAAATCAATATTAGCAAGAGCATCGAGCTCGGTGATTACGATGTCGATATTATCGGGGCCTATTCCATGGCTGAGACACATTATAGGTTTGCCTTTATATGTGCCTCCGATAGTGTGGAATTCTCGAGCTCTTACTTCAAATGTTTTTGTGTCGAAAAAAGATGCCACCATGTCGACACGGTCGGGGTCTCCTACAAGGATGATGCGATCGGTAAGCTGCTCGGGACGCAAATGAAGGTGAAAAATCGACCCGTCGGGGTTGATTATAAGTTCTGATTCCGGTATTGTTTTTGTTTTCATACGTTTTATAATTTATTTAGAGGGAAGAGTATAGCGACCACCCGGTAGGGCGATTATATAATCATCAATTTCCATTTCAAAGAGCAGAGCGCTAAGTTGTGCAAATGGCATGTCGAGAGCCACACACAAGTCGTTGATAGTTGCTTCGGGGTGCTTGGCGAGCTGATTGAGAACGGCGGCGCATTGCGGCGGTATTTCAAATTTCAACTCCGATTGGTCGCCGCTTTTGGGTCTTACGGTCCATTGCATCGCTCTTATAAGGTCGCCGGCATCACGTATTATCGAAGCCCTATTTGAGGCGATCAGTTCGTTACAACCACGGCTATAAGTGTCGTTAATTCTCCCGGGGACGGCCATCACCTCGCGATTATACTCTCCGGCGAGCCGCGCCGTGGTCATAGCTCCTCCCTTAAGATCGCTTTCCACAACGACTGTTACATCGGAAAGAGCTGCCACAAGACGGTTGCGCGCCAAAAAATTACCGCGATGGATATGGTCGCTCGTGCGATATTCACTGGCGACAAAACCGCCTGAAGCTATTATCTTACGCGCATCTTGCCGATGGTCGGCCGGGTATATAGTGTTGAGGCCATGAGCCAATATCGCTGCCGTAGCCACACCATTGTCGAGTGCCGCACGATGTGCTGCTATATCTATGCCATAGGCAAGGCCGCTTATTACCAATATGTTATCGACTGCTTGTGCGAGGTCGGCTACAAGTCGCCGCGTAAAATCGGCTCCATAGGAAGTGCTATGACGAGTACCAACAATAGCAATACATCTCGGCAACGACGCTGCCGTCACATCGCCGGCAAGATAGAGCATCGCCGGAGCATCATCACACTCGGCAAGCCGTTGGGGGTATTCTTCTGACGTGTAATAAATAGCCCTCACTTTCGACGATGATACGAAGTCAAGTTCGCGTCGCGCAAATTCGAGAGCCTCGTTGCGTTTAGAATCGTCGAAGAATGAGGCTTTTACGCCGCATTGTGCAGCCAATGTAGTCGCCGGTTTAACAAAGAAATCGACAGGCGAAATTCCGAGTTCGCCGAAATGCCGTGCCGTACCGAGATTGATATTTCTATATCCGGCAAACGCTATTTCATATAGCAATTCGTCGCTTTGATTCATGCCAGATATTCCTTAAACGCTTCTGCTAATTTTTCGCCTCGCGAGAGACGTCCGTTTTCAAAAGATACTATTTCCACTATGGCCTTAACCACGCTTTCACCGCTCGGGGTATAGATATCTTGTTGGAAAACAAATACCGGGCCTCGACGACTAAGCGCGAGCTTGCTCACCATCGTATCGCCAAGCCCCAAAGAACGCAGATAGCGTATTTCTATGCGGCTGACAACAGGGTCAAGACCAAGCCGATGCATTTCTTTGAACGACAATCCGGCTTGCTCGCAGAACTCGTGACGCGTGTGCTCGAGGTAATGCAGATAGTTGGCATTATTAACAATCCCTTCCGCATCGACTTCGTAATCGCGCACCTTTATGGGTAATTCAAAGATATATATATCGTTCATAGTGGCTTAATCGTTTAGCAAAGATAGTAATATTATGATAAAAATCAAAAAAACGCAATCGCCATCGCTATTTTTGGGAATATCACTAATCTCAAAGAACTATTTTGATTTTTTAGTGGACAATCGCAAATTTAGGTAATTTTACTTCAGGGGCTTTTGATACAGTGGTAAATCCTTCAATAAATTTTATCTTGTATCGCATAATGCGACAAGTGGGTTATAATTTTGTGCCATAAACCAATTAAAACCTATAAGTTTATGGAAGCTATAACATCAAACGAGTTTTTAAACTCTGTACTTGAAGCTGAGGCATGGAAGGAGTTATCCGGGAAGGCTGCATTTACCGTGGAAATGTTTGAAAAGTATGCCGACAAGTTAGACTGGGAGGAAATAAGTCGTAACGACGACATTTGCTGAACCTATGAGGGTTTGCGGAAATTCGCGCACAAACTTGATTGGGAATCATTCTCGTCAAACTGTCCCGACTGCCTAATATGCGAAACCGCACTCGAAAAGATTAGTCTAATCATCAGAAATCGAGATAGGGTTGATGCAAAAAAAATTCCGCATTGAACGCTCTTGTTGGAGTTGCTCAATGCGGAGAAACTTATGGAACAAAAAACTTTTTACAAGTCTTCTTCGATTGTGAATTCGTCGTCGTTGAAGTCGTCTAAATCGTCATCGTTTACAACTTCGCTTTTAGCTTTCGGTGCTACTGATGGTGTCGGCTTTGAGACGCTCAAAACTTTGTCATTACCACGCAGGGCATCCATTATCGCTTGCTCGAGCTCTTCGGCCAATTCAGGATTATCGGCTATCACACCTTTAGCAGCGTCGCGTCCCTGTGCCAGTTTGCTACCGTTGTAGCTAAACCATGAACCGCTCTTGTTTATGATGTCGAGTTCGACGCCGAGGTCAAGGATTTCGCCCGATTTCGATATGCCTTCTCCAAACATAATGTCGAATTCAGCGCGTTTGAATGGGGGCGCCACTTTGTTCTTTACGACTTTTATGATAGCTCGTTTGCCTATTACATCATCACCATCTTTAATCTGCCCGCGAGGACGGATATCGATACGCACCGATGCATAGAATTTAAGGGCGTTGCCTCCTGTTGTTGTTTCGGAAGGACCAAACATCTGTCCAATCTTTTCACGCAATTGGTTGATGAAAATGCACGTTGTGTTGGTTCGTGCTATCGTGCCGGTAAGTTTACGCATAGCCTGCGACATCAGTCGAGCCTGGAGGCCCATATTGCGGTCGCCCATTTCGCCCTCTATTTCGCTCTTAGGTGTGAGAGCGGCAACAGAATCGACTACTACAATGTCGACAGCTGCCGAGCGGATCAGTTGCTCTGCTATTTCGAGCGCCTGCTCACCATTATCGGGCTGCGAGATGAGCAAGTTGTTAATGTCGACGCCAAGCTGTTGTGCATAGAAGCGGTCGAATGCGTGCTCTGCGTCAATCATGGCTGCTATGCCGCCACGCTTCTGTGCTTCGGCTATAGCGTGTATTGCCAATGTTGTTTTACCCGATGATTCCGGGCCATAGATTTCGATTATTCTACCGCGAGGATAACCGCCAACGCCAAGTGCGTAGTTAAGGCCGATTGAGCCGGTGGGTATTACCTCGATATTTTCAATAACGTCGTCGCCCATTTTCATGATGGCACCGCGTCCGTATGACTTTTCGATGCGGCTCATCGCTTGTGCGAGTGCCTCGAGGCGCGCCGATTGGGGGTCTTTTTCAGCCCCTGCTTTTTTGCCGATTTCTTTTTTTGCCATAATTCTATGTAGTTTATTTTGTTTTCCGATGCAAAGTTAAAGGCTCTTCGGTGCAACTTTTCTGCACACCTATGTTAAATAATATTTTTGCGACTTATTTTTTGAACTAATACGCGCACTGTGTGTTATAAATGCAAAAGCAAGATTACTTTTTCCATTGCATAAATGTGATAATTGATTGGTTTATTCCAAAGAGGCGGCGCTGAGATAGCGTTGCCTCTTTGGTTAATCAACTATTTTTTCATCAGTATTAGAGCTGAGAACCTTTAACGCTCGTTCGATATCTTCGTTTCGCACATACAAGTTAATCGGTGCCCAGGTGGCTCCGGCCCCATAAAGCGTTGCCATAGTGTTGGGCTCTACCCACGCAGCGATTTCGTTAGCCGCAAGCCTTGCTTTAGCCAAAAAAGCGTCGGGCTCGTTACTGAATTGTGCTACAATTTCCATTTACTTCACGATTAGCAAGAAGTATTGCTTTTTACCCTTTTGGACAATAATATATCTGTCGTTAAGTAGCATGTCGGCCGAAGCCACTGCTTGCGGGTCGCTGATTTTCTCCTTGTTTATCGAGAAGCCACCTCCTTGTACGAGCTTTCTCATCTCTGCTTTCGATGGGAAGATGGCGGCTTTTTCGGTGAGAAGATCGGCAAGGCGTATGCCCGATTCAATGTCGTCGCGCGACACCTCAAATGTAGGTACGCCCTCGAAGACGTCGAGCAGTGTTTTTTCGTCAATGTTGTGGAGCGTTTCGGCGGCCTTGTTGCTGAATAATATCTGAGATGCTTCAAGGGCAGCTTCAAAGTCGGCAGCACTATGAACCATAGTAGTAACCTCCTGTGCAAGGCGACGCTGCAAAGGACGACGACCGGGGTCGGCTTTATGCTCTTCGATGAGTGCCTCAACCTCTTCCTGTGTTAATTCCGTGAAGATTTTAATATATTTTTCAGCATCTTCGTCGCTTACGTTAAGCCAGAATTGATAGAACTTATAAGGCGAAGTGCGAGCCGGGTCAAGCCACACGTTTCCACCTTCGGTTTTTCCGAATTTCGTTCCGTCGGCCTTTGTTATGAGCGGGCATGTAATAGCGAAAGCCTCTCCGCCGACCGTACGACGAATAAGCTCGGTGCCCGTGGTGATATTTCCCCACTGGTCGCTACCACCTATTTGGAATTTACAGCCTTTATCGCGATAGAGGGTGAGGAAGTCGTAGCCTTGTACCAACTGGTAGCTAAACTCTGTAAACGACATTCCTTGCTGAGAATCGCCCGACAATCGTTTCTTAACAGAATCTTTAGCCATCATATAGTTGACGGTGATGAGCTTTCCAACGTCGCGTATAAAATCGAGAAATGAAAACTCTTTCATCCAATCGTAGTTATTAACCAAGATGGCGGCATTGGGGGCGTCAGATTCAAAATCGAGGAATTTTGCCAACTGTTTTTTTATCGCCTCCTGATTGTGGCGCAATGTGGGCTCATCAAGGAGCTTGCGTTCTTGACTCTTCATCGACGGGTCGCCTATCATGCCGGTAGCACCGCCTACAAGAGCTATGGGCTTATGGCCCGAGCGTTGAAAATGCTTGAGCATCATAACGCCCACAAGATGCCCTATATGAAGGCTATCGGCAGTAGGGTCTATACCGAGATAGCCCGTTGCCATTCCCTTTTTTAATTCTTCTTCAGCGCCAGGCATAACGGTGTGAATCATGCCGCGCCAATTCAGTTCTTTTATAAAGTCCATAATATTTTATGCGATTACTAAATTCACGTTAATGACAACAAAGTTACAAAAAAATCTCATTGAATATATTACGGTTGCCACTTATTGTATAATATAATCGCAAAGGAGCTTAAAGGTAGTTGCTGACAAATGCACTAAACATGAAACGGATTGCACGCGCAGGCGCATGCAAATAAAAAAGAGGGTGCCCAGCTTGAGACACCCTCCCGAAAGATTTATTTTACACAATCAATCGCGCGTTTTCTTTGCTAATGTATATTGTTCGCCATCAATGGTAACGGGTGTATTGTCTACATCAACGGTGAAATCATAGTCTTTAGTAAGAGCTTCGCCATTAGTCGTACAATTGGTGAATGTATACGATGCGGTAGCGACTTTCAATGCAATTTCATTGTGGTCTTTCACCTCGCCTGTGATGTTAAGTTCGCAGCCGGTGAGAACAGAGGTGCCGCGAAGGCCGAGGCCGCCTTCTTTGGCAGCGTTGGTAGAGAATTTACATTCGGTAAACGTAAGTTCAACCTGACCGTTAATCGGAGAATAACCTTCGAACTCGCAATTTTCAAAGCTTGCCTTTGCGGGGTTTTCGCCTAAGTGGAGAGCCCTGCATCCTTCTTTTGTTGCTATAAACTTGCAACGGGTGAAAGTTACGTCGGAGTGCAAGTAGTAGTTATATAGACCGTCGCCGGAGTCGCCCTTGAACACACAGTCAACAAAATTTCCTGCGAGGAAACGGTTGCCTGTCGATGTAGTATTGTTAAAGATCGCATTCTTAATCGTTGTAGTACCATCGAACGACAGTTGATTGGCGGCACCCTTAAATTCAGCTCCTTGAGCATCGATAGTAACATCGGTAGCTGTGAAGGCCGTTTTTGTGTTATATTTAAAAGCGTCGTAAGTGCCGGGTACAAGTTTAATTTCGGTAACGCCAGCTGCTACAGCTTCTTCGATATAAGAAAGATCGGGCACTGTCCACTCCGAAGCTTCCGGGTCGAGAACGGTGATGGTAACATTGTTTACATAGTTGTTGTCGGTGTTAGCCGAGTCTTCTTGAGTAGTAGGAACCAAATTTTTGAAACGATCGGCATTTGTTTGATCGTTTTTGCCAACAGCGTAATAGTTGTAACCGGTAACACCAATCAAAGCGCCATAAGTGTCGGCGTATGAGGCTTCTGTGCCATATTTTTTGCTCCAATCGCCCACAATATTGGTATTGCTTACCGTACAGTTCTTGATAAAAGTATTCTCTTCAGGACTCTTCATGCCCATAAATTTACCCACGATGCCACCAACATGACGGAAGCCGCGAACGGTAGCATTTTCAACAGAGCAATCGCTTACGTGTGTTGTGCATTCTCCTATCATACCGATGAGAGCTCCAACGTCGTTACCTTCGTCATAGCTGCCGCTCTTGTCGATAGGAACAACTACGATATTTGCATTGGTTACGTGGCAGTTTTCAACAGGGCCGTAGATTCTACCAACCAAAGCACCGGCATGGCCGTATGCCTTAACGTCGGCATTGAATATCTTAACGTTCTTTATTGTGCCGCCGGCAGTCGTTACCGAGCCGAAAAGGCCGCCGTAATTAAGGCCTTCACGAGCTACTTTCAAGTTGTAGATAGTGTGATTGCCGCCGTCGAAGGTGCCGTTAAAGTCACCGTTGACACCACCAATGGGATCCCAGCTTTCATTACCCAGGTCGATATCTTGTGTTAATTTTACAACGGTGTTAGCGAATGTTTTCTTAACAACAGTATTTTTAGCACCATATGTTACGTCGTTGCCCTCTGCATCTTTCACGTTTGCGTCGGAGCCTTTAACAGTATTAGTCAACCAGGTGAGACCGGCTTTGTTAGAGATGTAGAATGTAGGTTTAGCCTCATCACCGGCAGCGGGGTCGTAAGAAACACCGTCGGCAATAGTTTTGAAGTCGGGAGATGTGTAGTCGCCGCTATATTCAGGATCGATAACAATTACCCATTTCTGCTCGGTTGTAATAAACGATCCAAGAATGTTGGTACGCCAGTTGCGTTGTACGGGAACATTGGTCAAGCCTTGCATGATAAAGATTTCTTTATCGTCGGCTGTTTTAAGAGTGAACGCAACTTGGTCGAGGGTTGCTTTGTCGGCCGATGCCAGAATGTAGCTCATCGACATATAGGCATAAGTCTCGGGTTCAATTTTTCCTGTTTCTGGATTCTTAACGTTAACAGTCAATGTCTCGTAAGCTTCGGGGTCGTCGCCGACCTTAACCAAAGCGGGTATTGTAGCAAAGTTGTAAGCGACAGTAGCTTCGCCGCTTGCCTCACCGGTGAGAAGGTTGAGTGTGTTGGGGGCGTTGTTGATAACAACCTTTGATGTCTGAATTTCAAAGCCTAATTTCAACGAAGCCTCATAGTCTTCTTCGGTAGCGCCGAGGTTGATTTGTGCGAACGGACGACGGAGTGTCGAGCTAAGTGTTTGGCCCGATACGGTGAATGTTTCAACACTGTAGAAAGCGTCGCGTGTTTCGTCGTTGTTGTCGCCGGTGTAGTCGACTGTTACGGCCTTAAGATCGGCAGTGTTGTAGACTGTCGTATTGCTGTTTTGAGCCCAAAAAGCAATCTTATAAGTTTGGCCTTTAACAAGACGGAGTGTCAACTCATAGGGGAATGTAACGTTGTCGAGTTGAACACGGCTAAAAGAGCTGAGGGCATTGCCGTCGGCGTCATACACTTGATAAACAAGAGTGTTGGCACCGCTGCCATCGCTGATAACGCGTGAATTTACAGCGTTTTCAATACCAACAGAGAAAGATACGGAATTCTCATCCCCGGTCGTAGACATTTCGGGAAGGTCTTCCGAACACGATGTTGCAAGAAGCATAGCTGCTAATGCAAATAATCCGAAAATTTTTCTTTTCATACTTTGTTGTTTTTAATGATTATTATTGATTTAGAATTTACATAAAAAGGTTGAAATCGCCATCGTAGTCGGGGTCGATGCCTGTGCCGCCATTAGCTTGAGTCATTAGGAAAGAACCTAAGATAATAGTATGGTAGCTGCGTCGAAGCGGTACTTCAATAGGCTCTGTGAGCGACACTTGCACACCTTCGGCACTATATAGCGCTATCTGTATCGTTACCGCCGTCTGCGAGCCGTTGACAAAGACATAGTCAAAGCCGAGCGAAGCATCATCGTCGGAGATGCGAGAGAGCTTAGAGCGGAAGAAAACGCCCGTTTTCGAGTCGACAGGTTTGTCGGTAAACATGCTATACGCGCATGGCATATATCCGACGTAGGAAAATACTACTTCGTAATCATCGAGGGCTACGCGACTTTCGGCCGTTGAAGCCGATTGTGTATCATTGTTATCCTCGTTGCCGCTCCTGGCCATACGCGATGCTTCTTTTTCGAAGAACTCTCGAAGGTCGTTGGTGATAAATTCAAATTTTGCCAATGGCCGCGCCATATCTATGGTCGCGCCTACCGGTTCGTGGAGCTCGATAGTAGCTTCTAAAGTAACGTCGACCCAGCCCCTGAAAGCATCGCGATAATCGGTGTTGGGCGCATGAGCACCATCGAGCGTTATTTCTCCATAGTTGCCGGTATTGTAGAATTTTTGTGTATCGGAAAATTCGCTTAAATCGGCCCATACCATAATCCTATAGCTGCCGGGCGCGAGCTCGAGCGTGGTTGTGCAATCATAACCATTGCTTACTTCGCGAGTGAATACAAACTCATCGCTATACTCTTTCAGTGGGGTGCCGTCGACAATTGGAAAGGCTCGAAGAATATAGCGCATAACGCCATAATCACGAATACCTCGCGACTCCGGCACAACGATGGCACTACTTTCCTTGTCTGCATGGTTGTATACCATTTGCGGCAAATCGGTGTCAAACCTAAGTGTCAAAGCCACCGGCTCAGTATCGTAGCACTTTGGCCATTCATGCACATGGCAAGAGCTTAGAAACACCACCACAAACAGGGCTACAAGGCCTTTTTGCCGACTAATGCCATACTTTGATAAAAGACACAATAAGCCAGTCTCGCGACAGCTAAGCCACGAGCCACAGCATTTGTATATAAATGTTGCTTTAATAGCTATAATGTGTATTTAAGTTTTCTACAGTTTTCTATAGCAATATAAATATACTTGTTTCAACACAAAAAAAGTATATTTAGGAGAGTGAATTCAAGGCTAAAGAAGTACTCCATAGCAACGCTCTTTCGTTTAGATTGCAAAAATAGATATAAAAGTTACTTCAACTTGGGCTGTTAATAAATTATTAAATACTTTTAGAGTATTTTAACACAGAAACTCCCGTCCCTGTCCCGGTACAAGCAATTAGAATTCAGTAAACGCAAGTGGCAACAAAGATTTTACTGAGGGGAGGCAGTAGACAACATCGCGCCCTACAAGGAGTACCGGCACGTCGTGTGAAGCCAACACCTCATATTCGAGTAGCGCTTGCCGACAAGCTCCGCAGGGTGCTGTTGGATATTCGCAAATCAAACCATCGGTGCCGATGGCGCACACTGCTATCATTTCGAAATGTGCCTGGGGATAGTTGGCGGCGGCCCAGAAGCAAGCACTACGCTCGGCACATGTGCCCGAGGGGTATGCTACGTTTTCTTGATTGGCGCCACACACTATTTCGCCATTATCGAGGAGAATTGCCGCGCCAACCTTGAAATTGCTATATGGTGCATAAGCTCCGGCGGTGGCTCTGCGAGAGGCGTCTACAAGTTTTTTTTCGATGGGGCTCAACTCGCCCTCTTCTTTTGCTTTTACAAGAGTTTTTACTTCGATTTCTTTCATAATTCAGTGCTTATTTGCGTGCAAATTTAATGCTTTAATACCCTAAATCAAAAAATTACACCGCAAAATTTCGCTATTTTAGAAATATACATTACTTTTGCAGTCGCGATTGGTGCCATATTGCTACGATGTTACATGGCAAAAATGCTCCCAATCTTAATTTGATAATCGAAAAACATTAAATATCAATGAAAAAAGAAAACACGACTGTTGAACAGGTCGAAAAGACTGAAGACATTCTGGCTAAAGCAAAGGCTAATAAAAAATCGATAATCCTTGGCCTAATTATTGCCCTTGTTATCATCATTGCTGGTGGTATCTGGTCGGTAATTCGCCAGTCGGGCAGCAATAAAGCCGACGAGCTTATTTCTAAGGCCGACATCGAGCAAACCGATTCTATTGCGACAGCTCTCTATGCCGAAGCTGCCAATGCCGGTTACAAAAGCGGAAACCGCGCTAAAGCCGAGATGGGTATACGCTTGTATCGCGATGGCAAATATGAAGAGGCCCTCAAATATCTTGAAGATGCGTCGCTCGACGACAAAATAGCAGCTGCCGGTGTTTACACTCTTAGAGGTGATTGCTACGTAAATCTCGATAACTTCGACAAGGCTCTTAACTGCTATGACAAAGCTATATCGAAAGCCGATAAAAACCCCGAGTTAGTTCCCCTTATTCTCGTTAAGAAGGCTAATATCTTCCGCGCTCAAGGTAAATATGCCGACGAAGCCAGCGCTTACAAAACGATAATCGATAGCTATCCCGAATACGTTTCGAGCATGCGCACCGACATCAAAAAGTATTACGAGCGCGCCATCGCTTCTCAAAACAAATAATTAGGATAAATAACAAAGCATTAAGGCCGCTGCGGTGTTATCGTAGTGGCCTTATTTTCAACCGACACCATGGCCGACAACAATTTAGACCGCCTCGCAACCGGCTCCATAGGGAAACTCCTATGGGAATATAGCCTACCCTCTGTCGTGGGCATGATTGTGATGGCACTGTATAACGTTGTCGACCGCATTTTTATAGGCCAATGGGTGGGCCCCGACGCTATTGCCGGTCTGGCAATCACCTTCCCCGTGATGAATCTTACCACAGCTATCGGTGTGCTCGTCGGCGTTGGAGCCTCGGCACGATCGTCGATAGTGTTGGGCGCCGGCAACGTGCGTCAGGCTGAGCAGATTCTTGGAAACACAATGACCCTTACTCTTATTAACGGCATTGTGTATATTACTGCCTTTGCCTACTTCATCAATCCTTTGTTACAACTATTCGGAGCCAGCGACGTAACACTGCCATACGCCCGCGAGTATATGCTCATTATTTTGCCGGGATGCCTACTCACAAATATCACCTACGGCCTTAACAACATTATGCGCGCCTCGGGATATCCCAACCGCGCAATGATAACAATGCTCATCGGGGCCGCCTTAAATGTTGTCCTCGATGCCATTTTTATCAATGTATTCAATTGGGGTATCGCAGGTGCTGCGGCCGCTACCGACATCTCAATGGCTGTAACGTCGGTCTTTGTATTAGTACACTTTTTCCGCAAAACGTCCACTGTAAGATTTCGCCGCGGCACATTTTCGCTTAAAGCCAAAGTTGTGCTCGGCCTCATTTCTATAGGTGCCGCGCCGGCAATTGTTAACACGGCCTCCTGCGCCGTAAACGCTCTCGCTAATAATGCGTTGCTGCAATTTGGCACCGATAGAGATATCGGAGCGGCTGGCATTATGATCACGTATACATCGCTGATGGTAACCATCGTGCTCGGCATCTGCCAGGGCATGCAACCTGTGATAGGATATAACTTCGGGGCAAAACTCCTCCATCGCCTCAAAAAAGCTTATTTTTTATCTGTTGTTGCTGCCAGCATTATCACTTTCAGCGGTGCTTTTTACGGTATGTTATATCCCGAAGATGTTGCCCGTATCTTCACATCCGACGCCGACCTTATAGCCTCAACTGGGCGTGCTTTAAGTCAGTGCCTTATTGTCTTCCCGGTAGTCGGATTCCAGATAATATCAACATCGTTCTTCCAGAGCATAGGCAAAGCGACAGAATCGATTCTTGTCGGCTTGTTACGACAAGTGATATTCCTAATACCTCTCCTTATATTCTTGCCTCGTTTTATAGGGCTCGATGGCGTGTGGTGGTCGTTCCCGGCTTCCGATGCCGTTGCTACCGTCGTTACGGCCTTGCTCCTGATAAAGCAATTCAAGTACTTGAATTCTATGATTTCTGGAACTCGGTAGGCGACATTCCCGTAATGTGCTTGAAGTATTTGCCAAACGACGACTGGTTGGCAAAGTTAAGGGTATAGGCCACTTGTTGTATATTCTTCCCTGAAAAACGCAGCAAATTCTTTGCCTCCATAATAACAAAATGGTCGATCCATTGTGCCGCTGAGCGACCTGTGGCTTCTTTTACTAAGAACGACAGATATTTTGGGGAGATATATAGCTTCGACGCATAAAAATTAACGGAGCGTTCTTTGGTGTAATATAGATGCACCAGTTTTATGAAATCGTGTACATACGAGCTCCTTTTCGGTCCTATCGAATTTCCGTCGGTAATCTCAATACGTTTATAGAGAAAAATCATCATCTGGTAAAATAGGGCCGAGGTTAGATTCGAAACCACGTGCCGCGATAGCTGATTGTTGAATTTATCGTTTATAACCGATTGGATTAGTCGTAAATAACGCACCAATTGCGACATTTCGCGCTCTTGCAATTCGAAAATAGGGCTCTTGCGGCTTAGCATTGCGTCGCGCGAGATAGCGGCAAATGATATATTCACTTCTTGCAAAAACTGGGCCGAGTACCCTAATAGATAGGCATCTATCACCTCTAATTTTTCGGTATTAAGCTGCACGACGGTGCCGGGTGGAAAGGATATTGTTGATGGGCCGTGCACGTCATACTCCTCAAAATTGATGCTGATATTAAGGTCGCCCTTGGCAAGTATTAAAAAAAGCGAGCCGTCGACCTTGAAAGCTTTGTTGCTCAACTCCGACAACGAATTGTTTATTTCCGACGACAAATGGGCTAATACCACACTGTCGTCTATACAGCAAAACTCAGCAGCAACTCTTTCGAGGAGGCTTATTTCGTATGTTTTGATATCTTGTTCCATTAAAAACGATATAATATTAATGGCCCAAAATTACAAAATTTTGAGCCATTACCTATGTTTATTAGAAAATATTGCTAAAAAATGAGCACTTTTAGCAAATATCGAGAGCTTTACAGATTGCCTCTTTATCCATATCTCGACCTATGAAAACGAGTTTGACCATGCGGTCGTCATATACATCGTCCCAGTCGCGTGCCAACCCGGGTTCTTGAGCCATCAATAGTTTGAGCTCTTCTTCGGGTGCCGTTGCAAACCAATACCCCGACTCGGTGAGTTTCTTTTGCGTTCCGGCCTGCTCAAAGAGATACGACATATCGGTATTATGCTTAAAATAAAGAATACCCTTAGCTCTAATCACATTTTTAGGCCATTGTGTTGCCACAAAATGGTCGAATTTGATAAGGTCGAACCCCGTGCGGCGATAGTAAACAAAGGTGCTGATGCCATATTCTTCTGCTTCGCCTTCATCATGATGATGGTGATGATGCTCATGTTCATGAGCATGATGGTGATTATCGTCGTGATCGTCATCATGGTGGTCTTCGTCGTGGTCGTCATCATCGTTATCGACGTGCCCTTCGATAGCCTGTACCCACGACGCCGAAGTGGCAACGGCTTCAAAATCGAAAAGGCCGGTATTAAGCAATTCGGCAAGGTCGACATCGCAGTAATCGCAATTGATAATCTTTGCTTTTGGCTGCAAGGCGCGGATTATGGCGCGGATACGCCCTGCCTCTTCCTCACTCACCTCCGATATTTTGTTCAGTAATATTAGATTGCAGAACTCTATCTGCTCTATTATTAGCTGTTCGATATCTTCCTCATCGAGATTCTCGCTCGTTAGAGCATCTCCGCAGGCAAACTCACTCTTAAGACGCAAGGCATCGACTACTGTTGCAATGCAATCGAGGCGAGGCACTCCGTGCAGAGTATATTCCGAGCCCATATTGGGTATGGTACATATTGTCTGTGCAATAGGTGCGGGCTCGCAGATACCGCTCGCTTCTATTACAATATAGTCGAAACGTCCTGTCGACATTATCTCGTTAAGTTGCTCTACAAGGTCCATTTTCAGTGTGCAGCAGATACATCCATTCTGCAGTGCTACAAGGTCGCCCGAGTCTTTTTTACCGACAATACCGCCTTTTTGAATGAGCGATGCGTCGATATTTACCTCGCCAAGGTCGTTTACTATTACAGCAAAGCGTATTCCCCTTTCATTTGTGAGGATACGGTTCAGAAGTGTCGTCTTACCGCTGCCAAGGTAGCCGGTGAGCAGCAATACCGGAGTTTCGTTATTTGTCATCGCTTATTATCCTTTTAGAATTTGAGAAGCGTGGTCTTTTGTTTTAATCTCTTTAGGTGTGATGATGCGCTCTACAACGCCTTCCGGCGAGATGATGAATGTGGTGCGCATAGTGCCCATGTATTTGCGGCCGTACATCGTCTTTTCGACCCAGACACCAAAGGTCTCAACCAAGTGGTGGTCGACGTCGGATATCAACGGGAAGTTCAACGAGTTTTTCGCGATAAATTTTTTATGCGAGGCCTCACTATCTACACTGACACCTATTACTTGGTATCCGGCCGCGTTGAGGTCGTCGCGGTGGTCGCGTAGATTGCAAGCCTGGGCGGTGCACCCCGATGTCATATCTTTCGGATAGAAATACAATGCTATCGTTTTGCCGGGATAATCACTCAGCCTAACGTCTTTGCCATCATGGTCTTTGCCGAGAAGATCGGCAACTTTATCTCCTACTGTCATCGTTTATATTTTTTTTGCAGACAAAAATAGCAAATATTTTTTTTAATCGTATCTTTGCACTCAAAGATTAGTTTATGAAAATAAAAATCAACAAATCGACACATGCCGACAGCATATTGAGCCTCGTATTCGTATGTATGGCTTTAATCATCCCTCCTTTGTTTATACATTTAAATTTCTATCCGTGGAAAGATGAAGAGTATGAACTAATGTTGATGGCCGACTATCGGGCCAATCCTTTGACGGGTCTCACGATGTACTTCGGACATTTGTGGTCGAAACATATCGGTAGCGATACTTTTTTTTCGTTTCGTCTACTGGCATATATTGTCAACACACTATGTGTAGTGTGTTCTTCGATCTACTTTTACCGTGTAACAAGAAATAAGCTTCTCAGCGCTTGGATTTTCCTTATCCTCCAGTTGGCGCAATCGCTATATGCGTGGTATTCTTACGAGTGGGATACTATGTCGAACAGCATCCTTGCTGTATGTTGTGTGATTACATATTCTTTCTTCCATCGGCCAACAACTCTAAAGATTATTTTAATCGGAATAATCTGTTCTCTCGGCATTTTTGCACGCGTACCCAATATTGCCGTTTTAGTGGTAATGTTTTGTCTCATTGCCGTTATGAAGATTGGCCTGCGTGAGAAATTTATCTACGGAGGCACGTTCTGTGTCTCTCTATTTTTGTCATCATTAGCAATTTGCATCTTGATCTGGGGAAGCATTGGCGGTTTTATCGCATCATGCATTCCCGATAACATCATAACCGGGCACGAATCTATTCTCAAATTAACAATCGATGGAGTCCTCGGTGTAGCCGTTATGGTTTCAGTATCGGTTTTATCGTGGATCGGTCTTCTGGCTATATTCGTTATTAGCGGACATTTGGTTAAGTCTGATGCGCAACGAAAGCTCTCGTATTTCATATTCACTTTAGTGGGCCTGTCGATGTTGCTTTTAATAAGAGCGACAACATATTTAGATCACAACTTCTACATTGAACTTTTTTATGTCTGCTTGGTTTTGGCCCCGCTTTTTGCCTATATTAAAAACGAGGATGTGCATGAGCCGCTCGTATCGTCGTTGATTTTGCTTGGCTTTGTTCTTTCGATGGTTGCTGGCTCGGATGTAGCACTTCACAAATTGCCATGTACGCCCTTATTTGCACTTGTCGTTCTCTCTTTTATGAAACTGCGATGCAAGACTGTATTAAGATTTTTGATGATTGTAAGCATCTGTTTATTCGTCACATATCCTATTCTTCGGCTCAAGGACCCTCATACAAAAGACTGGATTAATTGCTACACGACCGACTTCGGTCGTATCGAAAAACTAAAAGGCATTAAATCTTCCGAGGACTACGCATCATATGTAAAATCGGTTTACAATTGGGCAGAAGAGGTGGAAGCTCGTGGCGAAAAAATACTTTTTATCGGCCCCAAAAGATACTTTTTCGATTACATTCTAAACCACACAACCGATAGGGTTGATCGATATCCCGTACAGCGATATCACGATGATACTGAATACCAATGTCTTGAACAGACTCTTGTCGATGAGATTATTAATCGTTTCGACTTCGTGCATCTTTCTTATATGCCAACCGATGAAGAATATGCCTTGATTAAAGCCGACTTCGAGAAGCGCGGTTTTTATATTACCGACAAAAAACCGCGAAGTATAATTCTTCAAAGACGCCAATGAATTGTGCAAACTTTATGGAATTTGGAGAGCGTCGAAATTAGCATAACGGCGCTCCTTATGTAAATGCTATTGCATTTCTATATCCTTGAATTCATCAATCAAGTCAACAATATGCTTCCTCTCAATCATCACATTTTCTATAAGCTGTATTGGATCTTCAAAACACTCGGATATAGAATTGTTGTCTTCATTGATCAAAACACAACTATCTCCATCAGAAGGAATACGATAATAGGTTCCATTATAGGAACTTCTCAGACCATAGAAGTTGACGGCCATGTCATACTTTTAATATGTTCACAGATCTTCAATGTGTCGTTAAAATCTATATAAGCTCCTTTTATGCGTTCAATATTATCATTGAATTTATAAAGCATTTCGCCTCGGCCATTGAGATTTTCAGCACCCGCTCTACCTAAGATTTTTATTGAGTCACTTTCAAGCTGGACTGTAAATGAAATGCGCGCTTTGAAATTATCTCTGAGGTTACATGGAAGTTGACGTGAATGAATTTGTTGTGTGGCAAGAATTAAATGAATGCCAGTATTATTTTGTGAGGTTATCTTGCGTATATTTTCATAGAAAATATCTCCAAGCGCATCTGCAATAAGTTGGAATTCGTAGACAATCAATACTATTCGAGGCAAATAACGATGGTCTGACTCAGGGTTGGGTAAGATGTCCTTAAGCAGTCGGTTATACTCGTTAATGTTTTTTGCCTTTGCGTTATTCAGCAATTCAGTTCTAAATTTAATTTCATTATATATTGATGCTAAGATTTGAGATGATTTAACAGAATCGGTTGCAGAAGCTATGCTTTGGTCAATTTTCAACATGAATTGGCTAATCTCTTCATATTGATGGAATTGCACATCGCGTGGATCAATAAAAGCAAATTTTAATTCATGAGGATATTTTTTAAATAATAATGATGAAATTATGCAATCTATGAAAAGAGATAGGCCTTGTCCTGTGGCCCCTCCTATTAACAGATGAGGGAGAGTGCTTAAATCAACGATCTTTTTACCATCATTTAGGGATTTACCTAAAATTATGGGTAGATCACCTCTAAAATTTTGGAATTCATTAGAATTGATAAATTCTTTAAAAGCTACAAGATTTCTCTCTGTGGGATAATCATTCAATAAGTCTGAAGGCGGAAGCTTATATATTTTTTCCATTTTACACGCTAAGTATAATTCTTCAAAGACGCCAAAGTGTTGAATAGCGCTGTCGGGAAGGCGCTATTTAGAAATATTTCTTCAAGAAGGTTCGTGCAAGCTCGACGGGGTCTTCATCGCTAAGGTCGGTAGCGTCGGAGTGAGAATTGACCCACTCTTCTTCCCATTTTATTATGCGAGCACGGAAATCGGCTTCGTCGAAAACCTCGCCACGTTCCATGCACTCGATCAGCTCGCCTATAAACTTGGACCAGCGCACCTTATAGTATCCGGAAATCAGGCCGCTCCAGTGGCGGTTGGCATAGTCGTTAAGCACAGTCCCTGGATAGCCCCATGTTGTCAATAGCGAGCGGGCATCTTTTTCGTACACGTCTTTTTCACTATCGTCGAGGCCCTTGCTTCGTGCGCTGTCAATCCATTTTTTCAACGAATAATCGGCATTTGTGGCCATTATCCTATCGAGGTCGGTTAAGAGTGACTCCATTTGCGCGCCAAGCGCTTTAACCTTATCGGTGTTATTGTTGTTATAAGCCGCGGTAAGCGAGTCGCGCATCGCCATAAACTCATTGCTGAGCGCTTGCCGGGTGAGGTTCATAACGTCGAAGCGATAAGCCTTGCTATCGATATTAGGCGCTGCCTCAAGAAGGGTTTTGAGGGCTGCTACCAGGTCGCTGTTGTCGTATGAATAGTTGGCGTTGGCGCACCCCGATGTGCGGGCCGTCAACGAGGGCCGCACGTTAGTGAGGCCGCCCTGCCCGTTTAGCGATTTCGCAACATATACCTTGTCGTTTAAGATATGCCAGGCCTTATTGACGGCCGCGTCGTGCTTGGCACCACGAGTATCGGCCCATAGGTCGACCCACGCGTCGGGCGTCAGCTCAGGGTTCCACACCTTGGCGAGCATAAATTCATGCATTATGGGGTTTACATCGAGGCCTTCGAGGGTGCCGCCCATGCCACACTTATTATCGCCGCCCTGCTCTAAAAAATCGTTGATACGCTTGTCGACAACGCCCAAATCGCCTATTAGCATCGTGTTGCCTCCAAAATTGCCGAGATAACACAAGATATAGGGCTTGCCAAAATATGCGTCGGTTAACTCCCACACCGGCTGCGCTTCGCAATAATAGTCGAGAAGTATCAAGCCTTTGTCGGGCACTCCTTCGAGGAAGGCCTTGATGCGAGGCTTTGTCCAATGCTCGGAGTCGTTATAGAACGTCCATGTCATCTGGAGCCAACGAGCCTCGGGGTCGGCCGCCGTTAATGTAGAATAGATGTTAGCCGAAACATTGCGCAGAAAATCTTCGCTCCAATCCGGAGAATCAAGCTCGTTAAACGGGTCGACGCCGTAGATATGGTCGCTGCCGTAAATGCTGTCTTGGAGTGTTACAAATTTATGTTGTATCTCGGCGTAAAGAGGATCCGACGGGTCGAGAAACCAAGTGTTGTCGTCGCCTCGAAAGCCGCACCACTGCTTGTGACGCGTTATTTTAGCATCGGGATATAGCTCTTTCAAGGCACTAGGCACGTGTCCGCTAAACGCTGGTAAGACGGGTTTCATGCCGAGCTGGCGCTCACGCAATAGTATTTGTTTCTGAAGGTCTTCATTTATCTTGAGCCAATTTAACGATAAGGGTCCGGCATAGTGGTCGATATTGGCCATCCAGTGCCACGGCAAGTGCGACGGCCCGGTAAAAGACTGTAAGATGGCATCGCTCGAGAGGCCGAAACTCAGCCATGTTTCATACCATATTTTTTCCTGGCCTGTCATGGCAAGCGGCATATTTATACCGTTGAGTGCCATCCAGTCGATGAAACGCTCCCAATCGGTCCAACTCCAATAAGGCATAGTGTAGCCAAAAGTACAATAATTGAGGAAGAAACGCTCGTCGACAACGGCTTTCCCTGTTATGGGTGCTTCGGGGAGAATAATCGCCTCGGGCAATTCTACCGGCTGAGAGGCAAACCACGACACACTCGTGCCAAGGGTTTGTCGTAGATAATTATTCAGACCGACACTCATCGCAATAGCCGAAGAGCCTTGGATAAGAATTTTTTCATTGCGTGACGACACAGAATAGAAATCGTCTACACCCGCCACTTCTTCAAAAATAATATTATCTGCCAGGCGTGGCGCCACCCTGCAAGCCAAATCGTAGGCTGCTTTTTCGCTTTCATAACCCATAACTGTAATACAAATGCCGATGAGACAACTAATTGCGGCAAATCTACGCGGTATTTTCATATAAAAAGTTGCAACTTTAGTGTGTTTAGTACTCTACGAAACAAAAGTACGCAATTTATTTTGTCTGTTGCGAGTAAATAATAAAATAATTACTTTTGCGGGAGTATAACATGCAAAAATACAAAAAACACCAAATATGCTTAAAAGACTCATCACCATTGCACTTGCAATAGCAGTATGCTGTGCAGGCGCCGACGCCCAACTAAAGATTGGCAAACGCACTATTGATACTTCGAAGGCTATCAAAGCCGTTAGCGATGTGGCTTCGGCCGTAACACTCAGCGATACCGACATCGCCCGCATGAGCCACGAATCGGTGGAGTGGATGGATGCCCACAACCCTATCGACGACGGTGATTACGACGCACGCCTCAAACGTCTCACCGAAGGCATTACCGAAGTCGACGGCCTAAAGCTCAACTTCAAGGTCTACAACGTTGTCGACATTAATGCTTTTGCATGTGGCGACGGCTCGATTCGCGTATTCTCCGCCCTGATGGATATCATGGACGACGATGAACTGATGTCGATTATAGGCCACGAAATAGGCCATGTGGTGCATCACGATGTTAAAGACGCTATGAAAAACGCCTACCTCGCATCGGCGGCTCGCAACGCCATCGGGGCTACCGGCGGCACTCTTGCTAAACTCTCCGACTCGCAACTCGGCGACCTGGCATCGGCCTTCATGGACGCTAAATTTTCACAGAAACAAGAATATGCTGCCGACGAATACGGCTTCGAGTTTGCCGTTAAACATGGCTTCAGCCCCTACGGTATGGCTAACGGCCTTAACAAACTGGTAGAGTTATCGCAAGGAGCTAAAGCCTCGGCTATCCAAAAGATGTTTTCATCACACCCCGATAGCGCCAAGCGTGCCGCCAAAATGAAAGAAAAAGCCGACGAATACACCGCTCAAAACCCTTAACGACAGCTCTCTCCGCAAAAATAAGCCATCGCCGAGCCGTTTTCCCGAAAGCTATTACGGCACTTTGCTGTTTACTTGCCGTTTCAAGAAACAATTTACAAAATTCCAATATTCCCCGCCGGGATAGGGCCTAAAAAAGAGGTTGCGCTATTATCACACTAACAGCGCAACCTCCTGAGTTTTAGCCAATTTATTGATTTTTCAATCAATACTCTTCCTCATCCCATAGAAAATCTTCTTTGGAGGGATAATCGGGCCATATATCTTCGATTGACTCGTACACTTCGCCTTCGTCTTCGATCTCCTGCAGGTTTTCGATAACTTCGAGTGGCGAGCCGCTACGCATTGCATAGTCGATAAGCTCATCTTTTGTTGCGGGCCAGGGCGCGTCTTCGAGCTTCGAGGCCAATTCAAGTGTCCAATACATACGCTATAGATATTTTAGGTGCGCAAAGTTAGTTATTTTATTATTTCTAACAAGATTTATCCCAAAATATTTCGTCGCAAGAGTTAAAAAAATTGATAGCACGACCCAGAACAAAGAGGTAATCGCTAAGTCGGTTGATATAATGCAGTATATTGGGGTCGACAGCGGTTGTCTCCGAGAGTGTTACAATCTGTCGCTCTGCCCTTCTCACCACGGTGCGAGCAATGTTGGCTCTTGCGGCATCGGGGTGCCCCGCCGGCAGGATGAATCGATTGTGGCGAGGTAGCTCGGCATCGATGGCGTCGATTTCTGCTTCGAGTTTTTCGACGGCCTCGGACGGGAAGGGCGCAGGTTGCCATTTCGACTCGGGCTCGGTGGCTAATGCGGCTCCGATGTCGAATAGATGATTCATGATGCGCATCAGCGTGGCGTTAGAGCCCTCGGGGAGCGAATCTGACGCGTTTAACAAGCCGAGCCATGAGTTTGCCTCATCAATGCTCCCGTAGGCCTCTAAACGCACGTTGTTTTTCGCCACGCGAGTGCCGCCAACGAGCGAACTGCTGCCGCTGTCGCCGGTGCGAGTGTAAACGTTACTTTTCGACATTGATTAAAGAGTTTAGCGCGTCGACCAATTGGTCGGTGGTGTGTGTTTCGGTAAGTATTTCGAGGCATTCGGCAGGCATCAAGCCACGCTCTGCCATAAGCTTGAGGTGAGCCAATACGTGGTCGAAGATTCCATCGGCATTATGTATGATGATGGGTTTTCGCTGCATGGTGAAGTTTAAATATGAAAACGAAGTCATGAATTCATCGAGAGTTCCATAACCGCCCGGGAGGACGACAAAGGCGTCGCCAAGCATCTGCATGATGCTTTTACGTTCGTTCAGGTCGGAGGTTGGCACCTTTTCATCGTTAAGGGGTGAGGCGAGGGCTCTTCGTCGAGCCGGAACGATGCCTACAACTTTCCCGCCGGCCTCTTTTGTGGCCAGGGCCACGGTATGCATCAGGCCCGAGTCGACACCGCCGTAGATTAGTTGAGCGCCGTTTTGTCCTATCCAATGGCCAACGGCACGTGTCGCTTCTTGCCAGGCGTCGGGCAGATTGTCGACCGACGAACAATAAACCACAATTTTCATATTTGTTTTCTTGCTAAGAGTGATATATAAAGAGAGGGTGCCCCTATCGAGAAAAAAGTCGAGGCATCCTCTCTCTTATTCAAAAATTAGTAATTGTCGCCTTTCCCTACACCGTTTTCCCACCACGAGCATGATACGGGCGAGAATTTACCGGGAGCCACTACTTCGTAGATTGCGTCGTAGTAGTCGGTGGTAGAGCCGTTGTAGGCGCCGAAGTTGATGGTGTATAGCACCTGTATTCCGTCGACGGGTTTAGCGTCGGAGTGCAGTTTTTCCATCGTAGCCAGGAACGATTCGTAGAAGAAACGATGTTTCTCGAGTTCTACCACTTCGTCGTCCGACATTGAGCCATATTCAGCCGGATACTGTGCTTTCGCAGCCGACGGACGAAGGTCGACGTTGCCTTGGTAGGCCGATGTGCCGGAGTAGTATTCGTTGTTGCCGTAAGATGTTACGTAGTATTTACCGCTCTTTATGTCGGTGTCGCCGAGCGGGCGGCAAATATTTTCATATACCCAGTCGACGGCTGTCTGGAAGTAAAGCGTGCTGAGTTCTTGATTACGGCCAGCGGGGAGGTGTACGTAGACGTTGGGGTCGTACATCCATTTTCCACCCGAACGTACAAATTGGTTTGTCTCTTCCACCACGAAGCTGTTTTCGCGCCAGCTGCCGTTTGCGTCGGCTATGTAAGCGGAGCTTTGATACGAGCTTTTGCCGCTTGCATATTGCACCCAATATACATATTTAATGGTGCCTTCGCTTGCATAGGGGTAGTTGGTGTTGAGATATTTCGATAAGTACGGCTCTGCTGTCGAGAGGTTGGGATAGCTTTGGCCCATCTTAGTGTAGTCGTCGGGGTTAAGGACGATGAAATCGGCGGGGATGCTCCATTTCGAGCCGTCGTAGTGGTAGACAGCGTTGAGAGAGACCGTCGGTACTGAAACGATGCCGCGAGAAGCCACTTTGGCCGCTTTTTTATTCAGCGCTTTGCCATCGATTTCGGTAACGACAACATTGCAATAGCGGCTGCCGGCGATGGCTATGAAATAGCCGGTGATGCTCTGCTCTGTGCCGTCGACAAGCAGTTCGCGAATTTCATCGGTAATGCCGTAAACGCTGCCTTGAGCGGTTTCGGCACCCTCGACTTTGATGTTGATATTATTGCCGTTAACGGCTGTTGTGCCCGATATTTTGCAGTAAACGCCGAGTTCGTTATCGGTGCGTGTTATAGCTTGGTCGAGCTCTTCGCTGGTGAAAACTTTAGGGCTTGGATATGATACGGTTTCTACGTCGAATTTTTTCACCGAAGCCGACGCCCCGGTCACTTGCAGGCCTTTGTTATACGAGCCTATGGCGCCCGTTACTTCGAGTTGCTGACCGATGGCGTATGTCGACGGGTCGTAGTTAGAGCCCATATAAACGAATATCGTACCCGTGTTATCGGCAAGCATATAGCCTTGGCTACAAGCCGCCATAACGGTGCCGCGAATGGTTACGTTTTCATCACCCGAGGCCACCGATGTGAGGATGGAGGTAGGCTCAAACTCAACGGGCTCTTCGGGCTCGCTATTGCCTCCGCCCCCGAACACCGGCTCTTGCGTTGCCATGCGATAGTTGACAATGCAGAAGGTGCCGTTGTTGGGCGTGACATAGTCGCTAAGTATTGCCGGGATGTATTTTTCGGCCGGCATTGAAGGCGTAAAGGCCAACACATAGTCGTCGCTACCCCACACGTCTTCGAAGTATTGGTCGTCGGAGATTGTGTATTGTTGCACAGTTTTCGACTCGGTGTAAATTTCGGGTTCGGCTTCGGTTACTTTGTATGTTAGTTTCACCGATGAGCCGTCGGTAAGAGTAAAGTACGGGAAGCTTGTCGAGCTCAAGAACGCGGGCACATAGTCGGCAGCTGGTATCGTCGCCGAGAAGCGTTTAAGCGAGCCTACGAGCTTGAGATCGTCGATTTTTTCACCGGCAAGCGCCGTGTTTGTCGCATTCGAAGCGATAGCGTTGTAGTCGGCATCGCTAAGCGTATATTCTATTGATTGCTTATTGGCCTTTGCTTGACTTTCAAACTCCTCAAAGCCGTCAAGCCCGTTGTTCCACGAGTTTTCGTCGCAGGCCGTAAGAGCGCAGGCCAAGCCTATGGCCACAATAGCGTGGATATATCTTGTTTTCATATAATAAACTTACTCTTAGAATTTAACACGGAGTTTTAATGAATAGGTGCGTCCGGTTGTGTAGAATACACCATAGAGGTTATCCCAACGGGCGTCTTCGGCAGAGTTGCTCCACGCATCAACTATGAAATAGTGGTTGAGCAAGTTGTGGATATTGCCATAGAGAGTAGCTTCTACGCCCCCGAATTTGAAGCGGTAAGAAGCGTTTACGTCGAGCTGATTGCCCCAGGGTATGCGCCACGGATTGGCCACATTTATCTCCTGATTGAAGCTCGGCACCGAGATTGAATAGTCGGAATAATTGCGGTCGTTAACCTTCCAATCGGCACCTATACGGAAGCCTTCGAACGGGCGGAATTGAGCTCCGATAGCAGCTGTCGTTTGAGCCGAGCCACCGACCTTAACGCCTTTCTGATTGAGGATACCCCAAGCATGGTCTTCGGCCATAATGCCGGAAGCGAGGTTGCCGGCAGAGTCTTTCAACGGTTCGCCGTTCTGATTGTAGAAATAGCCCTTTGAATTGCTGTCCCAGATATAGTCGCCTAAAGATAGCATACCTGTTATTTCAACCCATTTAGCGGGGATGAAAGTAGCGTTTATTTCAATACCCATGTGTCGGGCGTTGACACCTGTAAGGTTGAGGGCGTAGCGGTCGCCGGCGTGTGTGCCTTGCTCGATAACGCCGCCTCTCACCGACGTTTTGTCGATCCACTTGGTGAAATAGCCGTTGACTGTTGCCGAGAACATTCTCGAGCGGAAGTTATAGCCAACTTCGGCCGAAATGATTTTTTCATTTACGGGGTCGGGGTTTACGGCGTTTGAGGTAGCTTGAGATAGGAAAACGCCGTTGGCGAAGAATGGTGCACGCGATATATAACCTACGTTTACAAAAGCGCTGTTATGGCGGTCGAAATTATAGTTGGCACCAAATTTTGCGGTACCACCAAGGAAGGAGTAGACGGGCGTTTTGCCGTGTTCTGCGTCGTAATAGAATTTATCGATTCTTTGATATCCGGTGTGGCTGAGCGAGCCGGCCAGAACCATATTGAGTTTTTTGTCGAGCAAGTTTAACTCGCCTTGCACATATGCGCCCTCTTGTTGAGTACGCCCCACATAGTTACGATAAACGATGTCGCCTATGCCTAATTTTTCGTACATCCATTCGGGGTCGGCAGCGGCGGCGTTATTGTACGACTTAACGTTTTTACGCGAGCTGTCGTCCATGTAGTATTCGCCGTCGTAGAGGTCGATAATGCGGCTGTCGTGGTAGCCCACGTAGTAGCGCATATCTAAACCGGCAAGGAAGTTGAGCTTCTTCTCGAAGAAGCTGTTTTGATATGTTGAAACAAGGCCATACCAGTTGTGGGAGTTATTCGATTCGGCCATTACCATGTTAGAGCCCGTGGTGCTGGCTCTGTTCATAAGCTGTATCTCATCGTAGGCGAAGGTGCCGTCGGGATGGCGGAACAATGTGTTGGCAACGCCGTTTGTAGCGCCATACCAGCTTGCATTCGATAGGCTCACACCATTATAATAGCCACGACCTTGTCCGCTATAGCCGCCGCCTTTTGCAAAAGAGGCATAGATGGTGGTGGAGAGCGACGATTTGTTGTTGATTTGCCAGATGTGTGCTAATGAAATCTGTGGCTTGTGGTAAGTGTTGCGATTCGACGAACGAACTTGTCCGTTAAGGTCGTAGCCAAAGGTAGCATTATACTTATACGGGCTATCGCTACCCATCACACGCTTGCCGTAAGTTTGGTATTCGATAATCGAAAGGCCGTCTTTATTACCGCGTTTATTGTGTGTCTGTGGTGCGCCAAAAGCAGTAAGCGACAGCTGGTGCTTTTCGTTAAGGCGCTTTGAAATATTCACAAAGTAGTTGTAGGAAGAGAAATCGGTGCCTTGAACGTATCCGTCGCCCCATTTGTGTGAGCCGAGGACTGTCATCGCCCAACCGTTTTTCAGGTTGCCCGACGATACTTTGACACCCATTTCATTATAACCGTCATTACCCAAGCCATACCATACGTGGCCGCCTTTTTCGGCATCAAGGCTCTGGGTAGTAACATTGATAGTGCCACCTATCGACGGTGCCGAAAGCACAGCAGCGCCAAGGCCTCGTTGGGTCTGGATGTTAGCGGCAACATCGCCAAGACCGCCCCAGTTGCTCCAGTACACCCAACCGCCTTCCATGTCGTTTACGGGGATACCATTTACGAGAACGGCAACGTTGGCGCTCTGGAAGCCGCGCATATTGATTTTAGCATCGCCAAAGCCGCCGCCGTCTTTTGTGGCCCACACGCCCGGAGTTGTGTTGAGTATTTCGGGCAACTCTTGAGTGCCGAGTTTTATATCAATCTCAGCCTTATTTACTTGCGATACTGCCACCGGTGTTTGGCGGGTACGAGCTAACGATTGAGTAACGACAACGTCGTTGAGCATTTCCTTCGAGGGACGCAGTGCTATCGTTCCCATATCAGCCTTAACACCCACTTCGAGGGGTGAGTAACCGACGTAGCTAATGGTGAGAAGACGGGTCCCGTCGGGAACTTTTACACTGAAAGCACCATAAATATCAGTGGTGCCCAATGGTTGTCCGCCGGTAATAACGATGCTCGCGCCTATTATAGCCTCGCCTTCTTCGTCTATTACCGTTCCTTTACACGTGATGGTCGCTCCGGCTCCGACTGCATATGCCATCGTTAGCCAAAGCGCGATGAAAACCGAAAAAAGTCGTTTCATTGCAATTAGGTAATTGTGAATAATATTTATTTAATAATTAAGTTGTTATCTCTTTCACAAAAATCTATTCCACCCAAAGATAAAGCCGCTTACTTAAACAAAAAATGTCTCGTTGGCCTTATTTTTAGCCGGGTAGCGCCCGAGCGTTCAATTTATTTGCAAAGTTAAAAATAAATTCTCAAAATTTCACAATTCTAACGAGCCCATGGGCCATATTAAAAAGAAAAATGCATCAAAACAATTTCGTTTCGACACACTTTTCTTTAGGAGGGATATCAGATATTATTTCCGCATTGCTGCTAAAAGCTCTGCGTTGCTATAACTAACGCTACACATTTTCGCGCTCTTGAGACCCACAAGTGTAAGCTTAAGGCCGACTTTGGTCACTCTAAAAATATCAACGAAATCGAAATCATCATCCTTCGCGAGATTGCCGGCAAATAATTCCAAATAAACTTCACCGAACACTTTTTTATTTTCTATTAAAATATCCATTGGTATTTTACTTTCGTCATTGCTAAAGCGGAACACAATGTTATTGTCGACTAAAGATGCATTTTTCCATATAAATCCGTTGCCGTCGTCCATCGGCAATTCATCGTTTAACCCCGTAACGATTTCTTTTAACACTTCGGTTGCGCTTTGGCCTTTGGCATTGAAAGAAAACAGTCCCGCAAGCACCACAAGGGCTGCAATAATTATTTTAATCCGTTTTTTCATAGTTTATCTTATTATATTTATAGGAGGTTATTCGTAAGGTGATTTAGTAAATTGGCAACCACGTTTTTCCCACTTTTCTCTAATCTGGCGCATTTTGCTTTTTATACGTTGCCGGTCGCTCTCATCGGTTGCCGTACGCGCACCGTTGGGCACCAATTGGGTCTCATAATCGGAGTAGACGCGTTTATCGCTCATCCAAGCGCTGCCGCAGTCATTGCCTTTATTCGATGACGATGACGATTTTGAGCTTCGGCTACTCGAGCTCGACGATGACGAGCCGTTATCGCTGTAGCTGTCATACGAAGCGGTGCCGCCACTATTCGACTGTTGGCGCATCTCTACAAAGGTGTTTGCCAGGTCCATGCTATTATCGAGTAGATTCATAAGTTCGGCACGGAGCTCGGCGTTGATACGTGCCTGTACGATGGCATATTGCTCTCTACGAGCATTGAAATCGCGTGTTGTCGATAGCACGGTATATGTTTTTCCTGTATCGGCCCATTTTACCAGCATCCATTCGTTGGCGAGGTCGATTAATAGCGACATTCCGTAGCGCGCACCGCCCTTGACACGCCCTATCGATTTGAGGCCGTCGGCGAGGATAAAGAGCCCGAAGCCATGCGGAATACCGTTTTTTACTTCGCCCATATAATACTCGTTGGTGGGAAGCTCGAGGTCGGTGAAATAACACGATTGGTCGGCATGTACGCTCGGGTATGGGTCGAGCGGCTCATTGTCGGAGAAGGTGCCGCGGTAAATCAAGTCGCCGTTTGCAGCATAGCAAGAGCCGCGGCCCGACTTTTTGTTGTTAATCCATTCGCCCACATAAAAAACGGCACCAGGGAGCCCTTTTATCGAGTTTCCGTCGCCCGAAATCAGCATACCGTAACCCGAGTGTTTTCCGTTGACAAAATCACCGATATAGAGGTCGCCGTTTTTCGATAGTTGCATGCCAGTGCCGGTTTTATCGCGCTGGTTATCGGCATATTGCCCTATGTAGTTGTTCTTCGGCTTCGCGCTGCCGAAGAGTACCTCTCCTATGCCTCTGGCACCAACGGGCTCGGTGTGAAGCATAAAGCAGAAGCCTATTAGGGCTACCATTAAGATTGGTTTATAAGTTCGCATTGTTCACTTGTGTTATAGAGTGATGTCGACGTCGGCGTTTTGGGTGTATTTATCTTTTTTAAGCTCCTTCAAGCCTTCTTTGGGTGTCAGTTGCTTGAAATAAATACCCGTGCGTTTCTTTGTGACTGCATTAACGAGGTTCTCGATATGTATTTTCACATAATATACACCCCCATCGGCAATGTCTATTGTCAAGTCGGAGTGATAAGGCTTGTCGGCCCAATAGTAGTCGGTAGATATCAGCATACGGCCTTCGCCCTTGACGTTGAGCCTACGCATCGATGGGGTGTAGCGTGTCCCGGTCAGCTTGCCTTCTTTCACCTTTCCTTCCATGCCAAAAGTAACAGCATTGTTAACGGTGACAGGAAACGATTCGAAGTAGTGCGTTAAATCGTAAAACAGATACACAATAGCTCGTTCGTCGCCGCTTGTCGTTGTGGATGTCGTCTCCAAAACACTTTGTGCGCGTGATTCGCCAACCTGTGCGGCGCCCTTTTCTTCTACTTTTTTTAGGTATTTAATGCTGGCATAGCCTTCGTTGCCCATAAAGTCGAAAACAGCGAAGCCGTTTTTCACTTCTTTCACTTCGATATTTATGCCTTTCTGCACCTTGCCTATTATTTCAGATTCAACCGATGGCTTGTTGCGAACGTTGAGGCTTGCAACCGATACCTGATATAGTTCTGCAAAAGCATTCACAGCTATCGTTATAGATAGCAATAGCGTTATTATCTTCTTCATAAGAGTTGTAGTTTTAACATTCTTTCGCCGACAAATTTAATGAAAATTTTGAGCAAGCATTGCGTATTCACATTTTTAGTTGAGGGCATCGAGCAAAATGAAGGCCGCCCAATATTTGGGATTTTCGTATGGCCTTACTTTAACCGATTGAATTTCTCTCGCACTGCTATCGGCTTCTTGGTCGCGTCGTGCCCGTCGGCGTTGCGATTCGGTCATGCCGTCGTCGGGGTCAAGCTCGATAACTTCTTCATATTCGCGCACATATTTTTGGGCCAGCAGCAGCGCTTCTTGCTTTGTTTTGCCTTTAAGGAATTTATCGTAGAAGGCGGTCATGAGCATTTGCGTGGCCTTGTCGTCGACTTTCCAAAGGCTCATCATAATGCTGTTGGCCCCGGCTTTTTTGAAGCCGCGTTGCAGGCCGAAAACACCTTCGCCGGTAACATCGCCAAGGCCTGTTTCACATGCCGACAATATAATCATATCGAGGCTACGGAAATCGAGAGCCGCTATCTCTTTTGCCAAAAGGATGCCATCGTCGACGCCCTCAGGCATGAGCTCGCCTCGGAGGGCATGATTAGCACCGGTGAAGAGAAGACCACTTCGCGAGAGTGCTTCATCGTCGGTCTGGAGTACTTGATTATCGCTGAAATTCAGGAATTTAAGTTTGTTTAGCAGTGAAGCTTCGCGCTTTGACCAGCTAAAGCCGTGTGTTGCGATATGGAGCAGATTATAACCACTGCCCGACAGCACTTTAAATGATGTCTCGGTGCCAAGAGTATCGGTGAAAATAGCAGTGTTAATGCCACTCTTATCCAACGATTTCTGAATAGCGACGGCCTCTGTCAGACTTGCGGGTAGGTAATCAGCGCCGGACCGCAACGTCGAGTCGGCGTCGAAGCTGCCTTGCGGTATAAATTCGCGCGACATTCTTCTCGATTCGGGATATCGGCGAGCGTCGGAAACGAGCGCGCACGTGTCGGCATCATATCTCAAGCCACCGTATACGGCCGCTTTGTGGATGCCGCTTTTATTATTGCGCTGCATCAGGACGCGAGTCGACGACAGACGCGAAACGCGCCAGCGCTCGTTGATTAATTTGCCGTCGGTGTCGAAGTCGGGGAGTGTTTCTATCGGGTGGCTGTGGAGGTCGCCTGCCGCCGAGAAATACACCGTTTTAGCGTTGCCGATAGCCTCGCTGAGCGGTTGCCACAACGCTTTAGATAGTTTTTGAGGCGCAGTGTTCCATAGCTTGGCGATGTCGATGTTGTTATAAGCAACAACCTGCGGACTCGAAGAATTATGGCGCAGCACAAGGGCCAGATAATGCTTGTTGTCGTCGTTTACGGTGGTGAATTCTATGGCGGCCTCATCGGGCTTGAGTGAGCGGCGTACATCGTCCCAATTAATGTCGAGCGCTGAGGTAAATTCGCCGCAAAAACCGAGCAATTCATACTCTATTTGGTCGGTGACTCGGCTCAATGAGTCGATGTTTACCGTGATTTTAGATGCGTCGGCCGTCTGCAAATATTCAAGCAAGGTGCGGTTCGTTTTGTATTCGTTGAATTTCTCTTGTGCCTGATTATCGGACGATTCTGCTATAATCTCCGATATCTCTCTTTCGGTGTTTAGCAAGAGGCCCTTGCCGAGGAGTAGGTTATTGTAAGCCATCGATGCCATCTCGCTTGTCGGGCTGTCTTCGGCTATTGCCGGGAAATCGTTCATTATGAACGATGAATATTGTCCCCACAGAATCTCGCGCGATGATGCCGGCATTGTTAAGAATGCTTTCTTGATATAGTTGCGTGTCACATCGCTGAGTTGCAAGGCATATCTATTACGGGCGACTTTGTCATTGACCGCTTCTGTTACAGTGACCATGTCGCGAAGTCCTAATATCATATAGTGCCCTTGCCCGTTGAATATCGAGTCGCGCATAGCGAGCCCTCGCTCCATCATGGCGCGGCCCTCTTCGGCGCGGCCCGACATTGCTCTTAAAAGGCCCTGTTTTACGAATATATTAGACTTGTCAACGTCGTTGACATGTTTTACATAGTCTCTCGACATCAATTCATCGCTCAGAGCCAACGCTTTTTCCGGATTACCGATAGTATAATAGGCGATAGCAAAGTTGTGTAATAAGACATCGTTTTTATTTTTTGTCGATTCTTCAAATTCGTTTATAAGGCTGCTTGCCTGCTCTGTTTTCCCTGCAAGGGTATAGGCCATAATAAGATTGTTATGCGCAACCTCCGCTAAGTCTTCGCTAACAAATTTAATGGGAAAATGCTTTGCCCGCTCTAATAGGTCAGTATTGAGGGCAATGGCGCCTTCAAAATCGCCTATCTTGTGAAGGAGAATAGATTTGTCATCTAAGGCGTTAAGATATCTCTCTGAATTTTCGCCGACGGAATTCCTAACAATTTCGGCCATTTTATCCAATTCATAGAGCGCTGTCCCAAAGTCAAAAATAGCTTCGTAGGTCTTAAGTTTCCATTGCATGGCATTGCAAATACGTTCCCATTCCGTGGGATGATATTTTTCCGTTAGGCTGATAGCTAAATTTGCCCGTTCGATAGCCTTGTCGTAATCACCGGAATAGAGATGCCACCCTATCGACGACACCAAGTATCCTTGATAGCGTTCATTATTTTCGCCTCTAAGCGTCTTAATACCTTCCAAGCCGCGTTCGCCATAGTCTTTAGCCTCTTCAAAAAGACCGAGAGTCGAGAATGCGTCGGCCGTATTCAGCAATTCAGCAAAGTAAGCGGCGGAGTTTTCGCCGTGTTTCTCTTTTATAACGTCAAGCAATTGCAATTGGGCATCACGTTTTTTATAACCGTTACCATAGCCGGGCGTTGATTCCCGCTTTATTATTGCGGCGAGGTGTGAGTCAGAGCCGGCACCGGTCGTTTTCTCCCATCGGTCGACGATGTCGGACCTTATTTCATAACTCTTTTTATAATCATACAAGTAGCCGTAATAGTCTGTGATATAGCTAAGTAAAGACAATGTGCTTGGTGCGTTTTCACCGTATAGCTCTGCGTTCAGGCCTATGCTCGTGTATTGCGAGGCTATGGCTTGATTGAAGTCGCTCAATCCGGTGTAAGCCGATGCTATAATTTCGTGTGCTTGTTGCTGATTAAACTTTGAAATGCCGGATATTGACAGCGTTTCCCGGCATACCTTAAGAGCCTCATCATAATCACGCGAGTAGAGTGCTATCTCGGCTTTTTTCAGATAAAAATGAACTAATAAATCGTTGTTGGCATCTACAATCGGGGTATAGGTCTCGATTGCCTTGTTGATAAGCTCGATTGCTTTATCGTATTTGGAAACTTGCAGATATCCGTGCGCTCCGAGCGAATAAAAATTTGCGAGGTTGTAAGCACCGGCCTCAGGCCACGATGCCAACAATTTTTCTTCTAATAGATAGTTCTTTTCCCAATCGGGTGAGATAAAATCAATCTGTTTTTGCACCAGCTGCGCAAGATGCTTGTACTTCAATTCTTTGTCCCCGGGATATACCTCGTCGGTCATATCGACGATGGCCTGTAAATCGGCCAAGCACTCTATCTCATAGCCGAAATTGGCGTAGACTCGATATCTTAAAGAGAGTAGGGTAATTCCTTCCTGTGTCTTTTCTATGCCGATGCGATCAGTGATTTCTTCGGCTCTTTCCAGGTCGGTTTTAGCCTCTTGGTAGTTACCAATTGTTATATTTGCATTCGATTTTGTGAGGTAGAGATATATTAGCTCGTTGGGGTCGTATTTTTGTTGTTTTAACAGCAAATCAATGGCTTCTTGTAGTAGTGGCACCGATTTTTGCGGCCCAGAGTCAGAGTGTTCTGAATAGAGGATGGCCAGGTTCTGCAGCGGATAGATAGTGTATATGCCGGCTTCGTCGGGGTGTTGACGCATTCGCTCGAGCGCTTCTTCGTACGCCGATATGGCCTTTTTGTAGTCGCCGCACATGTTATAAGCACCACCTAATCGGATTAAGCAGCTCGCCGTTAGCATAGGATCGACACCATAGGGCTCGCCCTCTCTGTAATAATCAAGAGAAAGCTCGCTGAGCCTGATTATTTCTGCGATGTTAGCACTTGAAAATTCGGTATTGTTGGCAATGTTGGAGTAGAGGTTGCCCAAAGCCTTTAGGTATACTCCGTGCAATTCGGTAACATCATTGGCCTCGGCTGCTTGTGGTATCAACGCCAGCCCTTGCTGTAGATATTGCTCTTTTTCTATCGGATTTTGTGTGTTGCTTCCAAGTGTAAACAAGTCGTTGACTAGAAAATAATATTGCATAACTTCATTCCCATGGTCTCCGGCGGCTTTGCAAATCTCTATTACGGGTGCTCGTAATGCCACCGATTTTGCTATCGACTCTAAATCGCCCTGACAGTGAAGTGCGAGGCTCAGCTGTGCCAGAGCGTTGCCATATTTGACGCTGCTTTCACCGTAATAGTTGCGGCGAATTTCGGTGAGTTCTTGTGTTACGGATAGTGCATCGGCGTATTGCTGGGTATTAATGAGGCAGGACGAGAGCATCATCAAGGTGTTGGCATACATAGGGTGGTCGGAGCCAAGCACTTGGCGCTCTATTGCAGCCGATTCTTTTAGTAATCTCGTCGACTCTTCAATGTCTTTTTCTGCCCATGTAATAGCTAATAATCCCAAGGAGTCCGATTTCACCGTGAGACGCCGGTCGACGGGTCGACCCGAGTTCCCTCCTATGTGTTGCGCATAGCCAACACTGTCTCCCATTTTTAAGAGACATTCGGCCAACCAGTGCGATGCATACGCGTTGCGATAGTTATCGGGATGGTAGAGTAGGGCGTCGAAATTATGACATTCCTCAAAGAGCTTTGCAGCTTCGGCGTAATCGCCTTTGTCAAAGGCCGTCAATCCCTTATAATAGATAGAATCGGAAATGACAGCTTTCGCCTTGTCTATATCCCAGATAGCGTGAAAAGTCTTGTCTATCTCGTCGTCTTGTTTGGCCAAGACAATTATGGCCGGAAGGGAGAGTGCCAGCCATAACAAAACTAACGATTTGCGCATGTTGTTGATTTTTTTATCTACCCGATACCGATGCCCCAATGAGGTTGTTTACTTCTTTTTTCACGACTCCGGCAGGAGCTGATACTGTCGTTATTACCCACGAGCGCGTTATTTCGTCCCATTTCTGCGACGATATTGTGTGCCAGATATTTGAAATAAAGCCTTCTGAGGGCATCATTTTTTGGCGTCTTTTGCGATCGGCTTTCCAGTCGGCGATATATTCGGGTGTTGCGTCGCACGTTTCTTTGAGCTCGATGTCGAGCTTGTATTGCCCTGTTCCCCAGATGTTTTTATAACGCCCATTAGAGTCGCGATAACCCATATAAGAGCGAGGGACAATGAAACTTTCACCAATTACGGCATACTTTGAAGGCTCGTCGCTCGGTCGCACATACTTTAGGAACCCGTCGATGTCGACGTCGTCGCTGCTGACGGGAATTGTTATGTTAAATTCACCCAAGAGAGCATCGTTGTGAAGCTCGATAGCATCGGTAAACCACGACGATGTAAGTTTAATATTCATCGACAAGGTGAAATTGGTTCGTTCGGCAAATGAATATTCGAGCGGGAGGCGAGTGTTGGGCAGGTTAGAGTGAGTCGGACTTATTATAAGCGTGTCTAAAACAAGTTCAAACTTGGAGTGATTAACGATGCGTTGCAGCTTAGTGCGGTCGATGTGACACGAAAGGAAAAAGACGGTGTCGGTGCCCTCGGTTCGGAGGCAGCCGATGCCATCAAAATTCATGTTTAGAGGGTCGAGCGCCCCTGCTGTTGAGGGCTTCTTATAGAAGTCCTTAACATCGACGATAGAGTTTATTTTGGTAGTCCATTGATTTTCGGCCTTAACCATCTCTTCCCATTCTTTTTTCAGACGGGCATTGCGCGTAATAATGTTACCGAGAGCCGTCACGCCTAAGTCGATGAAGCTTGAAATATAGCCCGAGCCGATGCCTTTGGCGGCATTCAAAGTGGCATTGAGGAGGTCCATGTCGAAGCGGCGAGTGTCGTCTTGTAGGTCGTTCACACGCTGTATTTCGTCAGCCAATTCATCGTTTGTATAAATAAAGGTTTTGTATTCAACCCTCTGCGAAATGGCGCTTAGGCATAGCGACATAAGCAAACAAATAGTTAGAATTCTCTTCATGGTGTTTTACTATTTCTTATTATTACACCACAAATTTACTTATTTTTTTGCTCCCAACTATCTTATCTGCAAAAAAAATGTGTCGAGGTCGGTCGAATAGCCGACTCGGCCGGCCTCTCTTTGCTTAAATTGGAATTATTCCTTTATTTCGAGTTCCCAGCGCTTGGTCCCCTTTCGTGTAAACATCTGTCGGCCGGTGCGAGGGTCTATCTCTTCGGAATAGTAATAAACGCACTCAATAATGCACGGGGTATCGGCAAGTGCCTTGTTTGCCTTCACTTCTACAGATGTAGTGTAGGTGCCGGGGGTCGACACAAAAGCTACGGCATCGGGGCGACTTATCGACCATTGGCATTTATCGAGGCGCTCAATACGACCTGCATCAAGGGTCGTTGCTTCGCCAACTTTTAAATCTATTGCCATCGCCCAAATAGAAGATAATGCGGCGACAATCATGAGTACTAATCTTTGGTATTTCATATTTGCGTAGTTTTGGTTGTACTTGACAAAAATAATCAAATTTCATTTTAAAAAGTTTTCCACAAGTGTTAAAAATTACAAAACCCATTCTCATACCTATGACCATTAAGAAGTTGCCCTTTACAGGTTATTTTGGCTAATTAGGGCGAAAAAATTGCCTACACTCATTCGAGTCGGAAGTAAAAATTAAAATCTCGCGTCGCGTAATTTTCGATTATTAGTTTGTACCACAGCGCAATAGCCTATACTTTGGCGTTAATCTTATAATAACAAACTACAAAAAATTTCGTATTGACTTTTTTAATTAATTTGTGTAACTTTGCATCTCTATTGACTGAAAAATGAGGCCTGCTTTTCAATGGTTAACGTCGGGCGTTGATTGCCCAGAGTTTGATTATCAGCGGCTTGAGTCTTGGATTGCTCAAGTTGCGCAGCGTCATAACCGAGTGGTGCGTGCTATCAATTATATTTTTTGTAGCGACGACGAGATTCTCAGAGTCAATAGACAATTTCTCGATCACGATTATTACACCGATATAATAACTTTTGATAATTGTATTGGGCAGCTACTCCGTGGTGATATCTATATTTCTCTCGACACTGTCGCTTCCAATGCACAGGATCTGAAACTCGACTACGACCGCGAGCTCTTGCGCGTTATAGTGCATGGCGTTCTGCATCTCTGTGGCATTAATGACAAAGGGACGGGAGAGAGAGAAATAATGGAGGCGAATGAAAATGAGGCCTTATCACTCTACGATACTTTGTAAAAGCTTGATTATATGCGTTTTGATTTTGATGTCATTGTTGTAGGAGCCGGCCATGCCGGGTGTGAAGCTGCGCATGCCGCAGCTCGTATTGGCGCACGCACCCTTCTTATAACATTGGATATGAACAAAATAGCGCAGATGAGCTGCAACCCTGCCGTCGGGGGTATCGCCAAGGGGCAGATTGTGAGAGAGATTGATGCTCTCGGCGGTATGATGGGCATTATAACCGACCGCACGGCAATACAATTCCGTATGCTTAATCGTAGTAAAGGGCCTGCTATGTGGAGCCCAAGAGCCCAATCCGACCGCAATAAATTTTCGGCACTTTGGCGTGAAACACTTGAGCATACCGATAATCTCACAATGTGGCAGGGCAATGTCGGCAGCTTGCTCTTTAGTGAAAACGGATCGCTCGAAGGTGTTCACACAAGCGAAGGCGCGACTTTTTATTCTCAGAACATAGTCCTGACCAACGGCACCTTCCTTAATGGGTTGATGCACATCGGCCGTGTATCGTTTGAGGGCGGACGTATTTCCGAACCGGCATCGCACGGGCTCACCGAGCAGTTGGTAGCCATAGGTTTCCACTCCGACCGCATGAAAACGGGAACGCCTGTTCGCCTCGATGCTCGTTCGATAGATTTCTCAAAATCGGTACCGCAGCCGGGCGACGATATTCGTCACCTCTTCTCTTATCTGCCCGGAGTTGAATCACGACTGAAACAGCGAGAATGTAACATTGTTTATACAAATAGTGCTACGTGCGAAATATTACGCAAAGGACTGCCCGACTCGCCTCTTTACAACGGCCAGATACAGAGCATAGGGCCGCGTTATTGCCCGTCGATAGAAACCAAAATCGTTACTTTCTCCGATAAAACCGAGCATCAACTCTTCCTTGAGCCCGAAGGTGAAACGACAACCGAATACTATGTAAACGGCTTTTCGTCGTCGATGCCTATGGATATCCAGATAGCGGCGCTCTCGACTATTCCCGCCCTTGAACATGCCCAGTTGTTCCGCGCAGGATATGCTATTGAATATGATTTCTTCGATCCGACACAGCTATTGCACACCCTTGAGACTAAACTTGTCCCCGGGCTGTTCTTTGCCGGACAGATTAATGGGACGACGGGGTATGAAGAGGCTGCCGGACAGGGGCTGGTAGCCGGTGCAAATGCTGCTCTGCGAGCCCTCGGTCGCGAACAGTTTACCCTTTCTCGCGACATGGCTTACATCGGTGTCCTCATCGACGATTTGGTTACCAAAGGCGTCGACGAGCCTTATCGCATGTTTACCTCTCGCGCCGAATATCGTATTTTGCTGCGGCAAGACGATGCCGATATGCGCCTAACTCCCTTTGCTTTCTCTATAGGTCTCGCCTCAAAGGAGAGGTTTGACTTGATGGAGGAAAAACGTTTATTGCGCGACGAAATTATCAACCTTGCGGCCACGCTAACGGTACATCCACACGAGGTGGCCGAGCTCCTTGACCACGTTTCATCATCGCAACTGAAACAAGGAGTCAAATTGCAAGACCTCATCCGCCGCCCGCAGATTGGCATCTCGGCCCTTGCCGAATGTGTGCCAGCCTTGTCAAACTTAATTGCCACCCTTCCGGCAAACAGGCGCGATGAGATAATTGAGGCAGCTGAAATACTCATCAAATACGATGGATATATTAGCCGCGAGCGGCTTATTGCCGACAAAATCAAACGGTTGGAAGAAATTAAATTGCCCTCGTCGCTCGACTACTCGACAATAACCTCTCTTTCGACCGAGGCCCGCCAAAAACTTACAAAACATAGGCCACCTACGATAGGCGCCGCTTCTCGTATCCCCGGAATTTCACCATCCGATGTAAATATCTTACTACTCTTGCTTAATCGATAGCCTTGTTCCACGTGAAACAAACATTCGTCAAAATATAGAAAATCAATAATTTAATACCACCGAAAAAATGGAATATATTAAATCTCGTGTACGCGACATTATCGACTTCCCAACAAAGGGAATCGTCTTCAAAGACCTCACCACTGTTTTCAAGGACCCTCGTGCCTTGCATATCATCGGGTGGGACCTCTCCCAGCTTTATCGCGATAAAGGTGTAACAAAAGTTGTGGGGATAGAATCTCGCGGCTTTATCGGCGGCTCGATTCTTGCCTTCGAACTCGGAGCCGGCTTCGTACCCGCAAGAAAACCGGGCAAACTGCCGGCCGACACTATCCGCCAGGAATATGCAAAAGAATATGGTACTGATGTGATAGAAATTCACCGCGACGCTATCGGTCCGGATGATATCGTAGTTTTACACGACGACGTTCTTGCAACCGGCGGCACTATGGCAGCGGCCTACAAATTGGTTAAAAGCCTGAACCCCAAAAAGATATACATCAACTTCATCATAGAGCTGTCGGCGCTGAACGGACGCGCGGCTCTACCCAATGATGCCGAAGTTTCATCGCTGATAGTATATTAAAGGCTAATAAATTGTAAATTAGGTGGTTGTGGAGCCTTTGGGCTTTGCAACCACCTCGTTTTTATGCCCACCTATCGCCCTGTGACATCAGGAAAAACAAAAATTAGCATAGTTGTGCTTCAAATTTTTAATGTTTTGCGACATATTTACTTTGATAACAAAAAATAAAAGAGTAACTTCGCAAAAGTTAAATACATAAAGTTATTGGCAAAACCATAATTTCTAATACCAAATGAGTTATCTTAAATTTGATAAGAATTTGCTCATCAATCTCGACCAGTCGCTGCCTAAGGAGATGTTGCGCACCAACCGCGCCGGTGCATACCATTGCACCACTCTTATAGGTTGCAATACCCGCAAGCAGCACGGCCTTTTGGTTATGCCTATAGAGGCGATGGAAAACAAGTCGCATGTTTTGTTGTCGAGTCTCGACGAGACTGTTATACAGCATGGGGCTCCATTCAATCTTGGCATCCATCGATATAAGGGCGGTGTCTATTCCCCCGCCGGGCATAAATATGTGCGAGAGTTTGATTGTGAGAATGTGCCGCGCATGACATATCGTGTCGGCGGCGTAATATTGACTAAAGAGAAAATTTTCATAAGTGAGGAAAATCGAATCCTCATACGTTACACTCTTGTCGATGCTCATTCGGCCACGACTCTGCGGTTTAAGCCGTTCCTCGCTTTTCGCGAAGTGAATCATCTATGCGTTGAAAACAACGCCATAAACAGGAGCATTGAAAGCGTGTCTAACGGCATCTCTACTTGTCTATACGACGGCTTCCCACGTTTGTTCATGCAGTTTAGTCGAAAGGCTACATGGGTCGATGAGCCTAACTGGTATAAAGACATCGAGTATGTGAAAGACCTTGAGCGCGGTGTACCCTACTGCGAAGACTTATGGGTACCTGGCTATTTTGAAGTGCCGATAAAGAAGGGCGAAACACTGATTTTCTCGGCCGGCATTAGCGAGGTGAAACCGCGTACACTCACGAAGATGTACGAAAACGAAATTGCCGTCCGCACGCCACGTTCATCTTTCTACAACTGCCTTAAAAACTCCGCTAAGCAATTTTACATCAAACGTGGCAAAGGGGCCTACCTCATTTCGGGCTTCCCTTGGGGTGTCGTCCTTGCGCGTAACACCTTTATGGCATTGCCGGGGCTAACTCTTGCAATAGATCATAGAGCCGACTTTGAGGCAATTATGGATACGGCCCTAAAAGCACTGCTCCACTACGCCGATACGGGTGAAACATCACAGGAAATTAAAGGTATAGAGCACCCCGACATACCCCTGTGGGCATTATGGGCTATTCAGCAATATGCCAAGGTGGTAGGCATTGAAGAGGCCCGTAGTCGATATCTGGCCGCGGTTGCTCATATAATCGATTATATTCTTCGAGGAGGTCATCCCAATCTCTTTGTAGATGCTCATAGCGGCATGTTGTCGACCGACGGACACCTGCATGCAGTGTCGTGGATGAATTCGACACTCGGAGATGAGCCCGTGGTGCGGCGCACAGGTAAACTCGTAGAATTCAATGCGTTATGGTATAATGCCTTGTGTTTTGCCGCTACCCTGACCGAATCGTCGGCCGAGTTCGAGTCGCGTCGTGAGGTTTGGACCAACGAGGCTTCTAAGATGAAGCAACCCTTTGTTGACACATTCTTAAATGAAGCAGGATATCTCTACGACTTTGTCGACGGAGCCTATGCCGAACCGTCTGTTAGGCCGAATATGGCTATTGCCATCGGGCTTGATTATTCTCCGCTCGATAGACGTCAACGAAAAGGGGTGTTAGATGTAGTTACGCGTGAACTATTGACACCTAAGGGTTTGCGCACCCTGTCTCCGAAAAGCTACGGCTATAGGCCAAACTATCTCGGCTCGCCCGAAGAACGCGATTTTGCCATGCACAATGGCCCGGCACGCCCGTGGCTTATAGGTTTTTATGCCGATGCTTATCTGCGCATCTTCGGCGTTAGCGGTGTCGGCTATATCGATAGGCTTCTCATCGGTTTTGAAGATGAAATGACGCAAGGTTGCATAGGATCATTCTCGCAATTGTATGATGGCAATCCGCCATATACGGGGCGTGGGGCCGTTTCTCACGCCACAAATGTTGCGGAGGTATTGCGAATGTATCGCACCCTTAAGCGTTTCGATGTAAATCATTAATTCCCAATAAATAATAATAACGACGTATGAAAGCTTTAATGTTCGGTTGGGAATTTCCTCCTCACATCCTTGGCGGTCTCGGAACGGCCAGCTACGGCCTCACGCGAGGGATGTGGGAATGTGGCGACATGGATATTACCTTCGTAATTCCCAAGCCTTATGGCGACGAAGATCGCAGTTTCGCAAACATAATAGGCACATCGCAAGTGCCGGTTGCTTGGCGCGACGTCAACAGAGATTATGTTGATACGCGTATCGGAAATGTTATGGACCCCGACCTATATTATCGGTTGCGTGACCATATTTACGCCGATTTCAACTATATGCGCACCAACGACCTCGGGTGCATCGAGTTTTCAGGCAAATATCCCGACAACCTTCTCGAAGAGATTAATAACTACTCGATAACGGCCGGGGTTATTGCTCGCACTCTCGATTTTGACATCATTCATAGCCACGATTGGCTAACATATCCTGCCGGGATACACGCAAAGCAGGTTACCGGCAAGCCTCTTGTAGTTCACGTCCATGCTACTGAGTACGACCGCTCTCGTGGCAAACCCAACCCCGTGGTTTATGGTATCGAGCGCGACGGAATGACAAATGCCGACCATATAATCACGGTAAGTAACCTTACGCGCCAAACCGTAATTGAGCATTATGGTATTGATCCGGCAAAGGTTACAACAGTGCACAACGCCGTTGTGCCGCTGAGCCGCGACCTCCTCGAAATAGAGTCGCCGCGTGCTACGAAAGAAAAGGTGGTTACCTTCCTCGGGCGTATTACGATGCAAAAAGGCCCCGAATACTTTGTCGAGGCTGCTAATAAAGTGCTCAGAAACTGCTCGAATGTTCGGTTCGTCATGGCCGGCTCCGGCGACATGATGGATAAAATGATACGCCTTGCCGCTGAGCGTGGTATTGCCGACCGCTTCCATTTCCCGGGCTTCCAAAAAGGGCGCCAGGTGTATGAAATGCTCAAAGCGAGCGATGTATATATCATGCCCTCCGTTTCCGAGCCTTTTGGCATTTCGCCTCTCGAGGCTATGCAGATGGGCGTGCCTTCGATTATATCAAAGCAGAGCGGTTGCGCCGAAATACTCGACAATGTAATCAAAACCGATTACTGGGATATCGATGCAATGGCCGATGCCATTCACGCAATAATTTCGTATCCGGCTCTCTTCAAGCAGATGCGTGAAGACGGTCTGAAAGAGGTCGCACAGATAACGTGGGACAAAGCCGGGAAAAAAGTTATAGATATTTACAATAAAGTTCTTGGTCGTTAATATACTATGAAAGCTATCTGTTTTAATTTTGAAATACATCAGCCCTTCCGTCTGAAACATTACCGCTTTTTCGATATCGGTAAAGACCATTATTATTTCGACGATTTTCTCAACGACGACATCGTTACCAGAGTAGCGCACAACTCCTATATCCCGGCATGCGAGTCGCTCTTGCGTATGATTGAAGAAAGCAAAGGCCGCTTCCGCGCTTCCATCGCGGTGTCGGGTGTCGCCATGGAGCAATTTGAGCACTACGTGCCCGAGTTTGTCGACCTACTCAAAAAACTTGCCGACACAAAATGCGTTGAGTTCGTTGCTCAACCATTCTCCTACGGCCTGTCATCGCTCGCCGACCCCGAAGAATTTGCCAACCAGGTTGCTAATACTTGCAGTATCCTTCGCAGCCGCTTTGGCGTTGAACCAAAGGTGTTGAGAAATACCGAGTTGATATACTTCGACGACCTCGCTCCGCAACTTGTTGAGATGGGATTCAAGGCGGTATTAACCGAAGGTGCAAAACACATACTTGGATGGAAATCACCCAACTATATTTATAGTGCGGCATCGTCGCCTAAGTTAAAGCTTTTGTTACGCAACGCCAAGATTAGCGACGACATAGCCTTCCGTTTTGGCGATACATCATGGTCGGAGTTCCCTCTTACGGCCGATAAATATATCGATTGGATTGCATCGACGCCTGCCGAAGAGCAGATAATCAATGTATATCTCAACATGGAGACCTTTGGCGACCTCCATCCGGCAACCACAGGCATTTTCCAATTCCTCGAGGCGTTGCCACGCTTCGCGGCAGAGCGCGGTATAGAGTTTGTGACACCGTCGCAAGCGATATCAAAAATTAAGGCCGTGGGCCCGCTGTCGGTTGTGCATCCGATATCGAGTGCCGATGAAGAGCGCGACACCTCTGCGTGGCTCGGAAACCGCCTGCAAAACGAGGCCTTCGAAAAGCTATATAGCGTTGCCGAGCGTGTTCGCGAATGCGATAACCGCAGCCTCAAACGCGATTTCCAGTATCTGCAAAGTAGCGACCACTTCTTTTATATGAATACAAAGCGGCCGTCGGCTTTCAGCCCTTACGAAACGCCGTTTGCCGCATTTACCAATTATATGAATGTGCTGGCCGACTTTTTGATGAGAGTGGAAGAAGAATTCCCCACGCAAGTCGACAACGAAGAGCTAAACTCGCTGTTGCTTACTATCCGCAACCAAGATGCTGAAATTGAAGCGCTCAATAAAGAACTTGCTTCGATGAGAAAAAACATCGAGCAATATAATATTGAGCACAAAAAGAACACCAAAGGCTAACTCCACTATAGTTTTCAAGATGCTACCATCGCGTTTCGTTATAACGATTGGGCGTTCCTTCGGCAGCGGAGGACGTGCCCTTGGCAAGATAATAGCCGAGCGTCTCGGCATTGGCTTTTATGATAAGCAACTGTTGGTTAGGGCTGCTGAAAAAGCCGGGTATAATGTAGAATACCTTGAACGCAACGACGAAAGGGCCCCTCGTATCATGGGCGGCATAATACCCTTTTCGATGGGCTCATATCCAATGTCGTGGATTGGCGACGGCTGCACTGCTACCGATGGAATATACAAGGCACAATGCGATTTCATTCACGAGCTCGCAGCCTCGGAGCCATGCGTAATTGTCGGTCGTAGTGCCGATTACATCTTGCGCGATGTCGAAAATGTAGTAAACATATTTGTATATGCACCTCTCGACGATTGTGCTCGGCGCGTGGTCGACCGTGCCGAGTGTTGCTCTCTCGACGAGGCCCGAGCGCTTGTTGAAAAAACGAATAAGCTTCGCGCCAACTTTTATAATTTCTACACTGAAAAACGGTGGGGGCATGCATCAAGTTACGACCTCACGCTAAACTCTTCTCTTCTGCCTCTTGAACAACTCGCCGATATTGTAATCGACTATCTTTATAAGCGCCTCGATTCCCAACAATATTTCGATTGAAAAATGCAGAAAAAAACAATAAGAGAGATGGGGCGCGATACCATCGAGCAATTTCGCCTGCGAAGAAAATTGCCCGTTGTTATGGTGCTCGACAATGTGCGCTCGCTTAACAATATAGGCGCGCTCTTCCGCACATGCGATGGCTTTGCGGCAGAAGCGGTGTATCTGTGTGGCATCTCGGCAACACCGCCTTCGCCCGAAATACACAAAACGGCATTGGGCGCCGAAGACTCAGTGTTGTGGAAATATTTCAAGACAACAGCCGACGCCGTCGAGGCTTTGAAAAATGACGGTTATTGCATTGTCGCCCTCGAGCAGGTTAAGGGGAGTATCGCTCTCAATGTTTTTCAAGCCGACAAAGCAAAAAAATATGCCGTACTGGTTGGTAATGAAGTAGATGGCGTTGGCCAAGATATCGTTGATAAAGCAGATATTTGCCTTGAGATACCCCAAAGCGGAACTAAACACTCGCTAAATGTATCTGTCTCTGCCGCTGTGGCTTTATGGGAATTTTACAAACAACTATATTGAATAATGGAAACCGAAAACATAATTTTTCCGTCCTCATTGAAACCCGGCGATAAAATAGCAATATGCGCTCCTGCCGGAAAAATAAAAGCCGACGTTGTGTTAGATGCGGCCGCGGTGCTCAGGGCTGAAGGCTTTAAGGTAGAAATAATGCCCCATGCCTTAGGCGAATATGGGCGTTTTAGCGGCACGGCCGATGATAGATATAGCGACTTGAAAGCAGCTTTTGCCGATGGCGAAACACGCGCTATTCTTTGTGCTCGCGGCGGCTATGGAGTAGTACATATTATCGACCGCCTTGCTGCGCTTCCCCTTGAGAAAGATCCTAAATGGGTAATAGGCTTCTCCGACATCTCTGCCATGCACTCGCTGATGGCATCGAAAGGTATTGCAAGCATACATGCGTCGATGTGTGCTCACATTAAAGAAGGGTTTGACGATGAGGACAATGCGTCATTGCTCAAAATTTTACGAGGCGAACGCCCCACATATATTTTCGATAGCCATAAATATGATAAGCAAGGTATCGCAACGGGTATTTTGCGCGGCGGTAATCTGTCTGTTTTGATAGAATTGATAGATACGCCCTACGACATATTCAAGCAGGGGTCGATACTTTTCCTTGAGGATGTGGGAGAACCGATATATAAAATAGAGCGAATGCTTTATCAGTTACGTTTGAGCGGAGCCTTCTCGAAGATTAACGGCCTCATTATCGGACAGTTCACCGAATATAAGCCCGATGAAAGTTATGAAGACATGGAAACGATGATTTACAATGTCACAAAAGGGTATAGCTTCCCAATAGCTTTCAACGTGCCTACGGGCCATGTCGACCACAACATCCCTCTCATCGAGTCGGCAAAAGTTACTCTCAAAGTGTCGAATGCCGGCCGCAACAGCATCATATTCCACAGATAATCAACCAAGAATTCATAAAGTATGAGCACTTTCAAGATGAATTGCAGAAGCCTATTTCTATTTGTATTAGCATTAATAGTCTTCATGCCGACCTATGCCGAAGAAAATGTAGGACAAGTTTTTCTCATCACGAATGTCGGTACGCCAACGGTGTCGATGTCGTCTAACACGGCCGGGACAAAAGCTGTGGCGGCAACAACCAATGAGTCCGATCCGAAACAACAATGGTATGTTGTAGGCGACGATGCTTCAGGATTTTATTTCCGCAATGTTGCTACAGGAGCCTATCTGTCGAGCCCGAACGCCACATCGGCACAATGGACTCTCGAGGTTGTATCAGCGCCTGTCGACAATACAATGCTTATGAGCATAAGCGAGTATTCCGACGCTAAATTAATCCATGTAAAGAAAGATACATACGGCTATGGATATGCGCACCGAGATGCCTCTAACAACATCGTCGGGTGGGCTATGGCAAACGTCAATACACATTGGCAATTTAAGAATCTCAACTTCTCAGAAGAACAGATTGCGGATTTGCTCGATAAGTTTCATAATGTGGCCGATGAAATTGCGAAGGCCGGCGAATATGAGTCGCACTTGAGCTTTATTTTTGAAGATAAAGCGTGTACAACATTGAAAGAAGGCGTCAGTCTCACCGATAATGAACACTTTAATGCCCTTCCCACTCCCTTGCAAAACATGGCATTAAAGATTCAAGGCAAAGATTGGACCGAAACGTACCGATATAACAACAAGGATTATGACTGGGAGTCGGATTATGCCGAAAAATATCGCGTACAGCTATATGAGCCCTATTCCGAAGGCAGTAATGGAGCGGCTCTCGCCGGAATACAAGCATATACCAACATGAACAACCCCACAGGCATTGTCGGTGATAAAAACGATATGTTATACGTTATGGTCGAAGACGACGTCTTGCCCGGCGCATCGCTTTATATCTCCGGCTTCAGCGACACGGGTATGTATAACTCTGTAACCGATGGTCAGAAATTGCACAAGGGGCTCAACATAATACAAGTCTTTGATGATAATTGCCACTATTTCATATACTACTCTGTTGAGACGGCTAAAAACAAGGCCCACACTCAATATAAGGTAACGGAATTCCCCGACATAAAAATCCATATTGAAGGGGGGCGTCTCAACGGCTTCTTTAACTATATCGGTGATGCTCTCTATGCCAAAGATACCCGCAAAGACCTGGAGTATACCGTGATGCGTGCGACGCACCCGATGTATGACTTGGTGGGTAAATACGTAATACTCCACCTACACCTCGAAGACACTCCCAGCCAACCCGGTGAAGCAGCGCAAAAATGCCTCAAAAGTGCGCTCATAACCAATCCGACTGTCGGCAGTGACCGTGAGACAGATCCGGTAAAAATAATGACTGCGTGGGATAATATGTGCTTCGCCGAACGCATTCTCATGGGAATTCAGAGCGACAAAGACATTGCCAATGATTATAATCTGGGATATTACGAAACAATTGTAGGCGACCAACATAGCGTTTCCGACGGCACAAACACATACTACACCGACCCTGGATTTTTCTATAGCGACTACTTCAATAACCGCATGATGGGCATTTCTCAACAAGGCACACTGTTTATGAACGCCACCTCATGGCGCACGGCATACAATGTAAGCACCATCGATGCTATTTTGACACTCTTCCCGTCAGGTAATATATGGGGCCCCGCTCACGAGTACGGACACATGAATCAGGGTCCGATGAATATGGCCGGCACGACCGAAGTGTCAAATAATATTTTCTCAAATGTCGCCATGTACTATGCCGGCGTTTTCTCCTCTCGCTGTGAATTGCCGTCGGTGCAAAACGATAATTTCCAAAATCACCGCACATATCTCGATGCCGGCACATGGGGTACGACCCGAATGTTCTGGCAATTGTGGTGTTATTATCACGCTACGGGTCATAATAAAAAATTCTACCCGCGTCTATATCAACTCTTGCGTCAGCACCCGCTTACTAAAACAGTGAAATCGGCAGGTAACCATAACGAACGCTATGATATGCTGCACTTTGCTAAGATGTGCTGCATCGCGGCCGAAGAAGACCTTACAAACTTTTTTACGGCATGGGGGTTCTTTGAACCTCTCAAAGACTATGAAATAGATGATTACAGCGTTTACAATGCTTATTTGACCCAAGAAGATATCGATGCAGTCAAGGAGGAAATAAAGGCTTTCAACTTCCCCAAAAATGATGTGATTATTCTCATCGACGACCGCCCCGGCTCGACAAGAACTTCTTATCCCGGTTTCCCTATTTCCGATGCAGGAGAATTGGGAGGCTTGAAAGATTTCGACGCCGAGAACGGAGCCACCCCCTCGGGTAACTATCAATTTACTCTCGATGTAAATACGGTAACGGTTGAAACCGATGGCAGTAAAGGCGTTGGCTATCTCATCTACGATAAAGATGGCGAGTTGATGGGCTTTTACAATACCAATTCGTTCGATGTGCCCGATGAAATAGCCGACCTTCTACGCTCCGGCGAGGCTACAATTGTAGTCGCCGCTGAAGATAAAGAGGTATCGGTTACTGTTGTTAACACTATCCTCGACGGCACTGCAGAGAAGAAGCAACAAGTGCTTAGTGATATCATAGAGCGTTGCAACAGTCTTCTTTCGTTTATCGACGCGACAGGCACAAAAGTGGGTTACTTACGCGAAAGCAACTGCGAAGAGCTGATAGCAAAGCGCAATGCCGCACAAAAATTAATGGATGAAAATAGCGAAGACGGCGACCTCCTCACCGCTACCATCATGCAACTCACCGATGCTTACCAGTTTTTAACAGCAGACGAAACTGCGCGTATCGAAATAGAGCGGGGCGCTTCTTATCGCATTGCCAACCAATCTTTAGCAACGCGCGCCCTCGCCACGAAAGAAGACTATAATACAACCACTCACCTGTCACCGCATGTTGCGTCGTCGGCGCCTATCACTGCCGAGCTCGACCCCTTCTTCCAGCAATGGACTTTTGAAGAAACCGAGACCGACAATGCGTATGCACTGCGAAATGTAGCCACTGAAAAATATATCGGCATTGTTGATTCCTACAAGGCCAACACTGTAATACCGATGAGCGATGGATCGCATGCCTACACAAAAGGAGGCGTGGCCGATAAAACTGGTGTATTCTATCTCGCACCCGACAATCGTGCAGCGTCGTCGATTCACATGAATAATAGCGGTTATATATATCATTATAACACAGCGAGCGTCAACACGCAGTGGACTATTACGCGGGTTAATACATCCGATTACATGGCGTTGCGCAATGATTTGAAAGAGCTTGTGGCCACAGCCAAAAGCAAGTTGCAGCAAGCCGGCACAGCGACTGTTGCAGAGCCTGTCGCAATGGCTCTTACGGCATCGTGTCTCGACGGTAATGCTAAACAGCCTTCGGGAAATGGCGCGTTCACGTCGTGGAATGTACTTGTCGATAATAATCCGACCACATATTTTGCAAGCAATCGTCAAACGGGAGAATCGACCGACGGGCTCGACCACTATATAAAAATCACCGCCCCGGGCGACGATACTTTCAGGCATTTCATTTTGACCTATACCAACAATAGTTTCGCGTCGAATGCCGCATATATTCGCTCGTATAGAATAGAAGCGAGTGTCGACGGCACGAATTGGGCTCCAGTATTTGTTTCGCATCCCGACCTTGATGTTACTAATTCGGCCACAAATTCGTCGGACTTGATATCGGTTCCGGAAGGCACAAAACAAATACGCTTCGTCGTGACAAAATCTGACGAGTATAAGGCCTTCCACTATACTTTCTTGTTGGCTGATATCGCCGTGAGCAATACTCATACGACAACTTATGTACCCGACGAGGCATTCCCCAATTTGCGACCCACTGATATGGAGTTGGTCGATGAGCTTATTATCGACGCCAATTACGCGCTCCGAAATCCGGCAACGTCGCAAGATGCGCTGCAAACAACACTTGAAAGCCTCAGCGATGCTTATGATAACCTCGTTGAAAGAATGAATATAATGACGTCTGTCGATGAGATTAAAGCTAACAATGAAGCAGCCGCTGAATACTACCTACTCAATGGTATCCGCGTGGCTAATCCCGCGAGAGGATTTTATATTCGCCGCCAAGGTGCTGAGGCTACGAAGGTGCAAGTAAAATAAGTTACGGGTTTATCGGCCTATAATACAAGCAGAGCCGCGGCACTCCGTCGCGGCTCTGTATGTCTTATTCGAAAAAAATGCAATGCTTATTTATACGACTTTAATTCGTAGGTTTTTGCTCTCAGCATATCTCCGAGGCTTTTAGCATCGGTATATTTGGCTTGCTCTTCAACAGAAATGGGATTTCCGATGCTGACGTGTATTGTTTTTCCAACTTTGCGGAATACTTCGGCCGGCATTCTTAGCGAGCGGGCCGGCCAACATACGTGCCCTAGGAAGTTAGACCACCAACTGTTGCCACCGTGAAAGAAAACAGGGATAACCGGCACTTTAGCTTTGTAGATAATCTGTAGGACAGAGTCTTGCCATGGCCTATCTTGCAATCCATCGCGTAGTGTGGTGTTGCTCATAGCGCCTGCGGGGAAAAAGCCTACCGGTTGGCCGTCGCGCAATTGCTTAAGAGCTTGTCTTATGCCTGCCACAGATACGGCGCGTTTATCGGGGTCGTTTGAAGCCCAAGCATCGACGGCTATAAAATTGGGGCGCATAGCCGAAATCTTGTTAAGAATCATATTAACCATGACCTTAAATTTGGGCCGGCGAGTGCCTACAAGATGTATCAAAGAAATGCCATCGAGGGCACCAAAAGGGTGATTGCTAACAGTAATGAAAGCCCCATCGGGCAGGTTGTCGAGAACCTGCTCATTGTCGACACGAAGGTTGATTTTGAACTGCTCGAATAGCAAACGCGTTGTAAACATCGGGCCGGGAGTGTCGCAACAGGCACCGTGTGCTTTATTAACCTTGTCGACCGACAGAAAGCGAATAAGGAAATTGACGAGCTTGGGGTGCCCGTCAAGAGCCGGCACCATCTGGCGCAAATCTTCATAATTCAATACGTCGGGGCGTATTTCATATTTGCTATAGTCTTCGTTGTTTTCCATATTCAATGCAATATTTGCCGGAAGATCGGCAAGGCCTATTCCGGTTTTTGTTTATTCTTTCTTTTGATACCTAAAAATGCGACAAAGGCCACGGCATAACGGTCGAACCAACTGGGTACGTAGACAAAACATCGTTGCATCGGGAAATTCCAAAACCACGATACCAGCAGCGATACGGTGAGACGCGCCGCAGCATAATAGCCATCGCGCTTAAACCCGAGTTCTTCGAGCCAATCCCAATCGTGAATAAGGTAGAACAACCACTCCGTGCCGTAGGAATTAAGAGCAACACCACCTATCCAGATGATTATATACTTGACCATTACAGCCCTCCAATCAACGCCCTTGCTGCGGAAAGTAAAGCGATAGCACATAAAGCAATTCAAGATGCCACCGCACACCGCACCTATTGCCGTTGCAAGAGCGGGCGATAATCCGGCCCACGCAAAAAGGATAAAGCCGACTATCATGTCGAGCCACCCGGCACATTGCGACGAGACGCCCGAGCGCAGAAATGTGAATATGAGGGCATCGCTTGTGAGCACTTTATGCCACAGCCGACGATACCATGAATCGCTCGATGCCTCTGTCTCTTTTTCGCAATCTGCCATAGTATATTAAAATATCAGGGTAACAAACGCTGAAATTCGTGGCAAAAATAACGAAAATCTATGAGATAGCGTGCAATATTCTTATTTTTTACGCAACGCTTTCTTTATCGGTCTTCGTTATCTTTACCTCAAATTTATTAGATAAAAAGAAACAAGAATAATGTTATTTTAACTTTCGGGAAAAGGATATCGAGCCAATTATTTCGATAATGTGCTTGAGTTTATCTGTGATCAAACAAGAGAGTTCAGAGGGGATAAAAAAGAAATTGGAAACCCTGAAAACAGGAGTCTCCAATTCAGGACCAGGACCCGTAAGAGATATTTTAAGAAGATATGATCTATTTCTATCTTCGGACGAAGGACGGCGACGCTGCATTCCGCCGCAAGAACAACTGCACCATCTATTCGGACAAGGCGGGTGTCCGCTGGTGGTTCAAGTACCGCGACGAACCCGCCTTCGAACTCCCGCCGAGCATCATCGACAAGTACCACAACAGCGTCCTCTTCACCCGCGACGTGATGGAGTACTGGGTCGAACACCGTGAGTAGATTTTTTATCTCCCTTATATCAAGATTTTTTTCTTATCTTTATGCCAAATTTAGACAACAAACGAAATATGGCTAAGACACAGGAAGAAATCAACGAATTGCTTTCATCAGAATTATTTATTAAGGGCATCGAGGATGGATATATCTCTGTCAATGATGACCGCACAACTATATGCTACAATTGTAAAAATAAGAATAAGCCGCGCAAGTTATCAAATCCGGAGGAACCCGTGCAGGCTGAGGCTTATTTGAAACTTATCTATGACTACGATTATCCGGCCTGCAATATCTCCGTTAATGAATCGGTACAAATGGGATCCGATACTCGCGAAGCAGATATTATGGTATACAATGATACTCATAATAAGGTTTTGATTGTTGTTGAATGTAAAGAAACAGATATTAACGAACGGCAATTTCAGATTGCCATCGATCAAGCATACAGCTATGCCCATGCAAAAGCTGCACGATTTATTTGGGTTACTTCGGGTATTAAAGATGAGTATTTTGAGATAGTAGAAGTGTCACCTGTTTCTCGTATTGAAATCAGAGATATTCCAAAACGAGATGGTGACGTTAAACGTTTTAAATATGTAAAAGGGGAAACTGAACCTGAAAGAGGTTCACAAACTGAGTTGATGCAAAAGTTCAAATCAGCACATGATGCTTTGTGGGGAGGTGGAGCATTGGCTCCAACAACGGCATTCGATGAGTTGGATAAATTGATTTTCTGTAAGATATGGGATGAGCGCTGGCGTGACAACGACCCGAAGAGCAAAGGAAAGCCATTTGATTTTCAGACCATTTATTATGCAGGAGACAAAGACGCATCTAAAGCGAAAGCGGAACTTGAGAAACGCATTAGAGCTTTATATGAACAAGGTCGCAAGAAAGATCCAGAAGTTTTTAAAGATGATATAAAACTTGACAAGCATAAGATTTTTACTGTTGTTAAATATCTGCAAGATATTAACATTTCAAAAACTGACCTTGATGCGAAAGGATTGGCATTCCAAAGTTTTATGGGTGAGTTCTTCAGAGGGGATTTTGGACAGTATTTTACTCCAAACCCTATTGTCGAGTTTATTGTTAATTCTATTGGAATTGATAAGAATTGGAAAGTGCTTGACACTTCGTGTGGTAGTGGAGGGTTCCTGCTTCACGCATTAAAGGCTGTGCGCGATGAAGCTAATGATATTTATGGCGATGAAATCGGCAGTGCTTCGTGGAAAGGCTATTGGCATGAATTTGCAGAAAAGCTTTTGTTTGGTATTGAGATTAACGAACAAATATCGCGTGTCGCTAAGATGAATATGATTATTCACGACGACGGTCATACAAATATTATCACTAATGACGGACTGAAAAATAACAATATCATTGAAACTGAAAATCGCAACCTCAATTTTCAAGATGGGACATTTGATTTAATCATGACCAATCCTCCCTTTGGTTCAACTATTAAGGCTGATGAGGTAAACTATTATAAGGAATATGAGTTGTTTGAAAAAAATCTAGGCATAACCGAAATTAAAAATCGAATTGAAGATAATAACAACAAAAAGAAATGGCGTCCTTCTCAAAATACTGAGGTCTTGTTTCTCGAAAGATGCTATAAATATCTGAATGAAGAAAACGGCTATTTGGCAATAGTCCTTCCTGATGGAATTCTAACAAATTCATCAAGTCAATATGTCCGCGATTGGTTGATTGAAAAGTTCCGTATTCTGGCAGTGGTCTCGCTGCCGCAACATACTTTTTCACACGTTAAGGCAGGAGTTAAGTCTTCGATTCTGTTTTTGAAAAAACACCCGAAAGAGCTAACCCGAAAATTCGAGGAAACTCTAAACGATGTGAAAGCGATTGTTCGCAGCGAAAAAGGCTTGGACAAAGAACAACGTGCAGAACGCATTTTGTCGATGTATAAGGAGCGTATTTCCAGTTATTCGCAGGACTATGAAGTGTTAATGCTCGAAATCGAGAATATTGGTTACGATGCCACCGGCAAAAAGATAGATGGTAGCGAACTGCCCGAAGCAGCAAATAAGATTAAGCAATTCATTTCTAATACTGCGATTTCATAGATGATACTTAACAAAATAAATATTTCAGAAACGATAGGTGGAAGGTTGGATTCAAAGTTTTTCAATCCTAAATATGTGCAAATTATAAAAACAATATCTGCTGTTAATCATTGTTGTTTAAGCGATGTTGCTACTTTTTCAAGCGAAAGTTGGAATCAAGAAGATTATTTTGAAACGACTTTCCCTTATATTGAGATCGGTGCTGTTGATACAATAACAGGTGAGATATTAAATATTGCAACTGTTGAAAAAAAGAAAGCTCCAAGTCGAGCAAAGAAAATAGCCCGGAGGAATGATATTATTGTATCTACAACAAGACCAAACCGAGGAGCAATAAGTATGATTAACGGAGATATGTATATTGTCTCTACAGGCTTCTCTATAATTAGGGATATATCCAACTGTATTTTACGTGATTATTTGTTTATAGTTCTCCGCCTGCATTCGTCATTAGAGCAAATGATGCAAAGAAGCTCTGGTGGAAATTATCCTGCTATTACGGAAGAGGAGTTAAAGAAAATTTTGATTCCATTACCACCAATAAAAGTTCAACAACAAATAGTTGATATTTATACAACCGCCCAGAGAACCAAACAAGCCAAAGAAGAACAAGCAAATACGCTTCTGGATAGCATAGATGATTATCTGTTGTCCCAACTCGGGATAATACTCCCCACAAAAGATAATTCGCACATAGAGGACGCAAATTACAAAATAAAATTATCAGGCTTGTTGGGCAAACGATATGACCCATATTATCATAATCCGTATTTCTATACTGCATTCCAAGAATTAAATAAATCGAAATTTCATCTACAGTCATTAGGAGAAATCTCGACTTTAATAACTAGTGGAATGACACCAAAGTCTGGTGGCGATGCTTACACTAATGCTGAAAATGGAGTAGCTTTTATACGAAGTGGCGATATTGATATTAGCGGCGAAATAGATTTTGATAATCTGTTATATATCAAACACGAGGTTCATAATACGACAATGAAATCATCCCATGTCAAGGATAACGATATAATGATAGCCATTGTAGGGGCAACTATTGGACAAGTTGGAATATATCATTCAAATAAAGAGGCGAATATAAATCAAGCAATAGCTTTGGTTAGGCTTAACGACGGGTATAGTTCGGAATATATTAAGGAAGTTATTAAATCATCTATTGGGCAATTAAATTTAGACAGACTGAAAAGACCCGTTGCGAGAGCAAATATTAACCTGGATGAAATTTCATCCATGCAAATCCCTATCCCCGATATTAATATCCAGAATGCGATTGTAGATAATATCGTATTACTTCGTGAGCGAGCAAAACTCATTAAAGAAGAAGGGAATACGTCGCTAATGAACGCCAAAGCCCAAATTGAAAAAATGATTTTAGGATAAATAATGAAATTGATATATAGCAGCAAGGCTTTACCTATTACAATCGAAAATTATATTGCAAGCTCATTTGAATATGACAGATGGGTCATATCGGACTATTATAATAAAGTTGCAATAGGGTATGAGTATGGATTTATTGTAACAACAAAAGAAGATGTAATAGATTGTAATAGTTTGTCTGCGTTGGCATTATATACGTCTATTTTTGTAGAAAAACTGACATTGCTTATTAAATATGCGGTCGGAGTATCGCTAAACGCCCCACATAATCAAGTAGTTCATCGACGAACTAGAGCAATAGATGTGAGAGAACTCCCTAAGGGGTGGAACTCCAATTATAAGGAAGTCGATGACTATTTACTAAACACACTAACCGGTTGTCATATATCCGTTACGCCGTTTCCTCAGAATGCGGTAATGCCGGTCTCTGCAATGGATGAATTAAAGACTGCATTGGAGAATTATGATGGGTTGGACGAGACAATGAAAGACCTAATCGCCATTCATAATAGTGCGGTAGAAGCAGATGAGCGTGCTTGTTATTTAATACTAGGAAAAGTCCTTGAAATTATAAATTTATTGTACCCGTATGAAAGAAAGCACGGAAAAGATAGGCGAATAAACGACATCTTCCCAGAATTGCTACCATTATTTGGGGAAGTGACTATTAAGGATTTAATGGGTATGGCAAATAGTAGAAAAGAAACGAGACATTATTGTTATAGAGATAATAAAGTACATGAACCTCTCACAGCAATAGGTGCCGAAACATATTATCAGCGAATTGATGCGTTAGCTCTGCAAATAATTAGAAAAGCCTTAGGATTACCATCTGTTATAATCTCTACTGGGCAGGGAGAGCAGTAGAGGTTCTCATTAGACTATAAAGTGGTATATAGCTGATGCATTTGCAGAAATGTTGAATGAGACCTAAATTACTTAAGTATTTCATACAATATTGCTACGACAGTTCCACTTATACCAATTATCCACCATATTATATTGGATGTGATACTCTGCCATACAGGCGTCCACCAACTGGATTTAGACGACGTTTCATCCTTTTTCACTGTGCTCGTTGAGGTGGAGTTTTGTGTACCTATCGCACTCCCTGCCATATGCAAATCACCTCCAACATTAACTTGAATAGATGGCAACTGGACGGTTCCTTCTTTTTGTTTATCAGTAGATTGTTTATTCATAACTAATAGTTCCTTTTCTATTTCAGGGACAATCGTAGATATGTTATTTATATTTTTACTATTTATTGATATTTCGACGCCGCTCTTGACGTGAGTTGTATCAGTCGAAATATAATAGCCAATATTGAATGATATATCTGTTTTGTAATCATTGATTCTGATACTAATCACCTCGATTTCAATCCCATATGCATCTCTAATAAATTCGTCGTAGGTATCAGTACTGCAGGAGATATTACCTCTATTATATAATATATCAAAACTTGGGTTATAATTTGTAATTTTTTTAGCACAACATTTATTAATACATTCGTATATTGCTTGAGTTGTCTCATAGCCCAATTTTTCAATATTAGTTTTGATTTTTTGAGAATAATTTGTTGCCATATTTTAAGTTTTATTCGAGAACAAAAATACAAAATGAATAGAAAAATAACAAATTACTACTTAAATATGTTGTTTCTAGTGGTGGAGAAGTGAGTGTGGGGAAAGACCGTGCTGTCTGTTATCTGCGGCTCATTGGGAACAATTTGGGAACAATCGCTATAAACGAAAATCGCTAACAGTCTAAATGTCTGACTATTAGCGATTTCTGCGTACCCGGACCCGGGATCGAACCGGGATGGGTCGCCCCACCGGTGTTTGAGACCGGCGCGTCTACCAATTCCGCCATCCGGGCTTTTGCGATGCAAAGGTAAATAAATTTCTGCAATCGGCAAAATTAATTTATATGCCGATTGCAGTATTGTTGCTATTCTTTAACAAGATTGAGAATTTTAGTAGGGATGTCGATGTTGTTATTGAATCCTTTGAGGTGGTCAGCACCCACACCGATAGCGAAAACGGGGACGGGGTTTCCGGAGTGGCCGACGGTGGTAAAAGCGAGGCCGGCAGCGTCGTTAAACATACGAAAAACTTCTACGGCAAATTCATTGAAGGACGCGTAGAGTGTTTTCTGGTCGGCGCTATTTTGCATTTCAAATGTTTTGTCGAATAGCGCCTTGAGGTGAGCTTCCTGCTCTTCGGAGATATTAATGTGCGAGAAGAATCCGAGTTTATCGGCAAGGTATTCGCGCATGTCTTGCCATGTATACACCATACGCGTTCTAAGGAGCGACTTGCAGAAATTGCTGAATTCTTCTTTCGAAACACGTTGGTATGTGATATTGTCGAGCCCTCCTTTTGCGCCTTTAGGATAAATCATAGAAAGGCCTCCAGTGTCGTGGTCGGCGGTAACGACAATAAGTGTTTCATCGGGATGTTGGCGATAAAAGTCGAGGGCTACATCAAGAGCTTCGTTGAAATTTATTATTTCTTTGACGGCGGCACCGCCATCGTTTCCATGGAGAGCATGGTCGATATTTCCGCCTTCTACCATCATGAAGAAGCGCTCGGGAGAATGTTTTTCAAGGTGGTTGAGGCATGTTTTAGCTATCAAAGGCAGAGAAAGTACGCCCGGTATAGAATCGACGGTATATCCTAATTCATTATCGGAGTAGTCGCCGACAGGGTTTAGAAGCACAACACGGTTGCTATTGATATTTTCGATTTGGTCGGGACCATAAACGAGCTGCACTTTGTTTTTTGCGAAACGGTCGATTACATCAGTCTTTTCGCCATTTTTTTCGAGTCCACGCAGACCTGCACCGGCGATAAATTGATATCCCGATTGGGCCATTTGCGAGTCTATTTCGTAGAACATGCTGCGGTTGGGTACATGAGCGTAGAAAGCCGCCGGGGTGGCATCATCGGGTGCTACCGATGTTGTCACGCCAATACCATATCCCATATCGCTAAGGTGTTTAGCGATAGAAGTGACGGCTATTGAATCGGGGTCCATGCCGAGCATGCTGTTTTTTGTTTTGTATCCGGTAGACAAGGCTGTTCCGGCGGCAGCACTGTCGGTGATAATTGATGATGCTGAGTATGTCATACACCATCCTACGACGGGCATCTGCATCATGGCGAGAGGCGTGTCGTTTTTAAGGACGGTGCGATTGTAAGTTTCAGCGGCCACAACCGGCCCCATGCCCATGCCGTCGCCTATGTAGTAGAAAATATATTTAGGCGTTTGTGCAATGGCGGTCATACCAGAGATGGCCAGTGCTACTGCTGCGATAAAATGACGAAGTTTCATAGTAATCTATTTAAGTTTTAATATTGAATCGATAACTTTTCTATCATTCGACAGACGTGGTATTTTTCGTTGACCACCAAGTTTACCGGTAGCTGCGAGCCAGCGGTCAAACACTCCGGCAGGCACTTCGGTGAGTTCGAGACGGGCTAAAAATATGTTGCCGCTTCGTTTGGCTTGATAGTCGGAATTAAGGGCTTGCAATTCATTGTCGAGGATGTCGGCGAAAGCTTCGTTACCACATTGAGGCGCCACATTCCACTCAATGAGCCATTGGTGGTGGCCTTTAGTTCCGCAATCGGCATAAACGGGCGCCGCAGTATAATTTGCAATGGCCGCTTGCGTCTTTCTGCAAGCTTCTGCAAGCGCTGCGTTGGTATTCCATTCCATCAGTTCTTCTCCAAAGGCATTAATAAAACTTTTGGTGCGTCCGGCGATGCTGATGCGTAAAGGCTCTACCGATTCAATTTTAACGGTATCGCCAATAATGTATCGCCATAGTCCGTTGCACGAAGTAATTACAAGGGCATAGGTGCGTCCGAGCTCTACTTCCCACGCGGGGAGGGCCGTTGGTTGAGGATTATCAAGCCGAGCCAAGTCGATGAATTCATAGAATACGCCTATATTTGTGAGCAGCCTCATAGCCCCCGGCTCGATGGTGTCTTGAATAGCAAAAAAGCCTTCGGATGCATTATAATTCTCGGAATATCTCATCTTTGAAGAATCGGTGAAGGCATTGTATTGGTCGCGATAAGGGCCGAATGCTATTCCTCCATGGAAAAATACTTCCAAATTTGGCCACACATCGTGAATAGAATCTACCCCGGCTTTTTTCATAATGGTGCGAATCACAGTCATAAACCACGACGGCACGCCCGAAATGTTGGTCACATTGCTGTGAAGAGCAACATCGGCGATGGCCGGCAATTTCCGGTTCCAATCAGCCATAAGAGCGACGTCTTTTCCGGGTATTCGCATCAGATTGACAATCGGATTTATTTTGTCGATGAGAGTTGCCGAGAGGTCGCCTACACACATTCCCGGAGCGATGTCGGTCAGTTCGTTGGCAAAACTACCTCCGAGGATGAGGCTCTTTCCACTAAAAAGATGGCTTTCGCTATATAGGTTTAGATAGGCCGCAACGGCTTCAACAGTGCCGGCGTAGTGGTTGCGACTGAGAGCCTCGTCAGTAATGGGTATATATTTACTCTTGCCACCCGATGTGCCCGACGATTGAGCATAACGACGGCATATTCCGGGCCATAGGATGTCGTGTTCACCGGCAAGCATCCGCATAACCATAGGTCGTACGGCCTCATATTCCGATAGCGGTATGGCCGCCCTAAATTGCTCATAAGACTCTATTTTATCGAAACGATACCGCCGCCCCACCTCAGTCCTTTTTGCCTTGCTGAGTAAATAGCGCAGAACAGCCATTTGAGCCTGTTTTGTAGACTCAGGAGAGGCTATTCGAGCCGTTTTAGCAGCCCGATAAGCAAAAAATGGCCGGGCAAGAGGTGTTAGATTTAACATTCGAGGGCGTTGTCTAATTCTTCAAGGACTTTTGCGAGCTCCTTTTCTGTGCGTGTGAGGCGTTTACGGCACTCAACGAGTAGTTGAGATGCTCGCTTTGTTTTTTCGGCAAGAGTGTCTACGTCGCAGGTGTCGGAGCGTAGAGCCGACAAAATTTCTTCGAGCTCGGCTAAAGCCTGAGCGTAGGTGAGGTTATCAGGTGTTTTCATTTTTCACGACATATAGTTGATGTCACCACCTTTCCTTTCGCGAAAGTGGTGCTTATAATAGCTCCATTGGGCAGACTGTCGACATCATCAACAGCATGGCCCTTATATCGAGTTATCGAATATCCTCGACGGAGAGTAGCCTCCGGTGAAATCGTCTCTATCATTTCGTCCATGGCTTTCAACCTATCGGCACTGCGTGCTAATGAAGAGGTGACGGCTCCTTTCATTATCTCGTGCACAGCCTTTAATCGGTCGGCACGCCGAGCCAGAGATAGACTCACAGCCCCCTTAATCATTTGCACGGCAGAGTCGCCTATGCGGTGGCGGTTACGGTCTATTACGTTACGAGCCATCGCCGGAAGATTGCCTTGATAGAAGGCCAATTGTTGCCGCTCACCCGATATTCGGTCGGTTACGGTGGCGAGTATTTGGCGGCCTATCGTCATAACGGCGGTCATCGCTTCGGCCATTCTCCCAATCAGCACTTCGGCAGCGGCAGTGGGCGTTTTTACGCTTACATTAGCAACAAAGTCGAGCACATTAATGTCGCGCTCGTGCCCTATGCCCACTATAATAGGAAGGGGGAATTGAGCTACGTTGCAAGCGAGGTCATAGTCGTCGAACGATGCGAGGTCGCTAACGGCACCTCCACCACGTATTATCACCACGCAATCGTAGTCGTCGATACGTTCCATAATCCTTTCGAGCGCCGATATAATGCTATCCGAAGTCCGTTCGCCTTGCATCGTAGCTTCAAACAATTCAGCATCGAAGCGCAAGCGATAGGGGTTGTGATACAGGTGCTTGATGAAATCGCCATAGCCTGCAGCCCCCCGAGCCGAGATTATGGCAATGCGACACGGAGTGTCGCTCCACGGCAGCGACTTGTTGAGGTCGTAGACGCCATCGGCTTGCAGTCGCGCTATGATATTATTTCGTCGGCGCACGAGGTCGCCCACAGTATAATCGGGGTCGATATCGTTTATAACGAGCGAAAATCCGTAGACAGAATGATAGCTAACCGACACACGCGCCATAATCTTCATGTCAGAGCGAAGGCGTGAGCCTGTGGTAGCGTAAAACTTGGCGCTAAGACGTGCAAATGCCGAAGCCCATATCATAGCCCTGCACTTAGCTTTGGCAAGACCTGTAGACTCATCTTTGTCGATGAGTTCCATATAGCAATGACCTCCGCTACTTCGCACGTCCGAAGTTTCGGCCGTTATCCACACATTGGTAAGGCTCGGATTTGTGGCTATCGTTGCCGTTATGCGTTGGGTGAGTTCGCTAAGAGATATGGCGTTGCAATCGACCTTCATTTGCCTTTCGTCGGTTTTGTTTCTAATAGTTTTTTGCCGTCAAAAATCATGTCGATATGTGGTCTCATCAGTTCGAGGCCTTCCGGTCGGTCTTTATCGGTATAATAGTCGGCAGTGGTGTTTATGAAGGAGAAAACGCCTGAGTTTGGATTGTAATCTATTTTTACGAAAGCCATACGAGGCATCAACAGCGCGTTGGCTTGTGCCTTTTTGTCGGAGGCGACAAAGTCGACTACCGTAAGCTGTGGGGCTTGCTGAGGCAAGGGCACCCAATCGCTATTGTAAAAGCGCAGGCTGCTATCGGCAACCGGAATATTCACCGTTTCTATAACTGCCAATATTGTATCTTTCTTAAGCTCGACAACCGCTATTTGTAGTGTCGATTCACGCGATAGCGCAATCTCTATTTTGTTATTCTCATTGATAAGAATTCTCGAATTTCCATTAAGGACATTTCGCGAAGCTGTTGAGAGTCCACCGGTGAAATAATCAATCATATCGAGCCTCGTGTTTTTATCCAAAAGCGGAATAACGCTCGCCGGTGCATTGATAAAAAAATCGGAGGCAGTGCGCGCCGAAAGAGGCAGCATAATAATTGCGGCGACAAGAAAAGATGTTAAGCGTCGATGCATCATGTGTTTCTCTTGTATTTAGGTCCTCGCTTATTATATTTCTTATCACTTTTTCGACTTGTTTTTCGCTCTGATGCATTTGCATAGTCGCGGTTAGGGTCGGCTATTTCACTGAATATTCGTTTGCCAAAAAAATCAAGACCTTTGAGGGCCGAAACCACCCTATGGGCATCGCCTTTCTTCACATCAAAAAGGGAATATGAAGGTAGCAGGTCGATTCGGCCGACATCGATTCGCGGTCCCGTTATGTTTTTATTCAACATGTCGATGAGGTTTCCGGCATAGAAGCCGTCGCCTTTTCCCACGTTTACGTAAATTCTGGCCAATCCTTTATCGGCAGTGCGGCGGTCTTTCTCTTTGTCGTTACGCGGCCTCGCCAATGCTTTTTCTTTTTTCTCTTTTTTTGGTTTTTCATCGACATAGTCGATATTTGGAGCGTCTTGATAATAGGATAAAAGGCGATTGAATTCCAACGACAAAACACGCTTGAGCAAATCTTCTGTCGACAGCCATGAAAGTTTGCGCAGTACCCCCGGCAGATAGCGGTTTATCTCTTCTTCGTTAACATCGACGCACTCAAGACGAGCCGCAAGATTGTATAACTGTTTTTCTATAATGTGCTTAGGCGTCGGCACTTCTTTTCGCTCGAATTTCTTGCCAATGATACGCTCGATGTCGCGCATTCGTCCTTTTTCACGAGAGTGCACTATTGCGACCGAGATACCGGTTTTGCCGGCTCGACCCGTACGACCCGATCGATGCGTATATACAGCTGTATCTTCGGGTAGGCCGTAGTTTATTACGTGTGTAAGGTCATCTACATCGAGGCCTCTGGCTGCGACGTCGGTTGCCACCAACAAGCGCAAAACTCTGTCGCGAAATTTTTTCATCACGATATCGCGTTGCTGTTGCGAAAGGTCGCCATGCAGTGCATCGGCATTGTATCCATCCTGGATTAATTTGTCGGCTATTTCTTGTGTCTCAAGACGTGTGCGACAGAAGACTATGGCATATATATTGGGGCTATCGTCGGCAATGCGTTTGAGCGCAAGATATTTGTTGCGCGCATTAACCATATAATAAATATGCTGCACATTTTGTGCCCCTTCGTTTCGTGTCCCGATAACGATTTCTTCCGGCTCACTCATAAACCGCTTTGCTATTTTTTCCACTTCGGGAGGCATTGTAGCCGAGAATAATAGCATTTTGCGATTATCGGGTACGTTAGAGAGAATATCGTTAATGGAGTCGACAAACCCCATATTAAGCATTTCGTCGGCTTCATCAAGAACAACGGTGTGAACGTCGTCTAAACATACGACCTTACGGTTTATCAAGTCGATAAGCCTTCCGGGTGTAGCTACAATAATCTGTACGCCTTTTCGCAAGGCTTTGATCTGACTTTCGATGCTACTTCCGCCATACACCGGCAAGACAGTCAAATCAGACACGTACTTAGAAAAATCGGCTAAATCACCGGCTATCTGCAGGCATAGTTCGCGCGTCGGAGCGAGGATTAGAGCCTGTGGCACATGTCGAGAGGTGTCGGTCCGCTGTATAACGGGTAGTCCGAAAGCTGCTGTTTTACCTGTTCCCGTCTGAGCGAGGCCAACCAGATCGTGGTCGCCACGAAGCAAAATAGGGATAACCTTTTCTTGTACCGGCATGGGCATCTCAAAACCCAGCTCGGCAATGCCTCGCAACAACTCTTCACATACACCTAATTCTTCAAATGTGGCCATATTGTCGATTAGCTCCGTTCGATCAACGGATTATGTTTTCTTTTATCGTATCTACTATATACCTCACGTCGTCATCGCTAACATAAGGGCCTGCAGGCAAACACATGCCAACGGCAAACAGCGCTTCGCTCACGCCATTAACGTAAGCCGGGCTCGACGCGTAGACGGGTTGCTTGTGCATAGGCTTCCACAATGGGCGGCTCTCAATAGCGGCGGCGTCAAGGGCTATGCGCAAGGCCTCAACATTGGTGTTAGGTTCACAATCGGTGTGCACATTGCTCGTTGCGCGTGTCACTCCGGCAGCACCGCCAACGGTACCTTTCACAACTTCGCCGTAGGCATTCTCTTGGCCTTTTATTCTGAGTGACGGGTCGAGAGTAATAGTGCACAGCCAGAAATTAGAGTCGTAACGTGGCGATGGGTTCTCGTGTAGTGTGATTCCTTCGACATCGGAAAGCAACTCGCGATAAAGCGCCTGAACATGACGATGATGCGCTATATGGTCATCTATAATGGTCATCTGTCCACGACCTATTCCGGCACATATATTCGACATTCGGTAGTTATAACCGATTGCTTCGTGTTGATAGTAGGGATATGATTCGCGAGCCTGCGTTGCATACCACATTATTTTGTTTTTACTATCTTTATCCGGACAGACAACAGCACCGCCGCCCGAAGTCGTGATCATTTTGTTGCCATTAAACGATAGGACGCCGTAATGTCCGAAAGTGCCACAAATGCGCCCATCGTATCGTGAGCCTAAGCCTTCTGCGGCATCTTCTATCACCGGAATATCATATTTTGCCGCTACCGATAGTATTTCATCTATTTTAGCCGGCATGCCATATAGGTAAACGGGTACTATAGCTTTAGGTTTTTTGCCAGTTTTCTTGATGCGGTCTGCTATAGCCCTGTCAAGTAATTCGGGATCCATGTTCCATGTATCTGTTTCGGAGTCGACAAAAACCGGAGTCGCGCCTAAATACGTGATAGGATGGCTCGAAGCGCAAAATGTAAACGATTGCACCATCACTTCGTCGCCGGGGCCTACGCCGCAAGCCAGCAAAGCAAGGTGTATGGCGGCTGTGCCGGCACTGAGCGCTACAATTTCTTTATTTTCAAGGCCTGCGGAGCGCTGACAATCACCAGAAGTCGTCGCCACAAACCTTTTGAGGTCATCTTCAAAACCATTTACATTAGGGCCGAGAGGCACAACCCAATTAGAGTCGAAAGCCTCTTGTATAAATTTCATTTCGTTGCCAGACATGTGGGCCAGGCATAATAGAATTCGTTCTTTTGGCATAGTTAAAACTATAAGATAGATATATCGCAAAGACCACGCTTTATACTTGCAAAGATAGGCATTTTTTTTGATTCGCTCTTTGTGCGGCATCAGTATTTGTGCCGTCAACATTTCCGAGGAATTAGTGCTGAAGGGATAAGGCTATAGTCTCTGGCCGGGTGAGCACACAAAAAGAGCCGTTTTGTGGAAATGAGCTTGCCACTTAAAAATTAACTTCGCGATGAGAATGTAGAACTTGGGGTTGTGGAGTTGGGCTTTATAAGAACTTGTTGATGAGGAGCTTGCCCCTCTTTTAAGAAAGTTTAACGCCTGAAGGAGGTGTGGCAGAGGGCGTTTTTGGTACTTTTGCATGAATTTTTAACTCACTAATCAAACAATTGTTACGTATGTTTTGCCGTAGATTTCTACTCGTTTTTATTTCAGCACTATGCCTGTTTTCTTCTAATAAAATTTTTGCTGAGGACTGGTATTTGGTCGGACCATTTGTTGGCTATGAACCAAATGAACAAAATAAACTTGTAGAACAGGATGATGCTTATGTGTTAGAGCTCGATGACTTGCGCGGTACTTTTGTTATCACAAATGCCGATGTTACCAAGATATACGGAAGCAACGGCAAGGAGCTAATTCTTGGAACTGAGTATAACCTATCAGCCGTAGCCCCGAACAATGCATCGATTCTGACGGACCCGCAAAATTGGATACGTGTGAGCGGCAACCACAAATCTATCGGCGGCGCTAAAATAACATTTGCAATCAACGGTGGCAGTGAGAGTGCAACACTTACCCTCGAGGGTGAGTCGACAGGCGATAACGACAATAGCGACATCGCGCTATGTTTTTTCGATGGCTCTACCAGCACTTTTGACTTAGATAAACAGGTCGACATGACAGAAGTCGATGGCGTATATGTAGCCAAGCTCACCGACCTGATTGAAGAGCAGTTGGTATATGTTAGAGTGGGGTCGAACTTACTTGGAAATGGAATACCCGGAGCGCCAAGCCAAATGTTGCTGGACACACCGGTGACCATAAACATTGGCAAAGACCCATGCTACGTAAAAAAATCGCGGTTGCCAGATTTAGAAGAATATACATTCATGTTTACACCGTCGAGCGACTACCTCAGCGGGGAATTTAAGATAACCAATACTCGCTTGCCCGATTTATATCTCATCGGCGATTTTGGTAATAATTTCGACTATCTCGGCCTCAAATTTGAACGCGAAGACAACGACTATTTTTACTGCCATAATGTAAACTTGGTGCAGGCGGACTTTGTAATATCGATATATAGCGACTCTTCTTCGGTAACTAAATGGACCAACGGATACTATTTCCCCTCTTCGGGTAGCGGCGCGATTGTCCTTGGCGAGCCTACTGCCATGGAGTTTATTGAGGGTGGCTCTAAAGTAATGAAAATAACACCGGGGCTTTATAATTTTGATATGGTCAATAACGACGGCATTTTTGAGCTTACAGTCTCCGTGCCCACTCAGACCGGAATTGAAAATGTAGCCACCGACAACGCCACCTCTGAATACTACAACCTACAAGGCATTAAGATTGCCCACCCATCGGCCGGAATCTACATCCATCGACAAGGCAATACTGCCACGAAGGTCTATGTAAGATAACCGAAGTACAACTCGGAATAGAAAACATTCTTCATAACCAACAGAAGGGCCTCAAAGCATTGAAGCTTTAAGGCCCTCTTATGCGGATATATTTGACTTTACTTGATAAGATTACCGAGGATGCTTCTGGTCAACTCTTTGGTGATAGTGCGTGTTGCAGCTTGGGCGGCGGAGCCAGCGGCTTTACCTACAGTATTTTTTGACGTAGTTTTTTTGCCGGAAACAGCGCCAGAGACAGCCGAGCCAACACTACGAGCCACACTACCGGCAACGGCAGTTGCAATAGCACCAAGAATCTTTGAGCCAATGCCGCTACTCTTCTTTTTAGCCTTCTCTTTCTCGGCTTTTTCCTGCTGTTTTTGAGCTTCTATCTCTGCTCTTTCCGCCTCTTCGGCCTTAGCCGCTTCTTCGGCTTGTTTTAGCAATACTTCGAAGGCGCTTTCACGATCGATAGCATTGTCATATCTGCCATACAGACGCGACTGCTTGATGATGTGATCGCGTTCGCCCTCTGAGATGGCTCCAATCTGGCTTAGAGGGAAGAGAATTTTGGCGCGCTCGACAACCGTAGGCGATCCTTTTTCGTCAAGGAATGAAACGAGAGCTTCGCCTGTTTCGAGCTGCATGATTGCATCGGCCGTTTTAAATGCCGGGTTGGGGCGGAAAGTATCGGCCGCTGTCTTCACTGCCTTTTGGTCTTTAGGAGTAAACGCTCTCAGAGCGTGCTGTATTCTGTTGCCAAGCTGACCGAGAATAGCTTCGGGGATGTCGCTTGGCGATTGTGTTACGAAATAAACACCGACACCTTTACTACGGATAAGGCGCACGACCTGTTCTATTTTGTTTATAAGAGCACTCGAAGTGCCATCGAAAAGCATATGGGCTTCATCGAAGAAGAAAACGAGTTTCGGCAATTCCATATCACCTATTTCAGGCAGACGCGAATACAGATCGGAGAGGAGCCACAAGAGGAATGTTGAATAAAGCTTGGGCTGCAACATGAGTTTGTCGGCAGCGAGAACATTCATCACGCCTTTACCAGCTTCACATTGCAACAGGTCGTAGACATCGAAATTTGGCTCGCCAAAGAATTTGTCGCCGCCTTGGTTTTCAAGCGACAGTAAAGCGCGTTGTATCGCACCTATACTTGCTTTTGATATATTACCGTATGCTGTGGTGAATTCTTCGGCATTGCGGCCTACAAAGTCGAGCATAGCACGTAAATCTTTCATATCGATAAGCAGAAGCCCCTGCTCATCGGCTATCCTAAAGACAATGTTAAGAATTCCCGTTTGTGTCTCATTGAGCTCAAGGAGACGGCCCAACAATTGCGGACCCATATCGGAAATAGTGGCTCTCATCGGGTGGCCCTGCTCTCCGAAGACATCAAAAAACCTTACGGGGCAACTCTGAAATTGAGGTGAGTCAATGCCAAATTCCGGAAGTCTTTTCTGAATAAAATTCGACATCTGACCACTGCGGCTGATACCCGACAAGTCGCCTTTCATGTCAGCCATAAAGCAAGGAACGCCAGCCTGACAAAATGTTTCGGCCAACACCTGAAGCGTCACAGTCTTACCCGTACCCGTAGCACCGGCAATCAAACCGTGGCGGTTGGCCATCTTTCCTACAATGCTAATAGGTCCGTTATCACAATGGGCTACATATAGCCCTCTTTCTTTATCAAGCATATTACTTTACGATTTTGTTTACTCCACAAATGTACTAAAAAATAGATAAACAACAGTTGTTTTTCAATAAATTATTGAGATTAAAAAATAATAGCTATATTTGTAGTCACTTGAATAAAGAATTCTTATTACCAACTTAAAGCTAATACTTTTATGAATTACAAAATTATTGAAATCCAAGGTATCGGCCCCGTTTACGCTGAAAAATTAATTGCAGCCGGTGTTGAAAAGGTGTCGCAACTGCTTGAAAGAGGCAAAACAGCTAAAGGCCGCAAAGAGCTCGAAGACGCAACGGGTATCCGCCACGACCTCATTCTAACATGGGTAAACCATGCTGATTTGTTCCGCGTAAAAGGTATCGGCCCCCAATTCTCAGAACTTCTTGAAGCCGGTGGCGTTGACACCGTTAAAGAATTGGCACACCGCAATGCCGCCAACCTCGAAAAAACACTCCTCGAAGTAAACGAGAAAAAACATCTCACACGCCGCGTTCCCTCTGTGGCTGAACTTCAGATGATGATCGACCGCGCAAAAGAACTTCCCGGCGTTGTTACATACTAATGTAAACATAGCTACATATCACTCAAAAAACCGGCCCGTTGGTCGGTTTTTTTATTTTTTGGCCCTCCACCCGATAATTTTTTTTGCTTATAAAAAAATAAAAGCATAACTTTGCATAGTCGAAAGCGCAATTGATATGCGCCGATACTTCCCCCTTAATAAATTCGCACGCATTATTTTTTTGAAAATCTATTGGCAAATGGTGCTCGGTGCGCCTTATAATGCTTGCAAAAATTCCTAAGACTTTTATAAAAGAATAAGCATTAATTATAATGTACGTAATTACAGAACTCTACGAGATGTCCAACGAGCAACTTAAGGAGGTAGCTCAAAATATGGGCCTTAAGAAAATCGACGATTCGGACAAAGAAAAACTCGTTTATCGTATTCTTGACCATCAAGCTGAATCTAACGCAGCAGAAGCGGCGGCAGCTCAACAAAAACGTCGTAAAGACAACGACGACAAGCAACCCAAAAAGCGCGGCAGAAAGAAGAAAACTGAAACTGCCGACAGCACTAACTCAACAGAAGTAGCTGTTGAAGCTACCCCGGAACCCGAACAAGAAGCAGTGGCACCGCAGAAGAAAAAACGCGGTCGTCCAAAAAAACAGGCCGAAAATAACGATAATACAAAAGTTAATAACGACCCCGTAATAGCCGACAACAAAGACGAAGAAAAATCGGCACAACAAGAAAACCTTGCCCAGGCGCAAACTAAAACCGAAGTGCCTCAACAAGAGGGCGCACAAAATGCCGAACACGCCTCTCGGCATAACTTTATGCCTTCGAAAGACAGTTCGCTTGGAGCTTTCTTCCCTCGCGGTGAAGGGCGTAAGTTTGTACCACGCAGTCAACGCGAAAAAGAAGAATCGGAGCGTAACATAGGGCAACAAAACACCCATCAGCAATCGTTACAACAGCAGCCTCAACAAAATCAAATAAAGAGTCCTATTGTTTTAACAGAACCTACAGCACAAAACCAACAGATAGGAAATCAAAACCAACAGGGACAAGGCAAGAAAAAAAATAAAAATCGCCAAAATCAACAAAACCAACAGCAAGTACGCTATCCTCGTTACGACTTCAACGGAATACTTGAAGCTACTGGCGTGCTTGAAATAGTGCCTGAAGGATATGGTTTTCTACGGTCGGCCGATTTCAATTATTTAGCCTCACCCGATGATATATATGTAACACAAGCACAAATAAAAGCTTTCGGACTTCGTCAAGGCGATGTTGTAGAAGCAACCATACGTCCTCCTAAAGAAAACGAAAAATATTTTCCTCTAACCGACGTAGTGCGCGTTAATGGACGCTCCTTAGAGTTTATACGCGACAGAGTGGCTTTTGAACATCTCACTCCACTTTTCCCTGATGAGAAATTTAATATCACCGGAGGGATGTCGTGTACATTGTCGACACGTGTCGTTGATATGTTTTCGCCTATAGGTAAAGGTCAGCGCGGCCTCATAGTAGCACCTCCAAAAACAGGTAAAACTTTATTGCTTAAAGATATAGCCAACGCTATAGCTGAAAACCACCCCGAAACATATATTATGATACTTCTCATCGACGAACGTCCTGAAGAAGTAACCGACATGCAACGAAGCGTTAATGCCGAAGTAATAGCTTCGACATTCGATGAGCCTGCTGAGCGCCACGTTAAAATATCATCGATAGTGCTCGACAAAGCTAAACGAATGGTAGAATGTGGTCACGACGTAGTGGTGTTGCTCGACTCTATCACACGATTGGCACGAGCCTACAATACAGTAGCTCCTGCCTCTGGTAAAATACTATCAGGTGGTGTTGATGCCAATGCCCTTCAAAAACCAAAACGCTTTTTCGGTGCCGCACGTAATATAGAGGGCGGCGGCTCGCTCACTATCATAGCAACAGCACTTACCGAAACAAGTTCGAAAATGGATGAAGTTATTTTCGAAGAGTTCAAAGGTACGGGCAATATGGAATTACAACTCGACCGTAAATTGTCGAATAAACGCATTTTCCCGGCTGTTGATATTATGGCGTCGAGTACCCGTCGCGACGACTTGTTGCTGCGCCCCGATACCCTCAACCGCATGTGGATATTACGTCGATTCTTGTCGGATAGAAATTCTATCGAAGCCATGGAATTCATCAAAGACAGAATGGAACGTACCCGCGACAATGATGAATTACTCCGCACTATGGGCGATTAATTATTTAATATATGGCAGCTAAATACAATATTGGCGACGATTTCCGCCGTCGCATTAAAGAAATAAAGTTAACACGATGGATTCGTTTTGGCCTTGTTTCTCTATTATTCCTTTTATGGGTAATATGGATGCGCACGTGGTGGCTCGCTATTTTTGAAATATTACTATTTGACATTTATATAACGGGTTATATTCCTTTTACTTGGTGGAAAAAAAGCGAATCAAAAACAGTACGCGGCATAATGGGATGGGTCGACGCTATAGTGTATGCCCTTATCCTCGTTTATTTTGTGTTCGCTTTTATAGGGCAAAACTATCAAATACCATCAAGTTCGCTTGAAAAAACATTACTCACAGGCGATTATCTTTGGGTTAATAAATTTGTATATGGCCCGCGAGTACCTATGACTCCAGTTAATTTTCCTCTTGTACACAACTCTTTTTTGGGCCATAAATCTTACTTAGACCATCCTTATATAGAATATCGCCGCCTTAAAGGGCTGCGCAAAGTAGAAGAGGGCGACATCGTGGTGTTTAATTTCCCGGCCGGTGATACCGTATCTACAAAATTTGAAGATACCCCGCAATACTACGACATTCTCGTTAAACAATACGGTAGAGATGTTGTTCATAACAATAAAATAATGTTTGGCGACATTATCTATCGACCTGTCGACCGGCGACAAAATTTTGTAAAGCGTGCTATAGCTTTGCCCGGACAATATCTTAAAATTGTAAACGACACGGTCTATATAGATGGCGTAGTACGGGATTTTCCCGAAAAAGTACAATTCAACTATCTCTTCGCTACTTCTTCTCCTTTAAGCGAACGCGATTTGAAGTCACTTGACATTTCTCCCGACGATATATCACAATTTGAAGAAGGGTCGGTGTCAAGAAAAAACGTACAGCCATTCCTTCGCAATGCACCGGCAAATGCAACAGCTTATATTGCGCCATTAACGCAAGGTATGATTGAACGTATGAAAGAAAAAGGTAAATTACTTTCATATATAAAATTCAGCAACGTTGCTCCTTTCTTTTATGGAAATGTTATGAACAGTATGGTGTTCCCATTTGGAGAAAAAGGCTCGTGGACTTTATCTAATTATGGAGGCGACAACGGTCTTTTTATACCTGCTAAAGGCAGCACTATAGAATTAAATAGTGATAATTGGATAACATATCAGCGTTGTATCAGAAATTATGAGGGTCATACCGATGCTTATTTTGATGAAAATCTACAAAAAGTTATAATAGACGGAAAAGTAGCCGATTATTATACTTTTGAATTAGATTATTATTGGATGATGGGCGATAATCGCGATAATTCTCAAGACTCTCGTTTCTGGGGTTTTGTACCTGAAGACCATATAATAGGCACTCCAATGATAATACTCGCTTCATTTGATAATAACCGACGATTGTTTGACGGAAGAATACGTTTCAATCGTATCTTTCGCAGTGCCAATCCCGACAAGAAGTGAAAACTAATGACATATTAAAGAGCGACTGCTGCGATAGAGTAGCGGCTGCTCTTTTACCTCCTCGCCTATTTGCATCTATTGCTTATTATACTTTAATGTATAAATATCCGATAGTATCTATTGATACAGAAGCTAAATACATTAAAAACAATAAAACTACACATAGATTTTCTATTGCTGACACCCGAGGCCCTCTTAATTTAACTATACCTGTTAGCAAACCATCAGGCGCCACTAAATGGAAAGAAGTTGAGATAAGTAATCACGGACGCTGGTATGAAACTATACCCATAGCTCTGGAATCGGCTTATGGTAGAACTCCTTTTTTTGAATTTTATATAGAACGCATATTACCTTTATTTGATTTAAGAAAAGAATCTATTATAGAGTTGTGTATAAGAGCTGACCAAATTGTTAGAAACATTATCAATTTCAATGTAGATATAAAAGAAAAAAGTTCTGATATCATATACAACGACTTTACAAATATAGATATCGACAGTATTTTCATTATAAAACCATATTGGCAAGTAAGAAAAGAACAACTCGGATTTATTCCTAATCTTTCTATATTAGATCTTATATTTAATCTTGGTCCGGAAGCCGAACTTTATATAGAAAACTTATCAACATTAATTGTTGAAAACAACTCAATAAATAATTCATAATTTCACATTAGTTAGTTTTGAAATATTGAATTTTTATATAGGAATAGTTAGAATAAAAAAAGCAAATTATAGATAGAAAATTTTTTATTGAATTATGAGGAATATTTATACATCATTTACTCATTTTTAATGATAAAATAATTATAAAATTACATACATAATTACTTTTCAACATAATGTTTATAACATAACTATTATATTGATTTTTAATTATTTATAATGTTTATAAAGTGTATAAAATAAAACTAAATACTACAATAAATCAATAATACAATACATTGTCAAAAAAGTTATTAAACATATCAACACCACTTATTGTTATTGATATTCCTTTTATACTATATTTAAATAATACATATAAAAAATATATAAATTAAAAATAATAAATGGTGTTGAAAAAAAGCACTCCCGGAGAGTTTATCCGAGAGTGCTTTTGAAAAGTTAAATATGATAATTTTACCTGATAACAATTTTGTAAGATTTATTATCCACTCTTACTATATAGATTCCTCTACTAAGAGCATAACCATTAACTTCATCGAGAGCAGTATTATTTATAACAACGCGTCCTGAGAGGTCACTTACTATAAGATTTTTACCTTTATAACCTATTAAGTGTAACAAGCCGGGTGTAGTATATATTTTATCATTTTCTTCAGATAAATTATTAATACCTGTGCTACTCGAAACAGAGTATGCCGAGAACATAGCAAATTGTTGGTCATTATCAAAATCGGCATCTATAAGAATTTCCACCCAGTCTTTATCATTGAATTTTTCAGGTAAAATGAAAGAATGATTCAACCATTTATTACCTTTTGGAAGGTCTTCCACATTTTCAGCTTTAATACCATAAGCATCGGCTAAAATATGAAATTGAGCTGCATATGAACTATTATAACCTCCAAAATAATCAATAGAGAATTTTATATCAGAAAGTCCTTTAGTAGAGAATTTAGGTAATGAAAGTCGAGCCTTTACATTGGTAAGGCCTTCATCGGCAAATCCTATATAAGCTATTCCACTTTTATTAGCAAATAAAGGCGATAAAAGTTCTCCGGGGTCGTCTACATACCAGTAAGTACCTTCATATTCAGGAGTAGGACGTTGAATCATAATAGGCTCGTAAGTTTCGTAATAATCGGGGAAGTTTTCTATTATAGGCAGGGTGTAAGGAGTACCAATAACTTCTGTAACAGATGTTATATAATCACTTTGGCCGGCGGCATTATATGCCATAATACCTAATCTTATCCATTGTTGTTCTGTACCAGCAGGTAATACATAGGTATATTCCATTTCATTCCAACCAACGTTGTCACCGAATTCCCAACCATTGTTGTAATACCATATAGTGTAGAAAAAGTCTTCACCGATAGCACCTTCTTCACCACCTTCTACAGGAGGTGTCCATGTTAATTTCATACCCATATTGTCTTCTGTTATTTCAGCTTTAAGATTCTGAACAACATATGGGCGTACAAGTCCTGTGTATAATGTAATAATAGCTTCTCTACCCGATTTTCCGTTAATGGCGCAGGTAACTGTTATAAAATTGTTATTTTGAGCAGTGCCTATTTCAACAGTTTGTGGTGATCCTGGTTTGCCGATAACAACTTTTGTGTCAACTAATTCACCACGAACATCGCTACCTATTGTTTTGGGATAAGAGCATATAGTAGCAGTGATATCGGTAGTTTCGGGTATTAAGTCACCATTAGAAGTAAATTCAGGCATGTTAAATGTAACGGTAGCAGACAATTTACCATTATCAGCGGCAACGGCATTAAGGTTGGTAGCGGCAACAGGTACATTATAGTCAATATCGGTGCGAGCAATATCCATATCTGAAATATGGAAAGATACAGAGTATGTCACTGCATGGATACCTATGTAATAAGTACCGGCTTCTTTAACAGCAAAGTATTCTTTTATATCATCGCCACGCATATGTTCACAATGGTGGTCGGGTAAGATAACTTGAGTCATGGCTTCTACTGTAGGTTCTTTACCAATATAGACTGATATGGTGCCGCGAGTATCAGAGTCATGAACAAGTCCTGCTTCCATTACGAATGCATAAGCTTTATCTACATCGTCAAAATAAATAGGCGGGAAGAAAAGCCAATCGTCGCCATCATAGCCTGAAGCAAATGCAGGGAAGGCCATATCTTCTGTATAACGCCAAGTAAGGTCTTTTCCATTACTGTCTTTTTTACCATCGACATTAGCAGTGGTGAATAGTTTTAATTCATATTCTTCCGGACGATAGTGAATAGACGGATTGAGAGTAAGGGGCTCGCCATAATTAATATAATTAGATTCTCCTTTCTCAGAGTCTTTTCCATTACAAGAAGCAACTATGTAGGCTGTATATGAAGTATAAGGTTTGCCTTTTGGAAAATCTATATTGATAGAAGTAGAAGTAGTTTCAACCACTTTTTCGTCATTGAGATACACAATGTATTTGAGCGAAGAATAGTCTACATAACCGCCATTAACACTTGTAGTAACAGCATCCCAAGAGAGAGTATTTTCTGTTAAAACAACATTTTGAGGTGTTGATGGATAATCGGCACCTATCCATTTTTTTACAGTAGCCGGTAATGAGCGTTTATTATCTTTTACAGCCACCAAAGAAATAAGGTGCATATCATTGCTAATATTTTCGGCAGTGGCAGTAATGTTAGCACCTGCTGTTGCCGTTCCTTTATCAACAATATCACCATCAACCATTAGTAACCATTCAATATCACCTGTAAGAGAAGAACCATCGTAAGTTTTTTCGGGTAGAGAGGCTGTTATAGTTCCTGTAGTTGATAAAGATTCAAAGACAACACTCTCAATAGTAGGCATAGCCGGAGCTTTGTCGTTTACATTGTCGAGAGTATTAACCATGAAAATATAATTTTCGGAAGAGTTACATGGTGCTATTAAAGTTGCAGTTTCACCTATCGGGTCTATACAGTACATATAGGATTTGCCTGTAGAAGATAGATAAACATTCCATGTATAATTATTTTGATCGGGATTATATACTATGCCTGAAACAGTAGTGCCAAGATCATCTATGTCAACATCAAAAAGAGGTGTTTGATTACCCTTATGGTCAACTGATACAAATTTACCGGCAGTGTTAACACCATAGAAAAGGTCATCTTGTATGTTGTAGCATAGAGATGTACATACTTCGCTAAAATCAACCTTTTTTACTTGAATGCTGGCATCGAAATCTGTTGAGGGAGCGCAGTTAAAGCCCATCGATTCACCGTCGTCGGCATATCCATATCCATAAACTTTATCGTCGAGATCACGATAAGCTGTTGTGATATAAAAATTGGTCATATCATTGGCATCGACATCAAGAGGCGTAAAATTGACAACGTCGCCGGTATTAAAATCTAATTCTACGTAGTTATACGACATAATACCGCCCATATATCGGTAAAGATTAAGACCGCAAATTTTACCATCGCGATACCATCCACCATTCATAGTCATACCCCATCCGGTATAAAAATCAATCCACAAGAGTTTGCCTTCGGTAGAAGGGTCTATTTTGTAAAAACCTTGTTGCAGTTTTGAACCCGTATAATAATATAGATAACCATAAACATTTCCGCCGTCTTGTGCCGGTAGATTGTTTGGTTTATTTCTAAGCATAGGGCGGGGGGTAGCCTTTATATCCTGTGATGAATTAAAATTTTCAATATTGTTTAGAGTTTCAAATCGGGAAGTTGAAATAAACTTCTCTGGTAAAAATTGATTGTAAGATTGAGGTAACAGTGTTACATCCTTTTCACAAGGCTTGGAAGCATAGATGTGAAAAGCAAAACTTGTTAAACTTAATAGAACCAATAATTTTTTCATAAGACATATAGAAGTTTAAGTTTTTGCAAATTAAAGATAGCGCAAAAATAATATTTATTTCTCACTAAATGAAATAAAGATAAGTTAATTGAAACAAAAGTAGGGAATAATAGCCGCTAAAAAAATATTTTGCAGTATAAAAAAAAATAGCTAATTTTGTGAAAATTTGGAAGGAAAATGGCAAAGGATTTTGCTGAGCAACTGAGCCGAATAGGACATAAGAGCGAGTTACTATTGACGCGCTATAATGTGCTGAAAGAGGATAATGCACAGATGCGTAATCAATTGCTTGAATTACAAGCCTCGCTAACGGCCCGCGAAAAGGAAATAGAGCGGATGCGAGCCGAGCTCGAATATCTGCGAATATCATCGGCCTTAGCTCCTGATGCGGCTACTGCTCGCGAAGCTCGCGCCACTATCGCCGAATTAGTGCGGGAAATAGACGTCTGTGTCGCTGACTTGATGAAAGATATTTAGCACCCGCTTCCCTGCAAGATGAATCAGCAGAAAGAACATAAGATAAAAATCAAAATATCTGACGTTGAAGTCTTTGAACTTCCGGTCAAGGAGAACGAAGAGTCGTTCTATAGTTATGTCGTTGAGCAGATTAATAATAACGTAAACCGCTTCCGATATGGAGCTAACTCTGATATCCCCGCGGTGGCTTTGGCTAAAGTAACGCTTTATTACGCTACGATGCTTTATAGACAGACCAACTTGATTAACAGTCAGACAGAGATGCTTAATAACTTTGAAGAGCGTATCGATGCACTCTTAAAAGCTATTGAATAGGCACAATACAGGGATTCTTTTATCAAGCCCACGCAGCGCCAGCGACCTGTGCGCAGAGAGTATAAACCGCACTTTGAGCCCGTTTATCATGCTTAGAACGTGATAATTATACGGACTTTAAGTGCAATTTTTTTAACACATATAAAACCAAACATATGTCTTTTATTATTTACATAGCCGTAGCTCTGATTGCCGCCGCATTATCGGCAGGAATAACGGTTATAGTACAACGAAAAATGTCTGCTTCGAAAGCTAAATTAATATTGGCAGAAGCTGAACGCAAAGCTGAAGATATCAAGCGTGACAAAGTGATGGAAGGCCGTGAAGAAGCCTTGAAGATAACGGCTGAGGCTGAAAAACAGGCTAATCAAAAAATGTCGAAAATACAGTCGACAGAGGCTAAAATGAAGCAACGTGAGCTTCAACTAAACCAACAACAAAGCGAAAACCAGAGAACAAAAAACGAATTAGAGAATCTACGACACAATCTCGACGCTCAACAAGGGGTTATCAACCAGCGCCAAAGCCAGTTAGATGAAATGCACCATCAGGCGCAAGACTTGTTAGAGCATATATCAGGTTTATCGTCGGCCGAAGCAAAAGAAAAACTCATAGAAAGCCTCAAAGACGAGGCGAAAACAGCAGCAGCTTCTTACATAAACGACATAATGGACGATGCAAAACTTACAGCCAACAAAGAAGCTAAGCGCATCGTAGTGCAGTCGATACAACGTGTGGCTACGGAGACGGCTATCGAAAACTCTGTTACGGTTTTCCATATCGATTCCGATGAAATAAAAGGCCGAATAATAGGTCGTGAGGGTCGTAATATACGCGCTTTGGAAGCCGCCACCGGCATTGAAATTATAGTTGACGATACACCCGAAGCCATCGTTCTTTCTGGTTTCGACCCCGTGCGCCGTGAGATAGCGCGTCTTGCTTTGCACCAGTTGGTAGCCGACGGCCGTATACATCCGGCACGTATTGAAGAAGTGGTGACTAAAGTTCGTAAACAACTTGAACAAGAGATAATTGAGACAGGTCAGCGCACAGCTATCGACCTTGGAATACATGGCTTGCATCCTGAATTGATACGTCTCGTGGGTAAAATGAAATATCGTTCGAGCTATGGCCAGAATTTGTTGCAGCACTCTCGTGAGACTGCAAACTTATGCGCCGTAATGGCTTCGGAATTAGGATTAAATCCCAAAAAAGCACGTCGCGCAGGTCTTCTTCACGACATAGGCAAAGTACCCGATGAAGAACCCGAGTTACCGCACGCATTGCTTGGTATGAAATTGGCGGAAAAATATAAGGAAAAGCCCGAAATATGTAATGCGATAGGCGCTCACCACGATGAGGTTGAACAAACCTCGTTGCTTGCACCTATAGTTCAGGTTTGCGACGCCATTTCGGGTGCTCGTCCCGGTGCCCGTCGTGAGATTGTAGAAGCATATATCAAACGTCTAAACGACCTCGAACAACTCGCTTTAAGTTATCCCGGAGTTATAAAGACCTATGCTATACAAGCAGGCCGCGAGCTCCGCGTTATCGTAGGTGCCGACAAAATAGACGATGCCGAAACAGAAAAACTCTCGACAGAAATAGCTCGTCGTATACAAGACGAAATGACATATCCAGGCCAAGTGAAAATAACCGTTATCCGCGAAACGCGCTCGGTAAGTTTCGCTAAATAATTATGGATTACGAAGATAAATACGACGTATCCGGCCGGGAGGTGCCAGAAGACGACAGTGCGGACCTTGTCGCCGATAGCACTGCTGCTGAATCGTTGTCGGCAGATGATATGGCTGAACATTCGGCTGTTGATGCATCGGCCGATGATGATAGCGAAGACCTTGCCCCGACGTGCTGTAAAAAAGATTATTGTAGAGGTAAGTTGCATAGCTTCAACTGGCTTGCCGATATTCCCGGAGGCTTTGCCGATAGCGAATATGTGGAGGTGCAATTCAAAAACACTCGTCGCGGTTATTATCGAAACAGTATTCACATACCCTTAGAGGTTGGCGACATAGTGGCAGTAGAGGCTTCGCCGGGTCATGATATCGGTACAGTAACACTCATGGGCGACTTGGCCGAATTGCGTATGCGTCGCTCACTGGGCCGTAATGGAAATATAGCCGATATTCGCAGAGTATTCCGCAAGGCTAAGCCTGTAGACATAGAGAAATATGAAGAGGCTAAATCGCGAGAACACGATACTATGATACGCTCGAGGCGTATAGCCGAAGAGCTTAACCTCGATATGAAAATAGGCGACGTAGAGTATCAAGGCGATGGCAATAAAGCAATATTCTATTATATAGCAGATGAGCGTGTCGATTTCAGACAGCTTATAAAAGTTTTGGCCGAGACGTTTAAGGTGCGCATCGAGATGAAGCAAATAGGTGCTCGCCAAGAGGCCGGACGTATAGGCGGTATCGGACCTTGTGGTCGGCCCTTATGTTGCTCGCAGTGGATGACAAATTTTGTGTCGGTTGCCACAAGTGCTGCTCGTTATCAAGATATATCACTAAACCCACAGAAGTTGGCGGGCCAATGTGCAAAATTGAAATGTTGCCTTAACTTTGAAGTTGATGCTTATGTCGAGGCTACAAAGCGTATGCCGCCTCGCGATGTAAGGTTGGAGACGGCCGATGCCACCTATTACCACTTCAAGAGCGATATTTTCAATCGATTGGTAACGTATTCTACCGATAAAAATATAGCGGCCAACCTCGTTACAATACCCGCCAAGCGTGTATTCGACATAATAGCAATGAACAAAGCCGGCGAAAAACCGCTATCTTTATTAGCCGAAGGCGATGAAACACCCAAAGCTAAATCGGAGTTTGGCGATATCCTTGGTGAAGATGACGATTTGGCCCGTTTCGATAAAAAGAAGCGAAAAAAGAAGAAAAATAATCAGCCGCAAGGTGGTGCACAGAAGTATAAAAACCGATACCATCGGAAGCCCGGAGATAATAATGGGCACAACGACCCGACTCCGACAAACAATGGATAGAATAGTAAAATATAAAATGAGTGTGCTTGCCGCAGTTGCTTTTCTAATGGCTTCCTGCGGCATGGCCGGCTCTCGTGGCAATGGTGTCGACAATTATTTCAGCGCATTTACTACATTCGAAAACCAAGAATGGAGTTATGGGAGAAAAATTGAATTTAGAGTTGACACCTTGCGCGATAGTGTGGCTACGGGAGGCTCTCTTATGTTGTCGTTACGCCATACGGCTGGATATGAGTATAGCAATTTATGGATAGAACTCACCTATCCCTCGGCAGATTCTATATCAACCGATACCTTCAATATCACTCTGGCCGACGATTTCGGTCACTGGCGAGGACGCGGTAGCGGTCCTTCGATACAGAAGAGCGACATCCTTAAGCGAGACTTTACTTTGATAAAAGGTAGTGTCGTCGGGCTTCGTCACATAATGCGCCCCGACACTATAAGCGGGATAGAACAAATAGGTATAATTTATTTGCCGGTAAAAGATAAATAATGAAGCACAATTACGACAGCATTCTTTTTGATATGGATGGCACTCTATGGGATGCCGTTGAAAGCTATTGTGAATTATGGAATAGAACAATCGACTACTGCTGTCCGCAAGTGGGGCATGTAGGCTACGATAAACTCGCGGCATTGATGGGTTATCATCTAAGCTATATTCACCAGCAAGTTGTTGGCGATGCTTGTCCGCTCGATATGTTCCACGAAAGGCTCACTATTGTTGAAAAAGAGATAATGCGAAGCCTTGGAGGAACATTATATCCAGGCGTCGAAGAAACTATTGCAGAGCTGGCTAAAAGTCACAAGCTTTTTATGGTGAGCAACTGTACGGCCGATGGCCTTCCCGATTTTTTTGCCATAACAGGTTTGGGGCAATATTTTGTCGACAGTGTCTCTTATGGTGAAAACGGACTGGAAAAAGACCAAAATATAGATATGATTGTTAAGAAACACAGATTGCAACGGCCACTCTATGTTGGCGATACGCGCGGCGACTGTGCTTCGGCCCATAAAGCCGGTCTGCCGTTTGCCTGGGCTACCTATGGATTTGGTAAAGATGTTGTGGGAGCTGAGCATATCTTGAATTCTATAACAGATTTATTGGCGATAAGCTAAACATTTCAATGACTTGTAGAACAGATAAAAATAATATAAATCTGCTTGGACACTCAGAGCAAAATATAAGGCTTGAGCGATTAAAAGCACTAATGGCAGAGGCTGCCATAGAGCGTGCTCTCATTCGCGATAATGCCAACATCTACTATCTCACGGGGCGCGTGTTCAGAGGTTATATCTATATTGATATAGCATTAGAGCGCCCGTTGTATTTCGTGCGTCAGCCTAAGCATCTTCATTGCGAAGCCGATAGCTGCTTGTTTTTTATACGCAAGCCCGAAGAGATTGCAAATATACTGTCGGAGAATAATATAGAGCGACAATCGCCAGTAGCATTAGAACTTGACGCTATAAATTTTAGTGAAGCGCTACGATTGTCTTCATGTTTTGGACAAACTCCCGAGAAAAATTTATCGCCACTATTACGACAAAGTAGGGCAATAAAAACCTTGCGAGAACAAGATATGCTACGGGCATCGGGCGTAAAGCAATCGTTTGTATATGGAAGATTGCCGCGCTATTTCCGCGAAGGGATGACCGATATAGAATTTCAAATAGAGATAGAGCGGGCATCGCGCCTTGAAGGTTGCTTAGGTCAATTCAGAGTGGCCGGAGGCGATATGGAACTATTCATGGGCAATGTATTGACCGGCGACAATGGCGACAATCCCTCTCCCTACGATTTTGCTATGGGAGGTGAAGGGGCCGACCCGTCGCTGCCCGTAGGTGCCAACGGCACTGTTATACGGCCCAGTAAGCCTGTAATGGTCGATGTTAACGGCAATTACAATGGATATATGACAGATATGACGCGCATGTATATTTCTGGAAACATACCTCCTGAAGTGGAGCACGCCAACAATGTGTCGATTGAAATATGCAACTCCCTGGCGGCCATGATGAAGCCCGGAGTAAAGGCATCGGAGCTGTATAACAAAGCCCTCGAAATAGCAACAGCTGCAGGCCTTGCCGATAATTTCATGGGACATAACAGTCACGCCGGTTTTGTGGGGCATGGTTGCGGTATTGAAGTAAACGAATTGCCCGTGTTAGCACCGCGATCGCGTGATGTGCTTGCCGAAGGAAATGTTATAGCTGTCGAGCCTAAATTTGTAATACCCGGCATTGGGGCTGTGGGCATTGAAAACACCTATATTGTTCACAAACAGGCGCCGGCAGAAGTTATAACGACAGCGCCGACTGAAATAACGACACTTGACTGATGAATATTTAATATGAATCTCGGTAACAAATTAAAAAGAAAAATATTTCGTACCGTAGGCGAAACAGCCGATAGCATGGGCCGTGAGGTATATGTTGTCGGGGGCTACGTACGCGATATTATTATAGGTCGACCATCGAAAGATATCGATTTTGTTACCGTGGGTTCAGGCATTGAGTTGGCCGAAGCCGTTGCGCAAAAACTGGGTCGAGGCACTCACCTGGCAGTATATCGCAATTATGGTACAGCCCAACTCAAGAAAGGCGATTTAGAATTGGAGTTTGTAGGCGCACGTCGTGAATCATATCGACGTGAGTCGCGAAATCCTATTGTGGAAGACGGCACTCTTGCCGAAGATTTGGCGCGTCGCGACTTTACCATCAACGCCCTTGCCATAAGAGTGAATGCCGACGGCTTTGGCGAAGTAATAGATAATTATGGTGGTGTTGAAGATATCGCCAACGGCATAATACAGACACCTCTCGACGCCGATATCACATTTAGCGACGACCCGTTGAGAATGTTGCGTGCAATCCGTTTTGCAACGCAATTGCAATTTAATATCCATCCTGAAACATTTGAGGCAATACGTCGTAATGCCGCCCGTATAGAAATAATAAGTGCCGAGCGAATTAAGGACGAATTGTTCAAAATAATGGCCTCGCCACGCCCTTCGGTGGGGTGGATTTTATTGCTGCAATCGGGCCTGTTAGATATAATATTGCCCGAGTTGTCGCGTATGAAAGGCATTGATGTCGTAAATGGCCGCGCGCACAAAGACAATTTTTATCATACAATGACCGTCCTCGACAGTGTTGCCGCTGTGTCTGATAAAATATGGCTGCGGTGGGCGGCTCTTTTTCACGATATAGGTAAGCCGGCGACAAAACATTACGACCCTGTTCGCGGCTGGACTTTCCATAACCATAATTTTGTTGGAGCCAAAATGGTGAAAACAATATTCAGGCGAATGAAGTTCCCCCTGGGCGCCGACCTCGCCTACGTTGCCAAGCTTGTAGAACTGCACATGCGCCCCATCGTTTTGGTTGAAGACGAAGTTACCGACAGCGCTATCCGCCGTCTTGCCAATTATGCAGAAGAAGACCTTGCCGATTTGATGATATTGGCGCGTGCCGATATAACAAGTCGCGACGAAGCTCGTAAGGCTCGTTATCTGGCTAATTTCGACCTCGTTGAAGAAAAGTTCCGTACGACACACGAAAAAGATGTCGAGCGAAACAGAAAAAATCCTGTCGACGGCACCGAAATAATGGCTTTGTTCGGATTATCGCAAGGCCCCGATGTAGGGTTTTTTGTGAAAAATCTCAAGCAGGCAATAAAAGACTGCGAGATAGACGATACGCGCGAAGCCGCCTTTTCTTATTTACTGCAACTGGCTCGACAACGAGGGGTGGAGCCTTTATATAATCCCCTTGCCGAATAAATAAACACCGCGATTTAATATGTATTACGTAACGAAACGACTTGAAATTTCGGCCTCGCATAGGCTTGAACTCGACTACGAGAGCAAGTGTACGGCCTTGCATGGCCATAACTGGATAATTACAGTTTATTGTCGCGCTGAAAAACTTAATTCTAATGGCATGGTTGTTGATTTCACTGATATCAAAAAGACAATAAGCGAACGACTCGACCATCAGTGCCTAAACGACACGTTGCCATTCAACCCTACTGCCGAGAACATAGCGCGTTGGATATGTGATAACGTGACAAATTGCTACAGAGTTGACGTGCAAGAGAGCGAAGGAAATGTTGCATCGTATGAAAGAGACTGATAAATATATTGTTAACGAAATATTTTACTCTCTTCAGGGAGAAGGGTATTATACCGGCACTCCGGCGGTATTCTTGCGTTTCTCCGGGTGTAATCGCCGCTGTTCGTTTTGCGATACCGACTACCAAAGTGGAATCGAAATGAGCGCAGATGAGATTGCCGACGCTTGCTCGGCATATCCTGCAAAACATCTTGTGGCAACGGGTGGCGAGCCTTTGTTGCAGCTTGATAGCGCTTTGTTGAGAAAACTCAAGGCAAAGGGTTTTTATGTGCAAATAGAAACGAACGGTACTCTTCCGGCACCACCCGAAGTAGATTGGGTTACCTGTTCACCGAAGGAAGCACCTTGGGCAATTGATCGTGTTGATGAACTGAAAATAGTATATCAGGGCGTTGATGTGGAAGAAACAGCCGCAATTTTTGGCACTCCATTGAGATATTTACAGCCGTGTTCAGGCGTAAATGTCCATGAAACAATCGATTACATTTTGTCGCACCCCCAGTGGCGCCTATCATTGCAGACTCACAAATTGATAGATATAAAATGAGGCGTTTTTTTATTCTGATATCGTTTTTGCTGGTATTGTCGGGTGTGAGCACCAAGGCAGAGGAGCGTGATACGACCGTTTATTTTGTCAATGTTTACCCGGGCCCAGAAGTTTATGAGCTCGAGGGTCATTCTGCCATCCTTGTAGAAATATCAGGACAACAACCTCTTGCCTATAACTTTGGAGTCTTCGACTTCGAAGCCCCCAATTTTGTATATCGTTTTGTAAAAGGCGAAACCGATTACCGCGCCGTTGAATGGCCTCAGTGGGCTTTTCTGGAGTCGTATGCCCGCCAGGGACGACGTGTTGTCGCTCATGAACTTAATTTCGATAGTGCCCAAAAAGCGCGATTGATATCGTTGTTGCGTGAAAATGTGAAGCCTGAAAATGCCGTTTATAGGTATAATTATGTGAAAGATAATTGTGCAACCCGCCCTCTCGCAGTTGTAGAGCGTGCCGCCGGCGATACTCTTCTTCTTGGGCCGTCACACTTTGAAACAGAGGCGAATAAAGAACCGACGTTCCGCAACGTAATGCGCTATTACCATAAAAACTATCCGTGGTATCAATTTGGCATCGACCTCGCCCTTGGCTATGGCATTGATTATCGGATAAATAACCGCGAGACTGCTTTTGCACCAACCGAGCTCGACCATATGCTGTCGCAGGCAAGTGTCGGCGGTATAGCCCTCGTAAAAGACACGCACGTTTTGGTTGATGTGCCGTCGGATAATGCAATTAAAGGGCCAACGCCGTGGTATGCTACTCCAATGTTTATCTCTTTGCTCATTTTTGTTGTAGCGCTCATTATCACAGTAAGAGATTTGCGTCGTCGGCGCGTGACCCCCTGGTTTGATGCCATTTATTTTGCCATTTTGGGTATAGCCGGATTGGTGTTGACATTCCTCATCTTTATCTCCGTCCACGAGGCAACCTCTCCCAACTTGTTGTATTTATGGCTAAACCCCTTATGCCTGCTCGTGCCGATTCTGATTTGGATAAAACGCGCCAAAATAGTGCTTATATGGTGGCAAATAATTAACTTTGTGGTGCTTTTACTCCTTGTCGCCGCTTGGTATTTTTTGCCACAATCGGCAAATGCCGCGTTTTTGCCATTGGTGTTGGCCGATATGATGAGGAGTGCGAGTTTTGTGTATATTAATAGCAAGCAACGATATAGTTTAATAAAACTGAAATAATCATGAATAGACAAATTTTGTTGCTGGCAGCGTTTATTACGGGTTGCATGAATTTAATGGCACACCAAAAGATTTTTCATACAAGTTCTGATGCTATCAAGCTTCTGCAAGATGACTTTGAAAGCACTTGGAAAGTCAATCCGGAGCTCAAACCGGATATTCTTGAAACAATCGCTTCAAGCATTGCTTTTATTTCCGATAAAGATTCAATCGTAATTGACAATCTAAAGGATTGGGAATCTTTTGACTTTGTAATATTGACCAACAAGGGTGATTCTGCCGAAGTCCGAGTGACACGA
>JAFLUA010000004.1 GCA_022508985.1 Muribaculaceae bacterium
TTGATCCCTCGATTGCGGTAGCAGCGATGGGTGCATCGCCCCGAAGTTTGGAACTTGACCTGCGAACTTTCGGATTCATTTTCGAATGTATGTGCATTCGTGATTTGAAAGTGTACTCTCAATCATTAGGAGGCAAAGTTTCCTATTACCGAGACCGTTATGGGTTGGAGTCGGATATTGTTCTGCACCTTGAAGATGGTCGTTATGCCCTGATAGAGTGCAAACTGGGTAGCAGAGATATCGAAGATGGCGCAAAACACCTGCTGGAAATTCAGCGATTGATACGGCAGAAAAACGAGACCGAGAAGCAGGTTCCGTTGCGTGAGCCGGATTTGATGATAGTCATAACAGGCGGCGAGTTCGCCTACACCCGTGAAGACGGTGTAAAGGTGATTCCGTTGGGGTGTCTGAAAGACTAAGAACTATATAAAATTGATTAACGAATGGAGCTATCTCAAATCGACATACGGGAGAATGAAATCTTTGAGCGGTCGCCCGAACTGCTTTCTGCATTGCTTAAAGACCATACTTTAAGCACGGAGACGCAGCAGGTCAATATCTTCTGGGCGATGAACAACTATGCCGATATGGGAGCCGGTTATCAGTATGGCGACCATATAACGATAGAGTCTATAACCGGCAAGAACGGCGATGTCATCAAACCCCGTGCAGTCAAGAGCCGCGAGATGCAGCAGCAGCGCAGCCGTGAGATGGCTGAAGTTTTCACGCCGTCGTAGTATGCGATGTACTGAGTGGAGCCATGTGTTGCCAATGAGCTTTTACGGAAAATGGGGGTGTTGACCGAGGTGCGAGCGTAACCTTTGCCAACTTTAATTAGCCTGGCATGTAAATTGTGGCCGTAGGAGTTGGCCGCTAAGAGACTCCGTATTTTCGTAATGATGTCGTTGATAAGCATTGGCCTAAGTTTGTTACGCACAAAGTTAGCGCAAAAAACTTAAAAATAGAAGAGCGAAATAATGAAGGAGGGGGGCAATCTGCCTATATATGAAACTGCAGCCAAGTATAAAGGGCCGACTTTAATACTGCAAGGGACACGCGACCAAATAGTTCCTCGCCTTCATAATGGTCGGTAAAATCCAATTGGCGAACAATCACTCCAAAAGAGGTCTACTGTATGAAAAAGCCCCGGTTTAACTCGCCTACGCTCGTTGAGCTGAAGGTTGCTTTCGCAGATCCGAGGCTTTATAAAATATTTAGCGGTTGCCTTTGGCTCGATTATGAGTTTTACAGAGCATTTCGCAGTTGTCAAGGGTTGTAGTCCCTCCTCGACTCCAAGCCGTCACATGGTCGGCATCCATCTCTGCGAGAGTATAAATTTTAGTGCGGTTATTGTTGGTTCCCGAAGCACAAACGGGGCAATTTGAAACACCTTCGGCTTGCGCTTTTTCTGTCTGATTAGCATAGGCGGCACGTTTTGTGCGGTCATCGAATAGACGCACATCCAAAAGCTCAGGGCGTTGTTCTCCTCCAAGAAGATATTCATAAATGTTTTTGGCGTTGCGCACATATTCGTCAGCCAAAAGTTCTTTTGCTCGTTGGTTCAGTTCAGTCATGTTGTATGGCTTGGAATGATATTCTTCGTAGAGTCTTCCCCATTCAAGACCTTTCATTTTGTCGGTCATGTCAAACAATCCCGATACCCAACCTATAACCGCATCAAAATAAGATTGCAGTTCGCTGATGTTGGTGTCGTGACGGTGTTGACTCATGTACCCCTCGATTGTTAACCCATTGGAAGCACTTATCCATTCGAGCGCACGTTCTAAGTAATCCTGACGGCTTACTTCACCTTTAATGTAATGTGACCATTTTTGGATATTTGAGTTAAGCGAATTACTGAAAACAGCCTTTGCCGTCGTTACAAATGGACCACTATAAATTGCATTGCGTAGTTCCTGTTCGTTGAGAGGCACTCCTGCAATGTTGATAGTCTTGAACCATTCTTTGATTTCTTCTTCCTCTCCCTCACAAATGTAGATTGTGAGCGGAGTATTAAGAATACGTTGTTTCAACTCCTCGGGCAAACCGCTGAAAAATTCCTCACGACCATTGTATTGAATAGCAAGTTTACCTGTTATAAAACGTCCGAAGGATGTAATGCGTTGTTGACCATCAAGCACTTCAAATCGACCGTCCGGAGTCTTATTAAAATAAATAAGACCAAGAGGATACTTCTTTAATAGCGAGTCGATGACGGCAACATCTTTCTTTCCGTCGTTGTAGATATAATGACGTTGATATTCAGGCTGAATAGTAAGTTTGCCGTTCAACCCATATAGCCCTTTGCCTTCATATTGATTATATACAAACCCTTCGGCTATATGGCCAACAGTCCATTCAGTATGTAGTTCTGTTTTCATGATTTCTTACGGATTAATATTCTCTGATATACCTTTTCTTTTATGCCATTAACTATTATTACACCGCTTGCATTGAGATCATAAGTGCCAGATTTCTTAAATTTATCATAATATGCAGCTCGACATTCGTCGGCATTGTATATTTTTGTTTTAAGATTATATAAATCTAAATTTTCACACATGCCCAGAATTTCAAATTGCTCGGGACAATATTTTTCTATCCATGAAATTGGCACGCCCATTATACCTTCATAATCTGAAGGTATAGAATCAGTAAACGGAATCTCTAAAGCATCATAATTATCGTAATGATAATAACCTATACATCTAATTTCTTTATGTTTACTAAAACGGATATTATCTTCTTGTGTCATTAATGAAAGTGGTTGATGTCTTCTTCCATGTTCAATGTTAGTAATAAAAATTGAACCAACATTCTTCATATTTTTCCCATCTATAACTTTATCAACATCTTCATTATTTGCAGTTTGAAACCACATTCCTCCTGACCAGGATGTAAATCCTGACCACACTTGATTCCTCATAATATGAGGAAAAACCTCCTTATATGTTATACAGTTCTTGTTTGATATTATAATAAATAATTTTCTACCCTCCAAAAGCCAACCAAAGAACTCTTTAAATAATGAAAAAGGTGGGTTAGTAACAATGATATCGGCTTCATCCCGAAGTCGGGTTACTTCCTCACTTCGGAAATCTCCGTTTCCATCCAAATAGCCCCATTCAAGGTCATCGATATTTATGCGGCCGTCTCCGGTAACATCACGTTCGAGAACAAAAATCTTCCCATGGTTTTTTGATTTATCGGCATCAAATTGTGGCGACTCTTGTTCCCATTCGGAGAAAAGACCACCAAGAACCATCTTCTTACTTTCGGGCGCAAAACTTGTTGAAATCAATTTCTTTATTCCGAGGTCATCAAATTTAGCAGCGAAATATTTGGTGAAATTACTCCATTCAGGATCATCACAAGGGAGCAGAATTGTTTTGCCACGAAACACATCCGGATTATATTCCAGATATGCATTCATTTCCATTTCTATGTCATGAAATTGAGTATAAAACTCGTCGTTTTTTGCATTTTTAGCTGACTGGAGTTTACTGTTTGCCATAGAGCCATCAATCCGACGGCTCCTGTCGGTAAGATAATTGGTTAAAGAAAAGCGAGGAGCCTTACCAGCTCATTCCGCTCTCTTGGTCGTAGGATACCATTGCAACCGGAAGAGCAATGGTAGAATATCCTCGCCAAGTATGTATACGCAACTACCCTTTCCAAGCAATACTTGGAAAGCGAGTACATAAACGTACTTTAGGAGCACTAACATTGCCATTTCCTTGGTTGCTTTTCAAAATTTCCTACGTTTTGAGAGCAAGGAAATAAAGCGTGTTACCGCCTTTCTTATGTTATTGAACTTTCGCCGTTTTCATTCTTGAAAACATGGTGGCGATGTTCTTCTGCAAAGTTACGAATTATTGATGAGTCTACAAGATAAGGGATTGGAATTTTAGTAAGCAAGCGGGAAAGGCCAACTAAAAGACGGCCTCTTTCTGATGGTTACGTTTGATAGAGATATAAGTTTTTCCAGGGGATGGTTGTTTGCTATCGTTGCGGGGGTGCGGTAGGGCACGAAAAAAGGGCAAGCTTACTACATCGCACCGCTACGACCCGACACCCTTGCTTCGGTCAAGACCTGGGGGATTCACGGGGAGCTGGTCGTGTAGGACTTACCCGTGGCAAAATTACAACCTTTTTAGCATACGGCAATGCTATTGTGGTCTTTTTAACATTTTTTCAGCTCTAACAAGGGCTTAAAAAAAGGAAGTGTGCGACCATTATGTCAACGTCGCACACTTCGATATGGAATGTCTGTTTATATTTAGCAAACACCGAGGCCCATCATAGCGTTGGCTACTTTCATGAAGCCAGCGATATTAGCGCCTTTCATATAGTTGATGTATCCGTCGCTTTCAACGCCATATTGGAGGCACTGTTCGTGGATGTTTGTCATAATTGTATGCAATTTTTCGTCCACTTCTTCGGCGCTCCATTGCAGGTGCATAGCGTTTTGGCTCATTTCGAGGCCAGAGGTAGCGACACCACCGGCGTTAACGGCTTTACCGGGAGCGTATACTGTGCGGCTCTCGATGAAGGCGTCGATAGCTTCGGGCGTACATCCCATATTCGATACTTCGGCTACCATTTCTACGCCGTTAGCGATAAGCATTTTAGCGTCGTCGCCGTTAAGCTCATTCTGAGTAGCGCAGGGTAGAGCGATGTTAACTTTCTGTTCCCAAGGTTTGCGACCGGCATAGAAAGTTGAGCCGGGGAATTTGTCGGCATAGGGAGCGACGATGTCGTTGCCAGAAGCACGAAGTTCGAGCATGTAGTCGATTTTCTCGGCGTTAAGGCCAGCGGGGTCGTAGACGTATCCGTCGGGGCCAGAGATTGTTACTACTTTGGCGCCGAGTTCGGTAGCTTTGAGAGCCGCGCCCCACGCTACGTTACCGAAGCCTGAGATTGCCACGGTTTTGCCTTTAATGGAGTCGTTGCGCTGTTTGAGCATATTTTGCACAAAGTAGAGAGCGCCAAAACCGGTAGCTTCGGGTCGTATGCGGCTACCGCCGAATTCCATTGCTTTTCCGGTAAATGTGCCGTCGTGTTGATTTACGAGGCGTTTGTACATGCCGTACATATATCCTACTTCACGACCACCAACACCTATATCGCCAGCAGGTACGTCGCGGTCGGGCCCGAGGTTTTTCCACAAGCCGAGGATGAATGCTTGGCAGAAGCGCATAATTTCGCGGTCGCTTTTGCCACGTGGCGAGAAGTCGCTACCGCCTTTAGCACCGCCCATAGGTAATGTCGTGAGGGCGTTTTTGAAAGTCTGCTCGAATCCGAGGAATTTGAGAATTGAGAGGTTAACAGAAGCGTGGAAGCGTATACCGCCTTTGTACGGGCCGATAGCGTTGTTGAATTGCACGCGATAACCGATGTTGTTTTGCACTTCTCCTTTGTCGTCGATCCAGGTTACTCTAAAAGTAACGATGCGGTCGGGTTCGACCATGCGCTCTATAATTTTGTTGCGCTCAAATTCGGGATGTTGATTGTAAACATCTTCAACCGACATGAGGACCTCTCTGACAGCCTGGAGGTATTCTTTTTCGCCTGGGTGCTTAGCCTCGAGCGACGACATGATACTGTTAATATCCATAATTTTGGTGTATTTTAGTATAATACTGCTTTCGCAGTTGATTTTAGGTTAACTTTCGGCAAAGATAACAACATTTTTTCAATCGCGACATTTTTATTCTGTTTATTTTCGCTCATTTAATAAAAATTACGGCCGTCGCGGAAAAATATCAGCATCGGGCCGTAATATATATTGTTAAGGGCGATTTAGCGCAATCAAAGAAGGTGTAGTTTGCGGGTGTCGAGTGAGTTTTTATTTTTTGTTAGCTTCGACCATTTCTAAAAGCTGTCGCAACTCGTCGACGCTCAATTTCTCTTCCTCGATTAGAGATGACACCGCCAGCAAAGCTGAGCCTCGGAAGTAGTTTTTAATGACGCTTCCGAGAGTTTTGCTGGCGAAATTAGAAGCTTGTACTATGGGATAGTATCGAAAAGAGGATCCTAAGACCTCATGTTTTATATAACCTTTATACTCGAGAATTCTTACGGTAGTGGAGACGGTGTTAACGTGAGGCCGCGGCTCGGGATAAAATGGCATCATTTCGCGGATGAAAAGGGGGCCATGTTCCCACAAGAGGCTCATTACTTCGGCTTCGCGTTCGGTAAGGCGCTCAAATTTTTTTCTGGCCATAGATTTGAAGAGTAGATTTAAGTGAATACAAGTTATGGTTGCAAAAGTATAACTAAATTATTAGCAGGGCAATCATTTAACTATTTTTAGTAATGTGAGGCGTTTTATTTTGTGGAGTGGAGCTGAAAAAGGGCCTAAAAGTGGTAGATTTAATAAAAAAAATGGCGCTATCGCTTGCAAGTTCAAAAAAAGTCCCTACCTTTGCAGTGCCTTTAGAAATGGTGCCCATAGTTCAGCTGGTTAGAGCGTCGGATTGTGGTTCCGAAGGTCGTGGGTTCGAATCCCACTGGGCACCCGACTGCAGTCCTTATAAAAGAGGGCTGCTTTTTGCTTATATGGACAATAAACTCAAAGAGCAACTTGACGGGCTGGTGGCGCAATATAATGTGCCGACGTTTGCCGACAGCGACCCAGTTCAGTTTCCGCGCCGCTATGAAGCTAAGCGCGATATTGAGATATCGGCGCTACTCACATCATGCATAGCATGGGGTCGTAGGCCAATGATTTTGTCGAATGCGGAGAAGCTACACGGCCTTCTCGAGCATGAGCCTTATCGCTTTGTTGTCGAGGGCGATATCGACTCGGTAAGCGACAATAATATCCATCGTACGTTTTTCGGGCGCCATCTCAGGTATTTTCTACGGGGGTTGCGCGAGATTTACTTATCGTATGGCAGTCTTGAGGACTTTGCCGTTAAATCGGGCGCTATTTACGTTGAAAGTGCGGCGTGGGCATTGGCCAACAATGTAAATGAGATTTTGCGTCGCGCTAATGCGCAACATCCACTGGAGGGACCTACGCGCTGTCTGCCCGACAATGTAGAGATCTCGGCGCTGAAGCGGTTTAACATGGCGTTGCGATGGCTTGTAAGGCAAGATGGTATCGTTGATATAGGTGCATGGACGGCTCTTACGCCGGCGCAGTTGTTTATTCCGCTCGACGTGCACAGTGCCAATACATCAAGGAAGCTGGGGCTGCTTCAAAGGAAGCAAAACGACCGTCGCGCAGTTGTCGAACTCACTGAAAAATTGCGAGATTTCAATGCCAGCGACCCAACTGTTTACGACTTTGCGCTATTTGGAGCCGGTGTTGTAGGTGATCTTTAATCGATTTATAGCGGACGATATTTCAAAAAAGGGAGTAGTGGTGGTTTTTTTATGAAATTATTGCTAACTTTGCGTATTACAATATCGGAAGATAAAGTTGAAAAAGCCTTAAATCAGTAATTAATCAAATACACAATCAAATTTTAAAAACTTATGGCAACAACAGCGAAGGTGCAAAATGCTCCGGCAAGAGGAAATGTGGTGGCAATCGTGACTATGTTTTTCCTTTTTGCAATGATTTCGTTCGTTACCAATCTTGCCGCCCCTATAGGCACGATATGGAAGAACAACTATGAATGGTCGGGAATGCTTGGAAATATGATGAATTTCCTTGCTTATCTGTTTATGGGAATTCCCGCCGGCAATCTGCTTGTAAAGATAGGCTATAAAAAGACGGCCCTTTATGCTATGGTGGTTGGCCTTGTAGGCTTGATACTACAGCGACTCTCGGGTGTTGTAGGCACTAATTTGAGTGTTTTTGCGGTAGGCGGCCAGGTTGTAAATCTCAACTTTATAATTTATCTGCTTGGCGCTTTTATCTGCGGTTTCTGTGTATGTATGCTTAACACCGTGGTTAACCCGATGCTCAACCAATTGGGCGGCGGTGGTAATCGCGGCAATCAGTTGGTGCAGATCGGCGGCTCTTTTAACTCGATGGCCGGCACGTTGACGCCGTTGTTTGTAGGTATGCTTATCGGTCAGGTGACTAAAACGACATCGATCAACGATGTTCAGTTGTTGCTGTATATCGCCATGAGTGTCTTTGTGCTCGCCTTTATCGTAATAAGTGTAGTATCTATCCCCGAGCCGTATCTTAACAAAGATGCAGCGGAAAAGGTAGAAAAAGTTAAATCGAAACACAGCCCGTGGAGCTTCCGCCATACAGTGCTTGGCGTTATCGGTATCTTCTTCTATGTAGGTATTGAGGTAGGTATTCCCGGCGTATTGATATTCTACTTGAGCGATAGTGCGGCTTCCGGTATCACGGAGAATGCCACTGCAGTAGCCGGTGGTGTTGCCGCAGTGTACTGGTTGCTAATGCTTGTAGGTCGTCTTATTTCGAGTGTAATTTCGGGCAAGGTGTCGAGCCGTTCGCAGCTTATTACGGTGTCGATAGTAGCGATAGCATTTATCTGCGTTGCAATTATGATGCCGGGTGATATCCGCGTGTCGATGCCGGCCTATAGCGCCGCCGATGGGTTCACCATGGCCCAGGTTCCAGCTAAGGCGCTATTCTTAGTGCTTTGCGGATTGTGTACCTCTGTAATGTGGGGTAATATATTCAATCTTGCCGTGGAAGGCCTTGGGAAATATACAGCACAAGCATCTGGAATCTTTATGATGATGGTTGTTGGTGGCGGAGTAATGCCGTTTATACAGAATGCTATCGCCACGAGTGTAGGCTATATGGCATCTTACTGGCTTGTAATAGCGATGCTTGCATACTTGATGTACTATGGTTTTGCAGGTAGCAAGAATGTAAACAAAGATATTCCGGTAGAATAAAGACACGGATATATAAAGATAACGGAGCGTCGAAAAGGCGCTCCGTTATCTTTATATGCTTGTTGGATTGAGTGTTAGTTCACTCTGAAGCGGTCGGTGCCGTCGCGGAAGAAAGCGACAATCTGGTCGGCAGCGGCGAGTCCGGCATTAAGGTTTGCTTCAGCGGTTTGTGCGCCGCTCTTTTTAGGAGTGAAGAAAACGCGGTCGGCAAAACGCTGGTTAAGCACGTCGGCATTTGAAGGCTTCACGTCGGCGAAGTATTTCAAATCGGTGCGTTCTTCAAGGACTTGGAGGAGGTCATCTTCATTGATAACTTCTTTGCGAGCAGTGTTAATGAGGACAGCACCTTTCGGCATCAGAGAAATAAGATTTCTGCCAATCGAACCGACAGTTTCGGGCGTAGCGGGGATATGAATCGAAACGATGTCGTTGTTTCTATAAAGGTCTTCAATGCTATCGGCCGGAGTTACGCCTTTTTCTTTCAAAACTTCGGTGGGGCAGTATGGGTCGATTGCTGACACATTCATGCCAAACCCTTTTGCAATAGCGGCCACGTGCCGGCTCACTTGTCCAAAGGCTTGTAGACCAAGCCGTTTGCCTGAAATCTCGAAGCCTGTAGCGCCGCTATATTTATTTCGAGCGGCCATGATAGCGAGACCAATTACGAGCTCGGCCACGGCATTAGCATTTTGGCCGGGCGTATTTTCAACGATAGCACCGGCGGCAGTAGCAGCTTTTAGGTCGATGTTGTCGTAACCAGCTCCGGCTCTAACCACAATTTTCAGGTTAGGCGCAGATTTGAACAAAACTTCGTCGACGATATCGCTACGGACAATGAGCGCGTCGGCGTCGGCCACTGCTTGTCGAAGCTGGTCGGGCGAAGAGTATTTTTCGAGTAAAGCGAACTCGTGCCCGGCGTTTTCAATTCGTTGGCGAATACCCTCGACAGCTTTCGCCGAGAAAGGTTTTTCAGTAGCAACAAGAACTTTCATAATCAATGAGTTGTTTCAAAGTCGTGCATAGCTTCAACGAGAACTTGAACACTCGACAGTGGCAGTGCGTTGTATAGCGAAGCGCGGAAACCACCAACGGAGCGGTGCCCTTTAATACCGACGATACCCCTTGCGGCGCAGAATTCGACGAAAGCACTTTCGAGCGCGGCATATTCGGGTTTCATAACGAAGCAAACGTTCATAATAGAACGGTCGGCGGGGTCGGTTACCGTGCCTTTGAACATTTTGCTATTGTCGATAGCATTGTATAGTAGAGCCGCTTTTTCGAGGTCGCGACGTTCGAGTTCTTCAATACCGCCAAGCTGTTTGTAGTAGCGTAGCGTCTGAAGAGCAGAGAAAATAGGAAGCACAGGGGGCGTGTTGAACATAGATCCTTTTTTGATGTGGGTGCGATAGTCGAGCATTGTCGGGATTGCACGATCAACGCGACCGAGCGCTTCTTCGCGTACGATGACGAGAGTTACGCCAGCGGGTGCGAGGTTCTTTTGAGCGCCGGCATAGATGGCATCGTATCCTGAGAAGTCGATAGGACGCGAGAAAATGTCGGAGCTCATGTCGGCGACGATGCGGCAAGGCACTTTCGGGTCTTTACGAATCTCGGTGCCGTATATTGTATTGTTGGAAGTATAGTGGAAATAGTCGACGTCGGCCGGGACTTCATAGTCCTTAGGAATGAAAGTGTAGTTGCTGTCTTTAGAAGAGGCCAACACTTCCACCTCGCCGAAAAGGCGCGCTTCTTTGATAGCGTTAGAAGCCCATGTGCCGGTGTCGATATAAGCAGCTTTCTTTGCAAGCAGATTGTAAGGAATCATGCAGAATTGGAGCGAGGCGCCACCGCCGAGCCAAAGCACTTCAAAGCCTGCCGGAATGTTTAGAATTTCTTTAACCAAGGCAGTTGCTTCGTCGATAACAGCTTGAAATTCTTTACCACGATGCGAAACTTCGAGAATCGAAAGCCCTGTATTGGCAAAATTAAGGATAGCATCGGCCGTGTTCTGAATTGTGTACTCACTCAGAATGGATGGGCCTGCATAGAAGTTATGTTTTTTCATTATAAGTTAGTTGTTAATTATCGAAAAGTGTCTTCGGGAGTTAGAGTGCAAATATAAGAAAGTTTTTTGTTAACGACAATAGTCAAATTAATAATGAGGCTATAAATTTCGGTATAAAATCGGGATAAAAATAAAAAATGTTTAGGCAATGTGCTTAATTACTCCGGATGAAAAAAAGCCTTTGTGCGAGGGAGTTTGTATTTTGTTGATTATTAAAGGATGGAGGACATCCAGTCGACAATATGGTTTCGGCCATCCCATGGTATTTGAACTCAGTAGGGGCACCGTAGCTCACGCCAATAGTCTGTCCGGTCCACCCACTTTTAATTTTGTTCAATAGGTCGGCTCGGCTGAGAGTGAGAGTCGGCGGCACAGTTGCAGCGCACAAACCAACACAAAAAACAAGCGCCACGCAGCACAGCAGTGCAGAACGGTGGCGCTTGTTTTCTATATTACGAAATGTTTTGCTCATTGTGCTATCTGCAAAAAATACAGAGAGCAATTTTAGGTTTTATGAAATCGTTAGATTCCGTAAGCCGATAGCTGAGCCGGGTCGAAGTTAGCTATAAAATCGCTATGACGAGCCACTTCGGCTTGAGCAAACTTGGCATAAACGAGAGCAGTGTTGCAGAAAGAGCTGTCGGTTTTAGCGTCTTGGAGCAAAAGATAAGCCATTATTATATCTCCAGCCATTTCAACAAGGCGACGAGCCATGAAGTCGAGATATTTGGGGTCGTTAGCATCGGTAACTTTAGCCAAAGCGTTGTCGAAAAGAGCGGTAAGCTCTTTCAGTGAGTTGGCAACGGGCGCGAGTTCGGCCGGGTATTCGATCTGGGCGTACGAGTCGATGAGGCTACGATAAGTACCTGTTGTGACGTGGCGAATTGCCGCAACGACTTGCAGTTGGGTCGTGCCTTCGTAAATAGACGTTATGCGCGCGTCGCGGTAAATGCGTTCGCAGGCATAGTCTTTCATGAAGCCGGAACCTCCGTGAATCTGAATACAATCGTAAGCATTTTGGTTGCAATATTCGCTTCCGAGCCCTTTTGCCAGAGGCGTTAGCGCGTCGGCGAGACGAGTATAGTGCTTCATTTCGGCACGTTCGTTTTCGTCGAGTTTGCGTTCGCGAGCGATGTCTTCGTAAATTTTGTACATGTCGACAAATCTCGAAGTCTCGTATAGTAGAGCACGCGAAGCATCGAGTTTAGCTTTCATTACGGCTAACATTTCAGCCACGGCAGGGAATTCGATGATAGCTTTGCCAAATTGGCGACGCTCTTTAGCATATTGCAATGCTTCGCGATAAGCTATTTCGCTAACGCCGACGCTTTGAGCAGCAATGCCGAGACGTGCGCCGTTCATGAGCGCCATAACGTATTTGATTAGGCCCATACGTCGCGAGCCACACAATTCGGCGGGAGCGTTTTTATATACAAGTTCGCAAGTAGGCGAACCTTTGATACCCATCTTGTTTTCGATGCGACGCACCGTAACACCGCCATTTCGTTTGTCGTAAATGAACATTGAAAGGCCACGACCATCTTTTGTTCCTTCTTCGGAGCGAGCGAGGACGAGATGAATGTCGCTGTCGCCGTTAGTGATGAAACGTTTTACGCCGTTAAGCACCCACGAGCCATCTTCGCGTTGAGAAGCTTTGAGCATAACGGATTGCAGGTCGGAACCGGCGTCGGGCTCGGTGAGGTCCATCGACATAGTTTCGCCTTCACAGACACGCGGAATATATTTTTCGCGCTGCTCTTCGCTACCGAATTCGTATAAAGTTTCGGCGCAATCTTGAAGGCCCCAAAGGTTTTCGAATCCGGTGTCGGCTCGGCTGACGATTTCGGCAGCCATGATATAAGGTGTAATGGGGAAGTTAAGCCCGCCAAAACGACGCGGCATAGCCATACCCATGAGGCCAGCTTTACGGCAAAGGTCGAGGTTTTCAACAGTGCCATCGGCATAGAAAGCTCGGCCGTCGGCACAAGAAGCGCCTTGGTGGTCGACACCTTCGGCGTTTTCAGCTATTTTACCACCGCAAATTTCGCCAACAATTTCAAGGACTTTTTCGTAATTGTCCATAGCATCCTCAAAGTTGGAAGGAGCGTAGTCAAATTTTTCGGCGTCGGAGAAGTTTCGTTCTCTCAGTTCAACAATCTTATGCATCAAAGGGTGGTTAAGGTGATGCTTAAGGTTGGGGTTATCGGTATAGAAATTAGCCATTGCTTACTTGGAATTTTTCTTGTAATACTTGATTAGTTTAGGCACGATATCTTCCATGTCGCCAGTAATAACGTAATCGGCGATAGTGTTGATAGGTGCGTTTGGGTCGTTGTTGATAGATATAATAATCGAGCTTTCTTGCATACCTGCAATGTGCTGAATCTGGCCTGAAATACCGCAAGCGATATAAAGTTTAGGACGCACGGTAACACCTGTTTGTCCAATCTGACGGTCGTGCTCGATGAATCCGGCATCGACGGCAGCACGCGAAGCACCCACTTCAGCGCCGAGGGTGTCGGCGAGGTCGAAGAGGAGTTGGAAGTTTTCTTTAGACCCAACGCCATAACCACCGGCAACGATAATAGGAGCGTTTTTGATGTTTACTTTCGATTTTTCGATGTGACGGTCGATAACTTCAACAACAAAGTCGGTGTCGCTAACGTAATCGGCGGCTTTAAGGTCGACCACTTTACCTTTGTGGTTGGCATCGTATATCTCTTTTTTCATAACGCCTTCGCGCACAGTAGCCATCTGCGGGCGGCAGTCGGGGTTGACGATAGTAGCAACGATGTTACCACCAAAAGCGGGTCGAATTTGATAAAGGAGGTCGGTGTATTCTTTACCTGTTTTAATGTCTTTGTGGTCGCCTATTTCGAGCGCGGTACAGTCGGCAGTAAGGCCGCTGTGCAGGCAAGAGCTAACTCTTGGGCCGAGGTCACGACCGATGCAAGTAGCACCCATAAGGCAAATCTGCGGTTGTATTTCGCGGAAAAGCTTTATTAAGATGGCCGCATGCGGATTAGAAGTGTAAGGGAAGAGACGACTATCTTCTACTTTATAAACGGTGTCGGCGCCATAAGGGAAAATTTGACTTTCGATTCCTTGAAGATTGTCGCCAATGACGAGGGCTTCAAGATTTACGCCAAGGCGGTCGGCTAAGACACGACCTTTTGTGAGGAGCTCGAGGCTGACGTCGGCAACCCGACCTTCGTCGAACTCGCAATAAACTATGAGGTTATTTTTTTCAGACATAGATGTAATATGAAAATAAGGGCCTTAGCCGATAGTGTGGTTAGCAATGAGTTCTTTAATGAGCTCTTCAATCTGGTTATCATCGTTATCAAGACGTCGGCTTTCTTTAGCGGTGAAAACGACGTTTTCGATAGCTTTAACTTTGGTAGGAGAACCCGGGAGCCCGATTTGATCAGGGTCAGCGTTGACGAAAGCGGCACTCCATTCAGCTATATTAAGCTCGGGGTTGGCTTGGATACGTGCTTTAGCGATGTCGCTGAGATTAGCAACTTCGGAAGTAGAAGCGGCGTATTTATATTTCATAACGCGTTTAGCGTTTCGTGGGCGACATTCGGCAGCTGAACCGTTAACGGTAACGACGCAAGGAAGCGGTGCCACGACAGTCTCGACACCGTGTTCGAGACGACGCTTAATTGTAACTTTTCCGTTGTTTACGCTGATAATCTCTTCGGCGTATGTAACTTGAGGCAACCCCAATTTTTCAGCAATTTGAGGGCCTACTTGTGCGGTGTCGCCATCGATAGCTTGTCGCCCACCAAGAATGATATCGTATTTGCCGAATTTCTTAACGGCCTGAGCGAGCGAGTATGAAGTAGCGAGGGTGTCGGCCCCACCGAGTGCGCGGTCGGTAAGAACGATTCCGGCATCTGCGCCGCGGAAAATTGCTTCGCGAATAATTTCGGCAGCACGAGGAAGCCCCATTGTGAGAATCGTAACTTTGCTACCGGGATGTGTATCTTTCAATCTAAGAGCCTGCTCGAGAGCGTTAAGGTCTTCGGGATTGAAAATAGCAGGAAGCGCGGCGCGATTAATAGTGCCGTCTTCCTTCATTGCATCTTTGCCTACGTTGCGGGTGTCGGGCACCTGCTTGGCAAGCACTATGATGTTCAAACTCATAAAATACGTAATTTTATTGATTTATACTTTTAGTCATATTTAGCCCACAAAAGTACTAATTTTTTGTTTTACAATCAAAAGAATAGGACAGTCGTGGCGCCCGAGTGTAGTTAAAATTTCTTAATTGGCATGCTTAAGCTTTAGTAGCTTTCTCAATCCATCGACGAGCATTAACGAAAGCTTTAATCCACACGGCTACTTCGTCGTTACTACGTTGGTGAGGGTAATATGCCCATTGCCAAGGGAATATAGCGCGTTCGAGGTGAGGCATAATAGCGAGGTGCCGTCCATCGGCCGAAGCTAAAGCCGCAATGTCGTGTTCACTACCGTTGGGATTACCGGGGTATGATGAATAAGCGTACTTGCCAACGACTTGAAGGCCGCTTGCCTTAAGACCATTAGAAAAATGGAATCGCCCTTCGCCGTGCGCAACCCAGATACCAGCCTTCATTCCTGAAAGGTTACCAAACATAACACTATTATTTTGAGGCACTTTCACTGACAAGAACGTAGACTCGAATTTACCGGATCTGTTGTGGCACATTTCAACATGTTTTTCGCCTTTATCGTTTGTTCCAGCTCCTAACAAATCGAGTTCAACCATCAGTTGACAGCCGTTACAAACGCCGAGGCTTAAAGTGTCGGGGCGGTCGTAGAAACGTTTCAGAGTGTTTCTTGCTGTGTCGTTCCATCTGAATCCACTGGCCCAACCTTTGGCAGAGCCTAAAACGTCGCTGTTAGAGAAGCCTCCACAGAACACTATCATGTTGATATCGTCGAGCATCTCTCGACCGCTCATAAGGTCGGTCATATGCACGTCTTTAACGTCGAAACCGGCGAGGTGCAGTGAGTAAGCCATTTCGCGGTCGCCGTTAACGCCTTTTTCGCGTATAATAGCCGCTCTCGTACCGCTTGCTTTTCTTCGGCGAGGAGTTATTCCGAGAGATTTGAAAGTTCCGTCGAAAGAAGCCGGGAGGCGGTATTTCACCGGTTGGCAATCGAAGTTTTCAAAACGGCTGTCGGCGCAATCCTTCGCTGTTTGAATGCAATCGAAATGATATGACGGTTCATACCAGCGACGACGTAGTGCGGGTATCTCAGCGGAGTATGCACAATTGCCGTTATGGCTAATTGTAATGGTATTCTCTTTAGAAGTAGCGGCTATGGCAATGCAGCGCAGGCGAGCTGCATTGATGGCCTTTACGAATTTCCTTTCATTTTTGTCAGTTACTTGCACCACGACAGCCGGGTTTTCAGCGAATAGGATTTTCACCAAGTCGGATTCTCCGAAGGCGTTGAAGTTGTCGGTGTAAAAGTTTAATCCGCCGTTGGTGTTGGCGAAACACATTTCGAGCAGTGCAGTGATAAGACCGCCAGCGCTAACGTCGTGCAAAGCTTCGGCAAGCCCTTGTCGGCATATTTCGCTAACACAAGCATAGGCTTTGCGGAAGTATGAAGCATTTTTAACGTCGGGGGCGTCGCCACCCATTTTACCGAGAGACTGTGCAAGCGCCGAGCCACCGAGAGCGAGAGGGGTATTGCAGAAATCGATGTAATATAATGTGGAGTTTAGCGACGGGTTAATTACCGGCCCTACACACATGCGGATATCGTGAACCGGCGCCGATGCTGAAATAATGACAGTACCCGGTGCCGTTACTTTAGATCCGTCGGGATATTTCTGGGTCATCGAGAGGCTGTCTTTACCCGTTGGGATGTTGCATCCGAGAGCGCAAGCGAAATCGCTACAAGCTTCAACGGCGCGATATAAAGCGGCATCTTCGCCCGGATTTTTACACGGCCACATCCAGTTGGCGCTGAGCGAGACCGCGTTTAGCGACTTAGGTGTTACCGCTCCGACAAGGTTGGTTAGTGCTTCTGCAATAGCGAGACGCGAAGCTGCTTCGGGGTTAGTGAGAGCTATTTGTGGAGCATGACCTATTGATGTGGCAATGCCTTCTTTGCCGTGATAGTCGAGTGCAACAGCACCGAAGTCGCTTAATGGAAGTTGGAGCTGTCCTTGGCATTGTTGACGAGCAACATGCCCAGTTACGCTACGGTCGACTTTATTTGTGAGCCAATCTTTGCAAGCGACGGCGTCGAGGCTCAGCACTGCATCGATGTATTCTCCAATATTATTGGAGTCGTATTCAGCTTGTGCGAAATGCGGAGTAACAGTAGAGTCGGTGATGACCGTCTTCGGCGGATTCCCAAGCATGTCTTCGACAGCGAGGTCGATAGCAGCTTGACCTTTTTTACGACGGAACAGGAGTCGATGATCGTTGGTTGTTTGTCCTACGATATATAGAGGCGCACGTTCGCGGCTGGCAATACGTTCGATAAGCGGGATGTCTTTTTCGTTAACAATAAAGCCCATTCTTTCTTGACTTTCGTTTCCGATAATCTCTTTGTCGGAAAGAGTAGGGTCTCCAACGGGGAGAGCATCGATATCGATATTGCCGCCAGTAGACTCTATGAGTTCAGAAAGAGCGTTAAGGTGGCCACCGGCGCCATGGTCGTGTATTGAAACGATTGGGTTTTCTTTGCTTTCAGCCAAAGAGCGGATGAGATTGGCCACACGTTTTTGCATTTCGGGGTTTGCCCTTTGCACGGCATTGAGTTCAATAGCGCCGGCATATCTTCCGGTGTCTACAGAAGAAACGGCGCCCCCACCCATACCGATACGATAGTTGTCGCCACCGGCTAAGACAACGCTTTGTCCGGCTTCGGGTTGGCCTTTTAGAGCCTGGTCGGCGGTAGCATATCCAACGCCACCGGCCAACATAATCACTTTGTCGAAGCCGTAGATGCGGTTGTCTTCTTTATGCTCAAAAGTGAGCAGTGAGCCACATATCAGCGGTTGTCCGAATTTGTTGCCGAAGTCGGAAGCACCATTCGAAGCTTTAATCAAAATGTCGGCCGGAGACTGATATAGCCATTTACGCTCGGGTATGGCATTTTCCCAACGGCGAGATACTTTTTCGATGCGAGGGTATGAAGTCATGTACACAGCTGTACCGGCCAATGGGAGGCTTGCCCGACCACCGCCGAGACGGTCGCGTATTTCGCCACCGCTACCTGTTGCAGCTCCGTTGAAAGGCTCTACCGTAGTAGGGAAATTATGTGTTTCGGCTTTTAATGACAATACCGTGTCGATTTTGCGCTCGGAGAAAAAAGCCGGTTCGTCGCCGCGTTCAGGCGCAAATTGCATAACGGCAGGACCTTCTACGAAAGCAACGTTATCTTTGTAAGCCGATACTAATTTTCCGGGGTTTACTTGGCTTGTGCGTTTTATGAGTTTGAAAAGCGTCGACGGTTTTTCTTCGCCGTCGATTATGAATGTGCCGTTGAAAATTTTGTGTCGGCAGTGCTCTGAGTTAACTTGAGAAAAGCCAAACACTTCGCTGTCGGTGAGAGGTCGGCCGAGTCGTTTAGAGAGCTCGGCGAGGTATTCCTCTTCTTCTTTGCTAAGCGCAAGACCTTCACGCGCGTTGTATTCGGCAATGTCGCTTATGAATTCTTGCGGTGCCGGTGCTGTGTCGATATTGAAAACGTCGGCACCGGGGTTGCTGTAGATGGCTTGCAACATAGGGTCGAAGTTCTTATCGCTATCGACCGGAATAAACATTTCAATACGAGAAATGCCGTCGAGCCCCATGTTTTGAGTAATCTCAACGGCATTTGTACTCCAAGGAGTAATCATTTCTTTGCGTGGGCCAACGAATGTGCCAGACAATGCAACACCTTGGCCAAGAGGAAGTGCGCCACTGAATAGCCAGCGCAGACGTTCGTTCTCACTGTCGCTAAAACAGTGGTCGGTGTCAACGGCATAAGCAATGCCGTTAGGGGTGGTAAAGAAAACAACCATCGGGTGATTTTGATAATAATTTTAGACTACAAAATTACAAAAAAATCCGCGAAGGGCAAAAATAAAAAAGAGGGTGTGTCGGCTTATGCTTCGACACACCCTCGAAAGGCTACAGGCAGAGTTTAATTCTGAGAAAGGAGCTCTTTTACCTGATTATATTTTTCTGTGAATAACGCCGCTTTGTCTTTGTCGATGTTGAAGTTGGCGTAGTACATGATTTCGAAAGAATAAGCTTCGCGATACATCTCGAGCGTGTTAGCAGGATTAGCGGGATTCATGTTCTGAGAATCGGCGTCGAGAATGCGTAGCATATTGTCGTAAGCCTCGATAGCTTGTGCGTCGGGCTTTTTGTCGTTAGCAGCGATGAAAAGACGGCCTTGGCGCTGATAGAAAAGAGCGTTTTCGTCGGCAGCACGAGAGATAACTTGATTTACGTATTCGAGACCGCGGTTGGCAAGGTCTTTCGCTTGTTCGTCGTTTTCAGCGTTAAGTGCGGCGTTGAGGTATCGTCCGGACATACCGAAAAGATCGTTCAGCGAAGGATTTTCTTGCAATTTAAGATAAGCGTCATAAGCTTCGGCGCTCTTAGCATATTGTTTATTTTGAGAATAAACGGTAGAGAGGTCTTTAAGCAGGTCGCCATTTTCGGGGTCGCGTTTAACGGCGATTTCGTATTGCTCAACAGCGAGGTCGTCTTTACCGGCACCGCTTAGAGCTTCAGCGAATGTGATGTAGTCGTTAGTAGTAAAATTAGCTCCGGGATTATCGCCAAAGAACTTCTGAGCATTCACAATAGCGGCCTCATAGTCTTTCAAAGCTGTTTGGTCGAGGAATCTTACGCGTTGCATCAAGAAGTTAGAAGGATCAGCACTAAGAATTTCGTTGGCAACGTTTAGTGATTCGTTATATTTTTCGCCCCAGTATAGAAGGACAGCGTAACGCGCTTTGTCTTCGGGGAAGTGGTTTGGGTTTTGGATGTACTTGCCGTAAAGATCGGAAGCTTTTTTCCAGTGGTCGGCGAGGAAGTATTTTTCGGCGAGTTCACGCTGAGCCATAGCCGAGTTGGGTTGTTTTACGAGCAGTTCTTCCAATTTCTGGATAGCGTAGTCGCGGTTTACATAGAAATATGAATTAGCGTATTTAACGTAACCTTCCGAGTTAGAGGGGTCGTTGAAAATAGCGTTTTCATATTTAGCCGCAGCCGAGCCGTAATCTTTTTTGTCGGCGAGCATATCACCTTCAAGGATGTAAATCGAGGGGGCTTGGCTCTTAGAATATTTGCGCGCGTTGTCGATGTTTTTCTGGATTTCTTTAGCATATTTAACGGGGTCGGCATTATAATATGCGCGAGCAATCGAAACTGAAACGTCGGCATCTTTTTTAGCGAAGTTTTGAGCTTTTTTGAAGTTTTCGTTAGCAGCGGCTTCTTGTCCTGAGAGCAGGTTTAGAGCGCCGAGGCCTACGAAGTTGTAAGCGCTCTGAGCGTTAATGCCCAAACCTTTGTCGAAGTAAGCTTTAGCAGCAGCTTTGTCGCCGTTAGATAGGGCAACTTGACCGAGGTAATAGTAAGCCAAAGACTTGTCGGTAGAAGCGTCGTTTAGCGTGCGTTCGAGAATAGTCTTAGCGTTGTCGTACTGACCGGCTTTGTAATACTCAATGCCATCTTTGTAGCCTTGAGTCTGGGCCGAAGCAAAAAGCGATCCGGCCAAAAGCAAGGATAAGAAAAGTTTACTCTTCATTTTGTGATATTTAAATTATTACTTTTTCCAAATATTATTAACGTTCAGGTAGCTCTACTTGTTGGATGCTAACGCGCGCAGGTAGAATACCTGTTTTCATTATAATTTTCTGTCCGATAGGTCCTGTGACGAAAGAATAGAAACCGCCAGCGACATTAGATGTCGAAGCCGTTGTTATCATATATATCTGACGGAATAATGGGTAAGAGCCGTCGAATATATACTGCTGATATGGCTTGTAAGCCGTAACTTCGTTGTCGCGGTTCACTTTAAGGACTTTTACTCGCTTAGTAAGGGTAGCGCCGATAACGGCGTCGTCGGAAAGCACGCTTTCGGCAAGCTCTTCGCGAGAAAGGTCGGCTGCTTCCATGTCGGAGGTAATCCAACTAACGCCTAAAACGCCAATAGCGTTAGGTGTGTTTTCTACAATTTTGAACACTTCTTGGATAGATCCTGCGGCAAAGACGTTAGGACCGAGCTGTCGGCCTTGCAACAGAGAGTCGCTAAGGAATGTGGCGAGCGAAGAGCCGGTCTGGTCGAGTATTACTTTAATGTCGCCGAGCGATGATGGCTCGAGGTCGTTCCAGTGCGAAGATTCGCCCGACATAATATCGGCGAGCTCGCTTACGGTGAGTTTTTCGCAAGTGTTTTTCGGGTTAACGATGAAAGCGACGGCATCGACCGCGATTTTAGCAGAACGGACAGTTACATTAGCGCCTCTTTCCTTTTTGTATTTAGCTCTGAGCGCTCGTTTTTCATCGGGCGTAATGTCGCGGCTTGCCACAATGCTCCGAGTGTTTAGGCTGAAAAGTGAGTCGAAAGCTTCGGCCTGAGTGGCATATCTAACGAGGATGTGCGCGTCGGGATATTGATATTCAAAAACATCGACTTCCTGGTTGAAAATATTCTCAAAAGTGTTGTCACACACCATCGTCGTTGTTCCCGAGGTGGATGAGTGCGGGTCTTTTTCGTATTTCAAACAAGACGTAGCACCTAAGACCGAGCAGAGGTTTAGGGCTACAATCGCAATATTAATTGGTAATTTCATAGTTAACGTTGTTAATCAGTCGATACCTTTAACTTGACGATAGGCTCGCCAAAAACCATAAACGATGAGTAGAACGCCGATGCCATATCGCGTCCATTCCCAATCACCACTCCAATTAAAGAAGTTGATGAGCAGGAGGATGCCCATGCCTACATATATTATTATCATGATGACGCCAAAAATGGCACGCATAGCGCGCCCGGACTTTCCTTCCGGGTCATATTCTTCATGGTGTTGGAGACGCTCTTGGTCGTTTGTAGTGAAATTGTTGTCGCTCATAATACTGTCTTTATTTTGTTAAACTTTTAATAAGGGTGAATGAGAAGGATCTCTGTTTTTCAACCCGGTAAAAGATTAACATTTTAAGACTTCAAAAGTTCGGTTATAGTATCGAAAAAAAACTTCGGTATACTATTTAGCGGTAAAGTTACAAATATATCTCAGTTTTGCGAGCAAAATAAGTAAAAAAGATTGTTAATTTGCTAAACAAAGTATGGATTATTACCATTTTCGCCGGGTCGCAAGCCCCTCAGGAAGTCGGCTCCGGGCATTGGTTTTTTACCAGCCGGTTGGACAGATTCGAGTATAAGAGCTTTTTTGTCGGCCGTGCCAACGGCTGCTTTTTTGCCTACGAATGCGAGTTGGCCGGGCATTAGGCCCGAGATGTCGCAATGGGCGGTGCGTAGTATTTTCACCGTAGTGGTAATATCGCCGTCGCGCCCTGTTGCAGAGAGATTTGACCAGGCGGCTGGGTATGGAGCGAGCCCCCGCACATGGTTGTGTATGGCGTTGGCCGACCAAGACCAATCTATTTTGCAATCTTCTTTGAAAATTTTCGGAGCAGGTGTCGGTATCTCTTCCGTTGCAAGTTGGCACTGTGGTATTGGCGAAAGGTTTCCTGCAATTATTCTTTCGACGGTGTCGACAGTGAGGTTTGCGCCGATTGACATAAGGCGGTCGTGAACGGATCCGGCATCTTCATCGGGCCCGATGTCGATTTTCTGACGACTGATTACGTCGCCGGTATCGATTTCGTGCTTTAGGAAAAAAGTAGTGACGCCCGTCTCGGTCTCGCCATTCATCACAGCACGGTTTATAGGCGCAGCGCCGCGATATTTTGGCAGGAGCGAAGCGTGAAGGTTGAAAGTGCCGAGTGGAGGCATAGCCCAAACCGCTTGCGGCAACATACGGAATGCGATAACAATAAACAGGTCGGCTGCTATCTTCTTGAGGCTATTGATGAAGTCGTCGCTTTTAAGGTTCTCAGGCTGCAGCAGAGTTAGATTGTGTTCCAGAGCGTACTTTTTTACGGCGGAGTGTGATATCTTTTGTCCTCTTCCGGCCGCCTTATCGGGCATGGTTACTACCGCCGATATGTTGTAGCCTTGTTGAACGAGGGCGTCGAGGCTTTCAACGGCAAACTCCGGTGTGCCAAAAAAAACTATTTTGAGGTCTGATTTATTCATTTGAAAAAGGCTTAGAGGCGGCGCTCTCGAGAGCTCGCCAAAGGTTGTCGTTGAGCGGAGTAGAGGCTACAATGTCGATTTGTTTTTGCGAAACTGGGTGCACGAATTGAATTCTGCGCGCGTGAAGCGAAATGCTGCCGTCGTTGTTGCTTCGTTTATCGCCATATTTGAGGTCTCCTTTCACGGGGCATCCAATAGTTGATAGCTGCACTCGTATTTGATGTTTGCGCCCGGTCATGAGATTTACTTCCAGCAGGAAGTATCGGTCGCTTGAAGCGATTAGGCGGTAGGCGAGTCTCGCCTCTTTAGCACCGGCCTTAGGGGTGGCCGAAGCATAAGATTTATTGTTTCGTTCTACCGACGATATGTAGTGAGTGATAGTGTCGGCGGTCTTAGGCGGCATATTTCGGGTGATGGCCCAATAAGTTTTATGCACGTTACCTTCGGCAAACATTTTATTAAGACGAGTGAGCGCTTTCGAAGTCTTAGCGAAAACGACAACACCGCTGACGGGTCTATCTAAACGGTGCACGACACCCAAAAACACGTCGCCCGGTTTATTGTCGCGCACTTTGATTAGTTTTTTCAGAGTTTCGACAAGGGGTTCGTCTCCCGTTTTATCGCCTTGAACAATCTCTCCGGCGGACTTGTTCACGATAATGATGTGATTGTCTTCGTATAAAATCTCCATTATTATAAAAATCTGAATGCAAATTTACAGATAATTCCCCAAAACAGCGTAATTTTGTTGGCAAAACGAGATAAGCAATGCTACAAGCACAATGGTGTAAATATCGCTTAAATTTTGTCTTTGATGCCATAACGTCGCGAGAGACGATGCGCGCTAAAGACACATATTTCGTACGAGTGTTCGACAGTGATAGGCCGGATGCTACTATCGGTGTTGGCGAGTGTGCCCTCTTCAAAGGGCTGTCGGCCGATGATTTAGCTGATTACGAGGCGACGTTGAGCGCAATGTGTAGAGCTCCTCGGTCGGCCCTTACGTCGTCGTATAGCTCTATTCGCTTTGGCTTTGAGATGGCATTGAGGAGATGCGAGAGCACGGAATGGAGCCGTGGCGACTTGGGGATACCAATAAACGGGCTTATCTGGATGGGCGATAAAGCAACGATGGTCCGTCGCATAAAAGAAAAACTTGATGCCGGCTTCAAGGTGCTGAAGCTGAAAATCGGTGGCATAAATTTCGATGATGAATTAGATTTGCTCCGCTACATCAGGCGCGAGTATAGAGCCGACATACTCGAGATACGTCTTGATGCCAATGGTAGTTTTAAGGCAGAAGAGGCCCTTGATAGGCTGAACAAGTTGTCGGAATATGGTATCCATTCTCTTGAACAGCCAATTAAGGCCGGCCAGGCAGAAGCTATGGCTTTGATATGTAGTAGGAGCCCTATCGCAATAGCCCTTGATGAGGAACTAATCGGAACGCGCAGCTATGATGGTGCGCGCCGGTTAGTAGAGGATATACGACCGCAGTATCTTGTTCTGAAGCCGGCATTGTGTGGCGGTTTTTCGGGTGCTGACGATTATGTAGATATCGCCAATACTCTTGGCATCGGTTGGTGGGCTACGTCGGCCTTAGAATCGAATGTGGGTCTCTACGCAATAGCACGATGGGTTGCGTCGAAGGCTGTTGCCATGCCTCAAGGCTTAGGTACGGGGCAATTATATAGTAATAACATACCATCGCCTCTTGAGCTTCGAGGGAGCTCTTTGTGGTGCAATCAAGCGCGAGCTTGGGGCGACATGACAGATATGCCGTGGCGACAGTAAACGACTTCATAAGGGAGTGGTGTAATGGCAGCGACTACGTGCTTGCACATACATCGGGCTCGACGGGCAAACCAAAAGAAATACGGTTGCTCAAAGCCGATATGATAGCGTCGGCTCGGGCCACCAATGAGTTTTTTTGCATAGATGCCGCGTCGGTGTTGGCATTAGTGCTGTCGCCCGACTACATAGCAGGGAAAATGATGATTGTCAGGGCTCTTGAATCAGGCGCCAGGTTGTTGGAATTGCCTGTATCAAATAAAATAGAGGTAAAAGAGCCGGTGGATTTGATAGCAATCGTTCCTTCGCAAATAGAGTCGCTGATAGAGAATGACCTGCAAGCTAATTTTATAAGGAATGTGCTCATAGGAGGAGCTTCGCCTACCAAACAACAGTGCGAGGCGTTGCTTTCTCGAGGCTATAAGGTGTATATAAGTTATGGCATGACGGAGACGTGTAGTCATGTAGCCCTTGCCGACGGAGCGGATGCTGATCGGATATTTCATGCGATGCCCGGGATTAGTTTCTCTACGACAGCTGATGGCCGACTCGTGGTAAATGGTAGGGAGTTTTCGTTTAATAGCCTTGAAACCAATGATGTAGTAGAGTTGTGCTCGCCGACCTCGTTTCGTTGGCGCGGTCGAGCCGATGGCGTGATAAATAGCGGTGGTCTGAAATTTTTTCCAGAGGAGCTTGAGGCAGAATATGCAGCATCGCTACGAGGTTGGAACTTCTATGTCAGTTCGGTCGAAGATGAGATATGGGGCCACGCCATAGCGCTTGTCTTCGAGGGGGGCGCAGCCGATGAGCGTGTCTTGCGTGATCTTTTGCGCAGTTCGGATATCGATAAACGAAAATTGCCGAAACGATACTATGCCATTTCGCACTTGCCAAGGACATCAAACGGTAAGGTGAAACGTATCGCTCCAGATGATTTTGCGCCTGAGTAATAGTGTGTTAGGTTTTGTTGTTCAAAAAAATTTGGAGCATAATAAAAAAAATAGTAACTTTGCACCGCTATTGAGGCAGAGCCTCATTAAGACTCCGTAGCTCAGTTGGTAGAGCAACTGACTCTTAATCAGTGGGTCGAGGGTTCGAGCCCCTCCGGGGTCACAGATAAAGTCGCAACGTCATGGTTGTGACTTTTTTGTTATCCGGGCACAGTTCGCTGCGCTCGCGTACCCGGTTATCTATGGTGTCGCCCGTCCCGGGCGAGATCGAGTCGGAGACTCGATAATAAGGAAAATCGACGAAGTCGCTTGCAAAGCAAGAAACCCCTGTCAAGCAAGCCTGTAGGGCGCAGCGCAGGCTGGGGCCACACATCGGCATCTCACCACACCGACGTCGGCTCGGCGAGCCGACAATATTGGCGAATCTCCGAGAGAAAGAGGAGAGTAGTATCGCGCACCCCAGCCTCCGCGCTATTGTGCTCGACTGGGGTTGTCTTTACATCGGCTCTCCGAGCCTCCGCCACAGTCCCGGGCGATATCCGAGTCGGGTAGACATTGGCGGCTCTCCGAGCCTCGTCTCCATCACCCATTGACATAGTCAGGCATAAAAAAGGAGGGAGCACTGCTCCCTCCTTGGTATTATTTCGACGAAAAGTCGGATTTGCGTTATTATTCAAATTCGATTAGTACGGAGTCGGTGTTGACAACGTCGTTGGCCTTGACGAAAATGCGCTTGATAGTGTGGTCGGCATCGGCTGTAACATCGTTTTCCATCTTCATGGCTTCGTAAACGAGGAGAAGGTCGCCTTTCTTAACAACGTCGCCTGGGTTTACGTCAACAGAGATTATGCGTCCGCCCATGGGTGCGCGCAGTGTTGGGCCGGTGATAGGTTCTTGAGAAACAGCTTCTTCAACTTTTTCTTCTACGACAGCAGGCGCACTGGCTTTGTATTCTTCTTCGCGGCGTTTGCGCAAGAAGGTATTTGCTACTGTCGGGAGGAGTTCGAGAAGGAGTTCTTCTTCGTGGTTAGCGGCCAAAGTAACGTTTCCAAATTCGGGGATAGTAGGATTAGCAGGTTTTTTATAAGAGCTAACGTCGTAAGGTTTCTCAACGGGGCTGCCTGTGATTTTTTCGCGGAAAGCAGGAACGACAGGCACCGGAGTGTGGCCATATTCACCTTTAACAAGGCTGATGAATTGGTTGGAAGGATTGGAGTAGTCGGGTTGTCCTTTCTTACGGTCGAGAGCAACACTTACGGCCTGAGAACCAACAATCTGGCTTGTGGGCGTTACGAGAGGTACGAGGCCTGCATCGCGGCGTACCATTGGGATTAGTCGCATAGCGTCTTCGAGGAGGTCTTCGGCTCCGAGGCTCTTTAGTTGAGCCACCATGTTAGAGTACATACCGCCGGGTACTTCGGCATTCTTAACGATTTCGTTTGGTTTCGGGAATCCGAAATATTCTTCGATTTTGTGGCAAGCATCGAGGAGTGTATCTTCGTCGCCGGCTTTAGCAGCGGCAATAGCTCGGTCGAATTGAGCGTCGACATCGGCAGGCAGCGTGTCTTTCAATGGGTCGAATTCGCGAGGCATTTTCCCGAGGTCGAATGCTTTGAGCGATTCGCGCGCGCCGCGTAGGCGAGAGCGTATTTCTCCGACAACTTCCATGTTTGCTTCGAGCTCGATTCCGAGTTTCTTAGTAAAGACATAGACGAGTTCAATTGCGGGAGCGGCCGAGCCACCACCAAACCACCATATATTAGTATCGAGGATGTCGACACCGTTGATTATGGCCATTAAGCTTGAAGCCAAACCATAACCCGGAGTACAGTGAGTGTGGAAATCGACAGGTACTTTCAGCGCTGCTTTGAGTTTTGAGATAATAGATGCGGCACGCGACGGAGTAACGAGGCCTGCCATGTCTTTTAGAGTTATGATTTTAGCGCCGAGGCGTTCCATCTCGAGTGCTTTCTCAACGAAGTATTCGTCGGTGAAAATTTTCTTAGGCTCTTCAGGTTTTTTGCCAAATAGTTTGCTGAAGAAACCAGCTTTTTCGGCGGGTTTTTCGTCTTTTGGGTCGACCGTGTAGCACACAGCGCCGTCGGGTACACCGCCGAGGTTATTGATGAGTCGGATTGATTCTTTAACGTTATCAATGTCGTTGAGGGCGTCGAAAATACGCATAACGTTCAGGCCGTTAGCGATAGCTTCTTTGTAGAAACCTTCGAGGACAGAGTCGGGGTAAGGCACATAACCAAAAAGGTTACGACCACGAGAAAGTGCCGAAAGGAGAGATTTTCCTTTAGTAGCTTTAGATATAATGCGGAGGCGATCCCACGGAGATTCGTCGAGATAGCGCATTACGGAGTCGGGCACAGCACCACCCCAAACTTCCATGATATAGAAGCCGGCATTTTCGTAAAAAGGCAGTAATTTGTCTATTTCAGCCTGGCTAAGACGAGTAGCAAACAGCGATTGCTGTCCATCGCGAAGAGTAAGGTCGCGGATTTTTAGTTTGCGTGATTCCATTTTATGGTTCTGTTTTAATGGATATTCTTTAAGGTTTTTTTATTTTGCGCAAATATATAATATAGTTTTGAATTGCGGAAATAATTCCGCAATTATTTACAAAAAACACTTTGACAACAAATTATTATAGCTCATAAAAAGCAGTAAAAGCTTTAATTGTATTTAAGTGGTCGGAAACAGAGGCAGTCTCGCAGGCTGAATGCATAGCCCATAGCGGTGCGCCCATGTCGACGCCTCTCAGAGGAATCTGCGAAGTGAGAATGTTGCCGAGAGTAGAACCTCCGGCGACATCGCTGTGGTTTACGAAGTATTGAACGGGGACCTCTGCTTTTTGGCAAATGGCAGCGAAAACGGCCGCCGAGTCGGCATCGGTCATATATTTGCAGTTAGCGTTTACTTTGATGCACGGCCCGCCACCGAGTACGGGATGGTTTGTCGGGTCGTATTTTTCGGAGTAGTTAGGGTGCCATCCATGCGCATTGTCGGCCGAAATCATAAAAGAAGAAGCAACGGCCCGCATATATGCTGTTTCATCGCCACCGAGCGCGTATGTTATACGCCGCAAGATATGTTGTAAAACGGGCGAAGCCGCGCCTTGCTTAGTTCCGGAGCCGGTTTCTTCGTTATCAAAAACAGCGAGTACGCGAGTGTGCCGACTCGAAGTTGCTGCAGCGTCGATCAAAGCCGATAGGCCTGCGTGCACCATTGAGAGGTCGTCGAGGCGCCCCGAGCATATCATCTCGTTGTTAATGCCCGTGACAGTAGCCGGCGAAACGTTGTATAAAGATAAATCGTAGTCTATAATGTCGTCGGCCTTTTCATTGGTATATTCAGCCACGAGGTTGCGGATGAGGTTGCGGTGAGATTTAGAAGAAAGGGCAATAACCGGTAGCATGTCTTTCTGTTTCGAAAGGTTATTTCCTTCGTTAACGGCGCGGTTGAAATGTATTGCCAGATGAGGTATTACGAGCAAAGGTTGTTGAATTTTGACCAGTTTGCTAATTGGCCTTAGCGGATTGTCGGAGCGTAGGATAATTCGACCGGCTAAAGAAAGTGGGCGGTCGAACCATGTGTAAAGAATAGGGCCTCCGTAGACTTCGGTATTCAGTTTTACGATGTTTCCTTCGCAAAGCATTTCGCAGCCGGGTTTTAGACGAAAACCGGGCGAATCGCTATGAGCGGCTATCATGTTAAAACCGGCATTAGCAGGAGCATCCGAGCCCACGATGAAAGCAAAAATGGCCGAGCCGTTCGTTACTACATATCGGCGGTCGCCCTTGGTTAGCGACCATTGGTCGCGCATCTCGAGTTGTGTAAAACCGTTCTTTTCAAGGAGCGTTCGGGTTGACTCGACAGCCCAGAAATTAACGGGAGAGTTGTCGAGGAAATTACAGAGGTCGTTTATTTTGTTCATTCGTTATCGAGGTTAGCGTTAAGGTAAATGAAATTGGCTGCTTTAAGGGCCGAGCAGATAGTTTCGGATAGATATTCCGAGAAACGGAATTTGAGGTCGGCAAGCACATCGGGAATCATGTCTTCGACGGCTTGACCTACTGTTGCGGCATAGTCGGCTAAGTCTTGATATAAGTCGGCTAATTTCTCGGCTAAAGAAACGGCCACGGGAGAGTCGGAGTATCGCATGTCGTCGACCATAGTATCGAGGTACATATCGTTTTCGCCGAGCGTAGCCTCAATAGCCAAACGAGCCTCGTTGTATTGGTCTTCGGTTAAAGTGTCGTATATCGCCATTGTCTCTTCTACAATGGCGTCGGGACCGTCTCCGTAAGGGTCAATGTCGGCGATAGTAATGTAAATACGCGGCAAATAACGCAAAATATCGCGCAAGAATAGTTTCGTAGAAGTATTCCGGCAATTAGCTATCACTTTGCAGTATTCTACAGAAAGGGCAGCCAAGCTGATAGCGGCAGGAGAAATCGATTCGTTCATTTCTTGAGGACAGAGCTATAAAGGTGATTTTCGGATATGTATTTATAGACGCCGTTTGGCAAAAAATAGCTCATATTCTTACCTTTAGCGATGGCGTTACGAATAAAAGTAGAAGAGATGTGCACCATAGGCGCGTCGACGAGTTCCATCCCGGCTGTGTCGTCGCGCATTACCGGATATCCCGGGCGGGGATACACCAAAACGCCATAATCGTCGAGTATGCGTTGTGCTTCTTTCCATTGGTCGAAAATCCTCCAGTTGTCGCTGCCTATGATTAGTTTGAAGCGATTGTCGGGATATCGATCGGCGAGAAGGTCGAGCGTATTTATGGTGTAAGAAGGTCTTGGCATCGATAATTCGATATCGCAGATGTCGATATCGTCAGCCCCTTTAGCCGCAATAGAAAGCATGGACAGGCGCTTCATGTCGGGCAACAACTCGCCGGGGTCTTTGAGGGGGTTTCGCGGCGAAAGCAAGAGCCAAACCTTGTCGACATAAGACCATTGAACCAGATATGAAGCGAGCATCATGTGGCCTATATGCACAGGGTTGAACGAACCACCGAGTAAACCTATCGTCTCCATTGTCGTTATTTGTTGATAAATTCCAGCATGGCGCTGCGAGTGTCGTTAATAGCCTTGTCGAGATTGTCGTTCACTATAATTTTGTCAAACTCTGGCGCTCTTGAAATCTCGTATTTAGCGCGACTTATGCGCACATCAATCACGTCGGCAGCTTCAGTGCCACGATTTTCGAGTCTTTGTCGCAGGGCATCGATGCTTGGGGGATTTATAAATATAGTTAGAGCTTGTTTGCCGTAAATATTTTTTACGCCGAGCGCGCCATTAACGTCGATGTCGAGGATAATGTTCAGGCCATTATCGGTGATACGCTCTATTTCGCTACGCAAGGTGCCGTAGAAACGACCGGGATACACTTCTTCGTATTCGACGAAAAGGTTGTCGGCGATAGCTTTACGGAAAGCCTCTTCGCTCATGAAGTAGTAGTTAACGCCCTCTTTTTCGCCCTCGCGTGGCAGGCGAGTAGTAGCAGAGACGGCAAAGCCAAGATTTAGGTTACAATTCTTGTCGTTGAGCAAAGCATTAATTATAGTAGATTTGCCGCAACCAGAAGGGGCCGCCACCACTATTATTTTGCCTTTATTATCCATACGTGTTGGTGTTATTGATGGGCTTTACGAAGAAGGTCGTTAACTGTTTTCACCGGGTTAAAAGTCGCCGCCGGCACTTCGACAAAAACAGTGTTCCAATTGCTCATCGCCCCGTTCCAGAGTCCTGGGAGCTCGAGAGCACGAAGATCGCGCCCACCGGCGGATTTTTCGGATATAAAACCTGTAGCGTGGTCGACATAGTCGGGAAGGTTAAACCGGCTACCGTCCGGTCGTTTGAGGAAACAAACGAGGTCGACGGGATTGAAGTAGGCAGCCGATTTCATCATTTCGATGTTTTCGGGCTTAGAGACATCAATCTGCGTAGATTCAAGAATCTGAGGAGCGATAGAGTTACAATCCGACGACATGGCATTGTATGGACCGCCACCCGGTTCTCCCTCATTGCGAACCATGCCGCAAACTCTGAGCGGACGATTAAGGGCATCTTTCAGCGCTGCAAGACGTTTTTCAAATGGGACGTCGGTCGATTGGTCTTTAGAGAAGTAAGAGAGGCAGTTTTGGCAGAATCTAATACCTTCGGCCACAATTTCTTCGGTTGGGTTTTCGAGCTTTTCTAAGATGTCAACGATTGAATCGTGAATCTCAATGAGTAGGCCGCCTATGATTTTTTTGTATTCGATAGTAGAAGCTCGATGCTTATCGGCAACGACGTTGTCGATGTTTTTAATGAAGACGACAGAAGCGTCAATGTCGTTAAGATTTTCAATTAGAGCGCCATGACCACCAGGTCGGAAAACGAGATTGCCGTTGTCGTCACGGAAAAGTTGATTATCGGGAGTGACGGCAATAGTATCGGTCGACGGTTTTTGCTCGGATAACGATACTTCATATTTTACGCCAAACAATTTTTCCATAGCCGGCACCGCATGTTTCAGTTTTTCTTTGAAAAGGAGGCGGTGATTAGACGAAACGGTGAAGTGTAAACGCACCTTTCCGTCATTGGAAGTGGCAGTCTGCGCTCCTTCGGCGAGTTGTTCTTCGAGTGCCGTTCTAACCGATCCATCGTCGTAGCGGTGGAATGACAGCAGGGCTTTAGGCAATTGACCGTAGTTTAGCCCATCGGGCAATATAATGGCACCAACCAGGTCTTTATATCGTTTATCGACAATAAGTTTTTCTATAGTAGTGTCGTTGCCATACATTTGTTTTACGGCGAGCTGAAGTTCGCCATAAAAGGCAAAATCGGAGATATTGTTGATTAGTTGCTCAACGGGGCTACCAATAGCCGGGTAGTCGTCGTTTCCGTTGACAAAAGCAAACAATGCTTTGAACATACGCGATGCCGCGCCCGAAGCGGGGACGAACTTTAGCACGTCGCCACCATCATTGAGGAATGAGTTCCATCGCTCCAAGGCTAAATCGATAGAGGCTTTGTCTAAAACTAAAAGCCCATGCTCGGGAGAAGATGGAGATTCGATACGAAGATAGGGGAAGCCGGAGCGAAAACGCTCAAGCTGTTTGTTGACGATATCGGGAGTAAGGCCCTGCGAACGCAGTTGCTCAAGGTCGGCTGGAGTAAACGTAGTCATTGCTATTATTTTGTAATTTTACATGCCCAAAAATACAATAATTTTGTTGTTTTGGCAAAAAATAATTGAAGGAATCTATCGAAGAAATCGTCGTTGTAAGAGAAATTGGAAAGAAATAGGAATAATTCGTGGGAACAGGCGATGAAAGAGGTATGGAAAAGCCCATGATGAGCGATGGAAGAGTGATGGAAGAGGAATGGAAGTGAAGATAGTGTTTTGGTCGTTCGGTCTTTTTTTATTATGTTTGCAGAAAACAATAGGCTATGCAAGTAAAACTTAAAATACTGCACTGCGTATATTCGATGACAATAGGCGGCCTTGAAACAATGCTCGTTGATATAGTTAATGGTCAAGTTGCCGCCGGGCATGATGTGAGTGTATTGATTATCAATGATATAATTGATGATGCGCTTGTGGCAAAAATTAATCCGTGCGTGAAAATAATAGCGATGCGTCGTCGACAAGGAGATCGGCCGCTATTACTCATGGCCAAGCTTAACCTTATGATCTTGCGACAAGGTTACGATATAGTGCATATTCACAATCATAAGTTGTGTCGACTGATTCAAGTTAGGCGCAATCGACTTTTATTTACGGTTCACGACATTGATACCCCGATGCATTACGCTTCAAGGACAAATATGGCAGCGATAACCGATGCAGTGCGTGAAGATGTGAAGCGGCGCGTGCCAAACGCAAAAATCAGGACTGTTTTTAATGGAATACGTACGACCGATATCGCGCGCAGGGAGCCTGTTACTCCTACCGTGATGCGCATAGTGCAGGTAGCACGTTTAGACTATAAGAAAAAGGGACAGGATGTTCTCATAAAGGCCGTCGGGACCCTTGCTCGCAGCGGTTATGACAAAGTCGAGGTGAGTTTTATAGGCGGCGGTAACGATATCGACTACCTGAAAAATATGGCGCAAGAAGAGGGTGTTGCAGATAGAATACACTTTGAGGGCGAGCGCGATAGGGATTATGTGTATGGGCATCTTAAAGATTTTGATGTGATGTGCCATCCCTCTCGTTATGAAGGGTTTGGCCTCACTATAGCCGAAGGGATGGCCGCCGGATTACCACTCGTTGTAAGTGAGGGCGATGGACCTTATGAGGTGGCTGATTCGGGTCGCTTGTGTATAGGAGTACCCAGCGGCGATGTAGCGGCATTAGCCACGGCTATCATGACCTTAAAAAACGATTGGGATAAAGCAGAAAATAGGGCCACCGAAGCTACCGGATATGTCAAGCGCTTTGATATATGCCACACCGTGGAGGCATACGAGAGATATTATCGCGACTTGATAAGAAAATAACCGATTATTTTGTTAGCCGAAGAGCTCGCGGAAAGCATCCGCGACCTTAGCGACCTCATGTAGCCTAATAGACAAAGCCGAAGTATCGAAACCTTTGATGTTTCCGGCTGGGATGATGATGTCGGTCATACCCAATTTTTCAGCTTCGGTAATGCGCTGCTCAATGCGCGTTACGGGGCGTATTTCGCCGGAGAGCCCTACTTCGCCAGTCATACACCAACCGCGGGGGATAGGGATGTCGACATTGCTTGATAGGATAGCCGAAATAACGCCGAGGTCGAGCGCCGGGTCGTTTACTTTGAGGCCTCCGGCAATATTTAGGAAGACGTCTTTTGCGCCGAGCTTGAAGCCCACACGTTTTTCGAGAACAGCAAGTAACATATTCATTCGTTTAGCGTCAAAACCGGTGACGGAGCGCTGAGGTGTGCCATAAGCAGCGGTGCTGACCAAAGCCTGGACCTCGATTAAGAAAGGCCGAATACCTTCGACGGTAACTCCGGTGGCGACGCCCGAAAGATCTTCATCGTGATGCGAAAGCAGCATTTCGGAAGGATTTGAGACTTCGCGTAGGCCACGCCGCCCCATTTCATAAATGCCAATTTCGGAAGTGCTCCCAAAACGATTTTTGATAGCTCTTAGCAAACGATACATATATTGGCTGTCGCCTTCGAATTGCAACACCGCGTCGACGATGTGCTCAAGAACTTTAGGCCCGGCGATAGAGCCCTCTTTGTTGATGTGTCCTATAAGCAAAACGGGCACGCCGCTTTCTTTGGCGTATTTAAGAAGAGAAGCAGCGCATTCTCTGACCTGGCTCACACTACCGGCAGAGGAATCGAGGGTGTCGGTTGCAATAGTCTGAATAGAGTCGACCACCAGGATGTCGGGTTGCACGTCTTCGATATGGTTGAAAATATTTTCGAGCGAAGTTTCACATACGATAAAAAGATTGTCGCTGCCGCGCCCGATACGGTCGGCACGTAATTTCAATTGCGAAGCACTCTCTTCGCCTGAAACATATAGTATGCGCAAGGTGTGAATTGCCAACAGGCTCTGTAGCACCAGAGTTGATTTGCCGATACCCGGCTCTCCGCCAATAAGCACGATAGAACCTTTTACGAGCCCTCCACCGAGGACACGGTTTAGCTCCTGCCCCGGCATACGATATCGCGGTTCGTCGACAGCTTCAATTTGGTTGACGGGCTTTGGTGTAGCCAAGCTCCTCGCCGACAATGGTAAGGCAGACGAAGCCGATGACGTGCTAACTTTTTCTTCAACCATAGTGTTCCACTCCCCACAGGCAGGACATCGTCCCGTCCATTTTGGCGAGTCGGCCCCGCAGGAGGTGCAGAACCACATTGTTTTTTGTTTCGCTTTAGCCATATCGAGGAGGATGTTATTTTATGCGGAAGTTATATCCGAGCGTAAACTCAAGCGACAAAGAACGCGAAGCGCTGAAAGTGTCGGCTTTAGTAGCGTGGAAAATATTTCCCAGACCAAAATAGAAACGCGCTTCGAGCAATATTGATTGTCGAGGCTGTATAAAGAACTCACCGCCGGCAGAAGCGCAGATGCCATAGTCGACTTTGTTGGCAATATCGGCGCTCAATTGCTCTGTCATTCTATTTCGCGTTGGGAAGTCGGGATTTGAAGTCGGGTTGTTATAGTCGAAATTAGAGCTCTTAGACTCGCCTATCAAATAAGAAAGTTGCGGGCCGAGGTTGATAAAAGCCTTGAAGCGACGACTGCCGAAATATATGTGAGTAAGGATTGGCAAGTTGACGTATGTCAGGGAGCGGCTATAGTTAAGTGGCAACTGCTCGAAATCTTCTTTCCAACCTCTTTGTACCCAACCAATTTCTGCAATTAGACCAAATAATTTTTCTTCGGAATATCTAAAAGAGATAGCACCGGTAGTGCCAGGAGTCCACGTCTGCTTAACAGCCGGAGTAAACGACATTTTTGCCATTGTAGCGCCGGCGCGACCGCCGATAGAAATTCTGGGTTTGTAATGAGTCTCAGCCACCATCGACAGCGCGGCAAAGGCAAAAAAGAGAGCAAAAATAAACGACCTTTTCATTGTATTCGAGCAGAAATGCTATTTCCCGGTAAGTAGTCGATAATATATACAGAATCGTTGACAAAACCATTCGCGGCTTTGACGAAGTTGAAAGCGGATTGTACCCCCGAGAACGAGTCTAATAAATCGGGGTCGAAAACGCCGTCGTTGTCACTGATAGCTTTCAATAGGAAAGACGCGGTGTCATATCCCAGCGGGCCGTATGCCGGAATGCTTTCGATATAAGAAGCACCATACCATTTTTTGAACTCTGCGACAAAAGCTTTTGTGTCGCTTGCCTCGCTATCGTCGAGAAAGCGAGAGTATACAGTGGCACCGATGCGGTGTAGTGTGTCGAGCGCGTCGCCCCGGAAAGCCGTCCAGTCGGGATATCCAAAAATTTCAATTTCTACCGGAGTTTCATAGCTATCGGGCTCTAACGCAAGTGCTTTCTGTTTATCTCGAAACGACTTGAAGGTGTAAGCAAATTTGTTAAATTCGGCCAAAGATCCCGAAGATGGAATTACTACAAATTTCCCGTTTTCAGTGTTTTGCAGTTTCTCGAGGTCGGACATTAGCAGGTGAGCATGGTATTTGATAATAGTCGGTTCGATGCCTAACTGCGCATATCTTTCGGAAAGATATTCGATGAAAGATTCTTTTTCGTTTTTACCGTCGTCGCTACGCAAAATCACAGGGTGGAAATCGGAATATTTAGCTAATAAAGCATCGACTGCGAGTTCATACATACGGCGAGGCTGTATATTAGCCTGAAAAACATAGGCGTTGTCTTCAAAAGAAGCATCGCGAGTATTAAGGGTGTTGAAAACGAAAGAAGCGTTCTCTTTTGCCGCTTGGGCTATAGTTTTAATAGCCGAGTCGTCGTCGGGTGCAATAATAACTGAGGCATTAGCGACGGCAGAGTCGTTCAGCATGATATATCTAATAGCGTCGGTACTCAAAGCATCGATGTCGCGCGCTACAATTTCAATATTGCAAGATAGATTTCGGGCTTCGTTTGCCGCAATCATCATGCCTTTGTAGAAGTCTATTGCGAGTTGGTTTTGGCGGTTTTGTTCGGCTTTGTCTAATCCAAAGGGCATTAATACAGCTATTGCCGGTTTTTTAGGGTTGAAATCGGCGGCAGCGCTATCGGAAGCTTCAAAGGCGATATCGTCTTCTTGCACAGCGACGTCGTCGACATCGGGTTGTGCATAATCCTCAAAAGGAAAAACTAATAAATCGCCTTTTTTGATGCCATTAGCAGCCGAGGGGTTGTTGATTGTAATATCCTCGATAGAGATACCGAGGCTTTTAGAAATGCCGTATAGCGATTCTCCTTTTTTTACTTTGTGGTAGAAATATTGCTTGCCGTTTACAGTTTTGACGGGCAAGTCGAGCGCTGCAGCCGCAAAAAAGCACGACAAGATGAAAACGGCGGATAATATGTTTCTGTAGATGTTATTCATTGTGTAGGTTTTATCTTGCAAAGGTAATGTTTTTGTTGAGTCTTACCAAACAAATGTAGGCAGATGAAAATAAAATTTGATGAAAATTTTATAACTTTGCAGCATCTAAAAGCATTAAAGACAGTGCTTGGATATGAATAATGAAGATAACTAAACAGGCATGCCACGGAATGCAACAGGCATAACACAGAAAGGAAAACATATTTGAAAATGAGACAAAAATTATTGATATTGGCATTAGCCGCAGCAACAATAGCGCAGGCGCAGAATACCCTTGACTTAGAGAGCCGTATGGCTTTACATCGAATGCATGAAGGCATTAATTGTAAAGGAGCGGCTAATAAGTCGGTACAAGCACGTCGCCCATCGTCGAAAGTGTCGCAAGGAATGAGTTTGGGCTTTATCAAACTATCAGACGGCGCGACAGTCGACTCTCTTATAGAGCAGGGCGTGGAGGTGTATAGCCGTAGAGGTAATATATTAATAGCCTCTTTCCCGACCGAAAAAGCAGAGGCGATAAGTGGTACTGCCGGAGTAGTACAGATGCAGTTGTCGCGAGATGTTCAACCGCAACTTGATATAGCACGGTCGGTTAGCGGTGTTGATAAAATACATTCCGGGCTCGACCTGCCGCAGTCGTATACGGGAAAAGGAGTCGTATGCGGAATCGTTGATGCCGGGCTTGATCCTAATCATGTCAATTTCAAAGATGCATCCGGTAATCCGCGAATTAAGAGTTTTGCCTATCGTAGGCCTAACGATGCCGGCACCACGATACTGACCTCGACATACACACCGGAGCAGTTGCCACAATTCAGCACCGACGATGCTACAACATATCATGGCACCCACACACTCGGAATAATGGCTGGGAGCTATCGCGGTGACGTCAGATTGGTAAAGCCACAGGGCGTCCTCGGCCAGCTGCGAGGCGTTACGGAAGAGAACCCATATTACGGCGTTGCCTACGAAGCCGATATCGCTGCATCGTGTGGACGGACACAAGATGCGTTTGTGGCCTATGGTGTAGAGGGGATATTAGACTATGCCTACAATGAGCAAAAGCCGGCAGTAATCAATCTGTCGTTAGGAAGCGCGTTGGGGCCCCACGATGGCAACAGTATGTTCTCGCAGTATCTTGAGTTGGCGTCGGAAGAGGCGATAATATGTGTGTCGGCTGGTAATTACGGCGATTTGCCGTTGCATATAAGCAAGACATTCAGCGAGGGCGATACAGAGTTGCAAACCTTTATCTTTCCATATTATTATGGTCCGACGGAAGGGAATGTACGCTACGACCAGGTGCAGATATATTCTAATGATGACACAGAATTTGACGTACAAGGGTTGGTCTACAGCAAAACGCGCGATAGAGTATCGTTCCGTATGCCTATAAGCGGGAATACGGGCGGTGTGCCCAGCTATTATGTAAGCAGTAGTGACTACGGCTCTGGCGTTGTTGCCCCACAGTTTGCCAAAGCCTTTGACGGCTATTTCGGCTTAGGCTCGATGATACACGAAGAAACCGGACGCTTTTACGCCCTTGCCGATTATTTTACGATTGATAACCAAGAAAATAACTCCGACGGGACATATCTGCTCGGCTTATTGGTTACGGGAAAGCCTGGCCAACGCATAGATATATATTGTGAGGGTTATTTTACCTATTTTACCGATGAGGGTATTGCGGGATGGACCGCAGGAAGCTGCGATGGTACTATAAGCGACGTTGCGACATCGCGAGGCTGTGTTGCCGTCGGGTCATATGATACCCGCGATTCGTGGTATTCACTTGATAATAATGCATATAGCTATGAAGGGTACTTCGAAGAAGGTACGATAAGCGAATTCTCAGGTTATGGCACCCTTGCCGATGGCCGAGCGTTGCCCCATGTGTGTGCGCCCGGTGCGACAATAATCTCATCGACAAGTACACCTTATGTGTCATATCCAAGTAATTATATCACAAATGCTTATCTGCAAGCGTCGGCCGACAACAACGGTCGTACCGACTATTGGCAACAATCGGTAGGCACCTCAATGTCGTCTCCCTTTGTGGCCGGAGCGATAGCGCTGTGGCTTGAGGCCGATCCTACACTAACATCTGAAGATGTTATTGATATAATCCAACGAACGTCGACCGTCGATGATGATGTATTAACGACAGGAAATTCAGTACAATGGGGCGCCGGCAAATTTAATGCCTATGCCGGATTAAAAGAAGTGTTGCGCAACAGTGGCTTGAGCAATGTTGCGGCCGATAGACGAAGTCCTATTATAAGCGCACTTGGGAACCGTTGCTTCCAGGTAGTTGATGGCGGCGCAGCTGCACTTGATGTAAGCGTATGCGATATGTCGGGTAGGGTGGTGCTGGCGTCGAAGAGTGAGGCAGACGAACTTACAATCGACCTTGGAAATGTTGCAACAGGAGTTTACATTGTTAATGTAAACGGAATAGCGACAAAACTTATAGTAAAATAAATATCAGCATATTAAGAAATTAACAGTAATGGTTGTAAAAAATATATTAAGGAGCGTTGTGGTAGCGGCGCTTGTCGTGAGCACGATACCCACAGTTGCGGCAGCAGCTGCCGAGGAGCCGATAATATCGTTTCATACATCGATATATGATACTTATGGGTCAACTAATACCTTTACGATTGTAGTAGGCGGAATCTCAGAAGGGTATATCGACGTTGATTGCGGGTATGGCCCGGTAGAGTATGAACTTGAGAAGTCGACATTTGACGCAGTCAATGGCGCTGTAAGTGGCACTTATATTACATGTGCCGTGAGTGGAGCCGGCGATGTTAAAATATATGGCGACGCGTCTCTAATCGATTATGTCAATGCCAGTGGTTGCTATATAAGGAATATCGACATATCGAGATTGTCCAATCTTGCTATACTTAATCTGGAACACAACGAACTTGAGGGGCTGGACCTTACACCGTTTAGCAAACTTCAGTTTGCCTATTTAGCCGACAATCCTTATACTGAGAAAACGCCTCTTGTGATAGGTAAAAATAAACCCGAATTGGTTCTATTGCAGATTGGAATGACAGACTATATAGACCCGACGTTTAATCTGTCGGACTATCCTGCAATGACCTCGTTCGATGCCTATGCTGCCGGCAGTTTGACGACAATCGACCCTACGGGGTGCCCCGAATTGGTTCAGCTGTCGATAGATGTTACTCCGGTAAGCACACTTGATGTAACGAAAAACCCCAAGCTGCAGATACTCAATATATCAGATACAAAAATTACGGATATCGACCTCAGTCATAATCCGTTGCTGTCACAGTTATATGCCGATCATTCGGGCTCAACCTACGGCGAATATAAACTTAAGAGCTTAGATGTGAGCAAAAACCCTGAATTGTTTTATCTTTTTGCGGGCTATAACGATTTGACGAGCATTGATTTGTCGAAAAACCCGAAATTATTCGATTTGTCCTTGCCTTATAACAAACTTACAGAGCTTGATTTGTCGAAGAATACCAATCTTTACAATGTAAATATCCGCAGAAATAATCTATCGTTTGCAACGATGCCGGAGAATCCCGGAACGTGGGGGAATTTCCTATACGACCAACGAGAAATAGCTATGGCTCGCTCGTATAAAGTAGGAGAAGAACTTGATTTCTCCAATACGATGTTGCGAGAAGGAACGGAGACCGTCGCCACCCTTTATTACCGCGACGATAGCGGCTTGGACGAGCCACAGCCGGTGTCGGCGAGTGCATACAGCTTCGAATCCGGCAAATTGACGTTTAAGTCGTTGATGCCTGATAGCGTGTATGTTGTTTTTGACAATTCAATGTTTGCTGAATATCCGATATATAGTAGCAACTTTGTTGTAAAGTCGGAAGCCGACTTTGGTAAGGATATCAAGACCTTAGTTTTTTCGCCGGCAGTAAATACGGGCGCTCCGTTAGTATTTACTATTGGAGTAGCCGGAGCTACGCTTGATGCGCCAAAAACATTTACCGTCGATTTCGGCGATGGCGTTCTCGAAGAGTATGAAGCCACGGGGTCGTCGCTTGCCACCGGTTGTGAAGTCAAGGGCATCCGCAAAGGAGATGGATATGTTGAGGTATATGTACCGGAGGGAGTAGACCTTAGTGCATTTGCTATAGAAAATGTAGGCTTGAACTATTTGGATTTATCATCGGCACCGGTGCTTCGCGAATTGTCGTTGACGGGAACAAAGCTCAATACAATCGACTTGTCGACGCTTCGTTGCCTGCAGCAACTTTATCTTACAGGAAATAACTTCAACGTATTCTCGTTGGTTGGTAAAAACGGCTTATATATAAAGAATGAGTTGACCGATTTACAAGTTCCCAATAATGGAATAAGCTATTTCGAGCACGACGGCTTATATGCATTGAAAAATATTGATATTTCAAAGAATAATCTTGAGGATTTCAACTTTGAAACGGCGCTACAGGCCGAAACAATCAATATCTCAAAGAATAAGCTTATCGAAGTTGATTTGACCTCCTGCGAGTCATTAAGAAGTATAGATTTGACGTCGAACAAGATATCAGACCTCACACTTCCTGAAGAATCGGTACTTGAAAACTTATATATAGGAGGCAACGCCATGACGCTTGCCAACCTGCCGGCACCATCTACTATTGTCGGAGAATATATATATGCGCCGCAGGCCAAGGTTGGAATACCCGTTAAGGCTCCCGGAGCCGATTTGTCGTCGCAATATCTCGTTATAGATGGCGCGACAACGCAATATGCCTGGTTTAAGTCAGATGGTACGGAAATAAGCGAAGGCACCGATTATACAATCGAAGGCGGTAAAACGCGATTTCTAAACACTGATCTCGGGAAGGTTTATTGTGAGCTCACTCATTCGGCATATCCACAATTCTCGGCAGCCGGTGGGGGAGCGTTAAAAACGACAGAACTTGAAGTAGCCGCTATGCCGCAGAATGTGATAGCATCGTTTACTACCCCTGTCGGCGGCGAATCGGTGATGGTGTCGCTTGCATCCACCCTTCCGAATACTACGATATATTTCGACTGGAAAGGCGATGGAATAGAGCTTGAGGCATACGACCTTGATACGACTTATCGTTTGTTCACAGCGACAACTACGAAGGGCTCTAATGTCAAAGTCTACAGCTATGACGATGCCGCTCCGCTATCAATATTCAGCATATCGGGGGCGTCGATGTCGGATATAGATGTGTCGAAACTAACCAGTTTGAGTACTTTGACACTACGCTATGCCGGCCTCAATGCAATAACTCTACCCGCGACTCCGGCTCTTGAAGAACTCATTCTCGACGGCAATAAGTTGACATCGATAGATTTGTCTAAATATCCGAAGCTTAGGTCGTTGTCTCTTCCCAATAATAAATTTTCGGGCACGTTCGATTTGTCGCCGCTAAAGAACCTTGAGGTTGTCTCCCTCGCGGCAAACAATCTCTCAGAAGTGATAATAGAAAATCCGTTGCTTGGGCACATTGACTTGTCGCAGAACAATTTGACAGGAGTAAATCTTGAAGGCGCCCCGGCCGTTTATCAAGCGTTTTTTAGCGGCAATCAGTTGAGCGCCATCGATATAAGAGGGCTTAATTCGTTGCGAGTACTCTTTATCGATGCCAACTGCTTTACATTTGCGACGCTTCCGATGCCAACAAAATCGTTGATGCTCTACGAGTATAGCAATCAGGCACGACTTGATGTAGTAGCCGAAGGTCTTACGATAGATTTGAGCTCGCAAGCGCGAGTAGGTGATACCGCCACGCAGTTTACGTGGTTTATAGATGAACCATCACAAGATGAAGAAGGCAATTGGATTGGCGAAGATTTATACGAAGACGACGAATATGTGATAGAAGAGGGTGTAGTAACATTCTCTCGCCCATACATTCATCTTGTGGGCTTAATGCAAAACGAAGTATTCCCCAATCTTGACCTCTTTACGAATATTACCGACTTATCGGGCGTTGAAAATGTATCATCTAACGATGATGTGAAAGTTTCGGTTAAGAATGGCAATATAATTATAAGCTCAGATGGTACGAAGGGTGCTGCGCAAATTTACACCATAGCAGGTAGCCTTGTACGCGCCGTGCCTACGATTTATGGAGATACGATTGTGGGTAATCTGACATCGGGAGTGTATATTGTTACTCTCGGCGGAAAAACAGCCAAAGTTGCGCTTCGATAAACCGAAGATACATATAAAGATTATGCACGGAAAACGCAATGTTGACCGTGCATAATTTTTAGGTATAAAATCGAGGAATAAGTTTTAGCTGAAGGCTTGATTGTTGAGAACCGTTTTGGAAAGAGTATCCATATCGGAGTGCGCAAGCTTAGTTGTTAGATATTTGTTTATCGTATCGATGTGAGCTTGACGGTGGATGTCGGTGCCAATAAAATCGACCAAACCTTGCTCCATGAGATATTCGGCAAATTTCCTCTCGCCTTTACCGTATTCACCAGCAAGGCTTAAAAGGTTTATCTGGAACAACAAGCCGGCATTATGCAACTCGGAGTACCTGTTTTTGCGAGTGTAGTAATAAGAATACCTTTCGGGATGAGCCAAAATGGGGCGAAAGCCCTTCACTTGCAGGTCGAAAATGAGTTGATCGATATTCCAAGGCTCTTGGATAAATGAGTTTTCGATAAGGATGTAATTGTTAGGAAGAAGCATGACATCGCCTTTTTCGAGACGATGCATAAACAGTTCGTCGATGCGGTATTCGGCGGCGTGGCTTAGTTTTAAGCTATTCCCGCGCGCATCAAGTTCAGCTTTTAGTTTTTCAATAGCCGGAGTAATAGTAGAGAGGTCGTTTTCAAAAGTGTATTGAGTAACGTGCGGAGAAGCGATAATTTGCTTGATGCCCCACTGTTGCATCTGTTCGATTAGCGTTACCGAAGTTTCGACGTTGCGCGAGCCATCATCAACACCGGGGATGATGTGGCAGTGAATGTCGGTGTCGAAGCAAAGCTCGGTCGGAGATTCGTTTTTATTTCGGCTAAAAAAGTTGAACATAAATAGGTTATTATTTCGATTTTACGGAACTGCGTCTCCGCGAAGTAGTGTCAAGGATGAATGGGCAAGGCTCTTTCATAGGCATGGGGCTCTCCTCCTTAATTTTTTTAAGGGCCTTGGCGGCTTCAAAAACATCGTCGTACGACTCGGCAACGATGTAGTAATAAGGTTCAGCCGTTTCAACGACAAAAGCAGCCGGATATCCGGCTTTTATGTATCTGTCGCATAGTGATTTGGCATTAAACACCTGCTTGAATTGCCCGACGACAACATTGAATTGGTTGTAATTATCAATGTCGCCGGTTCCGTCGGTTAGGCGCGCCAATTGCGTATGGATATCGACAGTTCCATCGGGAGTCTTAATGGGATATGTACCCATTAGCTTCCTTTCGGTGCCATATATAGCAGATTCTAAAGGCGCGTCGTCGTCGGTTTTAGCGACGGTTTTTTCGTAGGCCGCACGATAATTCTCTTCTGTTGTCTTGCAAGAGTAGAGCAAGGGCAACAGAAAGAGAATTAGAGTGAAGCTAACTATATAATTTTTCATTTAAGATTCAATTTAGCGGCAATGGTTTTGGGTATGCTGTCGCGATTAACCATAATCGACACTGTTTTAGCGAGGAAATACTGCTCAGAGACGTAGAAATAGCCTTTGTATATGTGGGTGCTATCCCAAGAATTTTTAACTCTGTAGTAGCGTTTCCCGGTTTGGTCGGTAGCTGTGCCAACAATTTCCATAAGGTGGTCGTCGACAGTTTCTTGGCGGTCGAACATGTCTTGTCTCATCTCGGTAGTGACATTTATTTCGTCGACCGGGCCATTGAAGTTGTTTTTTTCGTTTTCACGCTCTTTAGTAGAAAGGTTTACCCATCGGGCGAGTTCTGTTCCTTCGAGGTCGGATTCGTTTTTCCCTAAAGGCATAAGCGCCACGCCCTTATCCCACTTGAAGCTATCTTCGCTGATGTCGGCAGCCCACAATACGGTAAAACCATTTTCGAGTGAATTGTCTACTACGGCTTTGAATTCATCGAGAGGCAGGTTGTAATATTGGTCCCACAACCAGTTGTCGGGAACTTCGAGGGGGAATGTGGAGTAATAGGGATGATGAGAGAACGACGACATAGGCACGTATTTCTCCGTTTTTAGCGGTTGAGCATCGGCAAAGCTACGCGGAGTGTAAGTTTTACCGTTGTATTGGAAGGTTTCGGGCACTTCACCGAGATACGCGTCGAGAATGTCGTTAACGACTGTTCTCCAAGAAGTTGACAATCTTTTATTAGGTTTGTTGACAACGGCTTTGAGATAAGCCGACAATGCGGCTTGCAATTCTCCGTGAACGTGTTTTTCTTCGCCATAATTTATTCCCGGATAAGCCTCTTCGGGCATAGCACCATATCGCTGCCATACGTGAGCCACGTCGGGTGCAGCACCGCCGGGTGAGAAATTAGCCTGCCCATAAAGACGGATAAAGCGCTCGGCCTTTTCTTCATAGCATTTACGTACAAAAAACATTTCGGAAATATCGAGCGAGTCACCACCCAGGCGCATAATTTCGTTTTCGAAATATGATGTTCCGGCAAAAGCCCAGCAAGTGCCTGATTTGTTTTGGTCTTTGACCGAAGTGGTGGGTATTGTTATCACGTCGGTGAAGACGAAAGCGGTATCGGCATCGGCCGGTATAGAAGCCGTAGCGATAGAATAGCCAAAGAAAGGGGCTAAGGCGAGGAGTGCTAATTTTTTCATAATTATGGTGTTATTAGTTCAATACAGAATATCCTTTATCCAATAGAGCCATACGAATAGAATCGATGTGGTCTTTGTCGCGTGTCTCAAGTTCGAGGCGAATTGTGCAGCCATTTATTGCCGTGCTGGTGTTTATGCGCTCGTGGGTAACGGCAATGATGTTACCACCTTGCTCACCAACGACACTGCACACGCCCGATAACTGTCCGGGTTTATCGGCGAGGTCGATGATGAAAGAGAAGTTGCGACCGCTTTTGCTTAAGCCGCGAGTTATGACACGGCTAAGGGTGTTGACGTCGATATTGCCACCTGATACGAGGCATACGGTTTTCTTCCCATCTATCGGAAGTTTGCCAAACATTGCGGCCGCCACAGCAACGGCGCCGGCACCTTCGGCCACGAGTTTTTGTTGTTCAATCAAAGCGAGAATAGCGGCTGCTATTTCGTCGTCGGTTACGGTAACGACCTCGTCGACATATCGATTGCACATATCGAAGGTGTTGATGCCGGGTTCTTTGACAGCAATACCGTCGGCAATGGTGGATACGTCGTTGAGGTGGCACAACTTGCCTTCTTTAAGCGAGGCTGCCATTGACGGCGCGCCTGACGACTGAACGCCATATACTTTAATGTCGGGGCGAAGCGATTTGATAGCAAATGCCACACCTGAAATGAGACCGCCCCCACCGATAGGTACAATGATAGCATCGACGTCGGGCATTTGGTCGAGAATTTCGAGCCCGATCGTGCCTTGTCCTGCAATAACCTTTGGGTCGTCGAAGGGATGCACGAAACAGTATCCGTGTTTTTTCTGGAGTTCCATGGCATAGGCATAAGCGTCGTCGTAAACGCCCGGTACGAGGCAAACTTCGGCGCCATATCCTTTTGTTGCTTCAATCTTTGAAATTGGGGCACCTGCCGGCAGGCATATAATGGCCTTTATACCATTATGAGTGGCGCCGAGAGCAACACCTTGCGCATGGTTGCCGGCCGAACAAGCGATAACGCCTCTTGCTTTTTCCTCGTCGGAGAGCTGCGATATTTTATAGTATGCTCCTCTAAGCTTGAAAGAACCGGTTAGTTGCAGGTTTTCAGCTTTCAAGAAAATTTCGGTTCCGGGCCTTAACTTAGGGGCCGGTATGATAGCGGTTTTACGCGCAACGTTTTTGAGCACAGCCGCCGCATTGAATATTTCGCTGATATCAAGCATGACAATAGTGATTTCGTTATTGCAAAGTTAATTTTTTTAATCTAAACACGCAATAGAGGCCAGTTTTTTCGATAATTATATGTAATTTTACGCTCGAAACATGAAAACGAAATATTATGGCAACCATAAAACAAAAAAATATGAAATTGAATTTAGTCGTAATGACGCTTGCAGCGGCAAGCATGACGCTAACATCGTGTTCGGTAGTTGAAAAGATATTGGGCAAAAACGAACCTAAGCCGCAACCAGCCCCTGAGGTTGTTGTTAACGCCCCAGTGATAGAAAAAACGACAGAAGATAATAAAAAGAAAGAAGAGGTGGAACGCAAAGCTTTATATCAGAAACCCACGACAGAAGAGTTGTGTGGCGGCCAATGGATAATAGAATCGGTTGGCGAATATGTGATAGAAGAGGAAGAGAACGGCCCCTATGTAAATTTCGACAATACCGGTCGCTTCTATGCCTTTGACGGCTGCAATGTACTCAATGGTGATTATGTACTCCGTCCCGACGGCACATTGGTGTTCGACAATCCTCTTTCTACGATGAAGTATTGTGGTGAAATAGAGTATGCACCGCTCGTAGCTACAATTTTTAGAGAGGCAGTGGTAGTAGATTGTCAACGTATAGGACAAGATACATATTTATATCTCAAAAATGAAAAGGGCAAGACGAAGGCGACGCTACGTAGACATAATATGGAATTCCTTAATGGTAATTGGCAGATAACCTCAATAGAGGGCGATAAGATAGATGATGATCAAGCTAATATCTTTATTGACATAGCCGAACTTAAGGTGCATGGAAACACCGGTTGCAATTTCTTTAACGGGCAGCTGTATATCGATCCGATGCGTTCAAACGCTATCGACTTCAGCAATATGATAGTTACGTTGATGGCCTGTCACAAAGGAGATCAAGAGCGTCGTATGCTTGTAGCCCTTGAAGAGACTGTTACCGCGATATCAGGTAAAAACGACGACACGGTGTTGTTGCTCGGCAAAGATAACAAGGAGTTGCTAACGCTGAAGCGTATACCTGTTGAAAAGTAAAAAAGGATGAGCCTCGATTTCTTCAATAGTCGCGCTACGGTACGTAATTTCAGCAGCGCCCGGCGAGTGTCGGACGCGACTCTCGATGCGTTGTTAGAGTCGGCCACGCATGCGCCGTCGACGGGTAATATGCAGTTGTATAGCGTGATAGTTACGCGAGATGAATTGCGAAAATCCGAGCTTACGGCTTTGCATTTAGGGCAGCCTGCTGCCAAAAAAGCCGACGCGATGCTCACATTCTGTGCCGATGTGTCACGTTTTGGACAATGGTGTGCGCAAGGTGAAGCCGAGAGCGGGTTAGATAATATGGGCGGGAAGATAACTGCCATTATCGATGCCGTGATTTTTGCGCAACAATTTGTAACAGCGGCAGAAATGACTGGTATCGGTTGTTGCTATCTTGGCACGGTAATGTATAATCTGAAAGGCTATAGCGAGTTTTTAGGCCTGCCGCAAGGTGTTATACCCTTGTTTACGGTCGCTGTGGGCTATCCTGCCGATGATAATGAGTCGCGACCCTCCGACCGTCTTCCACTTGATGCCATAGTCAGTCGCGAGAAATATCACACGCCGACGGCTGAAGAGATAAGCCGCTATTATGCCGAAAAAGAAGCTCTTGAAGAGTCTCGGCGCTTTGTTATCGAGAACAACAAGAAAACGCTTGCGCAAGTTTATGCCGAGATTCGCTATCCTAAGGATTTGAACGAAAAAATAGGCGCGGATATATTGGCTATGCTGAAGTAATCAGATAGCATTGGTCTCGAGGCCGTAAAGGAGATTTGAATAGATAGTGAGTTGAAATTCAATAAATAAAAAAGATGTGCAGTAGTGACTGTACATCTTTTTTTTGAGGTTCCTAGCAGAATCGAACTGCTGTAAACGGTTTTGCAGACCGGCGCCTAACCACTCGGCCAAGGAACCATCTTGCCGTTAGCGAGTGCAAAGATAGTATATTTTTCTAAAAGCTCCAAATTTTTTTTGAACGTGGGAGAAAATGTGATTTAGAGTTGTAGGTGTAGCTGGGTGTTATTCAGCCGTTTGAAGTATCGGGTGGTTACCACAAGTCGAAGCGGTATCCGAACACGAGTTCGCCGCTGATAAGGCCGCTTGTGTATATAGTCTGCCTGTCGTTGATGATAGCGACGTCGAATTTGCCAATAGCACCAAAGAAGCAGTGGCCTTTGTTCCAAACGATAGAGGCCTTAAAACGGTTATACAGAGAAAACGACACCTTTTCTTTCCAAGCTGCAATGACGCCTTTTCTTAGCCCTATGATAGGCGATTCGCTAACACCGAAGACCCAATTTGGCTTGAACACCCAGTTATATCCGTAACCTACGCGAATAGCGTAGTTCTGAGTATCGACGGTGTAGCGGTAGTCGTTCCAGTAGTCGGGCAGTTGGTTTCGCAAATCGACGGGCAGCTCACTGAAATCGAAGTCGAGGTTTTGCGCGTATATAGAAATGCCGGTGTAGAAAGAACCGTGGCTGCGTTTTTGTATTCTGCCGAAGCTGAAAGCGGCCGACTCGGAATATCGTTTGTGAGTGAAGAAGTAGTATGCATCGATACCCCAAGTTGTGTTGTTTATGCCGTTAAAGGGTAGGTTAACGCGACCCTCGGCATCTCTTGAGCCGAAGTATTTTATAGTGTTGCCGAGATTGTTGTGAATGAGATATGCTTCGGCCCCGAAAAGCATACAGTTGAACCCCACACGCAGTCGTTGCCTCGAATGGTCGACACCTGTGAGTAATTTGTTGACATTTACGTCGTATCCAATCGATACTGCGAGGTAGTTGAGGTGCAGGCCAATTGAAGTAGAAGGCTTGCTATCCATGAAGATGTATTTCTTGCCGGGCAGCTCGAAGTGGTATCCGTCGAGCCAACTCTCGGTGGTTACGCGCGCGCTGAACTTGTGTCCGGTCGCGGCGACGTAGGTAGAGTCGTAGCCGTTGAAAAACTTATCGCCCCAACGGTAAGCGTTGACGCAAAAGCGCGGGAATTTACCCCACTCGGCGATAGAGTCGAGTTTTAGGGAAAAGGCAGCCGTTTTCGGCGTGAATAACGCCGAAAAAAGTAAGGCTAATGCGCAGGCGGCTAAAAGTCGATATCGTTTCATTGTTTTGAGGTGCAAAATTACAAAAAATAGCTGATAAAGATGAAGCGCATTAAAAGAATGCATCGTATTACGGCAAAAATTTGTACCTTTGCATGGTAATTTATCCCCTTATTTATATTATGCAGGAGAAAATTTTAATCCTTGATTTCGGTTCTCAGACGACCCAGTTGATAGGGCGTCGTATCCGCGAACTCAATATCTATAGTGAGATAGTACCTTATAATAAATATCCTTACGGTCGCGAGCAGGAGGAGGGTATAATAGGAGTGATACTCTCGGGAAGTCCGTTGTCGGTCTACGACAAAGATGCCTTTACGGTAGATATCCAAACGATAGCCGCAGCCGTACCGGTGTTAGGTATTTGCTATGGCGCCCAGTTGATGTCGCATCAGAATGGCGGCAGGGTAGAGCCTGCGCCGTCGCGCGAATATGGACGCGCCAATCTTAGCTATATCGACGGAAGCTGTCCGATATTCAAGGGAATTGAGGTCGGAGCCCAGGTGTGGATGAGTCATGGCGACACAATAACGGAATTGCCGTCGACGTATCGCTGTGTGGCCTCGACGGCCGAAGTGCGTTTTGCGGCTTTTGCGGCGTCGGACACGATGTGGGGCGTACAGTTTCACCCGGAAGTGTTCCACAGCACGTGCGGCATGGCCTTGCTTGAGAATTTTGCCGTAGGCGTGTGCGGCGCGTCACGGTCGTGGAGTGCCGAGTCGTTTATAGAAAGCACCGTAGCCGAGCTTAAGGCAAAGCTCGGTGACGACCGTGTTATCTTGGGCCTTAGCGGCGGCGTTGACTCGTCGGTTGCTGCCGTGTTGCTCAACCGGGCGATAGGGTCGAACCTGACATGTATCTTTGTCGACCATGGCATGCTGCGTAAAAATGAGTTTGCGGAAGTGCTGCGCGACTATGAGTGCCTCGGCTTGAATGTCCGTGGTGTCGATGCCTCTGAAAAATTCTTTTCAGACCTTTCGGGCGCAACCGATCCGGAACGTAAACGTAAGATTATAGGAGCCGACTTCATAGAGGTGTTCGATGAGGAGGCCTCGAAAATAAGTGATGCACGATGGCTCGCACAGGGGACCATCTATCCTGATTGCATTGAGTCGCTGTCGATTACGGGCACGGTAATCAAGAGCCATCACAATGTGGGAGGTCTTCCCGAGCGAATGAATCTTCGCTTGTGTGAGCCACTCCGTCTTTTGTTTAAAGATGAGGTTCGAGCCGTTGGTCGCGCTCTTGGTATGCCCGAGCACCTCATTAGCCGTCATCCGTTCCCGGGGCCGGGCCTTGCGGTGCGTATCCTTGGCGAAGTTACGAGAGAGAAGGTTGGCATACTGCAAGAGGCCGATCATATCTTTATCCAGGGGTTGCGGGACAGTGGCCTTTATAACGATGTGTGGCAGGCCGGCGCCATACTGCTGCCGGTGCAGAGTGTAGGCGTGATGGGTGATGAGCGTACATACGAGCGCGCTGTAGCCCTCCGGGCAGTAACGTCGACCGATGCCATGACAGCCGATTGGGCCCATCTGCCATACGAATTCCTTGCCAAAGTGTCGAACGAAATCATCAACAAGGTGCGAGGCGTCAATCGCGTATGCTATGATATTTCGTCAAAACCGCCGGCAACGATAGAATGGGAATAAAAACTTGTGATAAAATTTGCATAGAAAACAATATTTTACTACTTTTGTGGGCTGATTTTCCGCAATAGGCTCAACAAAGCAAAGGGTGTGTATGTAAACTCTTTCGCCTCAGCGGGTTAACTTTAATTATAAAACAATTAATGTACGTAATCGTAGAAATCCAAGGACAGCAGTTTAAGGCAGAGAAAGACAAATTTCTCTATGTACACTACCTTGGAGAAAATGTGAAAGAAGGCGAAACGGTAGAATTTGACCGCGTTCTCCTTGCCGATCTCGATGGCACAGTAAAAGTGGGTGCCCCTGTAGTTGAAGGCGCTAAAGTTGTTTGCGAAGTAGAGAAATCACTTGTAAAGGGCGACAAAGTTATCGTTTTCAAGAAAAAACGTCGTAAAGGCTATCGCCGTAAAAACGGACATCGCCAATACTTCACCAAAGTTGTCATCAAAGACATCTTAGCTTAACATTATTGTCTCACTACCAGAAAAAATTAAGAACAGACTATGGCACATAAAAAAGGCGTCGGTAGTTCTAAGAACGGCCGTGAGTCAGAAAGCAAACGACTCGGTGTAAAGATTTATGGCGGACAATTCGCTAAAGCAGGCAACATTCTGAAACGTCAGCGTGGCACAGTGCATCATCCGGGCCTAAACGTAGGTATCGGAAAGGATCACACCCTTTATGCCCTCGTGAGTGGCACAGTACGCTTCTCGGAAGGACGTAACGGACGCAAGTTTATCAACGTAGAGCCTGTAGGCGAAGCGTAAAACGCATTGAATTTGTAGAATACGGTGTGCTGTTGCAGCCTCTAAGCGGGTGGTGGCAGCACATTGTTTTTATATTATAAGATATGAAGAAATTAGCACTATTACTATTAGCAGGCGCTACGGCCTTAACGACTTTTGCGTGGGGCCAGAAAGGGCACGATGTGGTTGCTTATATAGCCGAATGTCATCTCACCCAAGCCGCAGCTGACTCCGTCGCAGCCATCTTCAATGGGCGCTCGGCAGTCTATTGGTCTAACTGGCTCGATAATGCGAGTCATACGCCCGAGTATGCATATACCAAATCGTGGCACTACAAAAATATAAATGAGGATGTTGCCTATGCCGATGCGCCGTTGAACCCTGAAGGCGATGTGGTAAGAGCTATACGAGAGCAGATAGCGCTTCTCTCAGATGTCAAGTCGACCAAAGGACAGAAAGAGCTTGCCCTGAAGATACTTATACACTGTGTTGGCGATATGCACCAGCCGATGCACATGGGCCGATTGAGCGACCGTGGGGGAAATAACCATAAGCTGAAATATTTCGACCACGATTCAAATCTTCATTCGATATGGGATGGCTCGCTACTCAATTCGGGGCACGCGTGGTCGTATACCGAATGGCAGAATCAAATAGACCGTCTCGGCGAGATAGATGAGGCGATGGAAGCCATGGGTAATGTTGACGATTGGGCCCAGCAGACGCACACTATAGCGATACGCGTCTATAATTATTTCCCGCAGGGTATGAAGGTGTCGTATGATCAAATAGCCGCGTGGACTCCGGTGATAGAGCAGCAGTTGCTTCGCGGCGGTTTGCGATTGGCCCGCATCTTAAACGCAATTTTTGACCCTGAGAGCAAGGACAACCCGGCAGATTTTTGATGTCGAGGGTCCACTCGCTTGTCGATTAGGATGATAAATCAAGGCGCTTCGGTATGTTTATATTGAGGCGCCTATGTTTTTAGCTGCCTTTAAGTGTTTGGATAATAGCCGTTTGGAGTGAGTTTGCTGAAAAAGTGGTGAAAAAATTTTGTCAATTAAAAAAAAGAGAGTAACTTTGCAACGCAAAACGGCTGAGGCCAACATAGCGCGGTGCCATAGCTCAGTTGGTAGAGCAAAGGACTGAAAATCCTTGTGTCCCCGGTTCGATTCCTGGTGGCACCACAAAAAGCCCAAGTAATTGACAATCAATTATTTGGGTTGTTTTTATCTTCAACTCCCACCCAAAATTGGTCACGTTTTGGTTACAAATTAGTAGATTCAAAACCGAAGTGCAAAACTTCGAGTTACGAATCTCCTCTCTCAAACTCCTCTCGTGAGGGGATGCTTTAGCGGCGGGGGGCTGACGAGACAACCCCCAAGAGCGAAAAAAACAGCGTCCAACTGACAAAACTGCGGCTTTCCAAAAACACGTGGCCGAAATCTTCGGCTGGACTCTCGAAGAAATAGAATAACAAGTAATGACATTAGTTTTTTTGAAAATGCTATTATCGACATCTTTTGGTGATACAATAATTGACTTTGGTAAACAATATGGCTTCAACATATGGGATTGGAGTGCTGTGTTGATATCCTTTTGTTCAGTCCAAATTGCTGTTGTTTCTCTGATTGTAGCCACTAAAACTTTAAAATCTCAGCGGAAGACAGAAAAAAATACGTTACCTATTATTAACAAATCAGTTCAACTATCTTTATTGGCTCAATCACTGAGAGGACTTTTTGATTCGTATTCTATTTTATTTGCTTTTGATTATATCTTATATATCACTGAATATAAAGCTAAACCTTCTTATCATTTTTGGCAGCACGCATTATTAGATGAATCAACTATCCATGAATCCTTATTTTTTTCATCATCACAAAAATATGAGCCCATACATCAATTAAAACTAGCTATTTCTGAATTTAATCAAAGCGTAATTTCTTTTAAAACAGTATTAAATTCCTCAAGTGAAAGTATGAAAAAAATGGAATTGAATCATTTATATGATGAGATTGGGTACTTCATTTCATTATATCATGCTGTATTAAAAGAAACGTTTCAAATGAAAGAAGAAAATATAATAGATTTTTTTGACAAGAATTTTTTTCAAGATAAACGAGGAGGTAAATTTGCAAAGAGATTCCGTTCTAAATACATGGCTACTGCAGATACAAATTCAGTTTTACTCCCCGCAATTGAAAACTCTTTGTCTTCTCAATATCTTAATGACAAGTTTGAATTATTTTATGAACATGCTTCAGGTGACAATCTTTCCAAATTAAACAAAAAAGAATTTTCACATATTTTATCCCTACATGTTGACCTAATCCTAATGAACGTACATAGTTTGGGGCACCCAATTGAATTAACATCTAAGGAGGATAATCATATAAAATTGAAGATTAACCCTTCTCCTGAAAACAGTGATTCAACTGCATCCTGGACAACACCTTTCCCAAATATTAGAAACCATAAAGATGACTCGAATAAAAAATTAAAACTCCTAAGCACCTGGATTTTTTATATCGAATAATAATTCCTATAAGAAATTTGTATTAATTTTGCGGTTAACTAATGTATAACTCCAATAGAAAACTTGCCTCGTTTTCCAACCTACTCGATTTGCCTAATTGAGCGTTACTATATAATTTTATATTATCAATTGGGGCCATATAGTGGCCGGAGGTTAAAATTACAATTATTATAATTGAAAGAGGATTTTATCTAAATCAATTGATTTCAAATCGCCATAACGGACTTATTTGCACATGAAGGAAATTATAAACTTAATTAGATCAGATTATTATCGTTATAGGGGTGGAGATACAAAGATTCCCGTCTATAAGATTTTGATTCATCTGCTTTTTGGGCGAAATTATCCTTTCAATTATTCATTTTGGCTAAGACTTTCGCATAAAAAGAATCCATTGTATATTTTGGCCAAGTTTATGCATCGTAGACTTTCAAAAAAATATTGTTTGCAGATTCCCTCCAAATGTAAAATTGGGTATGGCTTATATTTAGGTCATGGTATATGCATCGTTATAAATGGAAATACTGTAATTGGTAACAATGTAAATCTTAGTCAATTCTTAAATATAGGCACTAATCATAAAACACCGGCAATTATTGGCGACGATGTATATATCGGTCCTAATGTCAGCATAGTTGAAGATGTAAAGATTGGGAGCAATTCATGCATTGGGGCAGGTGCTGTGGTGGTAAAAGATGTTCCCGAAAATGCAACAGTGGCAGGTGTGCCTGCGAAAGTAATTTCATATAAAAAACACGATTTCATAAAGAATAGGTGGCCCGTTTCTTAGGATTATTGGAAAAGGAATTATTAACTGAAAAATCTCTTAATCGCCAAAAGAAAGGGTTATGTGAGAGGGCCGTGATACCAATAACGGGTTGAGTCAATTTTGTAAGATTTTGTAAAAAAAACTTTTCCAATCTTTGATAAATTGGTAAAGTTTGGGTGTTTATTGGCTCGGCGGGCGGCTCGCTTGGCACCGGCTACTCCTTTTCTTCTGCTTTCAAATGCTCCTGAAATGTAGTCGTGCATTTGGTGGCTTCAATGCTTCGGCGGCAAGCGCGGTCTAATTTTTAGGTTTGGCAAGATTAATGTTTTGCCAGTGAAATTGAGAAAATGCACGAAGAATATAATGTGCAGGTTATCAATGTGTTACCCCCCCCCTATAATTTATTTTGATTGTGTAGGTGTGAAAAATTTGCGTATGCGGTAAAAAAGTCGTAAATTTGCGCGTTACGAGTGTCTTGACCTATGAGATGAAAAACACTAAGAGGCACAATAGTAGCGTAAATGTGGGAATGAAATAATCTATAAAGCAATACGGTTAACCTTATAACTCGAAATAATTGAAAAACAAAATAAATAAACAAACAATGTCAAAATCACTTAGATTTGCGCTGGTGGCAGTCTTGATGACTGTTGTCGGCATGGGCTTAAAAGCTCAGGGGGTAGGCTTGAAGACCAACCTCTTGTATGATGCAACAGCAACGATAAACGCGGGCCTTGAATTTGGCTTGGCCCCGAAGTGGTCGTTAGATGTATCCGGAAACTTTAATGGCTGGACGATCTCGGAGCAAACGTGGAAGCACTGGATGCTACAGCCGGAAGCACGCTATTGGTTCTGCGATCGTTTTGCAGGTCATTTCTTAGGAGTGCATGCAATAGGCGGACAGTTCAACTGGGGCCATTTGAAACATGCTAACGACTTTTTGAACTCACCGTTCTCGTATCTGAAAGACCACCGCGTACAAGGATGGGGCGTTGGCGCCGGTATCGCATATGGCTATACATGGGTATTGAATCGCCACTGGAATTTCGAGGCTGAAATCGGCGTAGGTTTCATCCAGACCTGGTATGACGTTTACAACTGTCAGGATTGTGCCAGCAAGATAGCCTCAGACAAAAAACATACTTACTATGGCCCGACCAAGGCGGCCCTAAATTTGGTTTATGTATTCTAAAAGACTATTCACTATGAGAAGAATAAATACAATAAAAGGAATTTTGGCGGCGGCTGTAGTTAGTGTATCGCTCCAATGTGTAGCGCAACAAGTGCAAGAGGGCGCCCCGATGAATGTAGTGTGCAAAAAGTCGACGTTGGCACGCAACTATGACGAAATCACTGCAAAAATGGAGATCGACCTCACCGATGTAAAGGTAAAGAGCAATCAAGCTGCCATTTTTACCCCGATGATTGTAAATGCGGAAGACACTCTTCGTCTTCCGGGCGTAGGCGTATATGGCCGCACACGTTGGTATCAATTTGAACGCAACGGCATGCGTCCCATCAGCGGTGCCGATGAAATATCGATGCGCGCAGGCAACCGTCAAGGCGTGGTAAAATATTCACAGACAGTAGAATATGATAGCTGGATGAACGGTTCGACCCTTATACTGCAACGCACCGACTATGGTTGTGCGGGTTGTGAGGCCACAGTAGATTATTTGCCGGAAGAACTCGCTAACTATCGTATGGTTATCTATGAGCCGGAACTCATCTTCCAAGCAGCCATAGCCGAAGAGGTAAAGACTCGCGAGCTTGCCGGCCGTGCATACGTAGATTTCCCTGTAAACCTCACCACTATCTATCCTGAATATCGTCGCAACTCGATAGAGCTCGGTAAGATTATAGCAACTATCGACTCGGTGCGCAACGATAAAGATATAACAGTTAAGTCGTTGTCGATTAAAGGTTTTGCTTCGCCCGAAGGCCCGTATGACAATAATATACGATTGGCAAAAGGCCGTACGGAGGCTCTCCGCAACTATGTACAGCAGCTTTATATGTTCCCCTACGGCTTCATCGAGACATCGTATGAACCGGAAGACTGGGAAGGGTTGCGTGAATATGTTGTTAACTCGACAATGCCCGGACGTGAAGGCATCTTAGCAATTATCGATTCTTATATGGCTCCCGACCCCAAGAACTCGAAACTTGAAAAAGACTACCCCGAGCAGTATAAATTCCTCCTCGAGACAGTATATCCGGCGTTACGTCACTCCGACTACCGCATAGAGTATACAATCCGAGGCTTCAACGATATATCGGAAATTGCGGAACTTATGCGTACACATCCGTCGAAGCTGTCGCTCAACGAAATGTATATGCTTGCAGGCACCCTCGTGCCGGGTACTCCCGAATATAATGAGGTAATGGAGACAGCTGTTAAGATGTATCCCAGCGATGAAGTAGCAATCCTCAATGCCGCTACCGCCGCTATGCAACGCGACGACCTCAATCAGGCCGATCGCTATCTGTCGAAGGCCGGCAGCAGTGCCGACGCGCTCTATGCCCGCGGCGTTCTCTGCGGCTTGCAGAAAGAATATGCCAAGGCTATCTGGTATATGGAGCAGGCAGAAGCGAAAGGACATCCGTCGGCAGCCGGCGAAATAGAAAAGCTGAAATTAGCTAAGCAGTACTCTAAATAAAAAATACTCTAATTTAATGGAGGTAAATAAATTAATGAAACACAATTTATGGATAGCGTTGTTGGCGGTGTCGTCGCTGGGCTTGTGGAGTTGTACCCAAGACCTTGACGACCCGACTACGACGGATCCCAACACAAGTATTTCGGGTACGGCAGGCTATCTTGGCTTTCAGCTTGAAGACGCAGAAGCGAGCAGCCGTTCTACCCATAAGGAATACGATGATGACTACGAGCGTTTTGAGTGGTTCAACAAAGGGACAGCCAACGAGCGAGCTATTATCGATAATTCCGAAAGCAATAGAGTTTTGTTCTTCAACAGTGACTATTCCTACTATGGTAGCGGCAAGTTGTCTCGTCCGGAAATTACGGGACTGAAGTCGAATATCTATGTAGCACAAAAGCCCTTAGAAGTAGAAGGCCTTCCCGCCTACGCGCTGGTAGTGCTCAATGCCGATCCGGAGCGTATGGACGTTCTTGATACCGATCTTTATGCAGCCGGCACATCGGCTGTAAAGACGGTGCTCAACTATATCAATGAGGTAGATACCGACAACCCCGAGTCGTTGGCAATGTACGACGGTCATTTCACGATGTCGTCGACAGCATACCGAGGAGAAGAGGTTGATACAATCAGCGTTCTGACACCGCTAAACCCTGCTGGTCCGGTATTCTATGAGACAGTAGAAGAGGCCGTTATGCCAGAAAACTTGACAACTTTCTACGTAGAGCGCTTGTTGTCGAAGTTTACCCTTATAATAAAAGATGGCAACCGTCGCTTCAACACAACCGATGCCATTATCATTAATGGACCCAACAAGCTCAAAATCCGCCAGGAATATGCCCCCGCCGATGGCTTGGCAAAAGACATTATGTCGGATTGGAAGATAAACTTGGTGAACTGGGGCATTAATGGCTTAGAGAAAAACACCTACTTGGTTAAAACCCTTGTAGAGAATCCCGTAGCATTCCCATGGGATCTTAAAGAAAACTTCTATATCGGATGGAACTCACCGACGTTATATCGCTCATACTGGGCTCTTGACGAGAATTATTCGACCGGTATCTATCCCGACCAATATCGTCAGGCACTCGATGTTGAAGGCGTCTTGGCCGCTACGACCAATAATATCTATACAGCGGACTATAGCGCAACGGAAGGCCTTGCGAAGGGTGATTATACTTTGATTTACAAGCCTTACAATGCATATACCGACAGGACAGAGAATAAGTATTCGTTAGAGAATACATTTGATGTGTCGGTTATGAACGACCAAGATATAGCAAGCCAGCCGTGGTTGCGTTGTGGCACACATATCATTTTGACAGCGCAGTTTATAGTCAACGAAATCGACAAGGATGTAGATCTTACAAATGTCGATGCTACGGGCTTTATATCGGGCGTTGCCGATAAGTATTTCTCAAATGGCTTGTATTGGAGTGAGAAAGCCTTAAAAGAACAGGCAATCGCAACTCTGATGACCAACATTTATTATAATAAGAAAGGCGATCAAATAGCCGATGTAGTAAATGGTGGTTTTGTAGAATATATCAACAGTGACGAGCACGTACTCGACGACGTAGCACCTGTGGCCGACGGCGAAGGAAACGCCCTTACACACGAAGAATTAGCGGTTAATGCCGATAAGTATTTTGAGTTTGGCCCTGCCTTTATCAAAGGCGGCGACGGCTGGGTGTCGTTGAAGAAGAAAGATGACGTTACATTGAAAGCGCGGTATATAAATAAGGATACGGGTGAGATCACCTTAGGCGAAATCACCGATGCTCAGCTTGTGAGCTATATCTATCGCTTTACCAACCTTGCCAAGCACTACAAGGAAGGACGTATGTATTATGCATTGCCAATCAGGCACAATCTCGAAAGTGAAAGCTTTGAGTCGAATCCTGTTACCACAGTTGTTACGGGAGATTATGGCGTAGTTCGCAATACATGGTATCGACTGACAATCAACTCAATACAGCGTCCGGGCACACCGGTAGACGATCCTGACCAACCAATTATTCCCAATCCGGAACCGGATGATAAGAGCCTTGGTGTAGAAGTAGAAATCTTACCATGGCGCACAGTAGAAATAAATGTAAACGAATTACACTAACGATATAGAACGCAAACGATGAAAAAATATAGTTTAAGAAAATTTTTCGGCCAAGTGAGCAAATTATTCATGGCGTTGGCGCTCATGGCAGGCTTGAATTCATGCGATAACATCATTTATGATTATGGTGAAAATTGCGATCCGGAACCGGAAGCGCCGGCACCCGACCTCAAACCGGGCAACGTGCGCATTTATGTACGCACTAATCCCGGCAGTGGCGGCACAAGTAAGGTTCAGGAAGTTAATAACAAAATGAACAGTGCAGAGACCGAAGAGGGTATCTATGTGAGCATTGATATCGAAGAAAACGGCACGTATACACTTACGGCCACCGAGAGCAATCCCGATTACAAATTCGTAAGATGGCACGACGACACCAACGACGGCGATCTTACCGAGGGTGTGAAGGTTATTTCTAATATCAAGGCAGAGGCAACGGCCAAGTATACGGCAGTCTTTGAAAAGATCGAAGATCCGCTACCCGAACCCGAGCCCGGCTTCGTAAGAATCTATGTAAGAAGTAATCCCGGCAGCGGTGGTACGAGTAACGTAACCGAGGTTGCCAACAAAAATAACGCAGCAGAGACCGAAGAAGGTATCTATGTTAGCATCGACGTAAAAGAAAACGAAGCATATACACTTACAGCATCGGAGACCAATCCCGATTACAAGTTTGTAAGATGGCACGACGACACCAACGACGGTGATCTTACCGAAGGTGTGAAGGTTATTTCTAATATCAAGGCTGCAGCAACAGCAAGATACACAGCAGTCTTTGAAAAGATAGAAACACCGGAACCCGAACCGGAACCCGGTATGGTAAAAATATATGTTAGAACGAACCCCGGCAGCGGCGGTACGAGCAAGGTACACGAAGATGCCGATCTTACAAATAGCGCTGAAACACAAGAAGGCATATATGTGGGTGTCGAACTCGAAGAAAATGGCACATATACACTTACTGCTACCGAAACCAATCCTAAATACAAGTTTGTAAGATGGCACGATGATACTAACGATGGTTACCTTACCGAAGGTATGAAAGTTGTGAGCGGTTTGACGGCCGAAGTAACGACCAAGTATACAGCAGTCTTTGAAAAGATAGAAACACCAGAACCCGAACCGGAACCTGGTATGGTAAAAATATACGTTAGAACGAACCCCGGCAGCGGCGGTACGAGCAAGGTACACGAAGATGCCGATCTTACAAATAGCGCTGAAACACAAGAAGGCATATATGTGGGTATCGAACTCGAAGAAAATGGCACATATACACTTACCGCTACCGAAACCAATCCTGAATACAAGTTTGTAAGATGGCACGATGATACTAACGATGGTTCCCTTACCGAAGGTATGAAAGTTGTGAGCGGTTTGACTGCCGGAGTAACGACCAAGTATACAGCAGTCTTTGAAAAGATAGTAGTTCCCGACGAACCGGTAGAGCCGGAGCTTGAGGGCTATTACGTGAAGTTTGTCTTTGAAAGAAATATGCAGTTTACCGACGGCTTCAGCCAGCGTGTTAACTCGGTAGACCTCTATGTATTCAATACCTCAGGCACATTCATCACCAAGTATCATGAAGATGGCGTGGCACTTAAAGATCCGGAATACTTGATGGAACTTACCGATCTGCCGGCCGGCGAATATGAATTTATCGCATGGTGTGGTTTGACCAACAATGGTGGATTGTTTACAGTGCCGAGCGATGCCCAGATAAACCGCGACACTCAAGTAATCTGTACGATGGCCGTATCGTCGGATACTAATGCAAGTGCATATCAGAATAAGAATCTACCGGCATTGTTCCATGGCAGGACACAAAAAGCAACATACGTAGAGAAGACAGCTAAGAAACAGATACAAACAGTATATCTGACCAAAGACACCAACAATGTGAATATCACCTTGCAGCATAAAGATGGCTTGGAATTCACAAAAGATCGCTTCGTTGTAACTCTTATAGATAAGAACGATGTCCTCAGACACGACAATGAAATACATCCCGATGCAACGATGGTAGAATATCGTCCGTATCGTACGGTACTTGGTAAAACGACCTCATCACGTGCCGACGCAGGCTCAACGATGGGTAACTTTATGCAAGTAGAGCTATCGACCTCGCGCTTGATGGCAAATAACAATCCGATAATCAGTGTAGTTGACACCGAAAGCGGTAAGACAATCTTCTCGATACCGTTGGTTAAGTGGGCACTGCAACTCCGCAGCTCAAATTATAAGAGCATGGATGACCAGGAATATCTCGACCGCGAAGACAATTACAACTTGATGCTCTGGCTTGACAGCAATAAAGAAGACGGCTGGTTTGGTGCTGAAATCAACATCAACGACTGGCATGTTATCGACGACAGCATGGACATCCAATAATTAAAGAGAAAGGAATTATCCAATGATAAAGTCAATAAAATATATGTCGATGCTTGCGGGCGGCCTCCTGTTGAGTAGCTTGTTCGCGGGTTGCGTCGACGATAATCTAAAAGTTCCCAGAGAAGGCGATAATGCCTTTGCGGTGGCGGAAGATGAGTACGCAATGGGCGTAACAATCTCTCTAAGCCAACTCACCGGGAGCCGCGCCTTGGGCGATATCGGCTCCAATGGACTTAAAGATATTGAAGAATATGTGAATACAGAAAATCTTTACATATTGTTCTTCAATCTCGATGGTACGTTCTTGTTCCAAATCAACAAGCCGACGGCAATACCTATCGGACAAAGCACGTTGGGTAACGACAATCAGTGGTTTATCAAGATACCGGTGAAAGAAATCAACGAGAATCTCATCCACTATATTGAAGAAAACCCGTTTAAGATAGCCGTACTTGCCAACTGGACCTTTGACTCGGATGTCAATCTTGGCGGCGACCTCAGTGGCTGGGACGAATTCCGCTTCAATGAGCCGTTGGATGCCGAAGGAAATCTTACTGTTGATGAATTTGGCAGACTTCAGGGTGACCACATCTCGCTGTTGTCGCATGCACAGCGCGATAATGTGTACGAGAATCTAAGCGTTCGTGGTTACGATCACTTGGTATATCGCACAGAGACAGGTCCTCACATGGGTCCGTATACCGAATGGGTAAGCTCGTATCACAGCAGCATCAAGGTTGCCGAGCAGGACATACGTAATGGCTATTCGGTAGAAAAGAATACCTATACAAATCCTGCCTCCAAATACGAAAAAAGTGAGCTCAACCACTTCAAGGTAGAGTATAACAAGTTGTGGCATGTATGGCACTTTGGCGGCAACGACGAGAGTCGCTTCGAGTTTGAAGCCGGTCCGGAGCAAAAGGCAGCATGGATCAAGCTCAACCAAGGCGCAAAGGAAACGTTGGCAAAGGAAATGATATCCCAGACAGGTACCGCTTCCGATTATCCGCCCAATGCATATTGGAAGATGCCTAACTATCAAGATTTGGAGATGTCTTACGGTGTTTGGCCTAAATATACGTTTACGGCCGACGATGTGCCGGGGATGGAGCCTTCCGTTGAAGCATTGACAAAATACAATGGCATGATAATAACTTATCCCAACTTGTCGTGGGATGACAATGCAAACGGTGAACCGTTGAATCTTGGGCCGATGATGCCCGGAGAGACCCTACACCCCTATATCCATTTCAAGGCCTACGCCGATGGATATGTGCGTGTTAATTATGAAGCCCAAGGCGGTGCCAAACTTTTTGTACACATAGGCCTTAATAATACGCCACAGAACAATGCAAGCGGTTACTTGAAAGATAATAAGTCGAATCGCAGTGAGTGCACAGTAGGCGACGACGGCCAATTCGGCGACGTTCCATTTGAGCCTAAAGATGTATATCTCTACATGGTAGTCGATCCTAACTATGAGCCCGACCCGGTAGAAGGCGAAGATGCGGCACCGATGAGACCTGTGCCGTCGGTAACAATCTATGGAATAGAGTACATAGAGTCGCGCCATCTATACGACGTAGACCGTCGCGGTATCTTGCCCTCGAAAGACTATCCAATACCTATGTATGGTATCCAGGATTTCGATCCGATAGGCGAATATTGGGAGCCCGGCGTACTGTTCAATCTGTCGCAGTTCAACAACGCACAGAAGCAGGGGTATAGCTACCGTAACATTTCGTTGCTACGCTCGTTGTCGCGCGTAGAGGTACGCTTGTTGAAGTCGGAATTCCCGAAGAAACCGGCGCATGTGTTCTTGCGTTCGACCAACCGCTCGGCGCGTATGACACCTGTCGACTTCTTTACTCCAACCGATATAATTTGGAACGGCTTCAATTCATCAAGCTCTTCCGATATCAAACGCCTCCAAAACTATATATTGGCGGGTAACTTAAACGAGCAGCATATTATCGAAAACACTCCCGGTATCAAGGGCGAAATTGATAATATAATGCAGTATGGCCCCATATATATAGGCACAGATGCAAACCAAGGCCAAAGCGATAAGCAGAAGCTTGACGAGTATCGCAAGACGACAGCGTGGCCGTTTGGAATCTGGGAAAAACAGTGGGGCTGGGATTGGAACCGAGGCACTGAATATGTTGATTATTTCGACAGCTATCAGGTAGGGCAGACACGAGCACACACCGGACAGGTAGTGCCCGAATACCCGCGAATACTTCATACGAGAATATCGCGTTCTGACTATGTGCGTCTAACTGAAGTTGAAGATCCTACTTACTGGCACTATATAATCTATGTGCCGGAGAAGAATATCACCGACGCCGATAATCCCGGTAATATAGCCGACCGACCGAAGATTATTCACATTGAATTGCGATTCAATGGCGGTCTTCCCGAAAAGGAAAACGATGAAGATAACCTCGTTGATAATTTCGATGATAACTCGGCATATCGACTCTACTTCACCGAAGGCGGTCGCGCCAATTTGGGTAGCTTTGATTTCACCGGACGTGAAAGTTGGGATAAATATGAATATGACTGGAATATCGCATCTCAACACTGGCCAATTATGAGAAATCACGAGTATATATTTACCGTTACCGGAAGCCTGAACAATCGTGCGAACATCAACTTCCAGGTAAATGCGCCTGATATTCGTGGCACATATTGGAATTTCTATTAAAAAGTTGGCTATTGAAGTTAATATAACTAAGCGAAACATAGGCATGTAGTGGCGCCAACTGCGCCCACTACATGGCTATCAATAGCTTGGTGAGATATTATGAAGAATATAACTAACATTATAAAGAGAACCCTGTGTCGATTATCACTGATTTTGATAGTGGGCATGATGGCAGGTTGCGCCGATGATCTGAGCCAATTCGGCCCCGAGACATTAGGCGAGAAGGTTCATGGCACCTTGTCGGTGCCACTTAATGCACCTTCAGCGACAGTCGTATCCCGTCAGGTGAGTTTTGCCGACGACGCTGTTCTCAAGCTTGATACATATTGGCTCGGCCTATACGATACAGAGACAGGCGAGCTAATAGGATCGTCGCATGGCACTCCGCGTAAAGCCGATGGCTCGAGATATACATTCAATGGTTCGTCAAACACCTACACCGTAGAGAATGTAGAGATCTATTATTATGATCAGCACCCCGAGGCATACGTAGTAGGAGTGGTAAATCATTCCGGTGTTAAAGCCAAAGTAGCAGGTAGCAATGACGAACTTACCGATTTGTTAACACTTTTGGAGAGCGCTAAGACGTGGAACGACTTCTGTAAGATATCGATAGATACCGAATCGGCCAATCGCGCCAATCCGAACGAGAGTGACGGCTATGCTAAAATGCCCTTGATGATGGGTTTTTATACGACAGATTCGAAAGGGGCTCATCCTACAGTTAAAGGTTGGGATAACGATGCTGTAACGCAAGGCAATGCCAAGATACGCTTGGTCAAAGGCTCGGACAACCATTCAGAGGTAGGGCTCCAGTCGGGTGCCATAAGGCTGATGCGCCTCATATCGGAGGTGAGTGTACAAGTGGTAGCGGCACCCAATGTAACGCTTAGCAATGTTCAGTATAAAGTTGTGAACAATCCTAAGGAAGTTTATTTGGTTGAACATGCTACAGATACGCGTGGTCCCAATATATCATCTGATAAGAGTGTTTACGACGCACGTTCGGCCAATAGTGCGGATTATACATCTAATTATACATCCAACGACTATTGGTTGTCGGCTCCTGATGGACGGTTTTCTTACCAGCAGTATGAAAACAAGCACTGGGGTGACGCATCATGGATAGGCGATATGGAACAAAGTAGCTCGACCGCACATTTGATACGAGAAAAGCGCTTGAATTCTAATCGAAATCTGTATCAAACCTTGTGTCTTGACAGAAATCATCCGTGGAACAACAACGCTTCGTATTTTGTGATAAAGGCTGACGTGGAAGTTGAAAACTCTGATGGTGGTAAGATCTCAGGAACAATAGAGTATACAATCCATGAAGGTTATACGAGCACATCCAACGGATTGCAAACAGCCTCGGGCATAGAAGCGACATTGGATTACCAGCGCACCAGAAATACGCTATATTACTATAACATCGGAATCGTTGGTATAGACAAACTAACGATGCAGGCTACAGCACAGCCGATGGATGATGTTATACACAATGATGGTATAACAGGCAGTGTAGGTAGTAGTGAAAGTCAAGAGATAGGTGGCTATGGCACAAACTCATCGGGTGTCCAACTGAGGTATGTAGATTATGATTTCTTCAATAATTTACATAAAAACCGTAATGTATTGCAGTGGCGTTATTATATAACAACACCTACTGAAGAACTAAATTACGGAGTATGGCCTCGCGATAAGATGAGTGGCTTGGACTGGCCGGCTGTAAATACAGAAATGATAGAAGATTGTCCTGCCGAAATCCTCAACACCTTCAAATTTTACATAAGGGATAGTTACAGTAGAAAACAGGGATATTATCAAGATGGCGGTTGGATTGAGTCTGGCATGGTGTATGTGTGGACCCTTGAAGACCTATTGAATGCCGAAAAGATACCTGTAAGCTGGGAGGACGGACATGGAGAATTAACTTATTATATCAGTATACCCAGATGGGAGACCGGAGCGCGTTATAGAGATTTCCCGGAATACAGAAGAGGTTTCTATTTCGGAGTAAACCAGACAGATGCCGATGGCTGCTCGTTTACTTACTTTAGGGGCTATCTTCAGGAGCCTTATGACGACAGGTCTTACCCGAATGGCATGACTCCGTACACAAACGACAATAACTCGTGGTATAGCTCCGAATTCGATGGTTATACCTTAGCCTTGAATACCGTCGGGTTCGTTAGATGGTATGTAAGTGAGGTGTGGTATCTGGATGAAGAGCATGAGATAGATACGTACGAATTCCAACTCGAGGATAATCCTCCGATAATTATAGATAGAAGCTATAAAACCGAGGATGTATGGCGTCCGTATTTCACTGTTCCTATCGACCCGAATGAATTGGGCGTAGGCGAACATACCTTCTCGGTACGACCTATTGTCGATGAGGATTACGTTCGCCCGGCAACTCCAACCTACTTTACCATCACAGTTCACGATTCGTATTGGACATTCGATGACATAACCTGGCCAATATTGACAGAGTGGTATTATTTAGAAAATGGCACGAGGTGGACATACTTTGGATTGACGTTTGTATGTAGCACCGGAGGTAGCGCGGTTTCGATGTCGAGAGGCTCTGTCTATACAGCAGGAACAGGTAGCTTTGACAATCGCTCGTTCCAATTTACGGTGACCCGTCCGGGGCGAGTTGTGGTAGAAGCAACAGTCAATGCAACGGCATCGAATAATCCACGAGGTGTATATCTGAGCAATGGCGTTAACAATGTTATGCGCGATATGCCTTGGGAAGAAAGAGGCGTTAAAAAGACTCTTACGTTTGATACCAGTGAGCTTTATTCGAATGGAGAAGACATTTCCGGCGCGACTACATTGGCAATATATAGTTTGAACAATCTTTATATAAATTCAATTAGATTTATACCTGATTAAATACTGATAGCATTGGGGCGAGCGAATAATATCGCTACCCCCAATATTATCGGGATGAAATTAAGATAGGAATAAAATGACGAAAAAGGTAAGACATATCAACAGCGTGGTAATAGGCATATTGCTGAGCCTCTGTGGAGGAGTTGTCTTAAGTGGATGCGTTGATGAATTTGGGTGGAATGACCAGGACGTGCCGGGCGAAAAGGTGCGAGGTGTTATATCCGTATCTTTGGGTTCGTCAAGTCCTGTAAGCGTATCTCGCACTGTTGATTTTAACCAAGATGCAATGGTGAAAATCGATAGCTATTGGGTCGGTGTTTTCGATACGAAAACAGGCGAGCTGATAGGGTCGCGATATGAAAAAGCCCCCAGAAAGGATGATGATACACGCTATACGATGTATAATGGCAGGACACCTTTTACGGTGCAGGATTTAGAGATTTATTATTATGATAATAATCCGGAGGCCTACATAGCAGGTGTTGTAAACCTAAATGGAGTAGCAGCGAAACTGGCAGGTGAAACGGCCACGACGCCCCTTCAGGATTTGCTTGCCGATATCCAGTCGTTTGAGGAGTTCTGTAAGATTGTAGTATCGACCGAATCGGCTACAGCGGCAAACAGAGCTTTAGGCAGTGATGAAAGCTGTCCTCTAATGATGGGATTCTACAAAACCGGCACGTCGAGTGTGCATACCACTGTAAACTCCAAGGGTAGTGTAGCACAGAGTGATTCAAAGATACGCTTAGTATCGACCGGCGACAATCATTCTGAAATGCAGTTGCCAAATGGGCGTATCTATCTACAACGCCTTGTATCGGAGATGAACTATACGGTAGAGGCCGGCGAAGGCGTTACGATCCATAGCCTGCAGTATATGGTAGTCAACAACCCGTTGGAAGTATATCTTGCCGAGCATACCACCGACCAAAATGGAGGTACGACCAGCGATAGGGAAACGTATCTTGAAAATACGGCTAACTATGCCGATTTCGAAGGCGCTTATGTGTCGACGGGATACAGATACGCTACACAAGTAGGCTCCGACTATACGTTCTCATACCAACACTATGAAAACAAGCACTGGGGCCGTAAATGGAATTTCCCATACGACTACGACCAAAACTCACACCTTGTGAGGGAAATGCGCTACGATGACAGTACGAAAGAAGGCGGAAAATCGGATGTTTTCAGGACTTTATGCCAGTATGCAGAAAATCCACACAACAACAACGCTTCTTATGTTGTGTTGAGAGCTGAAATTACGGTAGCCGATACAACTACTGGAAGTTCAGAGGGGCCAGATTATGAGTGCCGAGAGACCCAGCGTGCAGTGGTGTATTACACTATCCACGAAGGGGCTACAAGCCGCCCTGATGGTACCGTTAATGAAGCCGAGAGCTGTGGCTATGACTATCAGCGAATCAGAAATACCCAATATAATTACAATATAACGATATATGGTGTTAATACTATAATCGTTCATGCAGAGCGTAAGGAAGATGCTCACGACGATGGTATTACCGGCGAGCTGTGGCGTACTGAAATATATGAATTTGAGCCGGGCTATTCGTGGCCCATTACGGCAACATTCTATTCCAAAGAAGAGTTGGATTTACTGACCTGGCGTCTTTATTATAAGAGCCCCGAAGGAGAAGAAAATTATGGCAATTGGAAAAGGGACGACAGAGCACCCTCCAATTTCCCTGAATGGCCGGCATTGAAAGAAACAGAACTCAATAATACAATTCTTCCGGAGCCACATGCCAGTGAAGCAGTGGTGGCGGTGTCGAACATGCCATATTTAGGATGGGAAGTGCCTGTTCCGATAAACGAATTAAACAGCACGTCTCACCCCGAATGGACCTACCCGCTGTATGTGTATATTAGTTTGGCCCCGATGACTAATATAGAGTTTGATAAGGCCGACCAATATAGGCGCGGATTCTATTTTTGCTTTAATGATTTGCAAACCGACGAAGATGGATGTTGCAATGAATATCAACGTGTGTCCGGATTTGAGCAAAGCGCTTTAGACATGAGATATGTGCCTCACATTGAGATCGTCGGATACGATGGTGAGTATTTCGATATAGGCATGACAGGATACGAAAGCTCCTACAACAAGTACTACAATAACAACGTTTACCGCTATACGCCCTATTTCGAGAGAAATTATTACGAAAGTGGCGGTTATAGGGCAAATGAAGTATGCTGGACCGGCACAAAAGAGACCGGCGCTTATATACGGTTCTTCGATAACTATGGGTTCAGAGATACCTTTGTTGTGGAAATACTTGATGAAAGCGGTGAAAAGGTAGAACTTGAATTGACAGCCAATTACGACGATAATTGTATCTATGGCGGTCACGACGCTATATTCTTAGTTCCGATCGAAGGTGAAGATCTCCAGAAACTAAGCACGGGGTACCACTCAGTACGCTTTACCCCGATAGGTGACCCCAGCCGCTATAAACCGGGCGGTGAGCCTTACGTATTGGAACACTCATTGCACATTATAGATAGCCCCAAATATAACTTTACGACACCATTGCATCCATCGACCTCAGAAACGATGGCAACATGGTTTAGAGACGGCTTAGTTAATGATGGCGCTTATCGAGTGCTTGAATATGGCGGTTTGACAATCGTTGGCGGCAGAAAGTTCTCCGGCAGTAATACGTATATTCAGACTGGACGCCCCGGCTTCCCCTATTCCGACCAATTCTCGGCGAGAGCCAATAACTTAGGCGGTTATTTCAGGGTGTCGACTTATCGCAACGGAGTATTCAAGGTTAGTGCTCGACATACCGGAGCCGCCACATCCGATCGTCGTTTGTGCCTGTATAAGCCTAAATTTAGATATTACGGGCAGAATGGAGAAGAGGTATATTATAATTCGCGTTATAATGTAGTATATGTCAATCTGCCGGATAGTTACGACGGATATATACAGGTTGGCGAAAGTGTGCCGGTTCAGTCCTCGTCGACGTTTATAACGTATGAATTACCGACAGGCGACGTGAATGAAGTAACTGACTTTATAATAACGACAACCGAGAATATCTTAATAGAATCAATAGAGTTCATACCGGATTGATGATAAAGATATCGGAGTATGGAAAGAAACTGATAAAAAAATATGACTATAACGATAAAACTAATTTGCGATATGAAAAGGAGTTTGATGAGCTCTCTGAAGATTCTCTCAATGGCAATATTGCCAAGCCTTTTTATGGCCGGGTGTGCTGATGATGCAGAATATCAGCTTGCCGGATTAGGCGAAAAAGTGCATGGCATAGTGTCGATTCAAATGGGCGCATCCGACCCTGTAACAGTATCACGAGCTATTGATTTTAGCCCCAACGCTCTTGTAAAGATTGATAGTTATTGGTTAGCCCTTTTCGATACAAATACGGGAGAGTTGCTCGGTATGAAATATGACACACATCCGCGCAAGAGCGATGGCACACGCCATACCCTCAACTCGGGCAGCACGACCCCGTTTACGGTTGAAGATGTAGAGATATATTATTACGACCAGAACCCCAACGCCTATATTGTTGGTGTAATCAATTATAACAACGTGTTGGCCAAGAATGTAGGCGATGAGGAAATGGTGCAACTAATCGACATACTCAAAGACTTGAAGGAATTTAAAGATTTCTGTCTAATATCGATAGACACACGTTCGGCCGATGTTGCCAACCGCAACCTTGAGAGCACCGAAAGCCTACCGTTGATGTCGGGATTCTATTCGACAAATGTGCCGTCGATACATACAACAGTGACAAATGGTGGCGGCGTAAACCAAGATGCGGCAAAGACGCGATTGGTAGGCGCCGAAGCAAATTCGCCGCTGTATCTACGCGATGGAGCTATACGGCTACAACGTCTTTTATCAGAGATGAAGTATACCGTTGTTCCCGGCGACGGCGTTACTATCAATAGCCTGGAATACATGATAGTAAACAACCCGATGGAGGTATATCTTGCCGAGCATACCACCGACCAAAATGGAGGTACGACCGAAGACCATGATACATATCTGGCAAACACGGCAAATAGCGCCGATTATACCGATGCTTATCAAGATGTGTCGTATCGATATGTCTCGCGTGATAGTGAAAACAAATATGTATTCACCTATCAAGGCTATGAGAATAAGCACTGGGGCCGTAAATGGAATTTTCCCTCGGGCTACGACCAAAACGATTTCTTGATAAGAGAAACGCGATATGACGACAGCAGCACTGAAACGGGTAAATCGGATGTATTCCGCACCCTTTGCCAGTTTGTAGGCAGCCCGTATAATAATACTGCGTCGTATGTTGTTTTGAAGGCTGATTTGACTATTAATCAAGTTGAGCAATCTATTCTTAACAAGACATATAGAGGTACGTTCTATTATACAATTCACGAAGGTGCCACGAGTAGGCCTGATGGCTCGGTAAATACGGCGTCGAGTCGCGGTTATGATTATCAGCGTATACGCAATACGCATTATGACTACACGATTTATATAAATGGCGTCGACGACCTCATCGTTCAGGCAAATTCAAAGGAAGATGTACACAACGACGGAATCTCGGGCACTGCGTGGGAAACACAGATTGTTGATGTGACAGAAAACTTGGAGTGGGGTATGTTCGAACTGAGCTTCGACTCTGCCGCCGAACTTGACATGATGACTTGGCGCTTATGGGATAAAACGCCAGAAGGAGAGTTTAATTATGGTAATTGGAAAGCTAATCCGAGCGCGCCCAGCGGCTTCCCTGCATGGCCGTCGTTGACTGAGCGATCGCTCAATAGCTATTTCCCCAGCTCGAGTTCACTCAATTACTATGTTCAGGCTATGTATATGCCTAATTATCCAAGCAACACCGGTTCTTTCCCGTTGCCATTAAATGAGCTTAATAGCGAAGCACATCCTGAATTTGAGTATCCGGTACATTTTCAAATGATATTAGGGCCACTATGGCCTGATAACTATGATCGCATCGACGATTACCGTCGCGGCCTATATATCAGTCTTAACGATATTAAAGACGATGGCGACGGCTGCTCGATTGTTACCCGCGTCGTTGGTATGGAGCGCGGGGCAGTGGATAATAGGTCGGTATTGTCGTCGGAAGGCATATCTTATGTTCCGGATCACCACTACGGACCTTCACTAACATGGTGCGGCGCACAAGGTGTGATAAGCTATATCTGTTGGGCACCGGTAGGCCAAGCTCAATATTATTTACTACAGATTGACGATCGTGAACCTATCGAAGTAGATGCATTGGAATATAGCGATACTCCCGGAACAATAGGTGCTATCCATTATCCATATTCAGTTCCATCAGATATGGCCGCAGGCTTCCATACAGTGTCGATAACAGCTGTTGGCGATCCCCGAAATTTTAAGGTTGGCAGTCCGAAAGTATTTGAAGACAGGTTGGAAATTGCAAGTTCGTGGGACTTCGCTAAGGAGCCGTTCATAGACTGGATAAAGACTTATTTCGACTCATATCCGACATTCTATTCATATCTTGAACATGATGGTCTTACTGTGGTAGGCGGTAGCAAGGGCTTGACTGTTAGCACCGATGCTAACAATCCCTATATCCAAACAGGAGGCTCCGGCAGTACCGGTACGCGTTGCTTCAGGTTTACAGTCGACCGTCCCGGTTCTGTAAGAGTGAGAGCTTGCTCATCAGCAAATAGCACAGATCCACGTAAGTTGCGCCTGTATCAAAGTAATTATGGCACGGCATCGACAGTTGACGTTACATCGCCGAATACCGATCATAATACCAATTATTATTTGACTACAGTGGGCGACATAGACTATCCTGTCGATTTGGTACTATACTCCGATGCGAATGTCCGTATCTATGAAATACAGTTTGTTCCTTACTATTGATAAATGCAGTATTTAAGCCGAAAGGAAACCTTAAATTTATGTTGATATACAAATGAAGGAGGGCGTGCCGATTTAAGCGACACGCCCTCCTTCTGTATGTATATGCGTTATATTTTAGCGAAATGCCTATTTCCTTATAATTTTAGAAACGGCGATTTAAATGCTGTCAACGAGATTTCCTTTGGAATTTAGCTTGTTATTATTCTCTTTCGGGATTAGATTTGCAATTGTTTTGAACGCTTCGATGTCGGATTGATCATCGATAAAGACTTCAAATATCATCGGTGCAGAGTTGTGGTGGAGAGGCTCAAAAAGCGTGTTAGCCTGTTTAGATATTCATCTTTATTCTCTGCACAAAGGTATTCGTATCCCAAACGACATTGGTTGTTAATGTGTAGAGAGATTGAGGTCGATTGTGCTAATTATTGCCGTTGAAATATTCGGTAGTAGCCTCACCTTCTTTGCTGATACCATCGCGCTTCGCCACGCGTGTTAGCGTTGCGAGAATAATTTTAATATCGAGCATAAACGACAAGTGGTCGACATACCAAACGTCTAATTCAAATTTCTGGCTCCATGTAATATTGTTGCGGCCGTTAATCTGTGCCCATCCGGTGATGCCGGGTCTAACCTCATGTCTGCGAAATTGCTCGGGAGAGTAGAGGGGCAAGTACATAGGTAGGAGTGGGCGTGGCCCGATAAGAGCCATATCGCCTTTCAAAACGTTAATTAGCTGCGGGAGCTCATCTAACGATAAAGAGCGAATAAATTTCCCAATTTTAGTTAGACGCTGCTTGTCGGGCAGGGGTACTCCGTTGCTATCGCATTCGTCGGTCATCGTTTTGAACTTAATGACGCGAAATAATTTTGCATTTTTCCCCGGTCGCTCTTGAAAGAAAAAAGCGCCGGCGCCTTTATTTGCAAAGTGAAGCCAGATGGCAATCACCAAAATGATGGGCCAAATAATCAATAAAGCGCAAAAAGCTGCTACGAAATCAATCAGACGTTTGAAAAAATTGCGATACATTTTATTATGACTTAAGAATTTTTCCGTTAGAAACAATAATGTTATTTTTAACAACCTTTGCTGGATTTCCAACAACTAAAGAATTAGATGGAACATCTTTTGTAACGACGCTTCCAGCACCAATAACGCACTGATTGCCAATTTTAACGCCCGGAATAATAATGCTACGAACACCAATAATACAATTATCGCCAATGTGCGTTTCTGTAATCAATCGGCGGCAATGGTCGTGGGCAAGTATCATAGCTTCGCGGAGGACCCATGTGTTGTCACCTATGAATATACCTTTGGGATTTACAGATTTATCAAGATGAGCCGATCTCGCTATCCAGCAGTTTTTACCGATATGCATTCCGTAGCGCCACTTTAGCCACTTTGAATACATTAACGATAAGTACTTCCAGCATTTCCTTATTATAAGCATAGTTCTACGAAGTATTATATGGAGATTAATTCCGGGATAACCATCGGTTTAGACTTGAGCCACATTGTAGCCCAAGAAAGGCCCAGGCCGAACGATGACATTAACAACGTAGTCGGTTTAGACTGAAGCTCTTCTCGAATACGAGTTACCATTAACGAAGGTATTGAGGCGCCGCCAAGATTGCCAAATTCCTCAAGGTTATATGGAGTTTTTTCAACAGGAAGTTTTAATTTTTTGACAATCCTATCGACAATCATTTTATTGGCTTGGTGAATAAGGAAATAATCGATGTCGGTATCTCGGTTGATATTATAGTCGGCCAAAAATGTTTCGATAGATTTAGGGGGCCGTGAAATGGCAAAAGAAAAGACATTCATGCCATTAATCAGAGTGTGGATAGGAGCTCTGACAATGCCGTTTCCAAAGTCTTCTTCGATAAAAGACTCGGGCGTTGCAGGATGACGAAAACCTCCGTGAGGAGTCATTAAAGCGTTATAACCTTTTCCGTAGGTGTGGAAATCGACAACAATATCGTCGGCATCGGGATCAAACTCAAGAGCAACAACCGTGCCGCAATCGCCAAAAAGCGGGACCCGGCTTTTATCTTTCATAGAACCCATGCGAAGAGCTGTGTCGCCGATAAGGAGAAGGGCTCTTTTGGCAGTACCTGCAGAAAGCAGGTTGGCCCCGACGGTAATAGCATAAAGGCACCCACAGCACCCCATCGGGATATCCATGCAGAAGCAGTCTTCCGACAAGCCGAGTCTATCTTGCAGGATGCATGACGTAGGAGGTGTACGATAGTCGCCGGTAACAGATTCGAATATTAAAATATCGATGCTTTCACGGCTCCAATGTAATTCTTCAATGAGTTTTTCGGCGGCGGCCACGCACATATCAGAAGCACAAATCGAGTCGGGTGCAATATGCCGTTGTTTTATTCCGACGGTGTTGTTAAAAGTTTCGGCCTCTTCGTTAGAGAAGAAGTCGTAATCGGTTGTCATTACAATGTTTTTAGGCACAGTAGCGGCAACCCCTACCATCGATACATTTTTTATTTGCCAGCGGGCCATCGGTATTGGGGGTTATAGTTTAACGTCGTATTTCTCAAGTATTATTCGCCCATTAGAGTATGAGGTCATCTCCATTATATCTTCTGGGTCAAACATGATGTCGAAAGTTTCTTCAAGAATAGCAACGAGATTGAGCTGGTGTACAGAATCCCATAAGTCGATGTTGTCTTTAGAGAAATTATCATTAAGGACAGCAGACTCAACCCCAAAGACCTCAGAATAGGCGTTATTGTATTTTTCAAGATTAGTCATAATATTATAAGTTGTTTAATTTGCTATATAGAATTTTTCCGGCGTCGTTTTTAGGTAAAGCTTTGATATGTCTTATTTCGATAACATTAGCCGGTAATCGGAGTGCCGCAATGAGCGCTTGCGAAGCCGCCTGGATGTCGTCGGTGTTAGTGAGATATACTATAATTTTCTCGTCGGTTCCGGTGCAAGCGCACTCGCAATCGACGTGTCGCCGTATTATTTGTTCACATTCATCGAGGCCGACTCTGTTCCCATAAATTTTGAGGAAGCGTGCCATACGCCCTTTTATAAAATAAAAGCCCTCGGTATCGCGAAAAGCGATGTCGCCGGTATAAAGGACACCGTTGCGCTCATCACCAAGCTCTAAATCGTTGCGCTGTGTAGCATATCCCATCGTGACGTTTTTACCGCGATAGCATAACTCACCAGTAGCCGGTGACGATTCGATAATCTCACCATTGTTGTCGCGAAGGAATAGTTCTCCATTTGGCACAGCAATGCCGATGCTGCCCAATTTTGATATTGCAAATTCTTCGGGGAGCCATGCCATTCTCGCCGTTCCTTCCGATTGGCCGTATGTCGCAACCCATCGTTTACCATTGTCGCGGCAGAATTCAGCAAACTTGAGGTTTAAGTCACGCTCCATTTTTCCTCCGCCTTGAGTGAGAAGAGTAAGTTCGGGTAGCTTCATGCGTAAAAAGCGCATTTTATCAAGAATCTCATAGCTGAAAGGCACGCCGGTAAAACTTGTCGCTGATTCTTCTTTCATGAACTTCCAAAATATTGGGTCGGTCATTTTTCGGTCGGTAATCAATATTTTGGCACCGACTTTTAGGTGGCTAAACACGACCGACAAACCCATAGTATAATATAACGGAAGGACTAACAAAGGCCTATCGTCGGAAGACAAACGGAAAAAAGTAGAAATATTGGTGGCTGCCGCTTCGATATTGTCGTATTTGTGCCGTACGAGCTTAGGGCTTCCTGTCGAGCCCGAAGTAGGCAGTAGATGGCTCAGCGAATGGTGCATCGTACAATTCTTAGCGCCTGTAGCTTTGATATTGTAACCGTATTTAGATAAAACGGACTCTTCGCCGGAGTGAAGATTATTATCGGCAGAACAGATAAATTCGGGGTCGTAGGTTTTAATTAGTGACTCCAACAATTCACGCTCAATGTGAGCGTTTAGAATTAGCGGGACATTCCCTGATATGATTGATGCAATTATCCATGCGATACCACCGATATTATTCTCTGTAAGAATAAAGAACAAAGAACGTGGTTTTATGTCCTTTTCAATAGTTTTTGCGAGCAGAATTATCTCACCGTATGATAAAGCGTTTCCATCGGAGTCGATAGCAGCAATTGCCGACGGCTCTTTTTTATCTAAATCGAGAAGCATGGTTTTATTGTTACAAACACTAAATAGAGGCGCAACCGTCGACCCCTAAGATGTGCCCTGAAATGTAAGAAGCCCTGTCGGAGGCTAAAAAAGAGCAAGCCATTGCCACGTCTTGCGGCGACCCTAAGCGGCCCAAAGCAATTCGGCCAATGCGCTCGTCGATTTTGTCGCCGCTCTGTTGATATAATTCGGCAAATCTCTCGGTTTTAATAATCCCCGGCGCTACTGCATTTACACGTATACCTTGTGCTGCTAATTCTTTGGCTGCCGATTTTGTAAAAGATATAATAGCCCCTTTGGTGGCAGAGTAGGCTGATTGCCCGGGAGAGCCGAGCACGGCAGTTACAGATGCTATATTAACAATGCTACCGCCGCCATTTCGGGCCATGAGACGTGCTACTAACTGCGTAGCTTCGATAACGGCGATAACGTTAACTCGAAACATTAGTTCAGTTTCTTCTCGGGCTATCATGCCAATTTTTTTATTGAATACAACCCCGGCATTATTTACAAGGACATCAATGCGCCCCTCGTTTTTGAAAACACTCATAAAAGCTGCTTTTACGGCAGTAGAGTCGGTAACATCAAAATAAAGGGGACAGACTTTAGTCGAATATTTAGCGGAAGCCTCAATAGCCCACTCATCCATAGATGCTAATTGCCTATCGCAAGCGTATACGATAGCACCATCCGCTGCGAACTGTTCTGCGATTGCCTTGCCTATTCCTTGTGCTGCACCTGTGATGATGCATACTTTGTTTGCTAATTCTTTCATATTTTAATTTCTGGCGCCTCCGCCATCAATAAAGATCGAAGAGCCTGTTGTCCATGAACTTGCATCTGACAGCAAATATATAGCTCCATAAGCAATTTCTTGAGGAGTGCCAAATCGTTTTAGCAGATATTTTTCGCGGAAGGCATTATGCTGTTCTTCTGTTATAGTTCCGTGAGAAATTAAGGGCGTTTCTATCATACCCGGGCAGATGCTGTTAACTCTTATTTTACGACTCGCAAATTCAGCTGCACAGAACTTCATAAACGCATTTATTGCGGCTTTTGAAGCTCCGTAAACGCTATTGCCTATGTTATAAGAAGTAATGCCGGCGACAGAAGCTATGAAAACGATAGAGGAGCAATTCTTTAGTAATTTCTTTTTATATATAATACGAATGAGCTCCGTCTGTGAAAAGAAATTAATATTAAACACCTTGTCGAATTTCTCGCGTGTCGCATACTGTACGGGGACAGTCATCCCTAACCCGGCACAAAGCACCACACCATCGAGTAGTGGCAAGCCATCAATGAGCTTGTTGATGCCGACATCGTCAGAGATATCGGCCATAAGCTGAAGATGCCCACTCCCGTGCAATTTATCGAAAGTCTGTTGCAGTCGTTCTTCATTACGGCCTGTGATTACACAACTGGCTCCCAACTTGGAACACTCTATGGCCGTTGCTTGCCCTATACCTGAAGAAGCTCCGGTGATGAGAATCGTTTTACCTTCAAGCGAAAAAGGGTTATACATTAGAGCTTGCTCTGAATAGCGTTAAACAAGTCGCCGATAGTGTTAGATTTACGAATGTCGTCGCCGGAAAGCGTAACCTCGTATTCTTCATCGGCCATAGCGATTAGAGAAAGGGCAACGAGTGAAGACCATTCATCAAGGCTACGAAAATCGGTATCAAACGACAAATTCTCGGCAGGAGTGTCGTCTAATAGGTCTGCAAATTTGTTTAAGAATTCATTCATAATGGTACTATATTAATCGTTTAGCCGGGTTGCCAAAGACGGTGGTTCCGGCTTTTACTTTACGTATTACGAAGCTGCAAGCGCCGATATGCGCACCGCATTCTACTCTCACTTTATGGCTAATAACAGCCCCGGTGTGGATGTTTACATCGTCTTCAATCATAATTCCGCCAACGCACGTAACGTGAGTGTCGATTCTATTCCAATTTCCGATAATAGCATCGTGACCAATGACAGTGTGTGATTGTATGATGTTGTAGTCGCCTATTTGAGCATCGTTTCCGATGATGGTGTAAGCGCCAATAAAGTTTCCTTTACCAAGCTTAGCGTTGGTATATATTCGAGCGGTATTATGTATTAAATTGATAAACTCGCCGCCACGATTGATGATTTCTTCCATGCACTTCCGCCGCGCATCTCCACCAATCGAAGAAACGAATACATCGTCTCTAACGGGTTGATAATCCTTTATGGTTGCAATTATGGGCGGATAATTATCAAATCCGTCGAGCGCGGTTAAATTGTCATCGATAAAACCTTTTACGATAAAGTCTACACCATATCCGACGCATTCAATTGCATTGCTATATATGGTTCGGCCCATACCACCGGCACCGATAATTATTAAGTTCTTCATTTGAACAGTGCTTTCTTGAGTTTGTTTAGTTTTGTTAAAACGACAAAACCGGGCGTCGCCGTTGACAAAATATATAAAGCTAACAACCGGTCTCTGAGGTTTATTCTACGGCCAAAGGCAATTTTACCAAGACATAATTTTATTTTGTTGTCTTTTAGAATGTCTTTGATACCAACCCGGGTGTCGCAATCGGATAAACACAGCTTTACGTATTTGTTGTAGGTAAGCGATGTAAATAATTTAAAACACGTGAGGTGGAAAGATTCTTTATCGCAAATATAGGCCGATGAATCATATATTTTATTTATAGCATAAACAATGCTATAATCTTTTTTAATGTTTGGGTGATGAGAAGCGCTGCCGTTGCGCATGACGTAATTGTAAGTAACCTCCGGGATGACAGATATTGTTCTAGCAAATTTCATCACTTCGACAGTGAACGTGTACACTTCGCCCATGAAAATATCGGGGTCGAATGTTATATTGTTTGCAGAGATTATTTCGCGCCGATATAGGAGCATAGGAGCAGTGGGGAAGCATCGGCAAGAGTCGAAAAGTTCGGCAGGAGTGTATACACCCGGGTTAAAGGGAAGTTTACGGCAATATGTGTTGTTGTTTTCTATAAAATTGATGTTGCTGATTAAGATATCGCAGTTGGTTTCGTCGATAGATTTCAGCATAAGATCGACGGCATTGTCGCTTAAAAAATCGTCGCTATCTAATAAAAAAATATATTCTCCATTAGCCACTTTAAGGCCGTCGTTTCGAGCGGCCGAAACGCCTTCATTAGATTTGTCGATAAGAATGGCTCTGTCGTCGAGTGATTGAAATTCTTTAATTATATTGAGAGTCTCGTCGGTAGAGCCATCGTTGATGAATATAAATTCTATGTCGCGGAATGGTTGAACTTTAAGGCTATCAATACATTTATTGATATACTTACCAACGTTGTAACAAGGTATTATAAAACTTATTTTCACCATAAGTAGTCCCAATAAAATTTATATGGTTCGTTTACTATGGTAGCGGCAAATAAGATGGCTAAAAGCATTAATGCAAAGATAAAGACTATAACGTTGATCTTAGAGTTGCTGTTTCGATAAAGGTAGTATAGGAAAAAAGCAATCATTAAAAGTTTGAAACAGCGGAAGAAACGCACCGGACGAGCGAGCACCATGTTATTGACAAGGAACAGCTGGGCCAACATTCCCCAATAATAAAGGTTGTAGTAAATGATAAAACGCTTTCCGGTAAAGTATTCTTTCATTTTGTTGGAGTATAGAATAACGAGAGCATCCAACACTATGAATGTATATAAACTCATGCCTTGTCGCGTAATGCTACCGTATCTCTCCAACGCATCAAGGTCGTATTGACTATAATCTAACAAGTCAATGGCAGATGATATTAGCGGATAAATGGCAGCCAATACATCAAATTTTGTTATGGCAAGGTAGCCAACGATTATTAGCAATGCCAACTGTATAAATTTGTTAGGCGTTAAGTCTTTTCCTTTATACAGAATAAAGTATGTGGGTAGGAGGAGTATTGAAGAGTAGTGAAATCCGATTGCAATTATTGTAAAGAGTAAGAATTTTAGCGGCTTGCGTTCGACGATGAAAGTAACGGCGAGCACATATATACATCCGGCAATGTCTTGTCGGATGCCATTCATCCAATGCCAGAAAAACTGGCCCATAAATAGAGTTAAAATCAAGAATGGGTAGATATATTTCTCATTTTTAACGCTATAAAGGACAAAGCACAGTTGCAAAAATGCTAAAAGCCCGAAGTATATACTAAAATGAATATCAGAGAAACGAAGAGTATCGGTTATCCATTTGAAAATCGGCTCATAACGCTCGGGGCTTATATGACGATAAGCATACAGGTAGTTAAGGTGGTCGGTACCGACATCGTATCGTATGCCGAAAATCAACGCAAATGCTAATAAAATAACAATAACGTCCCAGGTGAAAAACGGGGTGGGGCGGTCGCGTTTAACCCTGCTCGATTGGTCTTTGGCCGATGCTATCATTGCAAAAATGAACATAAATAGCATTACGCCGCCATAAACAGCAATTGACTGTAACATTGTTTATTTTGTATTTAGAGTCAATGTTCGAAAATAGTATCCAACTCCGAAAGCATATTCTCGGCTACAGTGCGATTATTCGGAGGTATGAGTCGGTTTTGTACAAAACTAAATCGCTCAAGCTTCATGGGGTCGTTGCCCCCAATAACGGCATCTCTAATGAAATTGTCTATATCGGATATGCAATGTCCGTGGTAATGCTGTTGAAAGCATTCTCGCCCCAATTCGTTAGCCACACCTTCGGGGGGACAGCTATCTTTGGATATGTACAAAACCGGTTTTTGAGTATATAGATATTCGCAGACGAAAGAAGCGCAATCGTGTACCAATGCATCGGAGAAAGCGAATAACTCGCTATAATCACCGGTGCAAATCATAGTATTTGGCATCTGTCGCCATTGGTTGTAATAAGATTCAGTTTTAGTTTTACCCCATTTTTCAATGAGCCTTTCTTCGAGAGTAGGGTGTGGCTTAAAGGCGATTTCAATTTGGTCGCGATATTTTTTAGCCAATTCAATCATCTCGAAGCAGAATAGCTCGAATGTAGAATTTGAAAAGCCTCGTTTGTCGTCGATAGAGTGGTGCGGTGCCCAAATGACACGTTTTTTGCCATTATCGCGCCACGGCGATTTAGATTTGTCGGCCGTCGTTAATTGGTCGAATATGACCGGCCCTGTTACAGCAATGTTGTCGATAGCTTTAGATGATAAGTTATCGGCATAAATCGTTTTCTCTAATTGACAAGAAACAAATATCTTCCAGGCGATGTTTGTTAAGAATGTGTCCTTTAGGCCTTTGTTCTTGGAAGTTGATATTCCGTATGGGGTATATACGAAAAGAGAGTTGGGGAATTTCTCAATTCTCCAGTTTTTATACCCTTTGTTATAAGGCTGAGTATAAACTACAATGTCGGGATTGATATCGGATATGTCAAGGAATTGCTTTGATTCAAAATCATAACCCTCTTTCAGCGGGAAATTATTAGCGATGCAATATTCGACAACTTCATCACGGTTGCGTTTATTGATATCGAATGTTCTTTCCGGCATTACAAAAGGCACGATGACCGGATTGTATTTAGGATTGGATAGTAGCAATTTCATTAGCCCGTCATATTTCCACATACTGATGTTGTACATGAAAAATAGAATGGTAACGCACTCTTTCTCCGATTTTTCTTTGATTAGCTCAAGTTTGTTGTATTGGGCAACTCTTTTTAGCATACGTTTGGTGCGATACTCCCTGCGGTATCTGAGTACTACCGACAGTTTGTCGTGCAGGAAAAAACCGAGTATGCGTTTGAGCAGCCGTTTCATCTTGAATATAGTTTTTTCCAAACAAACTTTTTTACGAATTTTTTTATGCGGTTAATGCGATGTTCTCGATGAAACATTTTCAAAGGGATAACATCGTTATCGTCTTTTACAAAACTAATATCGACCGAATCTATTATTTGCCGATATTGTGCCGATGTAATCAAACCGCGATACCAGTCGTCTTCACACATGCGCTCGTTGACGTAAGTAGCCGACTCGGTAACCAGCGCTTTCATGTCGCTGTAGTCTTCGCCTCGCAAATATTTAATCATCATAGCCGGCAGGTTTACGCCCATCTTAGTTACGGCATATCCAGAGCCGCCAAAGCGCAGATTCATTTCGCCGAAATAGTATTTACCATCGCTCAGGTAGAAATCGATATCGAAAATGCCAACAAAACCCATTCGCAAGACGTATTGCTTAAATTGCTCGAGTAGGTCCTCGAAGCCGTCGACGGGCATTATTTCTCCGGTTCTTGCGATGCCAAAGTGGCTGGCCGTCTGTACCAAAAGGTGTATTATGCCCGGGATAACAACATTTTTGCCATCGGAAAAGCCAAGGACGGCATATTCGGTTTCGATTTCTTTGAAGTCTTCAACCAAAATGCGAGCATCTCTTTTCTGTCCGATAGCATTTAGCACCAGGCATAATTCTTCGGGAGAGTCGCAACGATTGAAACACTGTTTTCCGCCAACTAATGTGAGAAGAGCTTTAGTGAAACACGGATATGCTATACCCTCAGGAAGAGAATATGAGCCGCCCTTAATATCGACGGTATGAGCGTCGGGGACATTTAAGCCAATCTCGCGAGCCAGTTCTTTTTGGTTTTCTTTATCCATCCAGAAGTTTACCGATTTAGAGGAATCGGCAATCTGCGGGAATAGGAAATGGTGCGACAAAATGTCTTTGTTGTTGTCGATCATCACAGCAGCGAAATCGCTGCTCGGCAACAAAATAACCTTTTGTTGAGGGGCGGCGCATTTATCGAGAAGTAGTTTGATAAGTCGCTCGCCATCAATTCTATAGCAATAGAGCACATTCGAAACGTTATTGCTATAGCAATCGAAAGGCTTGGTTGTGTCTAACTGTTTTGTAAGAGGACGATATCCGGCCATTACAATTACCGTAACATCGCAGCCTAATTCTGCGGCAGCACGAATCAAGCTTAAGCGCGACGTAGAGCCGTGTCCAATTACAACGACTTTTTGCTTCGTTATCGATATCATAAGACTTAATAGCGATATTTGAAAGTGAAGAGCGATGTTCTCAATTTATAAAGCCGTCCACCCACGGCATTTACTATCGTAACGTTAGCCTCATCGCTATCTTCAGGAAACTCCCACATCATAATCCAATTGTCGTAGCGATAGTTAGAGCCTTGGATATTGTGCTCTATCTGACATACTTGTCGACCAAAATTGTTTTTGCTGTAAGTAACAGCATATAGCCCTCCCACATGTCCACAAATCACCCATGCTATGTTGTCGTTACACTTGACGAGCTGAGTCCATAGCTCGTCGGGCGTTGTATATGTTGTGTTTCTAAATTGTTTTTCCGACGTTATGTTCGCAATTCGGCGCTCACCACCCATTTCCAAATATTCGTGTGTTAGCAAGATATATTTAATCTCGGGGTGAGAACTAACCCAGTTTTTAGCCCACTCCACAACTTCTTTTCGGGGTCCGAATTCAAGAACGAGGAAGTCGTAGCGTTGACCGTGTATCTCGTTGCGAACGACAATATTCTCCATGTGGCCTTCTTCAAATGCAGCCTCAATTCTATCAACAACCAAGGGGAATTGAACGTATAGATTAAACCATGTGTTTTTTCTATCGTTTATAAGCGAATTTTCCCATACGTAGTCGTGATTGCCGATACAAGTTATGAAAGGCAAAGAAAAATCTTCCATAGCCTCCTCAAAATATGACCATTGTTTTTGAGAGTTGTGTACAATGTCGCCGGTGCAGAGTACATTGGTTATATTTATGTGGTTGGGATTGTTTTCGAGCCAATTTAGCGATTTTTTGAAGATGTCGATATATTCTTCGTAGGTGTAGAATTGGATGTCGCCGAAAACGGCAATGAACTCTGAAGTTGTTTTGTCGATATAAGGCGTTACACTGTCGTTAAGATCTTCAACATCATCGAATTTTTGACAACCATACAAGGCCGTACTTGAGCAAGCCAATAGGCTTATATATACTATAGCAAATAAGGGTCTGAAAAGACTTTTCAGTTTCGTTTTAAGCATGTTATATCGATGTTATTTTCTATTGAAGCAGGCCGACAGCCGAACTTTTAGCCATGAAATACAAAAACGTGCCTTGCAATAAGCTTTTGAATATGGGCAAGCATTGGGCCACTTAGCCATTATTACATTGTAGTGGTCGGTATTATTAGGCCGATAGTATGCGACGTAGCGATACCCGTTGGCACGTGATTTATTTATGACTTTTTTATTGTGTTCGTTAGTGTCAAATACAAAAACACTATAATTACGTTGCTTTGCAATTTCTTCGCTTTTTCGAACGAGTTCGGTGTGAATGCCAAGCCCATTATATTCAGGCAAGACAGCCCAGAAACACAAATATGCGTATCGTCCTTTTGCGAACCACCGCTTGCTATGTTTTACTCTTAAAGCCGCGGTCCCGACTACTTTGCCGTTGTCTAAAGCTACGAGCATAACACCGTAGGGCTCAATCGATTGTTGTATTTTATCGGTTGGCCACTTATATAGAGACGTTTCAATGCCTTTTGCGCGATTTACGGCATGAGCATCTACCAGACACTGCTTGATGTCATCCCACGACACCCAATCGGGCTTCTCGGTGATTATAATGTTTGCGGCTTTACACATAATGTGGTTTCTTTTTCCACAATTCTTTTATAATTCGTTCGGTATATTTGCCAAAGCCCGGGCCAAATGCCGATTGACTTAAACCTACTTTGGTGTTCCATTCAATCAAAGCAGGATCTCCACTTTCATCAATAGCGATATCCCAGCCTATAATGTCGTAGAAAGGCAATTGAAGGTGAAGACGTTTCACGGTGTCAACAGCCTTGTCGTATGATGGTATTTGGTATCCTTCTAAAACTATGCCGGAATCTGTTTGCAGGATATTGTCGACATCGTAGCCTCCGAATCCATATTTGCCAAGGCGTCCGTTTTCGTCGATTATTGCGCTAATGCCGCCGGCACACTGGTTGTCGATAACGGCGCCGGGTTTGCCTATTCTCACCACTGCATAGATGAGTAATACTTCCATGTCGGAGCGATATGTAACGATGCGGATTGTATTTACCGATGTAGGGTTTAACGCCCGCATGCGTTCGTGTTGCTTCAATTTTTCCTGTATCTGGAAGTTATCGCCATATATGTGGAACAATTGCTTAAGGCTGTAATCGTTTATGTTGGTGCGTCCGTCGGTCACGGTAAGAGATTGTATTCCTTCGCCTTGTTGAAGTAGCGATGGTTTGATTAACACGTCGTCTAAATTGCTGCAATAGTTTATTGCGTCTTCTTCAGAAACGGCATTCCCTTCGAAATAGTAATAGCCGTTCATCCTCTTGAGGATAGTATGAGGTTGCTTTACGCCCTGAAGGAAAACGTCGGTTAAGTTTTTATCTCGATATACTAAATTAAGGTCCAGCCTATTCGCCCGCGTTAGTAATTCTACATTGTACAGGTCGGTTGGTATATATTCTTTAGAGAAAACTCCGGTCCGAGAATAAAAATACTCGTGGCAATAAAATGAAACTTTACGTCCGATCAAAGGCTTATAAAAGGCTTGAATCTCTTTTTTCTGTTCTTTGGTTAGATATCGGCGGTTTTTTAAGTCTTTGAAGTGCTTTGTAATATCGTGTTTATATCGATTGGCTATCGCACGTTTGCGACGTATCAATCTGAAATGATTCAAAATATTTCGCAGCCACATATTGTTGAAGTTTTATTTATTCAAATAACGAAGCAGAGATTCTCTCATTCGATCATGTTCAATCATCCGCTTAATGCCATTTGGAATTCTACAAGACGGCTTCCTTAATTTAGCATAAATTGCTTTTAATAAGGTGCCTGCAGCTTGTTTTAATGGAGGAGTGACACTATATAGTTTTGGTAAATATTCATTTTCGACAATTTTTTCAATTTGAGTGCTGTAGCATTTGTCATACTCCGATTTATCACTCAGATATGAGCACAGCAGAGCATTGTGCTTTTCACGCTCAATACTATTATCAATTGTAATAGCAAGGTTGTCGATGTTGCGTGTATTGACTATTTCAAAAGAAATTGCGCGAGAGGCGGTGTCTAATTGCAATATTACGCCAAGGCCCTCATACCAATGCGGCCGATTTAGTGCGCGATATGAATAGTCTTGCATACTATTGAAGAAAAAGTTGCCGAGAGAATAGAAGATGACGCCATTTGAATATTTCTCCCACCCTTGCGGACAATGCGGATGAGTGCCAATAACAGCATCGGCCCCCCAATCGATAAAATCGCGATAGCGTGCAATCGTTTCAGGTGTAGGGATGTCGACATATTCAATGCCGTCGTGAGGCATTACTATGAGATAGTCGACCTTTTCTTTTGCCTGCATGATAGAGTGAGGCAATTTCAAGTCGTTGATATAAGCGCAACCAAGCCCGGAATGGTTTTCCACGTTGGTGAAAACACCTTTATAAGCGGCAAAGCAGACGGCTATAAATCCAATTTTGATTCCGTTCACTTCTACAATCTTTGCTTTATGAACTTCATCATACGTGCCGACGCCAAAGGCGGCATCGCCAAGCCGCTCCTTTGTTTTGGCATACCCGTAATCGTCCCAATCGAAAGCGTGGTTCGTGGCTAAAGGAAATAGGTTGAACCCTATCGAACGCAAGAAGTCGGGGACATCGTCGTGCTGGTAAAATCGACGTCGACTTTGATGTGGCAGATCAAAATCTGGCCGAAGCGGTACTTCAAAGTTGCAGAGTTTTAATTGGCAAGAATTAATCGTCGACATCAGCTCGTCAGACACCTTGATTGGGCCTGTTGACGGAGTTGAACAAAAATCGCCGGCGAAAAATATTCTGATATTATTTGCCATCTGTTTATTTGTTGATAATAGCCTTAAGCTGTCGTTCCGACAACTTGTTGGGTTGTCGCTGCAAGTCGTATTTTCTTTTAGTATCTTTCCAAGCCAAATAGCAGTTTCGAATTTCGTTTCGCCAACCTCGGCGAATAAAATATTGGCCTGTACGATCCCAGAAGTCGTTTACTTCGATAACAACCGGTCCGTCGTCGGTGATGGCAATATCCCAGCCAGCGACTTTGATGTAAGGAAAACACTCTTGAAAGTGTAAAACGTCCTCTACAATCTTATCCCAATTTTCGATTCGCACACCGTCGATTCGCGCCCCACTGTCGGGGTGATTGGTGATATCAGTAATCTTATCCCAACCGTCGAACCGGATGGCGTGTTTTAATTCGCCTGTGTCAATATCGATGCATGCATCTACATTTCCTCCATTGCCGGCGTTATCGACGCAGGCCCCGGCACGTCCTATTTTGATAAAAGTAGCGACAAGACGTGCTTTATTGTCGGGGTAGAGAGCCGTCATAAATCGCACAGTATTGACCGAAGAACTGTTGAATGACGCAAGTTGAGAAGTTTGTCTCACCATACTCTCAAAAATAAGGGCCGTTTTACCAATGATTGAAGATAGGCTAATTTCAGTATTGTTGTGTAACTTTAACGAGCAATTGTCGTCGCCGTACGTTATTTCAACAACAGCATACACATTGTTGCCGTGAGAACTTTCGGTAGCTTTGATAATGCACTCAGTTACTTTTTTTTCTTTCAAAATTTTGATAACACCTAACAAGTCATTGGCAATGCTATCACTTTCTATTGTTTTACCTTCGGGTTGATAATAGCAATATAGCTTTGAAGTCTTTATTCCGGTTCCTTCAAATATTTTGTGGGCCAGGAATTTATTTCGGGCCAGGCTATAGTATTTTATAGGGTTGAGATAGTCGAGGTAATAACGCTGCTCGTTGAGTCCGAGAAAAGATTGACGAAAAGATTCCGGTTGGAGGTCCAATCTAAAGTCGATATATTCTTGGAGAGATATACCCTTTTTTTTGTGCAACATCCTGAAATCTCGCAGAATGCGAATTTGTCTGAATTGAGGATGCCGTTGGAATATATCGAATATGTGGAGGATATTAATCATTAATACGATTATGGTTATAGCGGAGTTAATACGATAGAGGTTATAGTACTGCTTACTTTGCTATGCGAAACCACCCTCGATACTTAGTGGGGATGGCGCTTAGAACGTATACAAATGATTTCGGTTTGAAAATTATAGACCAAGCCAAATACAATGCAACGTATAGGGTGAATTTCAGTATGCCGTCGCAGTAGAGTGAAGAGTTGACAAGTCTCCCGACAACATAAACTAAAGCGGCGACTGAGAAAGAGGCTATTAAAATTGGCAAAAGGTCTAATAATTGTGTTTTCCAATTGTATCCGATATATTTAGATACTAAACCGATGTTTACTATGTAACAAAACCAATTAAACGCAACAACTCCACATAGAAGGCCTTTCATTCCGAAGAGTATTAGCCCTACAATAACAAATGCAAGGCCGGCAGTGCGTTTTATCACAGTCCACTGAAACATTATTTTGCTTTTCCCAATAGCAGCTATTGTCTGAGTGTTTACTGCTTGAAGGCACGATGATAATCCGATGATGCAAAAAATTTGAAAGTAAGGAACACTTGGGGCCCATTCCTCGGTGTATAGTAGAATAAATAATGGTTTTGCGATAAGGATTAAGATAAATAACATTGGGAATGTAACATATGCAATCGACGTGGTAAGTTTTTTGAGCACATTAATCATAGACGCCATGTCGTCTTGTAGTTGAGCATATAGTGGATACGTTATTTGAGTTAAAACAGATGAAATACTTTTAGAAGCAAGACTTTCGGTAGATTCGGCTTTAGAGAAATATCCTAAAAGGCTTGGATTGTAAACCTTACCAATTATTAAATGAGTGATTTTAGAACCTATATCATTGATTACATGCGTCAAAAACATGAAAATGCCAAAACTAAACAGTTCTCTAAATGATGACGTGGAAAAGGTAAATGACGGCCTCCATTTAACATAAAACCAAAAGAATAGAGCAGGAACGGCTGACGTAAGAAGATTAGAAGCAACCAATGCCCAAACCCCATATCCGGAATATGCCATGGCAATTGTAACTGTCAAACTAACAATCGACGTAATCAAGGATGTTATGGCCAATACCTTGAAATTCATTCTCTTCCTTAACTGGTTGCGTTGAATTATGTTGAAGGCATTTATAAACAAAACGATGCCCTGAACGCGTAGGACATCACACAAAATAGGAATTTCATAAAAGCGAGCAATAAACGGTGCGCATGAGAATAATATCGCATACATCACTATTGCCATCGCGATATTCCAATAAAATATTGTGGAGTAATCGGTTTGAGTCGGTTGCTTTTTTTGAATAAGGGCAGAAGCAAAGCCGCCATCAATAAATGCATCGGCAATCACCATAAATATAGTAAGCATACCAATGCAACCATAGTCGAATGGAGTGAGCAGACGCGCAAGTACGATGCCCGAAATAAATGATATAAATATTCCGGAAAAACGCTGGACCGAAGTCCACGCCATACTTGATAAAACATTGTTTTTAAGCGATTTGCTCATTGTTTATATCTTCGAGAAATCTTCGAGATAGGAAAACGATTCAGTCAGTTTGCCACGATGTACTATCGTCGATCGTCTAATTATTTCAGAGCTTTCACCATCTCCATTGAGTAGAGGCCTGAAAACGTATTCGATGAGCATATCACCGAAATACTCGCTGGCATCAATAGCTAATGCGTTAGGGCAGGTATCAACTGCCATAACTGTAATGTTGCTGTCAGATGAAAATGCCGGTTCTTCTGTATGCGTTAGTATATTAAAGTCATAAAAAGGATTGTCGTGAGTACTCGAACGAATTGTTGACTTAATACTACCACGAATATCACATGTAATATCCCCAATCATCTTTATGGGAAGATTATGGTTCGTAAAATCATCGCCTTCCAAATATACAGGAGCTTTGGGATCCCAGTAATGACAAGAAATTAAAATATGCGCATGTTTGGCGAATTTAATGAAATCGCTTTCATACGCTTCGGGATGTTCATGAAAATCGTTTCTATCAAAAGCCTTGCCGTCTTTACGTTTTACCAGTTCATTAACAGGAGCTCTATAGAAGGCCAATCCATTTACAGGTTCGTCGCTTACAAACTCGTCGTAAGTAAGTTCTTGAGCTCGGCATTCGTGCATAACATATGTAACGCCCTGAGCGACGCGACCGTTACCTGTAATAAGAATTTTTACGTTAGGCCCATGTATTCTTGACAAAACTATGCGTAATTGCGCAAGTGTAAAATTTCGATCAGGCTTAGGTAAAGACTCTTGCTTAGTTTTTAATAAATACCCACGCAAGGTGTAATAAGCACCAACAATGCCGGCCCACCAACCAAAAGCACAGACTCTCGCGCCATTGTCGTCTACCAAATATTCGTAATCGGAAAAAGTGATTTTCTTGGCTATCATTTGTTGGAGCAACGGGCGGTTATATTGCTGCATTTTGGCAATATGGCCGAAAAAGAAGTAGTGCTTATTCGGTAGAAGAGATTCAATGTTAGCTTCTTTTATTCCGAAAAGGACATCGCAATCCGACATATCGTCGACAACATCTATGCCAAGTTTCAAGTATTCGTCATCGCTAAAAGCTCGGATGTCGCTTTTTTGTACCACGATATCTGAATTTGGGAATTCAGTTTTTAGTTTGGCTACTTGAGAAGGTGATAATACGACTCTATTGTCTTCCGGTATTTTTGTCTCTCTAATTAATCCGATTTTCATGAGCCAGTTCAAGTCAATTTATCTTGTCTTGGAATATTCGCGGAGCATAGTAGAGGATATGCCCTCGGTGCGAGATAGCGTTACGACTTGTTTGTTGTTTTCTTCGCACCACTGGATTGCTCGTTGGAAGCCGCTATGTTGCTGGTCTTCACCTCTGACGAATATGTCGAAGTCGATGTTTTTAATGTCGGCGTCGACGTCTTTGTAAATGATTACTTCGTCGACATATTTTATAGTGCTCACCATGAATAGGCGTTCTTCGGTGGTATATATCATTTTTGTTCCCGGCTTATATTTTTCGATATAATCGCCGTCTTGAACAGCCACGATAAGCTTGCCACCGAGCTCTTTAGCTCTTTTGAAAAGGAGTATATGCCCAATGTGGAGCATGTCGTAAACTCCGAAGGTGAGTATTGTTTTCATTATGAGTTGATGTCGAAAGGCGATATGAAGCTACTGAAGTCGGTGTGTTGTAGATCTTTATCGCTAAGTATGGCTTTGTCGGTGTCGAAATGCCAATCGATGGCGAGAGCTGTGTCGAGTGGCGATATTCCGCCTTCGGCTTCGGGGTGATAGTAATTGTCGCACTTGTATTGAAATACGGCGTTGTTGCTTAATACGGCATAACCGTGAGCAAAGCCTTGCGGGATGAACAGTTGCAGGTTGTTATCTTCCGATAGCTCGATGGCGAAATGTCGGCCGTATGTTGGTGAGCCTTGTCGAATGTCGAGGGCTATGTCGATGATGCACCCTTTTACGCAACGAACGAGTTTGCTCTGGGCGTATGGCGGTATCTGGAAATGCAGGCCTCGTATTACTCCTCGGGCCGACATCGATTGGTTGTCTTGCACGAATTTTATAGGCTGTACTTTCTGGTCGAATTCTTGTTGCGAGAAACTTTCGAAAAAATATCCGCGAGCATCGGTGTAGATGCGCGGTTTAATGATGACAAGCCCTTCTATGTCGGTTTTTATTACTTCCATCGTGGTCGATCTATAGCATGGTCGGCTATATAAACCTGATATACTCTGGGTTTACTTCTACGGCTACGGAGAAGAAACCGGGTAACGATACTATGAGCCTTTTTTTTCTAAGTCCTTTCACCGATAGGAGGTGCCCATCGATGTTGTCGAGCGGTCCTCCCACAATTTTAATAGCCTTGCCATACATTTCGGGGGCTATTTCGTCGGGGAGGTAATACTTTGCGTCGTCGGATGCAGTGGCTGCTTTGATGAAGCGCTCCATGTCGGTATCTCTCACGACCATGGGTGTGGCTTTAGAGCCTTTTACGAAACGGTATTGGAGCGTTGACGTTTCTTTGACTTTAGGGTCGAGCGCTGCCCGTGTTGAGCGCACAAATAGGAGGTCGAAAACGTATGGTATCTGTCGGCGGATGCGTTTCCCTCGGCTTGTTTTGAGTTCCCACTTAAGTGGTGTGAAAACTTCAAAGCCGTCGTTAGCCAATTGTTGGTATGCTCTGACGGTAGCGTTTGGTCGCTTTAGATCGCGCATTGCAAACCATTGGGGAGCGTTGTCGGCGTTCTTGTCGTTCTCGATGTCCATGAGTGCTAATTTGGAGCCAGACAATACCTCGGAGTCCTGCCGGATATTATATCTTATGATGAATCAAGCAGTTATGAATGTAGTTAGTAACGAAAGTGCTTCTACGATACTTTCGAATGCCCATATTGTGCTATGTCTCAATAAAAGCGAGACTACATTTGAAAGGTATGTTGTGCAAAAGTGAATTCACATTTGCAGATGCAAAGATACGAATTTATATCGGATTTACGAAAAAATAACGGGGTAGAGTGATGGTAAAAATCTCCGTCCGGCAAAAGGAAAAGCCGCGGAGCGGGAAATATCCTTTTGGACATTGGCGAGTCTCCGACTCGCCGAGAGGGAGGATAAGGCTCTCCATCCACCAGCCTCCGCGCTAACGCGCTCGACTGGGGTTGCCCTTATATCGGCTCTCCGAGCCTTAAGCCGGTCTATCGCTCGCGCTACCCGGTTATCTATGGTGTCTCGCCCTTCCCGGGTGATATATGCCCTCACATCGGGTCTCCGAGCCACACAGAGCCGCTGGGCAAGAGTCTTATTGTCGATGTGGATTGTGGAGCTGGAGGGATTCGAACCCTCGTCCAAACGTGGAACTAATGAGCTTTCTACGTGCGTAGTCTCAAGTTAATTTTCGTGTCGTGACAGGCCTGAAACCACCAATCGCGACCTTATCCTCTAAAATTTCGGACGCTTGTCGAGGCGGTCGGCATCCTATTTCCGATTTACGAGCACCGCCATATCGATTAGTCTCGGAAAAAGGACAATCGGGCGATGTCTTGTCGCTGCAACTTTTGCGGCGATTAAGCGTAATCTACTGTACTTCGATTAGGCAGCAAGAGCGTAGTTCTTTTCGCCATCTAAATAGGTTGAAACCTGATATTATGGAGCATAGGTCTCAAAGCTCCGCACGCTTACCCACCACTTCTACACGCTGTCAAAACCAGTCAACCCCAGTAAAAGCCTAAATGGCAGGCTTGTTTTATAATGCAAAGTTATGCTATTTTGCAGATATAATAAAATTTAGATATCTCTTTAACTTATGTTAAAATGATGATGTGGGCCAAAGGTGGCCGGCGCGGGCACCGGTTAACCTTCTGAAAATAGGCGTGATTATAATTGGGGCAACGCTTTGCTGTCGAGACGGTCGGTTGTAATAAAGTCGCAGCCCATTTTGCCGTACGTCTGGTATCCGAAGTCGTCGTTAGTAGTCCACATGTTAACTTTCAGACCCTCTTCATGATACTTGTCTACGGTGTCTTTGTCGAAAAATCCTGCTTGTATGTCGACGTCGATTTTCCATTCAACGCACCAATCAAAATGGTTGCTCCAATATTGCCCGGTGAGGAATTGAAGTTCGATGTCGGGATAGTTAGTACGTATATATTCGAGGCAAGGCTTCATTGAGGTGAGGATGATGCATTTGTCTCTCATGTTCATCTCTTCTATTTGCTCTATCAGCAGAGGGATTCTCGAACAGTCTTTGCTGTTAATGCCGTCGGTCCATTTTAGCTCTATGAGTGGTCTGACGCCACCGTCTTTGCAAATTTGCAGGTATTCTTTCATAGAGCAGATGCGACCTGAGTATGAGACGCCGCCCCGCGATTGCGTTAGAGTTTCGCTTTGCAGCTCGTCGAGAGTTGACGATGCAAGAGCTTTTGTTCCGCCGAGGCGTTTAGTGTCATCGTCGTGAAAGCACACGAGTATTAAGTCTTTTGTAAATTTAACGTCGGTTTCGAGATATTGATAACCGAGTTCAACTCCTTTTTTGAACGATTCGGCCGAGTTTTCGAGTCCGTAACCGCTACCGCGGTGGCCTACAAGGATAGGTTGTGCCCCAATGGATGTGGCAAGCAATATTGTGGAAAGAAGAAGTGAAAAGCGTTTCATCGTATGCTAAATTTATTTTTGTTTTCACAAAGGTAGTATAAAGTGAGGGTTTATACAAGTGATTGTGTCGCATTTGGGGATATATTTGCGAAAGGCGATGAAATTGTGAAAAAATATTTGGCTGAAATGAATGTGATAAAGAATTTTTTTCATTAATTTTGCCAAAGAATAAGGGGCGAGATGGCCCATAGATAGGAAAACGGAATTTCAAAACAATTAATTAAATACAAAGATATGTCTAAAGTAACAGTTGTAGGCGCCGGTAATGTAGGCGCAACTTGTGCAAATGTGTTGGTAACATGCCAATTAGCTGATGAAGTAGTTCTTCTTGATATCAAAGAAGGCGTATCAGAAGGTAAAGCAATGGATATTATGCAGACAGCAAATATCCTTGGGCTCAATACTCGCCTCGTAGGTGTTACAAATGATTATACACGCACAGCAGGCTCTGATGTAGTAGTTATCACATCGGGTATTCCTCGCAAACCGGGTATGACTCGTGAAGAACTCATCGGAGTAAATGCAGGCATTGTTCGCTCAGTAACCGAAAATGTACTTGCACATTCACCCAATGCCATTATCGTATGTGTAAGTAACCCGATGGATACGATGACGTACCTTATCCACCGTGAAACAAAACTCCCGCGCAACCGCATTATCGGTATGGGTGGAGCCCTTGATAGTGCACGCTTCAAATATTTCCTCAGCCAGGCACTCGGTGTAAATGCCAATGAAGTAGAAGGCATTGTAATCGGTGGTCACGGCGATACAACAATGATACCTTTGAAGCGCTATGCCGCTCACCGCGGTATTCCCGCCTCGAGCCTTCTCCCGGCAGAAGTTCTCGACAAGGTTGTAGCTGATACAATGGTAGGTGGTGCAACGCTCACCAAATTGCTTGGCACATCGGCATGGTATGCACCCGGTGCAGCAGCAGCGCAGGTTGTAGCCGCTGTTCTTGGCGACCAAAAGCGTCTTATCACATGCTCGGCACTTCTTGATGGCGAATATGGCGAAAAAGATCTCTGCATAGGTGTTCCTTGTGTTCTTGGTCGCAATGGTATAGAGAAGATTGTTGAATTCGACCTCAACGCCGAAGAAAAAGCACTCTTCAAGGCAAGCGCAGACGCAGTTCGCAATACTAACGCTGCTCTTAATTGATACTCGCGAAATAGCGGATAGAACTCCGTTTTTAAGACATCTAAAGAGGGCGTCTCAAAACTTGATATTTTTGAGACACCCTCCTTTTCAGTTTGTTATGAAAAAGTTTTTATTAGCGTGCTCGGTATTACTGCTTGTTTTAACGGGGTGTACCGGTCGAAACAACGCAAGCGACAAGGGAGTGGTAGCGCCGATATCTAAAGACGGCAGAGTGATAGAGCTCGAAGATGCCACGCTTCTTCCGGTAGACGTAGCAGTGGAGCAACTCACTGTTGTAGATTTCAATGCAGTATGGTGTGGGCCCTGTCGGCGTCTTGCCCCGTGTATAGAAGAATTGGCTCAACGCTATGCCGGTAAGGTAACATTCATTTCGGTCGATGTAGATCGATTTGGCGATTTGTTTGCTTCTTATGAGCTTGGCAGCTTTATCCCGGCAGTTGTTATCCTCAAACCCGGTGGCGGGCGCGAAGTGTATTTAGGTATCAATGATTTGTTGCCGGAAGAAAAATTTGAGGCAATAATAAATAAGAACCTGCACTAATGCAGTTGAGAGCCCTTTTACCACGAGTGTCGGAGCGACTGGGGATAGCAAGTCTCACTCCGATGCAAGAAGAAATGTCGAGATGCACACTCCCGATAAAGGCTATAGTAATAGCGCCTACCGGGAGCGGAAAGACATTGGCATATGCGCTCCCGTTGTTGCGGGCGCTAAAAGCAGGTAAAGAGGGTGTTAAAGGGTTGGTGATAGTTCCGACGCGCGAACTTGCATTGCAGGTTTACGAGGTGGTCCGCTCGTTAGCCAACCCGGAAATAAAGACGACGGCACTATATGGAGGGCATAGCGTCGAAACAGAGAAAAACTCTATAGCGGGTCTCCCCGATGTAATAGTAGCGACTCCGGGCCGCCTGCTCGACCATATACAACGCGGTAATTTGAGCATACGCGGAGTAGAGGTGTTGGTGCTCGACGAATACGACAAATCGCTCGAATTGGGCTTTCTCGATGAGATGCGAGCGATAGTGGGTAGGATAAAGAATGCCGCGACCACAATATTGACGTCGGCAACGCGTCTCACAGAGATTCCCGACATACTTGGGAGCGACACCTATGTTTTAGACTATAGTGCCGACGGTTATGATGAAAGCAATGTCGAATTTAGGCGCGTGGATAGTCATACGGCAGATAAACTTGAAACGCTCGACCGACTTTTGCGAGATCTCTTGCCAGACCGGACTATTGTGTTTCTAAATCATCGCGAAGCCGTAGAGCGCGTTTATGAGTATCTTCGCCGGTCGTCGTTTCCTGTTGGGATGTATCATGGCGGCCTTGAACAAGAAGAGCGCGAGCGGGCATTGATTATGTTTTCAAACGGCACCACGCCGGTGTTGGTGTCGACCGATCTTGCTTCTCGAGGGCTTGATGTAGATGCCGTTGGTGCTGTAGTACATTATCATTTACCTACAACGCTTCAAGCGCTTATTCATCGAAACGGCAGAACAGGGCGTATGGGGGCTTCGGGCCGTGCCTTCGCTATTATTTCGGAAAACGATAAAATAGCCGACTTCTTTCCCGCTATAGATATATATTATCCTGAAGGGACCGGATGTGTAGTTCCGTCGAAAACGGCAACATTATATTTCAACGCCGGCAAGAAAGAAAAAATATCGAAAGGCGATATCGTTGGCTTTTTGATTCAAAAAGGTGGTTTAACAAAAGAAGAGGTTGGCAGGATAGATGTTAAAGACCATAGCGCCTATGCGGCGATACAGTCGGCCAAGGTGTATGATACGCTAACTGCATTAAGCTCTCATAAAATAAAGAATATGCGGGTACGCGTCACCCGGGTGAAAAACTAACGCAAGCGATATGAAGTGGAGGACTATACTATCTAAAGTGCTGTCGGTGATTGCGAATGTCGCAGTCGCGCTGTTGCTGTTGATATTTGGCGTTATTATAGTATTGTACTCACCATGGGCGCAAAGATTAGTAAAGGATGCGATAGTAAAAAAGTTTGATGGCAGTAATGGCGATGTGGCGATATCGATAGAGACATTCCGCCTGCGCTTCCCGTTGAAATTAGATGCCGGCGGCCTTGTAGTGAGCGTTGCGGGAGATACAATGGTTACGGCGCGAGATGCAGATATCGACGTGGCATTGTTGCCGCTTTTTATAGGAGAAGCAAAAATACGGAAGGCGAGTCTTACCGGAGTGAGGTATAATCAGGGCACCCCCGATTCGATAATGTATATGACCCTTGCTGCAGATAGTGTGGGCTTGTCGCCAACGGCGGTGCGCCTTTCGAATATGGCTATAAAAGTTGATGAAGGAGCTATCAAGGGCGGCCGTATGGCAATTTATATGAAACCCGACACAACGCCACCGACACCACCTTCGCCACCTATGGAGATGAGCGTATCGCTCGGCCGAATATCGCTCGACGATTTTACGTTCATGATGCAGATGATGCCTACAATCGACACGTTGAGTGCTCATATAGCGACATCGGTTCTTACCGGAGGCGAAATTGATATGTACAAACAAACCGTGTCGCTGGGCACTCTTATCGGTAGCGGACTTGACGCCAGGTATATAGCGCCCGATTCTACCTCAATAGCCAATGGAGGGCCATATCTCGAAGAAACGCCGGCCGATGCAACAACAGAAGCGGCTATGCCATGGACTGTCGAAATAGATAGCTTGGCATTTTCTAATTCGCACGCATTATACACTACTGCCGGCGTGATACCTGCGCCCGGTCTCGACTTCAATTATATCGAGCTTGATAGTTTAGACCTAAGGATACACGATTTATACAATCAAGCAACTATAGTGCGGTTGCCGCTTAGCGTATGGGGAAAAGAGCGTTGTGGCGTATCTCTCGCCTTTGATGGTGTAGTGGCGATGGAAAATGATGCGCTGAGAATCGACGGAGCCCGGCTTTCGACAAAATCGACAACGGGTGTAGCCTTTGACGCTCTATTTGGATTAGGCGACATGGCAACAGATATGTCGTTGCCATTAAAATTGAGGCTCGACGGAGCTCTGGCAACCGATGATTTGAAGAAGATGTTCCCAGAATATGCTCCATATCTTGCTTCAATCCCACGGCCCGATGATTTGTTACTTGATATAGATTTACATGGAACAACCGGCCACCTCGATATAGATGAACTTTCGTTGCGGCTGAATCGCTGCTTAAGTCTTAGTGCCAGCGGCTCGGTCGATAATTTCATGAACTTCGATGCCATGAGCGGCGCCCTTGCGCTTAAAGGTAATATCATAAATGTAGATGCCTTCAAAAAGCAGTTTCTTGAAGCCTCCACGGCTGAAAGCATAAACATACCGCCGATGTCGCTCAATGGTAATGTGGCGATAAATAAAGGTGTTATCGCAGGTAATCTAAAGGCAATAACCGGTGCAGGAGATGTAAAGTTTGATGGCCGATGGGATGGCAATGGCGAAAATTACGCAGCCGAAATAATAACAGAAGCGTTCCCTATAAATGCCTTTATGCCGGATCTCGGCGTAGGTGATATAACGATGGCAATGGCAGCCGAAGGCCATGGCTATGACCCTTATAAGCCCGCAACCCGCATCGAAGCTGATTTTGAGATACAATCGGTTGCATATCAAGATGTACGATACACCGACATAAAAGTAACAGCGTCGCTAACAGATTGCAAGGCCAGCGCGCGGATAGAGTCTGAAAATTCGGCACTCGATTTTACGCTCAACATCAACGGTACGCTTGATGAAAAAGAGTCGACATGGACGGCTGTGGTGGATGGCCGATATATCGACCTGTTCGCTCTAAAATTTGTCGAAGAGCCGTCGTCGATAGAGATTACGGCAAAGGCACAAGCGACCTTAGGCCCCGGCGCAAGCGATATCAAGGCCCAAGTGAATGTTGATGACATGTTTTATACCAGTGCCGACGGTACGATATCTCTTTATGACCTTGATGCCAAATATGTGGGTAATGATTCATTAACCAGTTTAGCCGTTGTTAATAGGGATTTGTCGGCGACGTTTAGCTCTACATCGAGCTTGGATAGCTTGATAAGTCGCTTCAGCCTTGCTGCGGATATTATATCCGACCAGATGCGGACATACATGTTGGATGTCGATACATTGTCGAAGGCCATGCCGGAGTTTGTATTTGACATTAAAGGCGGCAATTCAAATCTTGTCAATGATATATTGGCGACTTCTGGTATGTCGGTTCGTAAATTTTCGCTCTCGGTTGATAATGATTCAATCTTGAGCATGAATGGGTTTGCCCATCGTTTTGATACGGGCTCGATACGTCTCGATACGTTGACTATAGGCGCGCGGCAACATAGAGATAACCTTATGCTTAGAGCCGGGCTGCGTAATCGTCCGGGTAATCTGGAAGAGTGGCACAAGGTTGATATGTTTGCTTATGCCGATAGCAATGTGGTAAACTTAAGGATGCACCAAGAGGATATTAAAGGTGAAGTAGGATTCAAAATGGGTCTTTTTGCGCAGGCTTTGCCAAAAGATTCTACCCTGGTACTGAGCATAAAACCGTATGATCCTATAATTGGCTATCAGAAATGGAGTGTTAATGACGATAATTTCATTAGTTATCACATCCCCAACCAGCATATCGATGCCAACCTTCACATGAATGGCGCAGGAAGCTCGCTCGCTGTTTATACCGAGCACCAGTGGCCGGAAGAAGATGATGACGACGATGACGATGATGATGGCCATGAACATGAACACGGCCACAAGCATGTGCATACGGCGCAGGAAGATTTGATTATACAACTTAAAGATATTCACGTATCCGATTGGATATCGTTTAACCCGTTTGCCCCGCCTATTAAAGGCGATATCAATGCCGATATCCACCTCAATAGAAAGAATGAAGCCTATGTAGGGCAAGGTGATATAGGAATAACAAACTTTACCTTTGGGCGCAGGCAAGTTTCCGACTTTAGGGCGGCATTTGATTTGTCGGCCGATACAGATGGTACTATTTTTGCCAACGCTGACTTGTTTGTCGATGGCGAGAAGACGATGTCGCTGACGGGTGCTTTGAACGATAGTACGTCAACGACGCCACTCAATCTTGATTTTTCAATGATACGCTTCCCGTTAGCGACGGTCAATCCTTTTATGCCGGCAGGTACGGGCACGCTTTCGGGAGTGCTAAACGGCAATATGAAGATTTCGGGGACCGACCAACATCCGATAATTAACGGGTCGCTTGAATTTGATTCGACGGCCGTATTCTTTGCACTCACTGGTACGTCGTATGCCTTCAGCCAGCAGCCTGTTACAGTAGTAAACAGCGTTGTAGACTTTAATAATTTTACGATATCGGGTTGCAATAATAATCCATTGTATGTAAATGGATTGGTAGATGTGTCCGACATGAATAACATCAGGCTAAGTCTTGATATGAAGGCTAATAATATGCAGATTGTCAATACGACACGTCCGACAAGAGGTGCTGATGTTTATGGTAAAGGATTTGTGAGTCTTAACGCAAAAGCCCATGGAACACTTAACAGGCTCAATGTAGAAGCTGATTTGAGGGTGTTGTCCGGTACGAATATAACATACGTTATACCGGAGGCTACGAATATGCTTGCCAGCAAAGCCAACGATGATATGGTTAAGTTTGTTAACTTCACTGATTCACTTGAGGTTGTGCAGGCCGATGATATGGAGCAGACGATGGCAATGTTCCTCGATGCGGCCCTTACGATACAAAATGGCTCGACGATAAATGTTGATCTGTCGGCCGATGGTAAGAATAGGGTTCAGCTGCAGAGTAATGGTACTCTTAACTATGCAATGACGCCCCTCGATGACGGACGTCTCACCGGACGCCTAAACCTCGACAAAGGATTTGTCCGCTACACACCGCCTTTTATGTCGGAAAAGTATTTCACGTTTGAGGCCGGCAGTTATGTTTCGTTTACCGGTGATATGTTTAATCCGACGCTCAATCTACGAGCAACCGATGTTATAAAAGCTAACGTAACGCAGACTGGACAAAATTCAAGGCTTGTTAATTTCGATGTGTCGCTTGCCGTAACAGGGACTCTTAATCAAATGGATGTAGCCTTTGATCTTGCCACCAATGATGATATAACGGTTGCTAATGAGCTTGAATCGATGTCGCGAGAGCAGCGCGCCAACCAGGCAATGAATATGTTGTTGTACAATGTGTATACAGGACCCGGGACCAAAGGCAATGCGTCGTTGTCGGGTAATCCGCTCTTCTCATTCCTTGAATCGCAGATTAATTCGTGGGCGGCAAACAATATACGCGGAGTCGATTTGTCGTTTGGCATAAATCAATACGACCGAACTGTTGATGGTAGTAAGTCTTCGACGATGAGTTATTCCTATCAAGTGTCGAAATCGTTGTTTAATGATAGGTTTAAGATTGTTGTTGGCGGCAATTACAGCACCGATGCAAATGCCGATGAAAACTTTTCGCAAAATCTAATAAGCGATATTTCATTTGAATACTACCTGAACAGCCAGAAAAATATGTATTTGCGTTTATTCCGGCATACGGGCTATGAGAGCATACTCGAAGGCGAAGTAACGCAGACCGGCGTAGGCTTTGTTTATAAACGTAAACTCAGTAGGGTAGGCGATATGTTCTTGTCGCCAAAGCAAGCACGCCGTCGAACACAGGCGCGTGTAAAACGTGAAATAGAGAAATATAATGAATCGTTAAATAAAAAAGCTGAGCAGCAATGAAAATCAGCCAAATAACGACATCACGAATAGTAGTGGCAGTGCTTATTGCGGCGGTAGTGCTTAGCTCCTGCTCAACGACTCGCCGCATTCCCGACGACGAGATATTGTATACCGGAGTTGGTAAAATAGCGATATCGATGCCAAGCGATAGCACAAAACTTAATCCGGAGATAAGTTCGCAGATAAAAACCGCAGTAGATGTACCGCCCAATAATTATTTGAGCCTCATAGGGTGGCATTATCCATTCCCTCTTGGGTTGTGGGTCTATAATAATTGGGATAATCCTCCAAAGGGGTTTAAGCACTGGCTATATGAGAAATTGGTTGAGGAACCGGTGCTCGTTTCCGATGTTCGACCCGAGGTGCGCACGCACATGATAGAGCAGATACTTGACAACAATGGTTATTTCAGAGGTAGCGCAACGTATGAGCTTGAGCAAAATAAAGACCCGAAGAAAGCAAAAATACGCTACAGCGTAAATCCTGGTCCGGCATATACGATTGATACGATATTTATGTTGCCCGATACGACGCGCCTTGGTTTCTTGGTTGATTCGTTAGCTTTGCGCGATCCATATCTTTCGTCAAAGTCACCGGTTTACAGCACAGATTCGTTGTCGGTTGCACGAACTCGTATAACAAACAGCTTGCGTAATAGAGGATATTATTTTTTCCGACCGGAGTACATTGAGTATTTAGCCGACAGTGTTGTACGGCCAAGGCATATTACGCTAAAAATGATGTTGGCATCTAATGCGCTACCATTTGCACTAAAACCATATACGACAGGGAAAATTACTATTTACGCCTCTCGCAGCCATGGGGCAGGGGTGCCTGATACTGTTGATTTACAGCGAGCGACCTTGATACAAATGATGCCGTCTAAATTGCGCCATAGTTCGATAGCCGAGTGTATCTCATTCCGTCCGGGTCGTACATTTTCTGTCCGCAACATGGATAGGACACAGACCAATCTGGCGCGTCTTGGCATTTTTAGCGCGATAAACATAGAGGCTGTTCCCGATACCCTTGATCGCGAATCGCAAAAATTGAACGTCGATATCCATTGCACGTTTGATACTCCTCTTGAAACGTCGCTTGAGGTAAATGCCGCCTCGAAATCAAATAGTTATATAGGCCCAGGCCTCACTTTTGGTATCACGAATAAAAATATATTCGGAGGGGGCGAGCAATTGAGCTTAAAACTTACCGGAGCTTACGAATGGCAGACAGGGTCGGGGCGTCGCTCGGTCTTTAATTCATATGAGGTAGGCCTTAGCGGGTCGCTTGCCTTCCCTCGCTTATTAGCGCCTAAATTTATTCCGCGAAGCCGTTTTCAGTTGAACTGGACTCGTTTTCAGCTAAATGCCGACCTTCTTAATCGTCCGCATTATTTCAAAATGGCGCAGTTTAATGCATCGGTGAACTATGATTGGCGTTTTCGCAGATATGTGCAAAATACGCTCACACTCTTTAAGCTAACGTATACTAACTTGATGAAAACGACGGCCGAATTTGATTCGATTATGGTTGCAAATCAAGCCGTGGCGCAAAGTTTTAAGAGTCAATATATACCGCAAATGGCATATACCTATGTCTATGATAAACAGTTAAATCGCAATAACACCATAAATTGGCAATTTACTTTGCAGGAGGCCGGAAACATATTTTGGGGTATATATCGTGCATTTGGTAAAACCGGCGAAAAAGAACTTTTCGGGACTCCATTCTCACAGTTTGTCAAGGGTCAGGCCCAACTGGTGTGGGGACGTAGGGTAGGACATGGCGACCATTGGCTTGTGAGTCGTGTTGCGGCAGGAGCAGCGCATGCCTATGGCAATTCATCGCAAGTGCCATATCCAGAGCAATTCTACGTTGGTGGAGCAAACTCGGTGAGAGCGTTTACTGTACGTTCGATAGGCCCCGGAAGATATAAGGCCGCACCGGGACAAACTGAGGATTATTTCGATCGCACCGGTACTCTTAAGTTTGAGGCAAATGTTGAATATCGCTTTCCACTCTTCGGTCCTATCCGTGGCGCTGCCTTTGTTGATGCCGGTAATGTATGGTTGATACAATCAGATCCGATGAGGCCGGGCGGCACTATCAACGGAAAGTATTTCTTGCGCGATTTAGCGCTTGGTACTGGCCTTGGTATACGCCTTGATATCAGTATGTTGGTTGTTCGCGGCGACTTGGGTATAGGTATTCATACACCCTATGATACCGGACGACGTGGTTATTACAATATGCCTTCATTCGGCAAGTCGTTGGCATTCCACTTGGCAATAGGCTATCCGTTCTGATATGGGCTTATTGAGGGTGTTTTACGGCTGTGATTTAATAATTTTATGGAATCGCAATCAGAAGATAAATATAAGTTGGAGCGCTTTGTAGAAGCGCAAAATGATGTTTATGACACTGTGCTTGCCGAGTTGAGTCAAGGGCGCAAGGAATCGCATTGGATGTGGTTTATTTTCCCACAGCGCGAAGATTTAGGCTTCTCGTATTTTTCAAAATATTACGGGCTTTCGGGAGTTGACGAGGCAAGAGCATACCTGAAACACGCTCTACTAAACGAAAGGTTGCGTGAAGTTTGTAATATCCTCTTACGTCAGCCAATCTCTGATGCAAGGGAAATCTTTGGTGGAATAGATTCGCGAAAACTATGTTCGTCGATGACTATTTTCGATATGGTTGAGCCCAATTCTGTCTATGCCGATGTTCTGTCAAAATTTTTCGATGGGCATCGCTGTCGCCGGACATTAGATATAATTAAAACGGAAGAATGAATAGCATCAGGTACTATCAACTCTTCCGTCACAATAATATCGTGAACAGCTATATTTTGGCCGGTTAGGCTAATTTCAGCAGTTCTTTCATTTGGGTGGCGAGAGCGGCAGCGGCTTTAGCAGCGGCTTCTGCGAAGTCGGGCCCTGAAGAGGCGTATATAATACCACGAGAACTGTTAACGATGAGGCCGCACTCATCAATCATGCCATGGCGAGCAACATCTTCGAGGCTGCCGCCTTGAGCGCCAACACCGGGGACGAGTAAGAAGTGGCGAGGGACTACTTTGCGTATGTCTCTAAGACTTTCTGCTTGAGTAGCTCCTACAACATACATAGTGTTGACAGGGCTTCCCCATTTGCTTGACAGGCGTATGACGCGCTCGTAAAGCGGAGTGCCGTTAGTGTCGATTGTCGTTTCAAAGTCTTTTGCCGAAGGGTTAGATGTGAGTGCTAAAATAATGCTCCATTTGTCGTTATAGGCAAGGAAAGGCATTACCGAATCTTCGCCCATATATGGAGCGAGAGTAACGGCATCAAAATCCATCGTTTCGAAAAATGTGCGAGCATATAATTGTGCAGTGTTACCTATGTCGCCTCTCTTGGCATCGGCAATTATGAATTGGTCGGGATATTTTTCACGAATATATTTGACTGTTTCTTCGAGTGCTGCAATTCCTTCGGCCCCAAGACTTTCAAAGAAGGCAAGGTTGGGCTTGTAAGCAATGCAATATGCAGCAGTAGCATCAATGATGGCTTTGTTGAAGGAGAGGACGCGTTGTGCCGGAGACCCTTCGATAGTTTCCGGTAGTTTTTTTACATCGGGGTCAAGTCCTACGCACAAAAAAGAGCCTTTACGGAATATGTTTTCAACAAGGTCGGTACGTTTCATATTTAATCTACGTTTTATAGTTCTGCCGCTTTAAGTTTTTCGGCGTTTTCTGCTATTATTAAATGGTCGATAACATCTTGAATGTCACCGTCGACAAATGCTTGTAAGTTGTATATTGTGTAGTTGATGCGATGGTCGGTGATTCGCCCTTGAGGATAGTTATATGTGCGAATTTTGGCTGACCTGTCGCCGGTGCTTACAAGAGTTTTACGACGCGAGGCGATATCGTCGATATATTTTTGATGTTCTTTATCGTAAATGAAAGTACGTAGGCGACTCAATGCACGTTCTTTGTTTTTTGGTTGGTCGCGAGTTTCGGTACATTCAATTAGAATTTCTTCGGCTTCACCTGTATTCGGATTCTTCCAAATGTATCTCAAACGTACTCCCGACTCTACTTTGTTTACGTTCTGGCCGCCGGCACCTCCCGATCGGAATGTGTCCCATTTTATTTCGCCTTCGTTAATCTCGACGTCGAAAGGCTCGGCTTCGGGTAGAACCGCCACGGTTGCTGCAGAAGTATGGACGCGACCTTGAGTCTCTGTTGCCGGCACACGTTGTACACGATGAACACCGCTTTCATATTTGAGAATGCCGTAAACGCCATCTCCATTTACCGACAGCACTACTTCTTTATATCCTCCGGCGGCACCATCGCTTGCCGATGTTATGGCAACGTTCCACCCGCGGCTTTCACAATACTTGATATACATTTTGCACAAATCGCCGGCGAAAATAGCGGCCTCATCCCCACCGGTGCCACCTCGAATTTCAAGGATAGCATTTTTACCGTCTTCGGGGTCGGCAGGAATAAGTTGCAACTTTATTTCTTCTTCGAGGGCCGGCAGAGCATCTGATGCGCTATCAAGTTGCTCTTTAGCCATTTCTCGCATTTCGGGGTCGGACTCGGTAGACAAAATTCCTTTTGCCTCATCTATGTTGGCGCATAAGTCGCGATAACGACGCGTAAGCGCAGTCAGACGCTCCAAATCTTTGTATTCCTTTGACAATCGCACATATCGCTTCATGTCGGCTATGACAGCCGGGTCGGTAATAAGTGTTGAAATTTCTTCAAAGCGAGACTCAATACCGTCGAGTCTCTCTAATAAGGATATCTCTGCCATAGATGTGCGTGAAAATTTTCTGCGAAGTTACGCAAAATTTTTTATTTTGCCGTATCTTTGCAGTCGAAATGGCCGATATAAAGCAGATACAGAATGGCGACTCTATGAGCCTGCGTCAGCAGATAGCGCTAACGGCGAAATTGTCTGCGCCGGCCATTATTGCACAGTTATCCACTATCTTGATGCAGTATATCGATGCGTCGATGGTGGGGCGTCTCGGAGCTGAATCTTCGGCCTCTGTTGGGCTTATGAACAGCAGCTTATGGCTTTTCTGGGGTGTGTGCAGTGCCCTCACAATGGGCTTCTCGGTTCAGGTAGCGCATCGTCTTGGCGCCAAAGACACAAGCGGTGCAAAAGATGTGCTACGGCAGGGAATAACAGCCTCGTTTATAATCGGTGCGGTCATAGCGACGGTAGGCCTGATGATTTCGGGGAAATTACCATATTGGCTTGGTGGAGAAGGAGAAGTGGCGCAAGGAGCCTCGCTCTATTTCGCGGTGTTTGTTTTGGCACTGCCGATTCTCACATTGAATTATCTTGCCGGCGGCATGTTGCGTTGTGCGGGTAATATGAAAGTGCCCGGTGTGCTGAATGTGGTGATGTGCCTTCTGGATGTGGTATTTAATTATTTTTTAATATTCCCGACGCGAGACATTGCGATATTTGGCGTTGATATAACAATGCCGGGGGCCGGATTGGGAATCCTTGGTGCGGCCCTTGGCACAGTTGCCGCCGAGTGTATCATAGCCGCGGCAATGATGTGGTTTTTGTGCAGAAGGCAATCAGATTTAGCGCTAAAAGGTGTTGAAGCGCGCAAATCGTATATACCGGTGAAGTCGGTTTTGGTAAAGGCTGCGCGAATAGCGATACCGATGACAGCCGAACACATAATATTTTGCGGAGCACAAATAACGGTAACGGTCATTGTGGCGCCTTTAGGCGTAATAGCAATTGCCGCCAACGCATTTGCAGTAACAGCAGAGAGCCTGTGCTATATGCCCGGTTTCGGCATAGGAGAGGCCGCCACCACACTCTGTGGACAGAGCTATGGCGCCGGTCGCTTCGACCTTGTTAAAAGATTTTGTTATCTTACGACGGGTCTCGGCGTTGCGATAATGACCGTAATGAGCGTAATCATGTATTTGTGTGCTCCATTTATGATGCAGATAATGACACCTGTCGCCGAAATAGCTAATCTTGGCACCGAAGTATTGCGTATCGAAGCATGGGCAGAGCCGATGTATGCCGCCTCGATAGTGGCTTATGGAGCATTTGTTGGTGTTGGTGATACATTGATACCAGCGACTATGAATTTCGGTAGTATATGGCTTGTCCGCATACCTCTTGCGGCCATACTCGCTCCTACTTTGGGCCTGCGCGGAGTATGGATAGCCATGTGTGCAGAGCTAACCTTCCGCGGGCTCATTTTCTTGTGGCGAATGTACTCGGGTAAGTGGTTAAAGAAAGAAGCATTGGTGAAATGAAATCGAATAATACTATCGATATGCTAAACGGGCCATTGCTTGGCCCGATAATAAAATTCGCCTTGCCGTTGATTGCGACCGGGTTTTTGCAACAGTCGTTTAACTCGGCCGATGCTCTTGTTGTAGGGCGATATTGCCCGTCGAGTGCTCTTGCCGCGGTAGGAAGTAATGGCCCTGTTGTCAATCTTATCGTGACATTATTCATGGGTTTGGGCGTTGGCGTAAATGTGGTAATAGCATCGTATATAGGGCGGCGAGATGATGCCGGAGTGCGAAAGGCCGTTGCCACTACCGGGATAATAGCTCTTGCGTGTGGTTTTATCTTGATGCTTATCGGGCCGTTTGCGTCGCGTTATCTGCTCGAGGTGTTGGGAACGCCTGAAGATGTGTTGGATAGTGCCGCAACCTATCTTAAGATTTTCTTCCTCGGGATGCCTTTTTTGATGGTGTATAACTTCGGTGCTGCTATATTGCGTAGCGTAGGCGATACGGCCCGGCCGTTCTTTATTCTTATAGCAGGATGTGCTACAAACATATTGTTAGATTTATATTTTGTTGCATACCTCAACATGGGCGTCGCCGGCGCAGCGATAGGAACAATAATAGGAATAGGCGTTAATGCCGCGTTGATATCCTTGATATTGATACGTGAAAAAACGGCAATACGAGTAGTGCCCGCAAAGTTGAAATTATACGGCAGGGAGTTACGCAACATAGTGAAGATAGGATTCCCGGCCGGATTGCAAGGCCTGGTGTTTTCTTTGTCGAATGTGTTTATTTTGTCGGCAATAAACTCGTTTGGCTCGGCTGCCAGTGCCGGGTCGGCCGCGGCCCTCAATTATGAATTATACTGCTATTATATTGTTGTCGGTTTTGTACAAGCGACAGTAGCCTTTACCAGTCAGAATTATGCGGCAGGCAATTTCGACAGGTGTAAAAAAGTATTTTCGCTGAATATGATTCTTGCGGGCGGAGTGTGTTGCCTAATGAATGTAGCTGTAGTATGGCAAAAGGGTTTCTTCATAGGCTTGTTTACCGAAGACCCGGCCGTAATCCCGTATGCGTATGATAGATTGACAATAGTATTGTTGATGCAGTTTATAGCATGTTCTTACGAAATTGGCGGCGGCGCCATGAGGGCTATGGGCTATTCGATGTTGCCTACAATACTTACTATATTCGGGACGTGCATATTCCGGCTCTTGTGGGTGTTTATGCTCCCGGTTGTAGGTGGAACCTTCCGCACACTAATGGCTATTTATCCGATAACGTGGGTGATAACCGGAGTCTCTGTGGTGTCGGCATATATTGTTGTGCGCAAAAAAGCCTTCAAAATTGTAGGGTGATAGTATATTGTATTCAACCAAAAATTGTAATTTTGTAGCAAAATACAACCATATGAATTTTACCGATTTTTTCTACTCTCTTGTAAATATTCTCAACGAAATGTCGCCGTATATTTTGCTGGGATTTCTCATAGCAGGCATATTGCACGCTTTTGTTGACGCATCTACCATGACGCGCCATTTGTCGGGAAACGGCATTAAGCCGGTCGTAAAAGCCGCTCTTTTCGGCATCCCTCTACCCTTGTGCTCGTGTGGAGTGTTGCCTACTGCAGTGTCGTTGCGCCGCCAGGGAGCATCGAAAGCTGCTACCACGTCGTTTTTGATTGCAACACCGCAAACAGGAGTTGACTCTATTGCGGCGACATATTCATTGCTTGGTTTGCCATTTGCAATCATACGTCCGTTGGCAGCCCTTGTAGGAGCAGTAGGCGGTGGCCTTGCGGTAGGAAAGTTTGCACCTGATGCTACTTGCTGTGAATGTGCCGAGCCTGCGGCCACCGATACTCGTCGGCGTACATTCGGCGCCAGGGTAGTTGAATCTTTGAGATATGGCTTCATCGAAATGATAGCGAGCGTGGGTAAGTGGCTGGTAATCGGACTTGTAGTGGCCGCTCTCGTCACGGTTTTCGTTCCCGATAGTTTGTTTGTAGGCCTTAGCAAGTATCCGCTGTTGGCAATGCTTGCAGTGGTGGTCGTTGCCATACCCATGTATATTTGTGCAACAGGGTCGATACCTATAGCGTTGTCGCTTATGATGAAAGGGCTCTCTCCCGGCATAGCCTTTGTTATGCTGATGGCCGGCCCTGCTGCTAATTTCGCATCGGTTGTAATACTTAATCGCACGCAAGGCCGCAAAGCAACGGCTATATATATTGCTTCGGTTGTGATAACGGCAATAACCATTGGACTTGTTATCGACTTGCTTTTACCTCGTGCATGGTTTATACCGCAAACGACGGCAGCCGAGACCTGTTGCCACGTTCACCTCAATATATTTGACACGGTATGCTCAGTTATCCTTGTAGCCTTATTGCTTTACTCGGCTTTGAGAGGACGCTTTAGCCACAAACATAAACTTGAAACAAAAGAAAACAGTGATATTATGACACGTACTTATAAGGTTACAGGAATGAATTGCTCACACTGCAAGGCGACTGTAGAAAAAGCTATTACAGCACTTGAAGGAGTTACGGCTGTAGAGATAAATCTATCGGAAGGGACAGTCCTTGTTGAGGGCGACGTCGCGCCTGAAAAAGTGATAGAGGCAGTGCACTGTGCCGGATTTGATTGTGAGGCATAAAATAAAAGTAAATTTCCATAAAAAATTACCTTCCGGCAGGGTATTTATTATGCATAAAATCCGTAACTTTGCAATGTAGATTTTTGCATTGTAAATGAGGGAGACAACTATTGTTCACAAAGGAGTTATTGTTGGATATGACAACGATGTGCTTCGCGTGAAAATAGAGCCGGCCGACAGCCCCGATGCTTGTTCGGCGTGTGCCTTGGCATTTTCTTGCAAAGGTAGCGGAAAAGACACATTGATAGTAGAAACAGCTCTTGAAAAACCATCAAAAGCAGCTAATACGCTTGGCCGTAAAGTGCTTGTTGCGCCGAAAGAAAAGAGTGTACTAAAGGCTACACTATTACTTTTTATTGTGCCCTTGATCTCATTTATGGTCGTGGCTATATTCGGTACTATGATTGGCATTGCGCAGGGAGTGGTTGGGCTCGCTTCGATAGGATCGGCATTATTGGCCTATTTTTCGATATATCAATGGCAACGACGACATCGTAAAACTGAATGGCATATCATAGCGACAGAATAGATTTGAAATGAATTTATTGCTCGGTTCGATTATCGTTTTGGGCGTCATGGGTTTCATGGGCGCTCTGGTGTTGTATTCCACAGCGAAAAGATTTGCCGTGGAAGAAGACGCGCGTATCGATGAAATAGTATCGCTATTGCCAGGAGCTAATTGTGGAGGTTGTGGCTTTAAGGGTTGTCGCGATTTTGCCACGCAAAGCGTTGCAAAAGGTTCGCTCGCCGGGTTTCGCTGTCCTGTTGCTACTAAAGCTGTGCTTGATCAGGTGGCGAAAGTTTTGGGAGTGGAGTCTATCGGCGATGCCGAACGTCAGGTTGCTGTTTTGCGTTGCAATGGTTCGTGTCATGTTAGAGAACAACAATATGAGTATGAAGGGCCTCAATCGTGTGCTGTTATAGATAATACGGCCGTGGGAACGAGAGGCTGCTGGTATGGGTGTCTTGGCTGCGGCGATTGTGTCGACGTGTGCAGTTTTAATGCGCTGCGGATAGATAATGACACAAAGTTGCCGGTTGTAGATGATAAGTTATGCACAGCCTGTGGTGCGTGTGTGGCAGAGTGTCCTCGTCACTTGTTTCAGTTGCGTTCTATAGGAGATAAAAACGAAGGCCGTAGGGTGTGGGTTGCGTGCTCTAATAAAGAACGTGGAGCGATGGCCCGCAAAGCGTGTGCCGCCGCTTGTATAGCGTGCACAAAGTGTGCGAAGACGTGCCCGACGGGCGCAATAACAATAAGCGAAAATCTGGCTTATATCGATTATAAACAATGTATTGCATGCGGCGAGTGCGTTGCCGTATGTCCGACGGGAGCGATACTTGCCAATATACCACACCGCGAAGTAAAACTTGAAAAAACAGAATCACAAGCATGAGGAGCACTTTTAAGATAGGCGGTATTCACCCGCCGGGAAATAAGATAGCCGATCGCAGTATTGAGCTACTTCCGCTCCCCATGACGGCAACTCTGCCATTGTCGCAACATATCGGAGTGCCTGCCAAGCCTATCGTAGAGAAAGGCGAACATGTCGACCGAGGCCAGTGCGTGGCTGAAAATTCGGCATATATATCGGCCGGGTTGCATGCTCCTATAAGTGGCACGGTGGCGGCAATAGAGCCAACGGTACTCCCATCCGGAAAGCTTTGTAACGCAATAATCATAAAGGCTACCCAAGAAGAGCATGATGCCGATACCGCGGTTCGAGAGTTATATTGGGAAAAGGTAAATTCGCGTATTCCAGAATTTTCGTTGTGCGACCGCTATGATAAGAGCGAGATTATTAAGCTTGTATCGGCCTCGGGTGTCGTAGGTCTTGGCGGTGCCGCTTTTCCGTCGCATGTCAAACTCGCATCAGAAAAAGTGACAACTATTCCAGAATTACTGATACTTAACGGGTGCGAGTGCGAGCCATACCTAATGTGCGATGATGCCTTGATGTGTGCCTATGCCCGAAATATAGCCGTAGGTATAGAGCTGATGATGAAAGCATCTGGTATCAAGAATGCTGTAATAGCTATAGAAGACAATAAGTCCGAGGCTATTAAAGCTATCTCGGCTGCAATAGTATCGCGCGAGGGCGTTGCGCTTCGAGTGCTGAAAACCAAATATCCCCAAGGCGGTGAAAAGCAGTTGGTAGAGGCTGTAACTGGCCGCCGCATCGCCTCGGGAGCATTGCCCATATCGGTAGGTGTGATAGTGCAGAATGTAGCAACGGCCTTTGCTGTGTGGCAAGCCGTAGCCACCGGCCAGCCGCTTATAGAGAGAGTGGTGACAGTGTCGGGTGATATCCCTGCCGAACAACGCCGTAACTATATGGTAGCCATCGGCACTCCTTTGGCGGAATTGCCATGCGAGCGTCCTCCGAAATGCAGGTCTTTACTTGGTGGGCCAATGATGGGCTCTCCGGTAGTGCGATATGATGCGTCGCTTATGAAAGGGTCTTCGGGGCTAACCATTCTTTCGGGCGAAGGTCGAAAGGCCCCGATGCAGTGCGTGAGGTGTGCGATATGTGTTGAGGCTTGCCCCATGGGATTGGAGCCCTATTTGCTGTCGACGTATGGCCGATTACGAATGTGTGATGAGGCCCGCGAACACGCCGTAGCCGATTGTATAGAATGTGGAATTTGTTCTTATTCATGTCCCTCCAACCGTCCGCTTCTCGATTTCATAAGAGTAGCAAAACAACGTTCACGCAAATGAAAGAAAATAACCTAATATTCTCTCCGTCGCCGAATATCCATACGTCGCGAACTACCCCCGGAGCTATGAAGCATGTGCTCATAGCGCTTTTACCGGCGATATTTTGCGCACTATACTTCTTCGGCCTACCGGCATTGTCGTTACTGATTGTAACGGTTGGCGTGAGTATACTCACAGAGTGGCTAATTACAAAATATATGCTTCGACGCCCGGCAACAATAGGTGATTGTTCGGCAGCGCTCACCGGAGTATTGCTGGCCTTGAATCTACCCGCCAATTTGCCTTTGTGGATGGGTGCGGTCGGAGCTGTTATAGCGATAGGGATTGCCAAGATGGCATTTGGCGGTCTTGGGTGTAATATCTTTAATCCGGCACTTGTCGGACGCGTTTTTTTGCTAATATCCTTCCCTGTAGCCATGACGACGTGGCCCTTACCTGATGGCGGCTTTGGCGATGCCGATGGCGCTACGGGTGCTACCTTATTGTCGCTGGTGAAAATGAATGGTGCGGATTTGGACTCATTTTCGCGTCTCAGTTTCCTTGTAGGTGATGTTGGCGGTTCGATGGGGGAGGTTAGTGCTATCGCTATTTTGATAGGATTTGCCTATCTTCTTATAATGAGAGTTATCCGGTGGTATATCCCGATAGCTGTTGTCCTTGGGCTTGTATTGGTCGATCTTGGATGTGGCTACCCAATCGGAATAGATATAATATCGGGAGGCCTTTTGTTGGGCGCCGTGTTTATGGCATCCGATTATGTTACATCGCCGATGACGCGTAATGGCATGTTACTATATGGCTTGCTTATAGGCGTTATCACGGCGGTAATACGGCGGTGGGGCTCGTATCCCGAAGGTATGTCTTTTGCCATACTCATAATGAATGGTGTGACACCATTGATAAATAGATATATGCGTCCGGCAAAATTTTCGTCGGTGAAAAAGGAGGTGGATAAATGAAATCGACACTCCGAAATATGGTATTTTCTTTGACGGGGCTTACGCTCTTTGTCGGAGTAGCCCTTGCCGTGGTGAGTCTCATTACGGCACAACCGATAGCGGATGCCGGTAGAAAGGCGCGTATTGCTGCTATGTCGGATATCTTGCCGCGATTTGATAATGATATATTGTCGGAAGTTATCGAATGTGAAGATGGCATTTTTCTCTATCCGGCAACACTCGAAGGAGTCGCCGTAGGAGCGGCTGTCGAGACTTACTCCGACGATGGTTTCTCGGGCAGATTTTCGCTTATCGTAGGATTTGATAGCTCAGGCGTGCTGAAAGGCTATCGGGTGCTCGAACATGCCGAGACCCCGGGGCTTGGCGCCAAGATGAGCGACTGGTTCTCAATGGCAGGTTCGCGCCACTGTGTGCTTGGCACCGTCGGCGCTTTGTCGCTTAGTGCTGATGGCGGCGATATAGATGCCATAACGGGTGCCACGATAACATCACGAGCTTTTATTGGGGCAGTGAATAAAGCGCGACAGGCTTTTGATAACTATAATACGGGTGCAAATGAATAATGCTCTGAATACTATCTACGATGGACTTGTTAGACGAAACCCCACTTTCGTCCTTGTCCTTGGCATGTGTCCCACCTTAGGCACAACCTCATCGGCCTTTACAGGGCTTTCGATGGGCCTTGCCACTTTGCTTGTTTTGATGTGCTCAAATGCTGCTATTTCGGTTCTTAAGAGTCTGATTCCCGATAAGGTGCGTATACCAGCCTATATAGTGGTAATAGCTTCGTTCGTCACTATAGTTCAGATGGTGATGCAGGCGTGGATGCCGGGCCTGTATTCAGCCTTAGGTATTTTCATTCCCCTCATAGTGGTAAATTGTATTTTATTGGGTAGAGCCGAGGCTTATGCATCGAAAAATAATGTGTTGTTATCGATATGTGATGGTGTAGGAATAGGCTTGGGCTTTACATGTGCGCTCACGTTGATAGGAATTGTGCGCGAAGTGTTAGGCACCGGTGCTGTTTTCGGGATACAGGTTTATGATTCCGATTTCGGTGCACTTCTTTTTGTACTTGCTCCCGGAGCGTTTATTGTCCTCGGGCTACTTATAGCCTTGTTTAACCGTATAAACGTAAAATAGCGATGCTTGCTTATCTTTCCATAATATTTAGCGCGATATTGGTCAACAATATTGTCTTTACGCAGTTTCTGGGGATATGCCCGTTTGTAGGGGTGTCAAAAAATCTTGATTCGGCCTTTGGTATGGGAATGGCCGTAACCTTTGTCATGGCCCTTGCAACGGCCGTAACATGGCTATTGCAGCACTATGTACTGCTACCTTTCAATCTGGTATATATTCAAACGATAGTTTTTATTCTCGTGATAGCAGTGCTTGTGCAGATGCTTGAGATTATAATGAAAAAGACATCGCCGTCGTTGTATGCGGCACTCGGTGTATTCTTGCCTCTTATCACCACCAATTGTGCTGTGTTGGGTGTGGCTATAATAGTAGCACAAAAGAATTTTGATTTCCTCTATTCAGTGGTCTATGCAGTGGCAACAGCTCTCGGCTTTTCATTGGCTCTGATTTTATTTGCCGGTATTCGCACGCAGCTCGCACTTTCCGATGTGCCACGCTCGATGCAAGGAGTGCCTATAGCTCTTATCACGGCCGGCATCTTGGCTATGGCCTTTATGGTTTTTTCAGGAATCAAACTTTGAGGTGTATATATTCGCCGTAGTATTATTTGCGGATTCCCTAAATTTGTAGCGCGGATAGGTAAGGAATAGTTTATTAGAAAATGGATCGCGTGATTATTAAACCTCAGATTGTATCTGAAGATGATGAATTGTTTGATTTTAATTCACCAAAAGAAATATGGAAAGATTTTTAAATTAATGGATATGATATGAGATACATTCTTGAGCACTCCGTTTTATTCTTAAATCTATAGAGTTGTTCTTGAATTAATCACATCGAAGTTAATAAACTCCATCAATTGCACTCGGAGAACATAAAGAAAAGGAAGAGATTGAATTTCAATCTCTTCCTTTTCTTTTGTGATTCGGCCGCGATTCGAACGCGGGACCGTCTGCTTAGAAGGCAGATGCTCTATCCAGCTGAGCTACCGAACCCCATATAATGAGCCACAGCGCTAAAACTGTGGCTCAATAGAATTAGTCTTTGTTAAGGTTTACACGCTTGAACGATACCACCGTTAAGCCTTTAGTAGCTTTGTCGAGGTATTGAGCAATGGTGAGTTCGCCGTCTTTTACGAATTCTTGCTCCATGAGGCAAGATTCTTTGAAGAACTTGTTTAGACGACCTTGAGCGATGTTTGTAATCATCTGCTCGGGCAAGTTGGCCGCTTTAGCAGCCGCAGTCTCGTCGATTATAGCGCGAGCTTTATCGGCTTCTTCGCGAGTCAACCAACCTTTAGTGATGTTAGATTCGATGTGGTCGTCGCTATCAACGAGATTGGGGTTGATGCCGGCTTTTTTGAGCGCAACTTCAACGGCTTTCTTCACTTGTTCTTCTTTAGTTTTTTCAACGGCAACATTGTATTCAGAAGTCTTAACTTCTTCGGGTACGCTGTCGCGGTCAACTGCAACCGGGTTCATCGAAGCAATCTGCATGGCAACGTCGCGGCCTACTTGATAGTCAACGCCTTCAAGGTTGAGGCCGGCTATTGTCGATAGTTTATTGCCGAGGTGGTTGTATGATGTTGTCGAAGGAGCTTCGAGATATTCGTAGCGACCGAGTTCGATTTTTTCACCTGTTTTACCACTTTCTTCGGTGATGTAATCAACAACGCTAACACCTTTAATGGTGAGGGCTTTGAGCTCGTCGAGCGATTTAACTTTGTTGGCAACAGCAAGGTCGAGAAGTTCTTGAGTGAGCGCCACGAAAGTTTGGTTCTTGGCAACGAAGTCTGTTTCGCAGCAAAGAGCAACGATAGCAGCGAAGTTGCCTTCGTTTTTAGCGAGGACACAACCTTCAGAAGCTTCGCGGTCTTCGCGTTTAGCGGCAACAGCTTTGCCTTTTTGGCGTAGGATTTCTACAGCAGCCTCGATGTCGCCATCGGTTTCTGTAAGAGCTTTTTTGCAGTCCATCATACCTGCGCTTGTAAGGTTGCGCAACTTGGTGATATCTGCGAGAGTAACAGCCATAGTAATATAATGATTTGGCGGGTTATTAAATTGTTATTATTCAGCGGCAGGAGCTTCTGTTTCGGCAGCGGGTGCTTCAGCAGCTGTTTCTTCGGCAACGGGAGCTTCGGCGCGGCGCACGCGGCGACGTTCACGACGAGGAGCCGGAGTTTCGGCCTGTGTTTCAGCAGCTTCGCTATCGAGTTTTTCCACTTTGCGTTCTTCAAGACCTTCAGCCATAGCAGCCACGAGAGTGCCGGCGATAAGTTCGATAGATTTTGAAGCGTCGTCGTTAGCGGGGATTACATAGTCAACTGTCGAGGGATCGCTGTTGGTGTCTACCATAGCGAATACGGGAATGCCAAGACGGTTAGCTTCGGCAACGGCGATACGTTCTTTAAGAACGTCGACAACGAAAAGCGCAGAGGGAAGACGATTAAGGTCGGCGATAGAGCCGAGAGTCTTTTCGAGTTTAGCACGCTGACGAGTAACTTGAAGGCGTTCACGCTTCGAAAGGTTATCGAAAGTGCCGTCTTTGGTCATCTTATCGATGGTTGTCATTTTGCGCACTGCTTTGCGTATTGTCGGGAAGTTGGTGAGCATACCACCGGGCCAGCGTTCGATAACGTAGGGCATACCTACCGAAGATGCGAGGTCGGCGATAATCTGTTTGGCCTGTTTTTTAGTTGCTACGAACAGCACTTTTTTGCCTTGCTTAGCCATGCCGCGCATGATATTAGCGGCTTCGGCGAGCTTAGCTTCGGTTTTATATAGGTCGATTATGTGGATACCATTGCGCTCCATAAAGATATAAGGAGCCATTGCGGGATTCCATTTGCGTTTGAGGTGGCCAAAGTGGCAACCTGCTTCGAGAAGTTGTTCAAATGTTGGATTAGCCATTTTTTTTTGTTTAATTTGTTTACGTTCTTTTGATTAAGCAACCGCGGAGTAGGGAACGCAGGTCCATCGGCGCGGTTTAGATACTAAACACTTGTTGGACGTATTGCCATATTTTAAGCAACAGTCCTGAGAAAATATCAACGCTTTGAGAATTGGAAGCGCTTACGTGCTTTGGGTTGACCGGGTTTCTTACGTTCAACAGCACGCGGGTCGCGTGTCATAAATCCGTGTTTACGGAGCACTGCTTTGTCTTCGGGGTTGATTTTAACGAGCGCGCGAGCAATGCCGAGGCGAAGAGCTTCAGCTTGACCTTTATAGCCACCGCCGTCGAGGTTAACAAAGATATCGTATTTGTCGGCCACTTCAAGAGTGTTGAGCGGTTGCTTAACGATATACTGAAGAATCGACGACGGGAAATATACGTTGAGGGGGCGCTTGTTGATAGTGATGTTGCCGTTGCCTTCTTTAACGATTACTCGAGCTACGGCTGCCTTGCGACGGCCAACTGCATTTACTGTTTCCATTGTGGCGATTATTTCAGTTTGTTAATATCGATTACGGTAGGATTCTGAGCTTCGTGCGGGTGGTTGGGCCCGTTGTACACGTGCAGATTTTCAATGAGGCGACGTCCGAGACGATTCTTGGGGAGCATGCCTTTCATTACATGAAGGAACAAGGGGTTCTTGCCTGCTTTGATGTGCTTGTTGAAAGACTTCTTGATAAGCACCTCGGGAGTAGCTTGGCGTTGACCACCGGGATAACCTGTGTAGTTAAGGTAAATGCGGTCGGTCATTTTTTTGCCGGTGAGAACAACTTTCTCAGCATTTACAACGATTACGAAATCGCCACATTCAACGTTAGGCGAGTAGCCGGGTTTGTATTTGCCGCGAAGAAGTTTTGCAACTTTTGCGCAAAGACGACCCAAAACTTGGTCTGTTGCATCGACAACAACCCAATTGCGCTCAACCTGTTGAGCGTTGGGAAATTCGGTGCGGTAGCTAATAGTATCCACTTTTAATTGTTTGTTTAATAGTTACATAAATCGACTGTCGCGGTGAGGCTTGTTTGGCCAAAAACGTGCCGCGCGACTGTCTGTTTAAGAGTTGGACATAATCGGTCCCGCAAAAGTACAACTTTTTTTTGACATAGCAAAAAGTTTTTTGCACTTCGATTTTGAATCTACGCACATGCAGGTAGAATCTACGGCCGATTTTGAATTTTTGAAGCTGCGGGGTTCGGCACGAGTCAAAGAGGAGCGAGCTCAACCGTCGAGTGCCGAAGAGCCCACCCTAAGGAGTAAAGTTGCTATAGAGATATTTTGAACGACTTAGTGGCTATGTCGGCACTAACTCGCAAAACATATATGCCGTGAGCGAGCCCGTCGGCATCGACACGTATGGTGCCATTGCTCGATGAAGCTCTCTTGACGAGGGTGCCCGACATGTCGTAGACTTCGGCCGTTACAGCGTTGGCGCCCGGAACGAAAGCCTCGAAGGTATTGCCGTCTCTGTTCAAGACGACCGCCTCGTGAGCAATAGAGACGTTGGCAACGCCACTTTTGGCGATGGCTTCTTTAATGCCGGCATATGCATCGAGGCGGCCACCGCCCCAGCCGTCCTGGTCGGACGTGGGTGCTGCAGCTGTTCTTGCCATAATCTCTTTGACATCGGCAATGCTGAGGTCGGGGTTGGCTTGTAGCCACAAAGCAACGACGCCGGCCACGTGTGGCGATGCTTGCGAAGTGCCTGCGCATGATGTCCAATTATATGTTTTATTGCTCTTTGGGTCGGTATAAGAATAGTGTATGGGGTAGAGGAATATGGCATTTCCCGTTTCATCGAGGTAGGAGTTGCGAGAGCTTATAATCACTTGTCCTGGAGCGCATATTTCGGGCATAATACGTCCGTCGGGAGTCTCGCCGAAGGATGAGAACCACGATAATTCGCCTATGGTGCCATAGTTGTAAGGCGACCCTTCGACGTTGGCGGTGACATACGACCCGACGGCAATCGTGCTTTTGCCGGAGCCCATATTGCTGTTGGTGCCGTTGCCGTTGGGCTTGTCAAATCCGGCTATGTTTTTTGTGCCGAAATTCATGTATGTGCCGTCGCAGTAAGCAAATATTTTCTTGCCCGGTTGGCCTTTTACTCGCAAGAGAATGAAATAACGGCTGGCGTAAGTCGACGAGCGGCCTTGAAGATAAATGCTTAGGCTTGCATGGTAGCGGTTGTTGTGTGGGTCGACTTCGCAGATGCCACCCGCAAAACTATCGTAGTAAACTGTCTGGAATGGGGTGCCGTCCGATATGAGATTCATGCTCGAGGTGTTGTCGATAAATTGTTCTATCATGCCGCCCTGTGTGAGATATGTTTCCTCGTTTTCGGGAATCTGCAGCGAATATTGAATATCGTCGGGTGTAGAGCGGTTTATGATTTCGAGATAAACTTCAAAGGGAGTGTCGTCTTCGGTGTATATGTCGATAGTGCCGAACGACTGGAAGAAGGCGTCGACATCGGCGCTGCCCTTTACGAGGAGCGTCTTGAGTTCGTTATCGTCGTCTGTAAACTCTTTTATCAAAGATATGTCTTGGTCGCGCTCATTACCGGCCGCCATGCATATTATAGCGTTGTATTTGTCGGCGATGTCGTTTATGGCCTCGGTAAATTCATCGGAGCCGTCGTGAGGCCCGAGGTTGTTGCCAAACGAAATATTTACGACGCAAGGCTTGCCTTGGTCCGATGCATGCTTCGCTATTCTTTCTATACCGTCGAGAATCTGTGCATTATACCCCAGGCCTGCAGCAACGGCTAACTCGGCGCCTGGAGCCATGCCACGGTAGTCGGGTCCGCCGTTTACCTTGTCGACAAACGATCCACCGATAACGCCAAGGACGTGCGTGCCGTGGCTGTCGCTGTAGTCAGTGTCGAAGCCGGCGATAGCCGACGGCGTGTCGTAGACGGTAGCGACAGAGCTTTTCCCGTCGTAGTGCCAAAGATTTGAGATGCGTGAGTTGCCGTCGTCGGCGCGGAAATTGATGTGATTAGGGTCGATGCCGGTATCATACATGCCTACAACGACACCGGAGCCGTCGAAAGCCGCCGGTAAGTCATTGCCGGCGAGGACGTCATCGACGCGAGACGCCACGCGAGCTTCCTTGTTAGATGGTTTTACTACTTCCGATAATTTGACGCCGGTTACGCTCTTGCATGCTGCGATAGCGTCGACGGCATCGGCTGTCGTGCTCACTATGGCCGTGTGAGTGCCTACGAGGCTAATGATTTCGCCGCCGGCGGCCTCGATGGCGCTTAATGCCTCATCGCCGGAGTAGCGCACTATCAATTCGACGGCGCGGGCTGTTTGGTCTGACGCCAGAGCCTTAGCAGCTGTGGGCTGCAACGGTTTGTCGAGACCGTTGATTTTTAATCGGTCGCTTACACGCAACTGCACCTGTGCACCTGCTGTAAGTGTTATCAATATTGTGAGAAATAAAAATAGCGAACGTCTTTTCATAATATTCATCATACTAAGTTTTGACGCCCGACAAAAGTAGCATTTGGTGCGACAAAGATAGCTAATTCTTTTCGCGCACGCAATAATTGATGTGAGAAAAATGGCAAAAAGTTTGTGGAATAAATAGAAAATCAGTAACTTTGGCCTGACAAACGACATCTGTATAGCATTTGGTAGCTTCGCCGCCTCGAAGAGCAGTGCGCGAAGTGTTGTTGTGTCGGGTAATGTGTCCCGGCAATGATGAAACTTTTGCTGATTTAGGCAAAAGGAATAGTGAATTACGTATGGTGCGTGCGTTGTCTCCTCCCTATGTTTTTTAAGCGTAGACTCAAAATCGAAGTGCAAAATTTATTATTGCAGTTATGTTTTTTAAGCCGAACAAATATTAAATGCGTCGGTTTGTTGTATCTTATCCTAAAAATGATTAACTTCGCGTAGATAAATCCAATTAATGCTATGAAAACAACTAAAGTTTTGCTGTGTCTTGCGTTGCTTCTTCCCTCTATAGGGCTACAGGCGCAGACCAACCCCAAAAGAGAGTTTCGTGGTGCATGGATGCACACAGTGTTCCAAGGCCAATATCATCGTCAGACAAGCGATGAAAACAAGGCTTATCTGATAGGCCAACTCGATAGCCTCAAAGAAGTGGGCGTAAATGCCGTTCTATTCCAGGTGCGTCCTCAGGCCGATGCCTTCTATGAAAGCAAATTCGAGCCGTGGAGCTGCTATCTCACCGACAACGGCGAGGCTCCCGTGCCTTATTGGGACCCCTTGAAATTTATGATTGACGAGTGTCATGCTCGTGGCATGGAGCTCCATGCATGGCTCAACCCCTATCGTGTTACATCTAACACTAAGCAGATAGGAGAGTTGCCCAAGTCGCATATCTACCACCAGCATCCCGAGCGCTTCCTCAAGTATGACGACGGCAAGCTTTATTTCGACCCGGGTTTGCCCGAAAACCGCGAGTTTATCTGCAAGGTGGTAGAAGATATCATCACGCGCTATGACGTCGACGGCATACACTTCGACGATTATTTCTATCCCTATCCTGTTAAAGATAAAGACTTCCCCGACGATGCTTCGTATGCCAAATACGGCAACGGAATGGACCGTGGTGACTGGCGCCGCCAGAATGTCGACCGTCTCATCGAAGATATACACAACACGATAGCAGCCACACGCCCGTGGGTGCGCTTCGGCATCAGTCCTTTCGGTATCTGGCGTAATAAGAAGAGCGATCCGCGCGGTAGCGATACCAATGGCTTGCAAAACTACGATGCACTCTATGCCGACGTCCTGCTGTGGGACGAAAAAGGCTGGATTGACTATCTGTTGCCGCAACTCTATTGGACTCTCGAGCACAAATCGGCATCGTCGCTCGTGCTTGTCGACTGGTGGGCTAATGTAGGCCTGAAACGTCACCTCTATATCGGCCAGGATATAGGCGCTACCATGAAGAACCCCGACCTGCCGCCATCGACCGAGAAGACGCAGCTACGCCACAAAATCGAGCTGACACGTCAAAACGACAATATCCATGGCAACTGCTGGTGGCCCGGCTATTCTCTCTCTCGCAACGTGGGCGGTGTTGCCGATTCGCTGAAGACCAAATATCAGTCTACACCGGCTCTCGTGCCCACTTATCCGTGGATTAAGACGGGTGCTCCCGCTCCTGTAGCTAAGGTGCGTCTTGCAGCTGACAACAGTTTCTCGTGGGATGCTCCGATACCTATGGGCAAGGCGGGCGACGTTGTTAAGTTTGCCGTTTATCGCTTCGACAACCGCAAGAATATCGACATCGAGGCTCCCGGCGCTCTGGTAGCCCTTACTTACTCTAAGACATTCAAGCCCACCAAGCCGGGCGTTTATGTGGTGACGGCTCTCGACCGCGTAAATAATGAGTCGGAACCCTCAAAACCTATTGTCATTAAATGATTTCGGTAGTAATACCGGTTTTTAACACAGTTGAATATCTGCCCCAGTGTGTCGACAGCATATTGGGGCAGTCGTTCACTGACTTTGAAATCTTACTTGTCGACGATGGCTCTACCGACGGCTCTGCCGAGCTGTGCCGCGGCTACGTGGAGCGCCATCCCGACAAGATTCGCTTATATTCCAACAAGGGAAATGGGCTGTCGGATGCTCGAAACACCGCTATCGTTGAGGCCTCGGGCGATTATATCATCTTTTTAGACTCCGACGATATCTATTTTGGCAACGCGCTGGAGCATCTGATGGATATTATGCTATCGCATCCTGAATGCGACATCGTGGTGGCACAGTTTACACACAATATCAACTGTGCGCAGTCTAAAGGTAAACTCAGTTTCGTCAGCGCCACCGACGCTATAATATCGACGCTCTATCAGCACCCTTACTACCATCCGTCGCCGTGTGCCAAGCTATATCGGCGCGAGGTGTTCAACGCCGGCAATATGTTTGTGTCGGGTCGCCGCTACGAAGACCTCGAGGCGTGCCCCCGTTTCTATTTCAAGGCGCGCACGATAGCCTGCACTACCGAGTGTTTATATTTTTATCGCAAAAACCCCACAAGCTTTATCAATACGTGGAGCGAGAGTCGTGCCGATGCCCTGTGGGCTGTCGACGCCATCGAGTCGTTTGTGGCCGAAAATTGTCGTGAGGCACTGTCGGCCGCCCGCGCGCGTAAGTTCAGCGCCTATTTTAATATTTTCAATCTGGCCGTGAAGGTGGACCGCGCCGACCTTGCCGACCGCTGTTGGCAATTTATCGTTGCTTCGCGCCGCGAGGTGTTGCACGATTCTAAAGAGCGCCTGAAAAACAAACTCGGCGCGCTGCTGTCGTTTTTTGGGAGAAGGTTTACGGGCTCTCTCGGTCGCCTGCTGTAGCTAACCCTGTGTCTTTTACTACTTTCGTTGTAAATAGTCGTGTGCCAGGCCCACGAGTATGGCGCCGCCTATGATGTTGCCTATGGTTGCAGGCAAGATATTGCGCAGCATCATATCGGCGATGCCGATGGGTGCGCCCTGCATCATGGCGAGGGGCAGGAAAAACATATTGGCCACGCAGTGCTCGAAGCCGAGGGCTACAAATGCCATGATGGGAATCTCGCATGCCAGCAGTTTTTCGCCCAGATGTCGGCCGCTGAGTGCCAGCCATATAGCCAGACACACGCACCAGTTAGCACCAATGCCTTTTAGCATCACCACCCACCATGGTGCCGAGGTCTTGGCGACGGCTATGGTGTTGAGAGCGGTAGAGTAGGGCGCTGCGGCTGTTATGCCGGTGAGGTAAACCAAGAAGTAGGCCACCAACAAGGCGCCCACGAAGTTGCCGGCCCATACTATGCACCAGTTTTTTGCCACGGTGCCTATGCCGAGTTGGCGTTTGAGCAACGGCGACACCAGCAGCGCGTTGTTGCCGGTGAAGAGGTCGGCGCCGAGCACCACCACGAGCATGAGGCCTATAGGGAAGAACAGACCGCTCACGATGCGTTGCACAGCGGGGTTGCCGGCCGTGAGCTCGGGTAGCCCGTAGCCTGTTATTATAGAAAGAACGCCGCCGAGAGCTATGAAAGCCCCGGCGAGCACGCTGCCGACGATGAGTCGGCCTATAGGACGTTTTGCTTTGTTGATACCGGCCTCGAACGCCGTCTGTTGTATCTCTTGAGGTGTGCGCAGAGGCATATCGATGGTTTATTTATCGCGCAGACGGCGGTGGTGGCGTACTAAGGTTTGGGTGAAGCGTTTCTCGGCCGTCTTGAGCTTCAGGAGCTGACGCGGCGTAAGCACACCTTTGAATTTCTCGAAATATTCCATCTCGATTTTGCCCTCTTTCTGCTTCTGAGCGTAGATCTCGACAGCAGCAGCCTCTATTTCGGTGTCGGAGGCGTCGTCGGCCGCCATAACCTTACGTTCGAGCTCACGTGTCTCATTGTTTATCTGCTGCAGGCGGCTGTCCATCTCATCATAGATGGGGAAGAAGTCGCGTTGCTGCTCTTTAGAGAGCGCGAGTTCTTTAGCAAGGGCGTCGTGCTTGTAGGCGCGCATTTCGGTGAGAGCGCGTTCGCGGTCGCCGCTGTTGAGTTGTTGTGGCCTATTCTGAGCCATCGTCGTGGTGGCTAATGCTGCGAGCATCAGAGCTGCTATTGAGCGTAGGGTAGTTGTCATATTATTAAAGAGGTAATATGTAATCGCCGTCGTCGGCGTATGAATCATAGTCGATGAGATATTCGTGTGGCAGTTCTTCGTCGATAGTGCCGTCTTCAACCATCTCGTCGAGGATATCCCACGAGTTGATGTCGTCGTAGACATAGTCCATGAAGAACTCGTCGCTCGAGAGCGCCTTAGCCAAGGCGGCATTCTCGGTCATAGGTTGCAGCTTGCTGGCGCCGCCGATAGAGTGGAACATCTGTAGCATGCACCACACGCCGGCAAACATAGCCGCCATATATACGTAAGGCCGCACTTTGGCCCATAACGATTTGGGCTCGTTGTCGCCGTATCCCGCTTGCTCTATCTCGGGTCGCTCGGGCAACATGGCCGCCATGCGCGCGTTGAAGTCGTCGAAATATCCGTCGGGCACACGCAATCCGGCCGACGGTGTGGCCAGCCCTTTGTCGCGCGCCTTTTGGAGTATATCTTTGCTATCCTTAGCCATTGATTGATATTTATTGTTTGTTTATTTGTTTGACTAATAAAGGGGGCTATGGTTTAATCTAAGTTGTCGAAATATTGTTCGATTTTCTTTGTGGCGAGGTGATACGAGGCCTTGAGGGCTCCCACCGAGGTGCCGAGTATCTCCGATATCTCCTCATATTTCATGTCGTCGAAGTATTTCATGTTGAAAACGAGGCGCTGCTTCTCGGGCAGTTGCTCTATAGCCTTGCGCAGGTGTCGTGCCAGCTCGTCGCCGTCGATGTCGGTGTCGGCGGGCAGTGTGGCGGCTACCGATGCCTCGTCGTCGTCGAGCGATATCTTGGCGCGACGACGCTCTCTCTCGATAAACGATAGGCTCTCGTTGATGGCTATCTTGTAGAGCCATGTCGAGAGTTTGGCTTCGCCGCGGAAGTTCTCGATAGAGCTCCATGCGCGCATGAAGGTGTTCTGTAGCAGGTCGTTGGCGTCGTCGTGACTATCTACCATGCGACGTATCTGCCAGTATAGTGGCTCGCTATATAGCCGTATGAGCTCGTTGAAGGCGCTGCGCACGGTAGCAGGGTCGCGCAGCTGCTCGGCCAAAGAGTTGTTGTCAACGTTTTTTTTATAGCTCGCCATAGTGGTGTGTGTGATATCCGACTCCAAAGTTACTAAATTCGCCGCTATCTCCCAAATTTTTGTTCGTGGCTATCGTGTCTGACGTGTCTGACAGGTGAGCTCGGGTCGGAGACCCGATAATGAGGTCAACCCCAGTCGAGCGCGATAGCCCCAACTATGGCAACGTCAATATCCTCCGAAAACCGCATCCCGATATGGTGTGCCTTTGACAGAGTTGTACCACCCTTAAATACTGCATAATCTGTATAGGGGCTTTTTGATAGATTGTGCAATGCATTGGTTATCCAATAGTCCTTCTCTATAAATTGAGGACGGACACCCAATCCTCCTTGACTTGGATGTGCCGCAGCACGTGAAATAATGTCGGCGAAAAGGATTTTATCTTCATGTAGTTTCATAGGATATTCCAATTTGATTTATTTGGTAATATATCGGTGCTTATGCCAATATTATATTTTGTCAAAGGATTAAGACTCATCTTTAATAGTGAAACATCATAACCTTTACTCTCCAACATTGCTCCAAGTAAAGCGCGAGCTGAAGCCGGATACGTCGACGAGAGTTGGATAAGTGATTTAATCTCGATATTATCGAAGGATGCAAACTTATCCAACAATATTCTAATGGCATTGTCGGGAGTACAAGCTGGTATCTTTTTTACAAACCTTATCGCGTCAAGGAAACGTAACATTGGAATATTATCCTCCGTGATGTCATTCTCTTGTCGAGTGAATGATATTTCATAACCGCCTCTCATAAGCGGTCGGCGATATGATTTGCTTCCTATCACTACTTTTGAAGATATTTGTGTAGTAAGCCCCATTTGAGCGAATATCGGCAACCCTGTTATATATCCGATTATTTTTCCGTCTTTATATAGCAGGTCTTTGGTGAGTTCATCAATTAAAGGACTCATTTCACCCAAACGAGAATAAGCCGGTTTATAGAACTTCCCTTTACCAACTTTCTTTAATTTCTTTTCGGCAACCATGCGGCTTAATGCTTTGGCAGCTGCCAATTGCATTTCAGCTGGGAGTTGTAACTCTGAATAATCAAAAACAACTCCCTCGGGAATATTATTTAACTGGCCAAATATTATGTCTGTAGTTTTCATAGTGCAAAGATAAGTAAAAATGTCAAGTTTTCGCATGTAAAAACTTGACATTTTAAGATTTTATGGCAAATAATTTTTTTCAGTCGAGCGCGATAGCGCGGAGGCTGGGGTACACGCCGACATCTTATATTAAATATGGCGGGTCGGCGACCCGCCAATGTCTGATGTGATATTGTCGGCTCTCCGAGCCGACGGGTGAGGGAGGGGCATCTCCGTTACCCCAGCCTGCGCAGCGCCCTACGGGCTTGCTTGACAGGGGTTATCCTTATTATCGAGTCTCCGACTCGATTTGGCGCCTCACACACGCTCTCCGGGCGGTGTGGGTGGTTAGTTAATTAATCTTAGTGAAATTTAACAAATTTTTACCCCCCCCTACAAGGTTTTTTTATACCTTTGCGGCGTAACAGAAATCGGATGTAGGCGCCAAAATGGTAGCAAATGTCCGGTATTTCTCGTGCAAAACAATACAAATGTCTAACAAATAACAGACTACAGCTCTATTCTCAGCTCTCTGTAAAATATAAAAGATGAAAAAGAGATTGTTAATAATCCTTGTTTCGTTGCTGGCCATTATTGGCTCCGCATCGGCACAGAAGGTGGCATTGAAATCGAATCTCCTTGCCGACGCGCTCTTGTCACCTAACCTTGCTCTCGAAATTGGTCTATCGCCTAAGTGGACGCTCGACATCCCCGTCCAGGGCAATTTCTGGAACGTCAACGAGCACCGTTGGCGTCACCTCTTCGTTAAGCCCGAGGCACGCTATTGGTTCTGCGAGCGTTTCGTGGGCCACTTCCTGGGCTTCCATGCCATAGGCGGCGAATTCAATGTGGGTAACATTAAAAACGACATTAAGTTTCTGGGCACCGACTTCTCGAAGCTGAGCGACGTGCGCTACCAGGGCTGGGGTGCCGGCGCCGGCATTTCGTATGGCTACGACTGGGTGCTCAACGATCACTGGAACATCGAGGCCGAGATAGGTATAGGCTGGGTATATACTCGCTACGACGTGCTGCCGTGCGCCGAGTGCGGTAATAAGATAGCCGAGAACCAGAGCCACAACTATTACGGCCCGACCAAGGCCGCCATCTCTTTGGTATATCTCTTCTGACATTAATATATATAGGATATGCGGATAAGAAAAATATACAGAAACGTTCTTGCCGGGGCCTTCGCCCTCATCATAGCCCTACCGGCCGTAGCCGGCACCATGGGCCTTGTAAAGGTTCAAGACCCCTTGTTGATGCGCGACGGCGCCTCGATGAACGTCGACATGACGCTCGTGTTCGACGCCCTCAAGGTGAAGAGTGCCGGCGCCACGGTGCTCACACCTATGATAGTGAACGGGCGCGACACCCTCTACCTGCCCACCATAGGCATCTATGGCCGCACCAGCTGGTATGCCTCGCGTCGTAACGACCGCATGCCTCTCGGCGGCAAAGAAGGCTCTATCATGCGCTACGACAGCAAGATGGCGCCCATAGCCTACTCGCAGCGCGTCGACTATGCCGACTGGATGAACGGCGCCGAGCTCGTCGTGCGCCAGGCCGACTATGGCTGCGCCGGCTGCTCCAAGGGTGCCGAGATGATGACCGACCTCTCGATGTATAAAAACGTGCAGTATCAGCCCACATTTATATATCAGGCTGCCGTGGCCGAGGCCGTCAAGTCGCGCGAGCTGTCGGGCCGTGCCTATGTCGACTTCCCCGTCAACAAGACAGAGATCTATCCCAACTACCGTCGTAACTCGACCGAGTTGGCCAAGATTATAGCTACCATCGACTCGGTGAAAAACGACGAAGACATCACCGTGACTTCGATATCGATCAAGGGCTTCGCCTCGCCCGAGGGCACCTACGACAACAACGTGCGCCTCGCAAAGGGACGTACGACAGCCCTCAAAAACTATGTGCAGACGCTCTATCGCTTCCGCTCCGATTTCATCAAGACCGACTATGAGCCCGAAGACTGGGAAGGCTTGCGCGAGTATGTCGTTAACTCATCGTTGCAGTATCGCGACGAGATTCTCGATATTATCGACGACCCGATGCTCGACCCCGACCATAAAGACTGGCGCATCAAGCTGCGCTATCCGGGCGACTATAACATACTCTTGCAGAACGTCTATCCGGGCTTGCGCCACTCCGACTACCGCATAGAGTATAACATACGCACCTTCAGCGACCCCGAGGAGATACGCCAGATGTTGCGCTCGCAGCCGCAGAAGTTGTCGCTCAACGAGATATATCTGGCAGCGCAGGGTCTCGAGCCGGGCAGCGACGCCTACAACGAGGTCTTCGAGACGGCAGTGCACATGTTCCCCTCCGAGCCCGTGGCTAACCTCAACGCCGCCAATGCCGCCATGCAGCGCGGCGACCTGGTGGGAGCGGCACGATACCTCGACCGCGCCGGCGACAGCCCCGAGGCCACATACGCTCGCGGCGTCCTCGCGGCCCTCAATGGTGACTATACCAAGGGCGTGGCCCTGATAGAGAAAGCGATAGCTCTCGGCATTGTCGACAACCAGGGCATACTCGACCATGTGCGCGAGGCGGCTAAATTTGCTAACTGATAAAGCAAAAACAAACAAATTTAATAAACACAATCAATTAACTTAATTAAATTTTTATCAACATGAAAAAGATTTATGGATTTCTCGGAGCAGTTGCCCTCTTCTCGTTGGCAAGCTGTTCGAATGAAGGTCCCGATGCTCCCGAAGTAAATCAGGGTCAGAAGGGCGATCTTTGCATGACCTTGAGATTTGTGCCGACCACAAATGTAGGCTCTCGTACCGCTTCAGGTCAACAGGGCATTGAGCAAGGCAAAGATTACGAAAATAAGATTAACGACGTGCTCGTTATTTTCGCAAAAAAAGACGAAACCGAACTTTTCAAAGCATTTCACGTAGGTGAAACTGATATTGCCGGTCCTAACGACAAGAACCAGTATGCTGCTACATTCGAAGCAACCCGTACCGATTTTCAAGCAGGTGAATATGACATTTATATCGTAGCTAACCCATCTGACGATATGAAAACTGCATATACTGGCAATAGCGCTACTCAAACTAAAGTGCAGTACAAATTTGCGTTGACCGATGACGCTAATGGCGAATCCTTCTATTGGAATAAAGAAGGTTCACGTTTCTTGATGTCGAATGCATATAGAAGTACAGCAGAAATCGAAGCAAGTGACCTCGCTGAGGGTCAGCACACAACTGCTGCTACTGCTCTCGACCTTGGCACTGTTAAGATCCAACGCGCAATGTCTCGCTTCGATATCGACTCTGAGCATGTTAAATTTACAGAAAATGCTAACAATGAAGCATATGAAACAGAGTTGGCACTCAAAAATATTACGATCGAATTTGATGGCGTTGCTCTTGTAAATCAAGCTACTACAGCCGAACTTTTCAAAGTAACAACTACCGATCGTACTACATTGCAATATAAAGAAGGTGAGACACTTGCTTTCAAACCTGACGGTCAACTTGAAGCTAACGCTGATTTTGTAATGTCACCGAAACAGACTGCTTACACGCTTGCTCTGTTTGATGGCACTGTAGATGACAAAGCTACTCTTGGCGGCAAGCAAAAAGATTTCGCTGATCTTACATATACTCCTATGAGCGAGATCAACGTTCAAGATGAAACATATACTCATCCGGGTTCTTCACAAACGGATCAGGGTACCTACTATCTCTGGCGCTATTGCATGGAGCATACTCCTTACTATGATGCAACAGTAGTCGAAGGAAATAAAGAGCAAAAACACGGTAACACAACAGCCGTTGTATTCCGCGCTAAAATGACAAGCACAGATGGTAAACTCGATGGCGAAAGCGATATCTATGCTTACAACAATGTATTCCTTGGCGATATTAAAGCTCTTAGTGTATATGCTCTAAACAACAAGTCTCAACAAGACCAGAGTGGTGTTTACGAAATGGTTAACATCCACTTTGCAGCTGCTGTAACTGCTTACAATGCTAAACAGGAACAAGAAAACACCAAATTTGTGAGAAAAGCAAAATCAGGTGAAGAACAAGCAGCCGGTATCGTTCTTGAAGATGCAACTGCTGAAACTCTTGAACCGCTACGTCCTTATCTCGTAAAAGAAGGTTTCACTGTATATTCTCCCGATGATGATCGGAACTACTACTGCTACTATGTATATTACAACCGTCACAACGACAACGGCGAAAATACACAGATGGGCCAGATGGAGTTTGCTACAGTACGTAACAACGTTTACAAACTTCGCGTAACTGCAATTAACAAACTTGGTCACCCGGGTGATCCTGATGACGATCCCGATCCTGATGATCCCGATGATCCCGACGAAGAAGACCACTTCTACTTCACTGTAAGTTGCGAAATCCTTCCTTGGGAAGTACGTATCAACGGTATCGTATTCTAATTACTCATAAAGTAAACAACGAAACACAGCTAACATTCTCGTAAATGAAAGTGAAAGCTAAATTTCTGACAGGTCTGCTGGGGGGAGCGCTCGTCGCTCTCCCCGCAGTGGGCCTTTCGTCGTGCGGCCTCGTGCGTGAAGATCTCCCCGAGTGTCCGACTCCCGTCGTAGAACTTCGTTTCATCTACGAGTATCATATGGAGGCAGGTAATGCCTTCCACAAACAGGTAGATTGTCTGTCGGCCTATTTCTACGACAGCAAAGGCAGCTTGGTTACGGTCGAAACCGTTACCGACCGCGATATCCTCGCCGACGAGGGCTACCGCATGCGTCCCGACCTCGAGCCCGGCGATTATCACGTTGTGGCCTATGGAGGCATGGACTGCGAAAACTCCTCTTTCTTCTTCACCAAAAAGCTGAGCGAAGACAGCCCGCTGTCTGACCTCCGCGTGCGTCTCGACCCGGCGTGTCTGACCGACCCGGATCGCAAGCGCCTGCACAACCAATTCTATGGCGCGGCCGACTTCACCGTGACGGCCAACGAGGGCGCCTATGCCACTGTTGAAATGATGCGCAACACCAACAGCATACAGGTGGCGCTGCAGCATATCGACGGACGGCCCATCGACTACAACGATTTCATCTTTGAGATCACCGACGATAACAATGACTTCGATTGCGACAATAATCTGCTCCCGACAGGGGAGATAACATATACACCCTACAACTTGGAGAACCGCAGCACGGGTGTCGACGACGACCAACAAGAGTGGTGCGCCGCCCTGGCACAGTTTACCACCTCGCGTCTCTACTACAACAAGCCCACGCGCACAATGCTCAAGGTGACACGCGTGAGCGACGGCGAGACGGTGTTTAACATACCGCTGCTCAACTATATGCTGCTCTTCAAGCACGAAAACACCAACCTTGGCCTCGATTATATTATGGGCGACCAGGAATATCTCGACCGCGAGAACTCGTGGAACTTTGTCTTCTTCCTCGACTCGGGATATATGTGGGTATCGACACGTATTATAATCAACGACTGGGAGGTGCGTTTCAATAATCCTAACTTCTAAGAAAAACGACGACAACACACTGCATGACGATATTGACAAAGATACATAAAGGCATCTGCACTGCGGCACTGACTGCGGCGCTGGTACTTGCTTTGCCGTCGTGCGTGTGGGAAGATATGCCCGAGGGTGGTGGCGGCACTGTAGGAAAAGGACAGGGCGTGCACCTCTCGCTCACCGTCATGTCGAGCTCGACGACGAGTGTGTCGCGCGCCAACCATGGCGACGACTTCGAGGAGCAAGGCTCCGACATAGAAAACTATATCGACTTCGACAACGACGATTTCCGTATCGTAATCTTCGACAAGAGCGGTGACTACTTAGTAGAGCCCGACCTCTCGTCGGAGCAGTGGAAGATATATCCTAAATATCAGAGCGGCGACTATGTGATGTACTATCTCGAGGGTGATGTAGAGTTGCCCGAGAGCATCACAGCCACCGATATAGAACGCATAAGCAAAGAGGGCGTGCAAGTGATAGCTCTTGCCAACTGGAAGGGCGCCGACAGCCGTGCCTCATATACCGACATCTTCAAGAAAGGCACCGGGCGTCAGACCCTCGCCGAGATATGGAAAGATGCTGCCAACTACAACTTCGGCTACACGCCGCAGGCCGGCAACATGACGTGGATGCCCGCATTAGAGCCGGCACGTCGCCTCATACCGATGTTTGGCTTCGCCGCGTCGACGGCCTTCGAGGCGCGTTATAACAACGGCGTGCTCTATGCCGGCGCCACAATACCTATGCAGCGTGCCATGGCTAAGATTGAGGTTATCGACAACCTCACCGACCAGCCGCAGCTCAGCATTGGTGACGTGACGATGACCGACTTCAACACCACAGGCCGCTTCATACCCGATATCGACGCCAACAAAGACTGGAGCAAGATAGGGTCGCAGGTCGACCGCTCGTCGGTGCCGGCCGGTGTACAGAAGCAGACGGGCCTCAAGTTCTTCAAAGTGACCGAAGACGGTGTGAACAAGTGGATAGCCTATGTGCCCGAGATGGAACTCGAGAAAGGTGTGGTGTCAGGTGCCGGCGAAGTGTCCGAGACACGCACACACCTCAAAGTGGATATAGCGAGCACCATGGCCAGCTTTACGGGGGCCACCTATCCCTTGCACTTCGCACGATACGACGAAGTGACGTCGATGCCTACATTCCCCGACGACAGTTGGAACCATATACTTCGCAACCACATCTACCGCTTCTACGTCAATAAAGTGGGTATCTCGGTTAAGCTGCACCTCCACGTGCTCAACTGGAACCTCGACGACGATGAAGAGTGGGACTTCACCGACCATGTATCGGTATCGAAGCAGCTCGAGTGGAAAAATGATACCTACGCCGACTTCACGCCCTCGACGGGCGAGGTGCTCTTGTCGTTCGACAAGCCCTATCTCGAAGGCGAGTTTGAATTTATCACACCGCAGAACGCAACATGGTATGCGCGACTGGTGCCCATAGGCGATGCCAAGCCGGGCGCCGTGACCTTCGTCGATGCCGACGGCAAGCCTATGAATCCCACTGTGGGCAGCGACCCCGAGTACTGTCCCGAGATATCGGGTATTATAGGACATTCGTCCGATGGCGTGATACGCATCAGGCCTACGAGCTCGGCAGGCGATATCGAGAGCCGTTTCCGCCTCGAGTTCCTCGTTGAGAACCTCGGCGTGTGGATAACGGTGCCAATGCCGCCTGACGAACCTAACTATTACACGATAATACGCCCGGCGAATATTATCGACTTCAGTGCGCGATAACATCGAATCTAATGATTATACGATATAAAAACATACTTTGGTTCACGCTTATAGTAGTAATGACACTTATCACGGGTGCCTGTGCCGACGAATTTGAGCCGGCACTCAGTGTTATGGACGAGCCCACGGGGCCGGTGCTGCGCATATCGACGGGATCGTCGTTCTCGCGCGCCGACGAGCACCCCGACGACGTGGCCGACGACCCTTACTCCGAGCGTGCCGAAGAAGCGATAAATCGTGTCGACCTCTTCTTCTTTGCGTCGGAGCAGAGCACGGCGGCGCCATTCTTCACCTACGAGGTGAAAAATGTGTCGAAAGCCACCTATGCCGATCTTACGGTGAAGGTGCCTATGGAGCTCGCAGACAAATTCGAAGACGATAAGGCCTATATCTATGCTCTTGTCAACCTGCCCGACGATGTGACTGTTAGCTATGTGGCTAAAGACGGCAGCAACGGCCAGATTAACGGCAAAGCCGCCACACTGCGCAACCTTAAGGAAGTGTGGGTTGACAGCAGCGTTGATTTCGTGGCGGCGGGCGGCCCCAGCAGCTTTGTTATGCGTGGCGGCCAGACTGTAGACCTCTTAGGGTCGAAAGACGGCATTATGACGGTGTCGGGCGTAATATTACTCGAGCGCCTGGCCTCGAAGATACGTCTGTGGGCGAGCATACCCGATGAAATTTATGTAGACGAAAACGGTAAGACGATCTATCAGAAAGACGGCGAATCGGACGCCGACTTTGCAGCACGCAAGCAAGAGGGCGTTAAGTGGACTCCCGTGCCCGAGAATAGTCTCGACGGCTCGTCGAACGTAAGACTCTATCTCTATAACCTTGCCACACGCTCGCGCATCGACTCTTATATCGGCGGCGACTTAGAGAACCGCGCCGACTTGGGCTTCGACAACATCGACCGCCGCAATGAATATGAAAAATCGGTGCGTCTGCTCGTAGATGAGCCCGAGCTCAGAGAAGCCGATAAAGACGATAGCTATCCATACTCGCACTCGGTGGCTTATTATTCCTATCCCAACATCTGGGATGCCTCCAAACCGAGCGAGGAGCACCAGACCTACCTTGTGATATCGATGCCATGGACCAGCGAAGATGAAGACGGCAACGAACTCTTCCAGGTGTGCTATTACCTTGTGCCCGTAAATGCTCTTAAGGGCTCGCAGGGCACAGCAGAACGACTCGACCCCAACCGCTACTATCGCATCAAGATACATCTTGGCATGCTTGGCAGCAAAAATCTGGGCGACCCGATAGAGGTTGAGGCCAGCTGCGAAGTGGTTGATTGGCGCAAGGCCGACGTAGAAGTTAGGATTAAAGACCGCCGCTATCTCGTGATTAACGAGAAAAACTGGACCATGAATAACGAGTCGTTGATAGAGATACCGTTCTCGTCGAGCCACCCTGTGTCGGAGGTCTTCTGCTACGTGAATTATTTCCGCTATAATGATAGGTGGGGTACGGCGGCCAACACCAATAACGAACACAACCAAGCAGAGTTTGGTTATTGGGTCGGCCAGGCCAACGGTGCCGAGGAGGTACTCATCACAGCGACGCCGCCACGTAACTCAAATACGGCATTCGACGGCAAGGCCAACGATGTGCTATACTATAAGAAGAAATATTTCTACGACCAATATTACGGCGGCTACACCTACTATGTTGGCCACGAGCATCCGAAGACATTCCACCCCGACCACATTCTGTATAACAATGGCTCCGGCATGACGGCCGATGAAAAGAACTTGTGGAAAGACTATATCGATACCTACGGCTTAGAGCAGGTGTATAAATGCACGATAGATAATAATGAAAATATAATACGCTTTGAGCACCCTCTTATCCAATGGGAGGAAAAGAGAGGTCAAATTAACGGTGCGAACCAATTACAGTATTATTATCCGGCAAAAAACAAGCGCACCGGCAAGATCGACGCCGAGTTTTCGCGCTGCGAAGTTATAATCAAAATACGTCATGCCGACTATACCGCCAACGACGGCCTCTTCGAGGAAACGGTATATATAACCCAGTATCCGGGTATGTATGTCGACGTGTCGCATAACTATGGCACGGTAGCCACTTGGGGTACTGTAGGTAATAGCTCGGAAGTTACGAAATTGGGTAATATCTACACCTTTGTTAATGGCTATAGCTATGGTGTTGCCACGACATCGGGTAGAACAACTTATTATCAACAAAACCATGATGACTGTTGGTCGGAAGTTAACGAGTTGTCAAACTACTATGACTCCAATACCAACCCGAATATGTATGTTATAACCACGACACAGCTATCGGAAGATAATGCAGGTAAATATATTATCGGCGACCCAAGAACTCTATACTATAACAATAACCTAAGTACCTCGAATGATACAAGTAAAGGGACAAAGAAAGGTACTAATAATGTAACGGGTAATGGTTATGACTATCCTTTGACTGATACCTCGAGCAATGAGAGCCATTACACCTCGTGGAAAGGTACTAATAAAGGAGGTTTGTCATATGACAATCGTATCAATGTATGGAAAGGCCCGGTAGATTATGAGGGAGGTAACAACGGAACAGAAGCATTGAATAGTGCTCGCTCACTCTATAATGAATATGGCGATAACTGCTTGTCGTCGTATTATCCAACCGATGAGTCGGAAGGCCCCGGCTCGAAAGAGAGTTTCGTTGCGCCCAAGTTCCGTATCGCATCATCGTATGGCCGTGTGGCTGTAAACGGTCGCACCGAGATGCGCCGCCGCTGTGCCGCCTACCAGGAGGCAGGGCGCCCGGCAGGCCGTTGGCGTCTGCCGACCAAAGCCGAGGTTAAATATATAGCACAACTCTCTGCCGATAACAAGATACCCATTCTTTTTGGTAGTACAAAGAGTGCGACCCAGCCCGGTTATTATTGGACAGCTAATGGCGGCCTCAAGGTGTATGGCGACAACAATGGAACATGCATAGATGAGAACTATGGCGACCCTGGAGTAGATAATGCTTATCCGGCCGGCCTTATGGCCACACGTTGTGTCTACGACGAGTGGTATTGGACCGAAATCGATGGTGGCGAGTTCCACAAGAGTCTAACAAAGGGCCCCTTGACGACCGACTACTGGTGGGGCGACAAGAAGAAAGACAATACACAACCGAAAGCTTCGGTTAATAAAAATATTAAACGCAAATAAAAATGCGCAGGATTGCAAAAAATATATATGTAGCGTTGGCGGTGCTCTTGTTAGGAGCCGGGCTCACGTCGTGCAACGACGATATGCCGGATAACAGACAGCCCGTCGACAGCGTTGTCAGCGGCGTGGAATATGACAGCGACGGCAAGCTCTCGATACGTCTCGATATGGAGATTCCGGGCATGACGTCGGCTGCCTCGCGCGCCTTGGGCGAGAAGCCAAACTATGAAAATTTGACGCTCTATCTCCTCGTTTTCGACGATGATGAAGGTCTGAGACAGTACACCCGCATACCGCGTGTGCCCGATGCCCCCGACCGTCCTCACTTCGACCCCAATCAACCCGACGATGAGCATAGTCACTCCGAGCTGATAACATTTGATATCAAGCTCGAGCCTACCGATAAGCCTACTGTTATACACCTTATCGCCACCGACCAGCCCGACTTCAACAGGCAGGTAATATATGGTACGGAAGACCGCGTGATACCACAGCTCTACACCGACAATGAGCACGAAGCCTATTGGCAGCGCATCGACCTCGGCACCAACATACCGAGCCGCGAGAAATCGGTGGAATATCTCGATGAGGAGAGTAAAGCAAAAGGCGAAAAGAACGAAGATTACGACCCCGAAGAATACCAAAAGGCGGAGAATATTAAGAAGATGCTCACGCACGTGCCTATGGTGCGTAACTTCTGCCGCGTGAGCCTCGAGCTCGGCTCGGGCGTGACCAACTTCGTGCCTACGGGCCTCTACGTGATCAATACTCTCGATTGTGGTACCATAGCGCCTTATTATGTTACTGCCGATGGCCAAAAAGGCTTTGTAGAGTACTACGAGCATAAAGAGCCTGGCAACGAGAAATCACAGTTTATAGGACGTAGCTACGACGACATATCGGCACAAGGCCATGTGGGTAGCGTGCCGGCTGTTATCAATCTTATCAATACCGACCCGGAAGACCCTAACTTCAAGAGTAAAGATGAAAATCCTGAGCCGGGCAAGAATCTCTCTGTCTACTTCTACGAGCGACCGGCACGCGATAACACCACGGTGCGCACCTATGCTATCGTTAAAGGCCGCTATAACGGCAGTAGAGACGACAGTTACTACAAAATCGACCTCGGTTTCATAAAGGAGGGCGATGAAATAGGACTTTTCCAATACTATAACTTGCTGCGAAACTTCGACTTCGTTATCAAGATCGCATCGGTAGAAAATGCCGGCTATGGTAGCTTCAAAGATGCCATCAGCGGCGCCGTGTTCAACAATTTCTCGGCGGCGGTAGAGGCACGCAACATGAAGAGTATCAGCGATGGCGAAGATATGATTTTTGTGTCGTTTACGAGCTATGTGTTCACGCAGCCCAACCAAGTTAAAGACCTGCTTGCACAGTATCTGGTAGGAATGTCGGCCGGCAACCGCGGCACCATCGGCAACGGCCTGTTGAAATATAAGTTAGATCCGCCGCTGGGCGAGGGCGACGTTATAGCCTCGGTGGTTGAAAACATAAATACCACAGGCGCCGACCCGTGGAACACCTACACCGTGACAGGTATGCCTAAGCCCGATAGCCGTCTGCGCCAACAGACGCTCTATATCTATCGTGGCAACAGGGCAGCGGCAGGGCAACCGGTCGATTACGGCTTGTATCGTGCTGTTACCTTCTTTATGCACGAGCCATGGCCTCTGTTGCACATCGACACCTTCCCCGGCTTGTGGGATTGGGACCAGATTGAAGAATTGCCTAACTGGGATTGGACCGAAGACTACTATCGCGAGATAGGTCAGTCGAAAGGGTCGCCGTTGACGCTCTTCTTCGAGTTGCCTCCGGGCATACCTCAGGCGCTGTTCCCCCTCGACTTCGTGATCGAGAGCGACCGTCAGAATATACAGAATGCCTATGTCGGTAATGCCGTTGTGCAATCGGTGCCGGCTGAAAAATCGCTGTTCTACGTTAAGAATCCGACAGCGGAGCAGGCTAAACAGAACCCGACGACCTCGCGTATACAGTATGTAAAGACCGTAACGTGGGACCAGTATAACACCGAAAAAACAGCGGAAATCGTGGGCACGGGTAGTGCCGTTGTGCGTTGCCGTTTCCTCACCATTACCGACCTTGCTCAAGAAGGCGTGGGTAGCGACGACGGCAAAGAAGGCAATACGACGCACAGTAAATCGACCACGAAGCTGAGAGTTTACAACGAATATTTCGGCCAGTTGATCGATGGTGATTGGCAGATGTATTACGAAGACGGCTTTGAACGTAGCACGCGTACTTCCGACCCGTCGCCGCGCTTCTGGGACTTCAACTCGGCAGTATGGGATCAGACATTCGATGCTTTGAACAACACATCGCGCTCGGCATATACCGAAGGCACGTATGTGATGTACGACGAGTTAAGATTTATCGACGGTTCTAATAATACAAATAACTTTATACGTACTGCAGTCGACGCGGATACTATACGCTATGTGAGGACGCCTAACACTGCCAATAAGTTGCGCCACGTGCATACTTATAGCCCGGACCAGGAACGTAAGATACGTATCAATGTAGTATCGACCGACAACAACGGTACGCCAACGGCTCCGACTATCAATTTTACCACAACCCCGGCAAACTCGATAAGCGCGCCCGAGGCACCATCGCAGACATTGGTATCCGGCTCGAAAACTACATACGTATATATTGTTACCGTGCCCGAGGAAGTGACAAATGTAACTGTCGATATTATGCCGTCGCAGAACAATATGCGCTTCTACCAAGTTGATTTCTATCCGCGCTGGGACGACTTAGCCGGCACCGAAGATGACAGCACCACCCAACCTTAGAAGGAATTTTTCATGATACTATAAGGCCCGTGAGTTGATAGCTCATGGGCCTTTTGTTGAAAAAAGGTAAAAAGGGGTCGCTAAAATTTTGCACGGCAACAAAAAAGTTGTAACTTTGCAGAGTGAAACCGCGCATGTGGCGTAATTGGTAGCCGCGTTAGACTTAGGATCTAATGTCTCAGGACGTGGGGGTTCGAGTCCCTTCATGCGCACACGATGACATTTGAGCGCTCAGAGTAATCTGGGCGCTCTTTGTCTCTGAGAGCTCTGAAACCTTTGAGCCCTCTGAAACCTTTGAGCCCTCTGAAACCTTTGAGCCCTCTGAGAGTTCTGAGCACTTAAAGCACAAAATTTTGGCAAAATGCTATTACAAAAGCGGGGGAGTGTAGGAAATCTTGAAAATATTGTATATATTTGCAAGGCAATTAAAATAAAACAAAGATGAATGCAGATATAGAATGGGGTAGCCTTCCCTTTGGATATTATCCCACCGATTATAACCTGAGATGCACCTTCCGTGACGGCAAATGGGGTGAGATTGAAGTGTCGCAGTCGGAAACACTGAATATACACATGGCAGCGACGAGCCTCCATTATAGCCAGGAGATTTTTGAGGGCTTGAAGGCCTTCCGCGGTGTCGATGGCAAGATACGCATCTTCCGTATGCGCGATAATGCCAAGCGTATGCAGGATTCGGCACGCGGCCTATTGATGGAGCCGATACCCACCGAGCTATTCGAGGAAATGTGCGTTCGCGCCGTAAAATTGAACGAGCGCTTCATACCGCCCTATGGTAGCGGCGCATCGTTATATATACGCCCGCTTGAGATAGGCATATCGCCGCGTATCGGTGTTAAACGAGCCGATGAGTATCTCTTTGTGGTGTTAGTTACCCCTGTGGGCCCCTATTTCAAGGGCGGATTCCAGAATACAAACATCTGTATAATGCGCGAATACGACCGCGTAGCACCGCAAGGAACCGGCCGTTGGAAAGTGGGTGGTAACTATGCAGCATCGCTCGCAGCGAGCCATAAGGCGCATGAGATGGGCTATTCAGCCGTTCTGTTCCTCGACCCCAAAGAGAAGAAATATCTCGATGAGTGCGGCCCGGCCAATTTCTATGCCATTAAAGATGGTAAGTATATAACGCCGAAGTCGGATTCTATCCTGCCTTCGATAACGAATATGAGCCTTATGCAGCTTGCCCGCGATATGGGAATGGAGGTAGAGCAGCGTCATATCACCGTTGACGAGCTTGAGAGTGTGAGCGAGGCGGCAGCGTGTGGTACGGCAGCGGTGTGCTCGCCTATCGGACGTATCGACGACCTCAATACAGGCAAAAAATATCAGATATCAAAAGACGGCAAGCCCGGCCCTATCACCACAGAATTTGTGCGCAAACTCGAAGGCATACGCCAAGGTGAGTTGCCCGACACGCACGGTTGGATCACATTTGTAGAATGAAGCAAACATTCGACTATAAGTCGGTAATCGACAGATATTATCCCGCAGGCCTTAAGGTTCGCGGGATTTTATTGAGGCATAGTAGCGCCGTCGCTGAAGAGGCCGTGGCCATAGCTAAGCGTTGTAGTCTCGACATTGATATAAACGATGTAGAGGCTGCTGCCATGCTTCACGATATAGGAATAATACGGACGAATGCACCCGGGATAGGTTGCTATGGCTCGGCCCCCTACCTGTGCCATGGTCCTATCGGTGCCGATATGCTCAGAGCGGTCGGAGCGCCAGAAAAATATGCCTTGGTGGCAGAGCGGCACACGGGGTCGGGCCTTAGCGAAGAGGAAATACGAGCCCGCGGGCTGACACTACCGCCGGGGCGCATCTATATGCCGCAAAGTATGTTGGAGAAATTGGTGTGCTATGCCGATTGCTTCTATAGTAAGAGTGCCGATATGAGCCGCAAGTCGATAGAGCGAGTAGAGGCCTCGATGGCATCTTTCGGCCCTGAGGTGCTGGTGCGCTTCAGAGAGCTGCAGCGTTTGTTTGGGGAGTAGGAAAGATTGGCGAACGACTGTTTCTCGCCGCTTTAGGCCATCCGAGTTTGTCTCTGTTGGCGAGTATTATCACGCCGTAGGCTATAGATGTGAGTTGTAGACCGGTAAAAGTAGCCAGACCGGCGAAACCGCTGAGGCCGAATACCGACACCACGTAAACGACCGATAGGTAATAGACGCTGTATTTCAGTTTACGGATAAATAGATAAAGCACAACAAAGAACAATATGTGGCCTATCAGGCCAATGTAGCCTATGTTGATGAAAACTTGCACGGGGACTACCTCGACGCCTGTTGCAACCTCATCGGCATTAGCTAAGTCGGTGTAATATTCGTTGTAAATAATGTATCGGTTGATTGTGGTCTTTTCGCGATGCAAGAAACCAAGCCCTATGGCGGTGCGATTTTGGCTAATCATAAGGTCGACTTTTGGCAAAATCTGCGCCACGCGTCCCGAAGCAAAATTGGCAAGATCTTCATCGTCGACGGCCTTTGCCAAATCGAAGAATTGGTCGACCGACGACTTAATGCGAAGGGTTGAATTGAATTTTTGGTCGTTATCGGGTAGAAGACAGTCGATGCCATACAGGGCAACAAGACCGAATACACCGAGAACGAAGAAGCGGGCAATTTTTCGCCACGAGCCTTGAAATAGAATAACGCCCGTAGCGAGGCCGATTATTACAGTGAAAGTCTGGCTTGCCAAGAGAGCCGCGCCAATTAGAGCCCATTGCCAGAGTCGTAACCTATAGTATCGAGCCACAGGCAACACGGCAAGAGACAATAAGAATAACCCCGGCGGGTATTTGCGGTAGATAGTGCCGAGAGGCAGAATAAAGGGGTCGTAGAAAGTACTTGTGGCCTCGTAGGGCATGTAAGTCTGCGGCACAAGGATATTGCCAGGTATTATAATAGCGTCACAAATATAAAACGCGCACATTATAAGGAGGTAGGGCATACACTTTGTAAAAAAAACGTGTATGTCGAAGTCTTTGCCTGCAAAAAGTGCTATCGGAACAATGATATATACAATACCGAAATAGTTGCGCATTATCAGGAGTTGAGTCGTAATCTTTTCGATCGACAGGTAAGCGAATATGCCTAAAAAGGCGAAATAGAGCACAATGGCAAGCAGAGTGAGTTTGAGGATACGTGGTTTGCGCAGAATAACCCAATAGACAAGCGCCAGCAACAATGCCAGGTCGGATGTCCATACAGGAAAAATATTCACGTTAAGCATTCCATAGCCGCCAAAGAATAATGAAATCATTATGAGGAAATCGTAGCGGTCGTTGCGAAAGGCTTTAACCCAGAAAATAGCAAGCAAAAGCAGAGCCGGATAGAAGTATAAGCCAAATAAGGCTAAACACAACATATACAGCAAAGGAGTACGCCAAGCCTGCTTCGGTAAGTCGAAGTAGGGGCGAGAGCTTGAGCCGTTAGCTATATTAAGAGCGTTTTTCACCGCCGTAGCCGTATGATTTCTTAGCGGCCGTGCCGTTTATTACGATAGATAGTTTTTTGAGACGTTGCTGCTCATAAATCTCATTAACGAGCTGAAGGTCGCTTAGTTTAGTGAAGTTAGCTCGGCAAACGTAAACAGCGGCGTCGGCGAGACGGTCGAGAGTGAAAGTGTCGCTCACCAGACCTATAGGCGCAGTGTCGACAATTATGTAATCGTAAATATTACGCAGCTCGGCAAAGAGTTCGTCGACTTTTGCGGAGGCGAGCAATTCAGCCGGATTCGGAGGCACCGGGCCGGCGCATATCACGTCGAGATTGTTAGCACCCGGCATCGGTGTTATTATTTGCTGTATGTTTACGTTTGATGAAAGGTATTGAGTAACACCATATTGAGGCGCAATACCTAAATATTGAGCTATACGCGGGTTGCGAATATCCATTCCGACAAGCACTACTTTCTTGTTAAGCAGAGCCAGCGACGAAGCGATGTTAATAGAGATGAACGATTTGCCTTCGCCTGATGACGAGGATGTCATCAATACGACCTTGTCGCGGGGATCGTTTAGTACAAACAAAAGATTGCTGCGCATAAGGCGGAATAACTCGGCCGCCGATGAGTTGTTTTCGGCAGTCGCAACCAATTGCTCGCCGCTGTTGTCGATACATATTTCACCAAGAATAGGCACATCGGTGATGCGTTCAACCTCTTGTCGCGTTTCAAAACGATTGTTGATAAGTTTGCGGAGATATAAGTAAACAGGAGTGATTAAGAAACCAAAAATGAGAGCGATGAGCATTATAAGCTTCCCTTTCAAGCCGAGAGGTTCGCTCATGGTGTAGGCATCGTCGACAACAATACCCTTAGGATAAGCGTTGGCGAGCATCATAGCGGTTTCTTCGCGTCGTTGAAGCAGGAACACGAAAAGCTCTTGTTGAACGGCTTGTTGTCGCTTCATGTTAATCACTTCGCGTTCTTGTTCAGGGATATTAGAGAGCGTAGTTTCGGCATGAGCCATTTCTTTAGACAGGTCGTTGATGCTGACTCTTGTTTCGTTTAGTGCGCTTTGCACCGACGTTATTATATTCTGTCGCATCATATCGATACGTTCAGAGATATTTCTAAGAGCGGCATTGTCGCCTTGCGCGCTATTCTCAACATCCATGCGCTCAAGGATAGCTTCGTTGTAAATCTCGATACTGCGTTGTATCGATTGATTATCTAACGAAGTAGGAATCAGAGCATAAGCATTCTGCGGGTCTTTTAGGAAGTTTAATGTCAATTTTATGATTTCTTCCTGCGTGCGCACAGCGATAAGCTGTTCTTCGAGTTGCCCTTTCTTCGTTGTTTGGTATGTAGCTTCCGAGACAACGTCAATGATACCTTTTTCTTGCTTATATTTTTGAATCTGAGTTTCTGTTATATCCAATTCTTTCGCCAGAATATCAAGACGGCTATCTATAAACTTGGCTGTCAACTCGTTTTGGCCATTTTTCTCATTGATGCCGCGATTGTTATATTCTTTAATTATCTCGTTAAGAATATCTTTTCCGTAAATGGGGTTGGTAGTGTTTATTCGAAGTGAAATTACATTTGTCCGCTTCGATGCGATTTCGTTATTAACATTTTCGTCAAGCCCTTCGGCGGCGGCATCATATCCCGATACCGAAATAGATGTTTTTAGGCTCTTTCCAGCGGCGTAATATTGTGTAGGAGTAAAAGTGAATTGGCCCAGAGGAGTATCGAGAGTGTAGGGCAGAGTTGCCTTCTTTACTTGAGCTACAACGTGGTCGTGCATATAAGCCTTAATGTTGGCCTTACCTTCGGCATTGACCTTGACGGCAAACTGGATCTTACTTTCAAGAGTGTCGAGCATGCCGGCTTGTGGTATAACCTCGAGTGGATGGTGTGGATATGCTAACTCCGAGCTCAGGAAATTCCGTTTTACTTTGTATTTTATATTAGTGCCCAGATTTCGCGTTACATCGCGGTATAAAGAATGTGATGATATGATGAAAATTTCATCTTCGACGTAGGCATCGCTTCCGAATAATGCTGCCATGCCGCCAAGGGCACTTGCCGCGGAGGCCATCGGCGATTCTTTTTCGGTAGATATGAGTACATTAGCTTTAACTGCGTATTCGGGCTGACGCACTTTCACATAGGTATATGCCAAAGCCCCGCAAATTACGATGCTGATAGCAAATAGATACCATTTAGAAAGATATTGCTTGATAAGTTCCGGAATATCAATGAATTCGGAGTTTCTATTTTGAGCCATGGTCGTCGTGTATTATTTAATAGCCAAAGCAATAACCAGAGAAGCGACCACAGAAGTGGCGCTTACAATAGTTGATATTACAGATAATTTGAAGGCGTTGTTTTGGTTGTACTTGGAATTAGCCTGTCGTATATTATTTGGAGCGACGTAAACGTAGTCGTTTTGTTGCAAATAATAGTATGGAGAGGTGAGTATATCAGATGAATTGAGGTCGAGATGAGTGTATTTGCGTTCACCGTTTTCTTCACGTATAACGAGAATATTGGAGCGCTCGCCATACTCGGTTAGGTCGCCTGCCATGGCCAGTGCATCGAGGATGCTGATGCGATTGCGGTCGACTTTTATTGTTTGCGGCATCTTAACTTCACCGGCAACAACCACATTGAAATTTATGAGACGAACGCTTATTATAGGATTTTTCACCGTTTGGCTGATGCGTTGGTATAGGTCGTATTTGAGTTGGTCGGTTGTCAAACCGGCAACGTGTATAGAGCCAAGAACGGGAAAATCGATATAGCCTTTGTCGCTTACGATGTAAGTCTGAACACGAGGCGACGCTGTTTTGGTAATGTCCTCGCGTATTGCAGGGTTGGTATAAGGCAGATTGTAGATAGCTGTTGCTTGCGGAGCCTCCGATGTTACCGAGATAAACAGCTCATCGTCGGCTTGTATTGTCGGTGTGTAGTTGACCAAAGGTAGGGTGCCTTCTTTTTCATCGATAATGTCGGTAAAATATGGCAATACTGTTTTAGATGTATTACATGAAGCCAACATCATAATACATACGATAGGCAATGTGTATAATTTAAGGTTCATATCGCGATTGAATATTATAAGTCTTATTATTTAACGCAGAAAAGTTGTCTTTATTATATACATTATTAAAAAAGAGAAACTACCAGCTAAAAGAGAACCCGACTCTGTCGACTTCTTCTTCAATTGGAGGGTGCTGCTTATATAGAGTAATAGAGCCGCCGGTTATGATAGGAAATTGCCGCTCTATGCGTCGATATATCCTGTAAACTACATTTTCGAGCAAATTCGACGGTATACTCATCTCTTCTTTAATCATTTCGATGATAGCTGCATAGTTGGCAGAGAGGTCGATGTTATCTGTCATCATCGCTTTTTCAGCATTGAAATATAACTTGGCATTTATTTCAAATGTATTACCGACAATTCGTTCCTGCTCGAAAACGCCGTGATAAGCAAAAAGCTTAAGTCCCTCGATTATAATGTTACTCTGCATATTGAATACTGTCTCCTTCTAATGTTTTTTTCTTCGATACCCTACATTCTCCGATTGGGAGCCTCTCCCGCGATAGGTGTATGTAGTGTCGAGTTGCCGCGTATTTTCATCGTCGTCGGCAATGACAAAGGTGAGCTGTTTTTTGTGCAAATCGGCTTGCACGACTTGTACCGATATTTTATCGCCAAGACGATAAATGTTATGATATATTCTGCCGATAAGACGATATGTCTTTGCGTCGTAGTCGTACATGTCGTCGGCAAGGTCTCGTACGGGAACAAGGCCTTCACACTTGTTGTCGTCGAGCTCGACATAGATACCCCATTCTGTGACGCCCGAAATAACGCCTGTGAATACATCACCGAGATAGTTGCTCATGTATTCTACTTGTTTATATTTAATTGAAGCGCGCTCGGCATTCGCCGCGAGTTGCTCCATCTCTGACGAATGTTTGCATTCGTCTTCAAGTTTATCGACAACGGCGCTGCGCCCTCTGGCGAGATAGCGCTCGAGAAGACGGTGAACCATCATATCGGGGTAGCGGCGTATAGGTGATGTAAAGTGTGTATAATATGGGAAGCCGAGCCCGTAGTGGCCGATGTTCGTTGTTGTATATACGGCCTTTGCCATAGAGCGAACGGCGAGAGTCGACAAGAAGTTTTCTTCACTTTTCCCTTTGATATCTTCCAGCATCTTGTTTATCGAGCGGTTGATGTCTTTGGCTTTTCCTGTCGTTTTTACTTTATACCCGAAGGAGCGTGCAATTTCGGCCAAGTTGGCAAGACGCTCAGGGTCGGGAACATCGTGCACACGATAAACGAATGCTTTTGCTTTCTGATGTTTAGGTACGCGGCCGACAGCTGTGGCCACAGCTTTGTTGGCTAAAAGCATAAACTCTTCGATGAGCTTGTTGGCGTCTTTCGACTCTTTGAAGTAAGCAGATACAGGCCGCCCTTTTTCGTCGATATCAAACCTCACTTCAACGCGATTAAAGTCGACCGAGCCGCTATCGTAGCGTTCTTTACGCATAATTTTTGCCAAGCGGTCTAAGGTGAGAATTTCATCGGCAAAATCGCCTTTTCCGGTTTCTATAACTTCTTGGGCTTCTTCGTATGTAAATCTGCGGTCGCTGCGGATAACAGTACGCGCAATGCGCGAATCTATGACTTTAGCCTTATCGTCCATTTCGAATATGACAGAGAAGGTGAGTTTGTCTTCATCGGGGCGTAGAGAACAGATGCCGTTAGAAAGGTGCTCCGGTAACATAGGCACCACTCTGTCGACAAGATAAACACTCGTAGCACGTTTCTCGGCCTCGCGTTCGATAATGCTTCCGGGTTTTACGTAGTGTGTCACGTCGGCGATATGAACGCCAATCTCATAGTTACCGCATGGCAGGGTGCGGAGCGACAAAGCATCGTCGAAGTCTTTTGCATCGCGTGGGTCGATGGTAAATGTAGTGACACCTCGCATATCTTCTCGTTGAGCAACGACTTCGGGTGTTATGCCTGTATCAATTTTTTCTGCTGCTTTTTCAACCGCTTCGGGATAGCGATATGGAAGACCGAATTCGGCAAGAATGGCGTGTATCTCCGCATTGTTTTCGCCGGTCTTGCCTAAAATGTCGACAACTTCTCCGAAAGGATTCTTTGCATCCTCGGGCCAGGATGTTATGCGCACCACAGCTTTATCGCCGTCAACGCCGCCGTGTAGGCGGTTGCGCGGTATGAAAATATCGGTGGCGAGATACTTCGAGTCGGTGAATAAAAATGCGTAGCGCTTGTCAACCTTGAGAGTGCCGATAAAAGTTTGTTCGTTCTTTTCAAGTATAGCAGTTACACGAGCTTCCGGCTCGCGGCCTCTTATGCGCGCCGCAATGGTTATTTCAACGCGATCGCCGTTGAGCGCGTGCATGGAGTTACGCTCGGCAACAAAAATTTCTTCGTTATTGTTGTCGGTAATGACACTGTTTTTACCATTTGACCGTCTAACAAATATGCCTTGAGTATTAGTTTTGCGTTTTGGTGTCTTGTATTTCCCCGGCGATGTCTCGGTGATAATGCCTTCCGATGCCAGCTCGGCAAGATACATAGCTACGGCGCGTTGCGCTTCCGGAGCCGTTTCACCTATGGCAAACGATACTTGTTTATAGTTGAACGTACTGTTCTTCTGCGCCGCAATATATATGTCGACCGATTTACGTAGTTGCTCGGTCTTTTTGTTGTTCTTATAAATAATTTTGGTCATACGTTATTATTAAAAAACCGGAGCGTCGTATTCAAAAAGTAACGCTCCGGGTGATAATTTAGACTAATGCTATATTAAGCATCGATGGTTGCATAGGTGGCATTCGACTCTATGAAGTCGCGACGAGGAGCCACGTCTTCGCCCATCAGCATTGAGAAAATGCGGTCGGCTTCGGCTGCATCGCTTATTTGTACTTGTTTGAGGATACGGTGTTCGGGCGACATAGTAGTATTTCTCAACTCTTCATCCGACATCTCACCAAGACCTTTATAACGCTGTATAGATGTTCGTTCGCCATACTTCGCTATGAATTGTTGAACTTGAGCATCGTTCCAGCAATATTCTTCGTTTTTGCCCATTTTACACTTGTAGAGTGGGGGAGAGGCGAGGTATAAGTGCCCTTGTTCGATGAGCGGACGCATACGGCGGAAGAAGAATGTCATTAGCAGTGTTGCAATGTGAGCGCCGTCGACATCGGCATCGGTCATAATGATAACCTTGTGATATGCAAGTTTTGATAAATTGGGCGCTTTGGGGTCTTCTTCTGTTCCGATGGTAACGCGTAGCGCACGGAACAAACTTGTTATTTCTTGGTTGTCGAAAATACGATGGTCGAGGGCTTTCTCAACATTCAAAATCTTTCCTCGTAAAGGAAGGACAGCTTGAAAACGGCGGTCGCGAGCCTGCTTGGCGGTGCCACCAGCCGAGTCACCTTCGACGAGGAATAGTTCGCAGTCTTCAGCCGTGCGGCTGGAGCAGTCGGTGAGTTTGCCAGGAAGGCCTCCTCCAAATAGAGGCGATTTGCGGAGCACTTTTTGGCGTGCTGCTAATGCGGCGTGGCGTGCCTGTGCTGCAAGAACTACTTTTTCAACGATTACTTTTGCTTCGCGAGGATGCTCCTCGAGGTAGTTGCCAAGAGCTTCGCTGACGGCTGTCTGAACAGCGCCGATAACTTCGTTATTGCCAAGCTTGGTCTTAGTCTGACCCTCAAATTGAGGTTCCATCACCTTAACCGAAATAACGGCGGTGAGCCCATCGCGGAAGTCGGCCGGGTCAATCTCAACCTTGGCATTTTTGAGCAGGTTATTATCTTCGGCATATTTCTTCAGTGTCGATGTTAGGCCACGGCGGAAGCCGGTTAAGTGTGTACCACCCTCTATTGTGTTGATGTTGTTTACATAGGAATAGATGTTTTCGTTAGAAGTCGTGTTGTAAGTTAGAGCAACTTCTACGGGTATTCCCTGCCGCTCGGTGTTGAGATGTATTACATCGTTGATAAGCGGCTCCTTATTAGCATCAATGTATTGCACAAATTCACGAAGACCATCTTTTGAGAAAAAAGTCTCCTTGCGGTAATTGCCGTTGCTGTCGGCATGTCGCATGTCGCACAGATGCAGAATGATTCCGGCATTAAGATAGGCGAGGTCGCGCAGACGATTTGCTAAGATGCTGTAGTCGTATACGGTAGTGGTGAATATGCTGCTGTCGGGCTTGAAAGTGATGGTTGTGCCCGTAGTGTCGCTATCACCTACAATTTCGAGCCCGCTGGTGGGCTTGCCGCAGCTATATTCTTGAGCGTAGATTTTGCCATTACGACGCACTTCGGCACGCAGATAGGTAGAAAGTGCGTTTACACATGAAACGCCAACGCCATGAAGGCCACCCGATACCTTATACGAGCCTTTGTCGAACTTGCCGCCGGCATGAAGCACTGTTAATACAACTTCAAGAGCGCTCTTGTGCTCTTTTTCGTGCATATCTACAGGTATACCGCGGCCATCGTCAACTACAGTTATTGAATTGTCCTCATTGATAGTTACATTTATCTCTTTAGCGTATCCGGCTAAAGCTTCGTCGATAGAGTTGTCAACTACCTCATACACAAGGTGGTGTAATCCTTTTTCTGAAATGTCGCCAATATACATCGCAGGACGCTTACGCACGGCCTCTAAGCCTTCAAGGACCTGTATGTTACTGGCGCTATATTCCTCTTTTATTTCTGCCATTTTTATGTATTGTATTTACAGAATGAGTGTTCAATTTTAGCATACAAAGTTACAAAAAATTATTAATATGACAAAACACAATTTTTGCCCAAAAAAATTTGTAATTTTTCTAATCTTACACTCGTATTGCAACAATCTTATGCGTCTTTTATGAAAGTCAAAGAAGACCAATTGTTGTCGTCATCGGCACTTAAAAATCTGAGTCCTACCGCAGAGGCGGCAGCGATTACGATGGGCCGGTCGACGACATAGAAGCCGCTTACCGTTATTAGGGCACCGGCTCTCATCGCAACTGCGTATTTGGCGATGTCGGCCGTTATTATATTTCTGTTGATGTTGGCCAAAAAGATATCGGCAAACGAATTGTAATCGTCTAATGAAGATGCATCGCCGACAATCACTTTTACTTTGTCGGTATTTCCATGTAGATTTGAGGCGGCGTTATCAATAGCATTTTCTGCCGCGAATGGGTCAATCTCAACCGCTACTACATTGTCGGCACCAAGCATGGCCGAAAGGATGGCGAGTATGCCGGTGCCTGTGCCCATATCGATTACGTTCTTGCCGGATATATCGCTTTTTAGTAGTGATTTTATCATCAGCGTTGTCGTGGCGTGATGACCGGTGCCAAACGCCATTCGAGGGTCGATTGTAATATCGTAATCGGCTTTTGGTATGTCGGTGTGAAAACTGCTGTGGATGGCAACTTTGCCGGCAACCAATATAGGCTTGAAATAGTTTTGCTCCCATTCGCTATTCCAATCACGGCCTTCGATAAAAGATGCTTGATAGGTTATATCTGCGACTATCGGTAGGACATTGATTATGCCGGAGATAATATTCTCGTTGTAGGTGTTAGCTGGAACGTATGCCGCCATGAAATCGCCGACATCAGTAGGCTCGAAAGACTCGTATCCTTCGTCGGCAAGCAATGCTGCAAGAAGATCGCAAGCGTCGATGTTGGCCGGATTGATGGCAAATTCTATTTTGTAATAATCGTTCATCGTGAAATTTCGATAATCATAACTCTACAAAGTTAGCTATTTTTACCATATCTATGAAAAAAAATTGTAACTTTGCCATGCAGATTAAATGCTGTCGTGTAATGATAAGCGACCACATAAAAGATACGCCTTCGGCTCAAATTCTTTCTGAGTATTTGCGTCGTATGCATCGTCGCTGCACTCCAGAGCGATATATGGTGTTGGCCTCGGCAGAATCTTTGGCCGGACATTTCACTGTAGAGGAGTTGTGCGAGAGGCTTAGTGCCGATAATCGAAGGGTCGCAACGGCTACGGTCTATAGCTCGCTGCAGCTTTTGGCAGAGTGTGGGTTGGTGCGCCGTCTGAGGCTTGACGATGGAGTGATGAGGTATGAGGTGGAGCCCGGAAATCACCATCACCTCATTTGTACACGTTGTGGTAAAATCAAAGACGTGCGAGATTCTTCGCTCGATGATTATTTGCGTGGACGGAGGTATTCAGCTTTTACGCCGTCGCAATTTTCGCTCTCGGTCTATGGCATTTGCTCTGCATGTATGCGCAAGGCGCGTAAATCTGATAAATCGAAACAACAACAGTCTAAAAAAAATACCAGGATTAAAAAATGAAAGCCGATATTCTATTAGGCCTCCAATGGGGCGATGAAGGTAAGGGTAAAATCGTAGATGTGCTCGCGCCCGACTACGATATTGTTGCACGTTTTCAAGGCGGACCTAACGCCGGCCACACGCTCGAATTCGATGGCCGTAAACACGTGTTGCGCTCTATTCCGTCGGGAGTCTTTGCCAAAGGCTCGGTTACAAATGTTATTGGTAATGGAGTCGTTCTCGATCCCGTTTTATTCCGCAAAGAGGCTGCTGAGCTTGAGGCCGATGGCGTTGATTTGAAAGCTATCCTCAAAATAAGCAAAAAAGCACACCTTATCATGCCAACACACCGATTGCTCGATGCTGCCGGTGAGGCTGCTATGGGAAGTGCCAAAATAGGTACGACAGGGAAGGGTATAGGTCCTACCTATGCCGACAAAATTTCGCGTCATGGGTTGCGCGTGGGCGATATTCTCGATGCTAACTTCGATGGCATTTATACTGCAGCTAAAGAGTCTCACTTACGTACACTTAGAAACCTCGGCGCTAATGTTGATATGGCCGCATTTGGGAGTGCAGAAGAGGAATGGCTCGATGCGCTCGATTATCTGCGTACATTCGACCTCGCCGATACCGAGCATTATGTGAACAAATCGCTCGATGAAGATCATAGCATCCTTTGCGAAGGGGCTCAAGGCACTATGCTTGATATTGATTTCGGCTCATATCCTTTTGTTACTTCCAGCAATACTGTGGCAGCTGGCGCTTGTACCGGTTTGGGTTTGGCGCCTCGCAGAATAGGGCGCGTATATGGTATTTTCAAGGCTTATTGTACACGTGTGGGTAGCGGCCCATTCCCAACGGAACTTTTTGATGCCACAGGCGAAGAAATCTGTTCCATAGGGCATGAGTTTGGCGCCGTTACAGGGCGTAAACGCCGTTGTGGCTGGCTTGACCTCGTAGCCTTGAGATATGCCGTTATGATAAATGGGGCTACTCATCTCATAATGATGAAAAGTGATGTCCTTGATAGCTTCGAGAGCATAAAGGTATGTAATGCTTATAGATTACCGGATGGTACGATAACACGCGATTTCCCATTCTGTGTGGGCCGAAATGCTGCCGGTGAAGCTGATGTTGAACCCATTTACGAAACATTCCCCGGTTGGCTGACTGTGATGTCGTCGGCACGCAAAAAGAAACATCTGCCACAGGCTTTCCTCGATTATGTTGCTTATATAGAAGAGCAGGTAGGTGTCCCTGTTGCTATTATTTCGGTTGGCCCCGATCGTGAACAAACAATCATGCTTAATGAATAATTCCATATTTTGACTAATGGCTAAAGTAAAACCGTTTAAGGGTATTCGCCCTCCCAAAGAGTTGGTAGAGGATGTCGCTTCTCGACCATACGACGTGCTAAACAGTGAAGAAGCTCGCATTGAAGCCGATGGCAATCCGCGCTCGTTGTATCATATTATAAAGCCCGAAATAGACTTTGAACCGGGTACCGACGAACACGACCCAAAAGTTTACGACCGCGCCGTTGATAATTTCAAGGCTTTTAGGCGTAATGGTTGGCTTGTTCAAGATGCTGAAGAGCACTATTATATCTATGCTCAGACTATGGACGGGCGTACTCAGTATGGCATCGTTGTGGCAGCTAATGTCGACGACTATATGGAAGGACGCATTAAGAAGCATGAACTTACACGTCGCGATAAGGAAGAAGATCGCATGAAACATGTTCGCATCAACAACGCCAATATAGAGCCAGTGTTCTTTGCGTTCCCTGATAACGAAGCCCTTGAGGCCGTAATACGCGAAGTCGCGGCAGGAAAACCCGAATATGATTTCATCGCTCCCGACGGTTTTGGACATCATTTCTGGGTTGTAGATAATAAAGAAATGATTGCGCGCATCACCGAGGAGTTCGCAAAAATACCATATTTATATATCGCAGATGGTCACCACCGCTCGGCAGCTGCCGCGCTCGTAGGCAACGAAAAAGCGAAGCAGAATCCGGCACATCGTGGCGATGAAGAATATAATTATTTTTTGGCGGTAGCATTCCCAGCTTCGCATCTTAAAATTATTGATTACAATCGTGTTGTGCGCGACTTAAATGGCCTTTCAGCAGCAGAGTTCCTCCATAAATTGGAGCAAAATTTTGTTGTTGAAGATAAGTGCGTCGAGATTTACACCCCTAAAGCTTTGCACAATTTCTCGCTCTACCTTGACGGCCGTTGGTATTCGCTTACTGCCCGCGAGGGGACGTATAACGATGCCGATCCTATCGGTGTTCTCGACGTGACGATTTCTTCCGATTTGATTTTGAGAGATATCATAGGCATTACCGATTTGCGAAGCGACAAACGTATAGATTTTGTCGGCGGTATTCGTGGCTTGGGTGAATTGAAACGCCGTGTGGATTCCGGCGAAATGGCGTTCGCGTTAGCGCTTTATCCGGTTAGTATGAAGCAATTGATGGATATTGCCGATACAGGAAATATTATGCCGCCTAAAACAACATGGTTTGAACCTAAGCTACGTTCCGGTCTGATTATTCACTCGCTTGAAGATTAAATAAATGAAGATTAAAAGTATTATAAGTGTCGTATTGTTGTCGTCTTTATGCACTTTATCAGTTTCTGCTCAAACGATTCTTGATATTGATGGCGAAGAGGCTACGTCGGTTGGTATATATATCAAAGATTTGGCTACCGGAGAAGTACTCGTCGACCATAATTCGCAGTTAGCCCTCACACCGGCATCGGTTATGAAAGCTATTACGACGGCTTCGGCTCTTTCGATAAATGGTGAAGACGGTCGATTTGTTACTCCGGTAACTCTACGCGGAACAAAAGGACAAGCCGGGGTTTGGAATGGCGATATCATAGTTCACGCATCGGCTGACCCGACTCTTGAAAGTGAAAATTTCAAGTCTAACTTAGGTTTTTGCGATTCTATTATAGCTGCGCTTAAAAAGAAAAATATCAATAAGATAAGTGGCACTGTTATAGTGCAGAAGTCATTGAAAGATGAAGGTCCTATCACTCAATGGGAAATTGAAGATATAGCGTGGCCTTACGGCGCCGGCCTTTTCGGTTTTAACTACCGCGATAACTACGTTACAATCTATCCCAATCGCGGTGAAACGAAACTCGAAGTGCCCGATTTTGAGATTTGTGTAGAAAAGGTTGATGCAGGTAACGACTTGGTGCGTGGCGTATACAGCAATCGTTTGATGGTGTTTACTCGCGACCCGCAAGATAAGAAATGGGCTATTAATACGTCGATGCCCGACCCGGCAGCTGTCTTTGTTGCCGAACTTAAATCGCGCTTGAAAGAAAGTGGTATTTCGGTTGGTGATAATCAGTCGTCGGAACGAGGTGAGGAAACAACACTATATCGTCATACCTCTCCGAGATATTCCGAAATTATGCGCAGCTTGATGGTTCGCTCCGATAATATGTTTGCCGAAGGTGTGTTGCGATCTATCGCCCCCAACGAATCGCGCAAAAATGCTATTAAACGCGAAAAAGAATTGTGGGCCACACGTGGTATCAATACTCGCTACACCATAATAAATGACGGAAGTGGTCTCACAAGGGCTAATCGCTTATCGGCGCACTTTATCGGCGATGTGCTTGAATGGATGGCTAATTCCGATCTTGCTAAAACGTATACTTCATTCTTCCCGCGAGCAGGCAAAGATGGAACTATGCGAGGCTTTCTTGCAAAGTCTCCTTTGACAGGCGCTTTGGCTTTGAAGACGGGTAGCGTGAGTGCCGTGCAAGCTTATGCCGGTTATAAAATCGACGCAGAAGGAATGCCGACTCATGTTGTTGTCGTCTTAGTGAATGGTTTTTTCTGTCCTCGTAGAGAGGTGCGTGAGGCAACGGAAAAATTGCTTCTTGATATCTTTAATTGATGTTTATGCCCGATATTAATCTATTGTTAAAACTCAACGTTGAGCTCGAAGGGCTTCTTAAGGTGCTTCTCGAGCGCCAAAGTGACCATGTCTCAGAGGCGCTGTCTGATAGATTTGCCGAGTATTCAACATTGTTTAACGAATTGTTGGAAACGAAAGCAGTCGCACTAAATAATGACGCCGCTTCTCAATGTTGCGATTGTGAGGAAGATATAAAAACTGAGGAGGTGGAGCAAAGTCAGCTGAATCAGGATGCGGAATTTGAAGAAGACCTGCCGAAATTGTCCGATATGCCGCATCAAGAGGAATCGCCTATAACAATTGTAGAGCCTTCTATTGTGGTGCCTAAACCACAAGCTGAATATAAAGAAAACACTGTTCTAAAGGCATTTACACTTAATGATAAGTTCAGATTTATTAGAGAAGTGTTTAATGGAAATGAGCACGATTTCAACGATACTTTAGGCGTTATTTCTGAGATGGATAGCTATGCCGAGGCTGCTGAGTATGTTTATAATGAAATGATGCTCGACGCCGACAACGCGGTTGTGGCAGAGTTTATGGCTATACTAAATCGCAATATGCCGGCGTGAAAATTGTATGTCGGGAAAACTCGTTATAGTACCAACGCCGGTAGGTAACCTTGCCGACATGACTCCGAGGGCCGTGGAGGTGCTTCGGCAGTCTGCTTTGATATTGGCAGAAGATACACGTACGTCGGGTGTCTTGATGAAGCATTTCGGCATTAATACGCCTATGGCAAGTCATCACAAATATAACGAACATCGCTCTCTTGAGCCTATTCTCGACCGAATAGAAAGTGGTGAAACAATTGCGCTGGTGTCTGATGCCGGAACCCCGGGTATCTCCGATCCCGGTTTTATGCTTTCTCGAGAATGTCGCAGAAGAGGACTCGTTGTTGAAACATTGCCTGGCCCTACAGCTTTCGTTCCGGCTTTGCTGAATTCCGGTCTGCCTTGTGATAGATTTTTCTTCGAGGGATTTCTCCCACAGAAGAAAGGTAGGGCTACCCGACTTGAAGTACTTGCTAAAATGCCGGTTACCTTTGTGATTTACGAGTCACCGTTACGACTCGTTCGTACTCTTGACCAATTGGCTCTGTATTGTGGCGATAATCGGCAAGCCTCTGTATCCAGAGAAATATCAAAGTTGCATGAATCGACTATCAGGGGCTCTTTGCGCGAATTAATCGACTATTACACCGCTAACCAGCCTCGTGGTGAAATTGTAATCATCGTTTCGGGTAAAGATAAACCCGATGCGGCCGAGCGTAAGCACCGCAATAAATACCGAAATGGTGATGCCCAAGAAAGTGAAGTATAATTTTATGTGACATTTATAATCACGATTATGAAAAAAATATTGCTATTAGGAATCGTAGTTATAGCGTTTTCCGCTTGTACGAGCAAACAAAAATTAGAGGATGCCGAAAATCGCGCTGAAGCGACCCGTGGTGAACTGGTGGCTGCTTTAGCTGACAGAGATCAGTTGCTGGAACTGGTAGGCGAAATCTCATCTGGAATGGAGCAAATAAAACAGCTCGAAAACATTCTCTCAGTATCCGGTAACAATGAAACTCCGGGTCAAAAAGAAAAAATTCGTGCCGACATTGCTGCAATACAACGAACATTGCAGGAACGCCGACAGAAACTTGAAGAGCTTGAGGCTAAATTATCCTCATCATCTAAAACAAATGCAGCTCTAAAACAGACTATTACTACTCTCAGAGCTCAAATCGATGAGCAAACACAAGAAATATCGTCGTTAAGGACCAGCCTTGGTGATGCTCGTTTGCAAATAGATTCTCTCGATGCAAAAGTAGATTCGCTTAGTAATGTCGTTACTGAGTCGGAAGTGGCAAGAGAATTGGCCAATCAGCAAAACGAAGAATTGACAAACGAACTCAATATTTGTTATTATGCCATTGGTACTAAGAGTGAGCTAAAAGAAAATAAAATTATTGAGACCGGCTTTTTGCGTAAAACGAAACTGCTAAAAGGCGATTTTGACCATAATTTTTTCACGGCTGCTGACAAACGCCAGCTGTCGGCTTTAGATCTCAACTCCGATAAAGCGGATATTTTGACTAACCATCCGGCAGGCTCATATGTCATTTCGCAAGGAAATGGACATAAAACCCTGCAAATCACCAATCCAAATGTTTTTTGGAGCCTCTCTAATTACTTGGTGATAAAAATCGATTAATTGGGCTCTCACGGCGCATATGTTAATGGTAGTTAAATTTGTGTTAAAAATTTGGTGATAAAAAAATAGTGGTGTAACTTTGCACTCGCTTTCGGGCAAAAAATCGCGCCGGGGAGCACGAAAAAAGAGAACATTGAA
>JAFLUA010000005.1 GCA_022508985.1 Muribaculaceae bacterium
TAGAAGATGGCTTAAACATTATCGCTTCACCATTTCCATCACTGTTCAAGGCGAGCGCCTGCATCGGTGTGTCAAGAGCAAGGAAACGGAAAGGCGAATCTCCAATAGTTATTGCATCGGCTTTATCGTAATTTGTGATAGGAATACGTGAACCAAGCAAATTATTGTTTGGGTCGAGGAGCTGCATTTCGTACTGACCCGGCTGCAGATTTGACGGCAGCGCGAGGGTGATGGTCTGTGCGGTGCCGGATGACAATGAAACCGTATAAGAGTTTTCATTGGCCTCGACACGAGTGTCTGTTCCTGGTTTATAAAACCATTGTTTTATGCGAGTGATGTTGACATTTCCGGTGTTTTCAGCGAACACAGTGAAGCTGCGATTAAGAACCTCTCCATAAATAAAAGGTGAGGTTGGCTTAAATTCAGAAATAGATACATTGACCTCTGCATCTGTTCCACCCTTGGCCGAGACAACATCGTTATTTTCAACCTTAACCGTCAGATAGCGGTTGTTGTTGAGATTGCAGTACACATTGTAGATTGTATTTGTGTCATCATCAGGCAATTTGAAGAGCGGGCGGAAAGTATAATCACCATCAGTGAGAGCCGATAGATTTAGGTTAAATGAGACTGTGTTTGACGACCTTTTCAACTCGGTTTCCCCATCAGCCCATATCAGCTGCTCGTTTCCTTCCGAGTCAATTGCTTTCACTCCTAAAACAACATTCTTGTTGGTAGCGCTGATGGTAGCTGAAGCGAGGATAAATGAGCCCTCGGAATAGTCAAAGTTCTGGGCCGTAGAGAGAGGTGTGGGCACTTCGGTGCCAGGTGCGTGTATTCCCCTTACAATGGATTGGGAGGAGTTGAGCGACCACACTTTCCCTTGGCTCGGCACGTAGGTCTGAAGGTCAATGAGCGAGAAATATCCGTCGCATTCGCCATACCAGCCCCAGTTCATGTGAAACTCCCCGTCCTTATAGCCGTCGCATATGAAAACATGACTTGACGAGCCGTTGCCTCCCATGTAAATCACTGGACGCTTGTGTGCCAGTTCGTCATATATAAGGTTCGACCACTCTTCATGGGTGAAATATTCGCGCGACACTTGCTTAATGCCATCTTCGGGATAGAGAAACCACTCTCTAAAAGAATTTGAAACACTTCCGAATTGTCCGGCCGATGACGTCAGACCATAGTCCATATTTACTGTGACGCCTGTGGCGAACATCAGTTTCGACACCTCTTTGGCCGAGGCATCTTCAGATGTTTCCGTTCGGTCGTAAACGGCTTTCATAAGTTTGTAGTCAAATGTGTGTTCGGCAAAATTAAATGAAATGTTGCCATGCGCTCCAGTCATATAGGAATAGGTTCCAACCTTCCCTTTTTGGGGATATTGATGATAATAAATGAGTTGCGACATCGCAGTTGCCACACATCCCGTTTTGCAATGGTCCTCATTGGTAGTTGGAGTATTATAGAAGAACGGAGCCTGCTGTCCCCATTGTGATTTAGTCAATGGCAAAATCTCCTCTCTTTCTATAACTGATGCAACAGCTGATTGACAACCAATCGTCAGCATCAATGAGAGTACAAGAACAGAAGTTTGTTGTTTCATGTTATAGGTATACATCTATTGTTTAGGTTGTTGTCTTATCATAAAAAAAGCGTGTGAGCCCTAAAAGTCCCAAAAGGGTACTATTGTGGATAGGTTATGCAAAAATACAAAAATAAATTAGAAATTTAATATATTTTATTATCAGTAGTCTTTGCAACTGCGTTGTGTTTTCCACATACATATGCAATTGCTCATCCTCAACCAGCCAGATCCTTCTCTCAGAGCAATGAGCAGTATGAGAAACCAGACGTCAGCCAGACTTACCATAATTTACTAAACTACCACTCTTTCATTATTGTCTTTTAGGCCTGGAAATAATACCATTCCCCACCGTAGTTTACACGGTAATTCATGTATTTTAACTTCTCATTAACATACATGGGATATCCGCCTCTAATTAATTGAGGTTGATAGCCATCTTCTCCATTTACAGAACAACCATCAGATGTCCATCTAATTGATACCGAGCTACCTGCTTTCATGATTTGATCACTATTTGCACTTGAGTAAGCAGGTCCAGAATAGATAATTCTTACTTGTTGCGACGATGCTTGAACCTCACTATTAGAGCTTGTAGGATTAGCTTCTGCAAACGAACCTAACATTCCAAGAGTCAAGGCAATCAGCATAAAATTAAATCTTTTCATACGCATTGCGATGATTAGTTGACCTTACAGTCCTATCGGCCGGTTCTCAGATACAGAAGCGTGGACTGCATTACCACATCTGCTACTGACGGTCCTGAGAAAACCATGAACGCAAAGATAAGGAAACAGCTGCCCACGCTATAGCATGAGAACCGTCTTGTTACCTTCTTGCGTTCTTTGAAAATTTCTCAGGTTTTCAGTAGCAAGATAAGCAAAACGCTTCTTCTTTTATTTAGTATGTAGTGTCATTCCGGATTGACGCTACGAATTTACGTATTAATTTTGATATACACTTAATAGTTTGACGATTTTTTTGCGTTCAAAAAGAAGTTGCAGGTTTGAAGTTGCTGGTTCAACTCAAGACCACGCTTAAACTCAATTTTGAAAACCCTAAAACTGTTTTTTATAAACTTTGTCGCTATTTTTGCACTTGCTTGTTGAAAGTAGGTATCTACCGAGTGATTTTCAACTTTTTGTCACGATACAATTTTTTTGTAATTTTGCGCGTTGAAATATTGTTTTAGGTATATATTGCGATTCACCGATTATGATTAAAGCTGCAATTGAAAAGGTAATGAACGAAGATATGGCCGAGATTTGGTCTTTGCTCTCGCCTGACGAGAAGCGCATTGTAGCAGCCAATCTTCAAATACATAACTTCAAGAAAAATCAGCTGATATATGCTGAGGGCGATGAGCCGGAATTTCTATGGTGTCTTTTTAACGGCAAAGTAAAAAAGACAAAAGAGGGTGTGGGCGGTCGTGTGCAGATATTGCGTCTGATTCGGCCTGTACAGTACTTTGGCTATCGTGCCTTTTTTGCAGGCGAGCCATATGGGTCGAGTGCCGCCGTATTCGAGCCATCTACTCTTGCGGCCATTCCGTTAAGCATCGTACGCGACCTTATACAGAACAATATCAACTTGGCCTGGTTTTTCATTCACGAATTATCGCGCAACCTCGGTGGCTCCGACACTAAAATCGTAAACCTCACTCAGAAGCATATCCGTGGCCGACTCGCTGAAGCTCTTATTGTGTTGCTCGATAATTACGGATACGAAGACGATAATTGCACTTTGCGCATATATATGTCGCGCGAAGATCTCGCCAACCTGTCGAATATGACAACATCTAACGCCATCAGAACACTATCAACATTCGTCTCCGAAAAGATTTTGATTGTCGACGGCAGGCGCATAAAGATAATTAACGAAGCTCAGCTACGTAAAATCAGCAAATTCGGATAGTTTTTTCTGGGCTTTATCCCATGTCATTGCGCCGCTCTGCGATAGAGCACTATGGCAATGACAGTGTATACCATATTAGGAATCCACATGGCCACAAAAGGCGAGGTAGCGCCCGTCAAGGCAAAGCTTTGCGTAATAGTCATAAACAGTATATAGCTAAAGCTGAGCACAAGGCCTATACCTATATTAAGGCCCATTCCTCCTTTCTGTTTTTTCACCGAGAGTGTCATGCCTATTAAGGTGAGGATAAAGGCTGCCGCCGTCATGGCATAACGACGCTCATTCTCTACTTCGAATGTCTTGATATTACCCACACCTCTCATCTTTTGATGCCTTATATACTCTCGCAATTCAGGCGATGTCATCTTCTCGTGGTCTTCTATCGATATCAAGAAATCGCGGGGCTCGAACGCTATGCTGGTATCACGTTGTCGTCCCTTGGTGATATACTCGCGGTCTTCTCTGAAGTCGCGCTGTACATAATCGTATATTTGCCACTGGTAGAGAGTATCCCACTTTATGGTTTGAGCTGTCAGACGAGACGTTAGGCGTTTATCCTTATCAAAAGACTCAAGCGAGAATCGGAAACCGGTTTTGTTTATATTGTCGTAGCGACTCATATAAGCAATCTGTCCCGGCTCGACCATCAACACTATATTAGTGCCATAATCGACCCTCTTATTCTTAACGTATGTATTGGTGTAGTCGATGCGCTTTATATTTGCCGGAGGTATTACATAAGCACTTAACACATAAGTACATGCGGCAATAATAGCAGCCGAAACCATATATGGCCGCAAGAGCCTTTTGAAACTCATACCCGTCGACAACATAGCGATTATCTCGCTGTTGCCTGCAAGTTTCGACGTAAAAAATATTACGGCGATAAAGGTGAACAGAGGCGAAAATTGATTGGCAAAAAAGGGCAGGAAGTTAAGAAAATAATCAAATATAGTAGCTTTTAGAGGCGCCTTGATAAACGAGTCGAGCTTCTCGTTAATGTCAAACATAATCACAATCGCCAGCAAGAGAATTATAGCGAAGATATACGTCCCGAGGAACTTGCGAATTATGTAACGGTCGAGAATCTTGAACATCACAAATAAAATTACAAACGTCTCCCAAGTCGCTGCACCATTTCGGTTTTCCAATCGTGGAAATCACCGGCAAAAATGTGTCGACGTGCCTCGCCTACGAGCCAAAGATAGAACGAGAGATTATGGATAGAAGCTATCTGCATAGCGAGTAGCTCATTTGCGATAAAAAGATGTCGCACGTATGCCTTAGAGTAAACACGGTCGACAAGGGCGGGGCTATCGGGCCATAGCGGTGAAAAATCATCGGCCCATTTTTGATTTCTCATATTCATGGTGCCTTCGGGCGTGAAAAGCATGCCGTTGCGACCGTTGCGAGTGGGCATAACGCAATCCATCATATCCACACCTCGGTCTATCGCCTCAAGAATATTTATGGGTGTCCCTACTCCCATTAAATAGCGCGGCTTGTCGGTGGGTAAAACATCATTTACCACCTCTATCATATCATACATAACCTCGGCCGGCTCTCCAACGGCCAGGCCTCCTATAGCGTAGCCATCGGCACCAAGCGACTTTACGTGCTCGGCCGCCTCACGTCGCATATCGGGATATGTACACCCTTGCACAATGGGGAAATACGACTGGTAGTGGCCATATTTAGGGTCTGTCTCTTTATAGTGTTTCCACCCACGCTCGAGCCACCGTTTCGTCAAATCGAGACTCTTGCGAGTATAAGCGCGGTCGGATGTCCCTGGCGGACATTCATCGAGGGCCATCATTATATCAGAGCCTATCGAGCGCTGAATATCTACCACATTCTCGGGTGTAAACAGATGTTTCGAGCCATCGATATGGCTACGGAAGTGCGCTCCGTCTTCAGTTAATTTACGGTTGGCACTAAGGGAGAAAACTTGAAAACCGCCGCTATCGGTAAGTATCGGCTTTTCCCAACCGTTAAACTTGTGGAGGCCACCGGCTTGCTCTATAATCTCTATGCCTGGGCGCAGATATAGGTGGTAGGTGTTGCCCAAAATGATTTGAGCACGCACCTCATCGCGTAGTTCATGAGTGTGGACACCCTTAACAGTACCGGCCGTACCCACCGGCATAAAAATCGGAGTTTCGATTAAGCCATGGTCCGTTTCTATTAGGCCGGCACGTGCCGCACAATCGGTGCTACTATGTTGTAGAGTGAATTTCATATAACAAAGCGATGCGCAAAGTTACTCATTTTGCATGACACGACAAAACGCTCGTGTACTGATATCGCACACCTCAACCCCGGCCTTGCTGCAGATGAGACGATAAGCCCGTCGACGGCGATAGTCGACATCGGCACCAACAACAACCACCATAACATTTTCGCCATCAATATATTGCGACAAGTCATCGCGGAAATAGTGCGTAACAACTAAAAACTCGGCATTTGATATGTCTTCTATTTTAGTATCACTATCTAAGATTGCTACAAGTCCCGTCGCGGTGGGAATGAGGCCACGCGCCGCGTCGATTTTAACGTCAGCTCCAAAGGCCTCAAAAAGGTGCGAATAATCGCTTACGGGCTCCCTTTTGCCTTTTGCCGGAATTGATATAGCCTCGCCAAAGCGAGCTATATGCACGTCACTTCCTCGGCTGTCGCCATCAATAATCAGATAGGTGTTGCTATCGCGATTTACCATACCTAAGCAGCCCACTATAATTAGCAATACAAGCACAGCTGAGGCGACAAGTCGTTTTCGCACTCCCTGCACGTGTAGTATATAGGCAATCACCATAATAGCCAACACAATCGCTATAAGAGTGACCAAACTCGGGCTTAAGGTGAACTCATAGTTCTCCGATAGCTCAACGAAGCCATCAAGTAAACTATTCATAAACCGATATAGAGCATCTATGATTTTGCACAGAAACAACCCGAGGGTTGTGTTGCCTAACATTACAGCAATAATACCACCAATCATAAAAACCGGAAAGATAAGCGATGCAAAGGCATTTGCCGGTATTGAAAAGAGCGGAATGCGGTGAAACCACACCAGTAGCACCGGCAGAGTTCCGAGGATAGCCGATAGCGGTGTCGTAAAAAGCGCTACCAAACGATGAGCCCACCGTTTTTTCATAGGTACGGGGTTAAGCTTTTGTCCGAAAAGCAAAAGTCCGGCTACAGCGCTAAACGATAATTGGAAACCGGCTGAAAACAGATAGTAGGGATTTACGAGTAAGACGAGAAAGAATGCCAGGCATAGCGTATTCGACGGTTTCGGTTCGCGTTGCATAATTTTTGCCGCATAATAGGCGCTTATCATTATAGATGCTCGTATCACCGACGGCGAAAAGCCCGTAACGAGGGCATACAGCCACACTACCACCAAAAGTATCAAGTGGCGACGGCGACCGTTTCGGAGCAAGCGCAACGGAAATAGCAACACCGAAAACACGAGTGCAAAAACGGCCGTATGAAAACCACTGACACACAGGAGATGCGATAGGCCCGATAGCCTGAATTTCTCCTTAACAACGACATCGGCATCACCGGTTCCTAATGCCGAGGCCACAAGCAACGACGCGGACTCGGGCGACAAATTGCTCGCATATATTTTTTCTGCTAATCGGTCGCGGATACTACAGAAGCGATATTTCAATTTTGAGCTATGACCTACAACTGATATCTTGCCGCTATGTACCACACACACTGCCGATACCCCTTTACTGCGAGATGTCTGCTCCGACATTCTCATATAGGGTATAGCTGCGCGGCGCCCGAGGGGCTGCAACTCGCCGGCGAAGTCTATAATATCACCGGTATGCACCGCCGGAGATATATCGGTGACGGTGAGAGCTATTTTGAACGACTTGCATTCTTCATCGTTTCTCTTGACAACTGTTGCTAAAATATGCTGCGATGCACTCGACAAACGACACTCTTCTGCCACTGCTCTATACTTAGCCGGCGCGAAATCACTTACATGGCGAGGCGATATAACGAATGCCCACAACGACATGATGGCGAAGGCTCCAAAAAAAACGGCAGACGAATGGCGTACATCGCGAAAAAGGTATAGCACAACAAGCGAGGCCACTACGGCTAAAATCAGCTCTACGGCCGAGGCTGAGGCCACAGCAAGCGTTCCACTTAAAGCAGCGACAGCAAGCAGCAACGCCGGCATTGTTTTGGGTATTGTCTTTATTGCGCTTTCCAAATTTTTAACGAAGCAATAGCTTGTCTATAAAGCATATCGAGGCCATTTTTTACCACTGCACCGTATGCTGCACTTCTACGCATAAATTCCGTCTCGCTCGGGTTATAAACAAGGTCGTGGCACAAATTATGCTCAGTCAATAATTCATAAGGGAAAGGAGGATAGCCTGAAATATCGGGGTAGGTGCCAAGAGGGGTGGCATTTATAATCAAGGGGTAATCCTTTAGCACATCGGCAGTTATATCATCGTAGGTGATTACCGATTCGGCCACCTTCGACCGTGATACAAAAAGCGCGACAATGTCTAAGCGGCGCAAGGCTTCAGCTACAGCTTTTGAGGCACCGCCGGTGCCGAGTATGAGGGCGCCTTTACAAGCTAAAAACTCTACTAACGGGCGCACACTTTCGTAAAAGCCTTCGACATCGGTGTTATGACCCTCAAGAGATACAATATGGCCATCCTCAGCGCGGTAGATTTTTACCGTATTGACAGCACCTATCCTCTCAGCCTCAGCCGATATGCGGTCAAGGTAGCTCATTATCGCAATCTTATGTGGCGCCGTGACATTAAAACCTTTCAACCGCGGATTTTTCGCCAACACCTCATTTAGAGAAGACTCCGAGAGAACAGGCATCGCGAAATTTCCGTAGCTCTCGTCGCTGCCCGTTTCATCGAAAAGACGCGAAAAAAAAGATTTCGATTGAGAATGGCTCAATGGATATCCTATAAGACCATAATCGGCCGATACAGACTGCTCTACCATCATTTCTGAGTGTTGTATTTATGCCATTTCTCAATCAGTGCCGACATATCGCCCGGTATTTCCGATGTAAAAAACATATCCTCACCGGTCTCGGGATGAATAAAACCAAGAGTGCGGGCATGAAGGGCCTGTCGGGGACATATTTCAAAACAGTTTTTGATAAACGCTTGGTAAGAAGCCGACTGCACGCCTCGCAGAATTTTATCACCGCCATATCGCTCATCATTAAACAGAGGATGGCCTATCGACCGCATATGCACACGAATCTGGTGTGTTCGGCCCGTCTCTAGTACACATTTTACCACAGACAGATGCCCAAGCGACTCTATCACCTCATAATGCGTAACGGCTCTCTTACCCTCGTCGCCATCAAGCGGGAACGTGGTCATTTGCAAGCGGTCTTTGGGGTTTCGGCCTATGTTGGTCGCGATTGTTCCAGCCTGCGGTTCCGGGCGTCCCCACACTACTGCAACATACTCACGTTTTGTCGTTTTATTAAAGAACTGGCGTCCGAGATTCGTTTTGGCATCTGGCGTCTTGGCTATTACGAGCAAGCCCGACGTGTCTTTATCAATACGATGAACCAAGCCTAAACGCGGATCGTTGACATCATAGTCGGGAGTGTCGCGGAAATGCCATGCCAACGCATTGACGAGGGTGCCGTCATAATTTCCATGTCCGGGATGCACCACTAACCCTGCCGGTTTGTTCACTATAAGGACATAACGGTCTTCATATACAATATCCAATGGTATATCTTGAGCTACGACCTCAAACTCATAGCGGGGACGGTCCATCACAACCTGCACCACATCGAGAGGCTTTACGCGATAGTTGCTCTTTACTGCCTTACCATTAACAAGGATACACCCGGCTTCGGCTGCTTGCTGGATACGGTTGCGCGATGATTTCTGCAAGCGCAGCACCAGAAATTTATCAACTCGCAATAGCTCCTGCCCCTTGTCGGCTACAAATCGAAAATGCTCATAATACTCGGCACCATCGATTTCTATAACCGTACTTTCTTCCGATGTAAAGTCTTCTTGTATGAAGTCTTCCACCATATCTTTATTCTTCTGAGTAGTCTAATTCTGAAAAGGCATCGGCTACTTCAGAGTCGATACTGTCGGTCTCGAGAGATATGCCCGTCCCCACTTCAAGAGTAACTGTCGATGTTACCGGAATTACAGAACCCACCGATAGCGGGGTATCGCCATAACGTGCGCCTACGACAAGGTCAACAAACTCCGACGGCACGTTTTCGATACGCACATCAGTAATGCCTATTCCCCGCAGATAAGATGTTGCCTGACGTGACGATACATTCCCGGTAAGGGGCATCGATATCGTCACTTGCTTGGGCGAAAATGCCGTAATTGTCACATACACCATGCGCCCCTCTTTTACCACCGCGCCTGCTTTGGGCCACGACTCCACAATCGTGCCGGGCGCCATCGTTCGGTCATAAATAGAATCGGAGATTTCTATCGACAATCCGTTTGCGGCAAGTACGGCCGAGGCTTCATTGTAAGTTTTGTGTTTAATATCAGGCACTATAGAGGTTGCCCCGTGAAATGTCCAATGGTCTAAAAATATTAGGACAGCCCACAGCATTATCAGTCCGGTACATATTATGAGTATTAGATGACTGATAATCGGATGTTTTTTATAGAATTCTTTTATTTTTTTCATGTTGAGTATATATCTTTTTCTGCTAAAAAAGAAATGACACCTACAAAATTAAGGCATTATATCAATGCTTATTGCCAAGAGTTTTTGTATCTATATCTCATGGCGCGAAGCTTATGCAAAGGTACTAAATAAACGTTATTTATGCAAATTAAGCAACAAATGTACGCGCAAATGTAGGCGCATCTTAATAGCTTTTACAAAATTTGATTACCTTTGCACTATGATAGCGGGTACGGGATGCCCGAAATAGGGCCGGATTGACTATCACAAAGCGAGTCAAAGGTCGCTGCAACCAATTGTGCCGATTGATGTTAAGTCACAAATATAATCGCAATAAACTATGCAAATAAAAAAATTATTGCTTGTGCTAAGCTGTTTGTTAGCCAGCTTGAATATGCTTGGCTCTATAACATTGTCAGACCTCAAGATTACGTTCGGGCCGCCAAATCACATACCTTCAGATCCTAACAATATGAAGCTCGCTGTCAATATCGATGTGCGAAACCACGGCAATAAATATGCAATGGCATGCGTGTGGATTCTGGATGAGAACAACAATTACTTGTCGTTTGCCGGTGACGGAAAATCGAGCAATTCCAATGCGTCATATTTTCAGGAAACAGGCTTTTGGCGCGACCAAAAATGGACTCAACATTGGGATATCGGCAAAGAGCGACTGACATTTCTTCCCGGCAAAGGCCGCGTCCGTTTCTTGGTTAACGTTATGGTTGATAATAAAGAAGTGGTACGTATTGTCTCCGATTGGGTTGACCTCAACGCCGAGTTTGCGGCTGCGGTACAAAAGTTTGCATCACAAAACGCATCTAAACAAAGCTCTGCCAATCAAGCAAGCTCAAGACAAACGGCTTCAAAGCAAACATCTAAGTCGTTGCCGGCCGATATGACGATAAGCAGCGGTATACAACGGGCAAAGAATACGAGCAGCAATTCATCGACCGAATCTCTGTCACCACTCACTAATACTCGCATTAACAGCATTAACTTCAAAATCAATAAAAACGGCATAGCCTATTTTACGATAAGCGAGACCACTCTTACGTTTTCTACCGGTGGACAGACATACGACTACAACTACACAACAGAGAACGATTATACCCTTCCGCTAATCGCGAATTGCAACACAAGCGGTGGGGCCATCGAGATATCAGCACCTGGTAGCGCACTTAAAACCTTGAGCCTAAAGCCATTGATGGACGGGAGCTATCGGCTCAAACTCACCGTCTCCAAGTCATTCCTTGGCGATAAAATCGATCTCGACGAATACTATATCCTAAAAAATAATGGTAAAAAAGTTTGGGACTATATAACCCAACTTATCAATTACGGCTACTTCAACTAAAAGCGAATGCTTCCGAGTGAGATGGTACCTGCAGAGCGCATTGACAATGCGCTCTCATGCAATTTCGGTAATAATATCGCCGGTATTGATATCTGTTATATTTATATCATTGTCGCCGCTCTATCGAGTTAAAGTCGAACCGTTATTAGTCATATTTTGATTTTATTTTTTACCTTTGTGCATCAAAAGAGTTAAAAAACAAATAAACGATGTTTGAAAAATTAAAGGCTGAATACCGTTCATCGCTAAAGTCGTTAGAAACGGAAGAACATATCGATTTATTTTTTTTCCGCCCATTGGGTTTTTTGTGGGCATGCCTGTTTCGTAAGCTTCACGTAACACCCAATGCGGTTACGATAGCTTCGATATTTATCGGCATTGCAGGTGGTATATGCTTCTACCCAACCAACATCTGGATAAATATAATAGGTATCCTATTGCTTATCTGGGCCGGTGTATACGACTGCACCGACGGCATGTTGGCCCGATTGACAGGACAGCACTCGCAATTAGGGCGCTTCCTCGACGGCATTTCTGGCGATTTTTGGTTCATCGCTATCTACATCGCTTTTTGCTTACGCACCAACAACACCATCGCTTTTTTTGGCGAAAATCCTTGGCTAATTTGGCTGATTGCTTTAGCGGCCGGAGCGTGCCACACCGTACAAGCTGCTATTGCCGACCGCTATCGTCAATTCCACCTGTTCTTCATAAATGGGCCAAAGGGTAGCGAACTCGACTCGGCTCAAGAGTTGATCGACCGATATAACGCTCTATCGTGGCGGCACGACTTTTTCAATAAACTTTATCTACTGCTCTATTCAAACTATACCACAACTCAAGAGCGCTTGACTCCTACTATGCAGGAACTTCGAGGAATATTTCTCGCCAAATATGGCAATAACGCCCTACCGGCCGATAAAGCCGAAGAATTCCGCAAACTGAGTTTCCCTATGTGCAAGTGGGAAAACTTTATGACTTTCAACTGGCGGGCAATTTTCCTTTATATCGCACTTTTGATTGGATATCCTTGGCTATATTTCGTGCTTGAGCTTACTATTTTCAACATTGTTCTTATCTACACCATAAGCTACCACGAAAAAATTTGCCGCATAATGAAAGAAAATGTAACAACCTACTAAAATACGTCTTAATGAGCAACAATTCATCAAATGATTTCTGGGGTTATATTGTCGTAGGGGCCATAGTCGTCCTGGGCTTGATGTGGATTTTTGACGCCGGCCCATTTGAAAAGTCACAACCGGCATCAACATTCACTCCAAGCTATGGCACTTCTTCCGGGAGGTATAACCCATCTTTTGGAAGCAGTTCCTCACAACTGGTATTTAGCAGAAAGGTTAAGTTCTACAATTATGACGGCTCTTACTGTTATGGTACTTACGAACTTCAAACAGATGGGAAACATGAGTACTATCGTGGTAGTGTAGCTCAACGTCCCTCAAACTCAAGCTTTAACTATTTTGTTTCTTTTGGCGGCACTTTTGCTTATTTCAATTAATACCGTCATTGCACTTTCAATTTTTGTGCCTTTTATTATCTCTTGATTTTTTATCTTAGGCTGTAACAAAAACACGTCAGACCGTCATTTTGCTATGCAAATTATGTGGCGTTTGGGGTTGCTATGTCGAATTTTCTGATTACCTTTGTACGGCCTAAACCATGAGGTATGGCATCAGAACTAAATCGTAAAATTAACATACTATCAATCAATTAATTATGTTGGAAAAAACCAATGTAAAGACACTTGATAAAGTTGTTGTTCGCTTCTCGGGCGACTCCGGCGACGGTATGCAGTTGGCTGGAAATATCTTTACCAATGTGTCGGCCGGGCTTGGTAATCAGGTCTCAACTTTTCCTGACTATCCTGCCGAAATCCGCGCTCCGCAAGGCTCGCTAAGTGGTGTATCGGGTTTCCAAGTGTGTGTGGGCACAGGTGTTCATACTCCTGGTGATGCTTGCGATGTTCTTATCGCTATGAATGCTGCCGCGCTTAAGACAAACCACCGTTTTCTGAAACCCGGTGGTGTTATTATCGTTGACATCGATTCTTTCAAAGAATCCGATTTGAAAAAAGCGCTGTATCAAACAGAAAATCCCTTTGAAGAACTTGGCATCAAGGCGCAAATTGTTGAAGTGCCTATCACTACAATGACGAAAGCGGCACTCGCCGACAGCGGATTAGACAACAAGAGTGTGTTGAAGTGCCGAAACATCTTTGCCCTTGGGCTTGTGTGCTGGCTTTTCGATCGTCCTATCGAAAGTGCGCTCCGACATCTTAACAAGAAATTTGCTAAAAAACCGGCCGTCTACGAAGCCAACGCTAAAGTGCTGCAAGCCGGCTTTGATTATGGCCACAACATACATGCATCGGTTAGCACATACCGTGTCGAGACTGAAGACCCGCGACCGGGCGTTTATACCGACATTAACGGAAACACTGCAACAGCATGGGGCCTAATCATGGCTTCGGAGAAATGCGGAAGGCCCTTATTCTTAGGCTCATATCCCATCACCCCGGCAACTGACATATTGCACGAATTGGCAAAACGCAAAGACCTTGGTGTAAAAGCTTGTCAGATGGAAGACGAAATAGCAGGTGTATGCTCCGCTATTGGCGCTTCGTTTGCAGGAAACCTTGCCGTGACGTCTACATCCGGCCCCGGTCTTGCTCTTAAGAGCGAAGGCATAGGCCTTGCTGTTATGGCTGAATTGCCTCTTGTTGTCATCGACGTTCAGCGTGGCGGTCCTTCTACAGGTCTTCCAACAAAGACAGAGCAAACCGACCTTATGCAAGCTCTTTACGGACGTAACGGCGAATCTCCCGTTGCTGTTGTAGCACCTGCCTCTCCAACCGATTGCTTCACAATGGCTTTCGAAGCTTGTCGTCTTGCCGTTGAGCACAGCACGCCCGTTATTTTATTGAGCGATGCTTTTATCGGAAACGGCTCATCGGCCTGGAGAATACCCGAAGCCGACGAATTCCCTACTATAAAGACTCCCGACGTGCCGGCAAACTTAATAGCAGACGGCTCATGGCGTCCTTATGTTCGTACTGAAAACCTCGGCCGCTATTGGCCTAACGCCGGAACTGAAGGCGCGACTCACCGTCTTGGCGGCCTTGAGAAAGACCCGGCAACAGGCGCTATCTCAACCGACGGGGCCAACCACGCAAGAATGGTTGAATTACGTCGTGAAAAAATTGCTCGTATCGCTTCCGACATTCCTCAACTCGAAGTGTTGTGCGACACCGATGCCGACACACTATTGTTAGGTTGGGGCGGCACTTACGGCCACTTGCGCACAGCTGCCGAGCAACTAAATGCCGAAGGTCATCGTGTAGCGTTCACTCACTTCCGCTACATCAATCCTCTGCCGGCAAATACGGCTGATATACTCGCCAAATATAAACGCATCATCGTTGCCGAGCTCAACACCGGTATGTTTGCCGACTATCTACAGTCGAAATATCCCGACGCTCACATCTTGAGAATAAATAAGATTGAGGGACAACCCTTCGCCGTTAGCGAAGTTGTTGAAGGTGCAATAAAATTAATGGAGGAATAAGACATGGAAGAAAACAAGACATTCACAGCTGCCGATTATAAAAGCAGTCAGGCTGTTCGCTGGTGCCCCGGTTGTGGCGACCACGCCATTCTGAACACCCTCCACAAGGCTATGGCAGAGCTTGGTGTAGCACCCCATAAAACAGCCGTTATCTCAGGTATCGGTTGCTCGTCACGCCTACCATACTACATGAATACGTATGGTTTCCACACAATCCACGGCCGTGCCGCTGCCGTAGCTACAGGTTATAAGGTAGCACATCCCGAGATGACAGTGTGGCAAATATCAGGCGACGGCGACGGGCTCGCTATTGGCGGCAATCACTTCATTCATGCCGTACGTCGTAACATCGACCTTAACATCGTATTGTTCAACAATAAAATCTACGGCCTCACAAAAGGTCAGTATTCTCCTACAAGCGACCGCGGTTTTGTGAGCAAATCGAGCCCTTACGGCACTGTGGAAGACCCCTTTATACCGGCCGAACTTGTATTCGGCGCTCGCGGCAACTTCTTTGCACGCTCTATCGACGTTGAACTGGCCACGTCGCAAGAAGTCCTTGTTGCCGCTGCTAAGCACAAAGGCACCTCTGTTGTTGAGATACTGCAAAACTGTGTTATATTTAATAACGGCATCCACAATCCGATAACCGACCGTGAAGTACGGGCCGATCGCACTATCTTGCTTCGTCATGGCGAAAAAATGATTTTCGGTCGCGATAAAAATCGTGGTCTCGTACGCGATGGCTTCCTTTTGAAAGCTGTTACTATTGGCGAAGACGGATACACTATCGACGACGTGCTGGTTCATGATGCACACACTCAATCAAACTTCCTGCACCAACAGCTCGCTATGATGGATGGCCTCGGCGAACTGCCGCTGGCTCTCGGCGTTATCCGCGATGTTGAAGCACCTACTTACGACGACGGCGTTACCGCTCAAGTCGAGGAAGTACGTGCACACAAAGGCTTCTCTTGCCTGCGCGATATGATTCTTGCAGGCGAAACCTGGACTGTAGAATAAAGTTTTGTCTCATACTATAAATAGGAGCTTACCTTGAGGTGGGCTCCTATTTTTATGCATCGACGCCAATAATAACTCTTAGCCGTCGACACCGCTCAGTCAATTCTCGTCGTGAAGCCTACGGAGTTGCTCGCGGTCTTTGCGAGAAAGCGATTCCACCACTTGCTCGTAGGAGTGGCGCACCAACTCTTTGATTTTGCTGTCGGGCAACCGACGATTGAAATAGACACTTATCCAGTGCTTCTTATTCATGTGCCAACCAGGCTGCACATCTTCATATAAATCCTGTAGTTCTAATGCCGTTTCCTGATCACACTTTATAGTGCAGAAATCGAAATAGTCTACATTGACAAGACAAAACCACTTGTCGAGAACATAAAACGCAAGCAGTCCTCTATCATACTCCGACTTAGTATTCAGAAAGGCCAACTTATCGTGGACTCCGGGAAACGACAAACAATAATTTCGGAACTCTTCAATATTCATTTTGTAAAAGCACGGGCCCTAAATTGCGACAGTGTTATGGCAGCCGCTGTTGCCACATTAAGACTTTCGACAGCGTCGTCGGCATTATGCGGCGGTATAAAAATACGTTTGGTAACACTCTCCTCTACTTCGGGTGAAATTCCTTGCCCCTCATTTCCCATAACTACAATGCCCGACGAGCTAAGGGGCTCGGTATAGATATTCTCGCCATCGAGGAATGTACCATATACCTGAGCGGCAGAATCGAGGCCGCGCAGAAAATTAGGCAAATCTACATATACGACTTTTACTCTTGCCAAAGCGCCCATCGATGCCTGCACGACTTTGGGGTTGAAAGCATCTACAGAATCGGCCGATGCCAAAACAGTATGAACACCCGACCAATCGCATGTGCGCAGTATCGTGCCCATGTTACCGGGGTCTTGCACGCGATCGAGAGCTAACACGAGATTATTCGAGATATCAACCTCGACCGACGCCGACTCTTGCGGCAGTTCAAAGAAAGCTACTACAGGGGGAATGGTGTTCAGCCGGGTAATCTCGCGAAGCACTTGCCCGTTAACAACGATAGCATTATCCAAGGGCACAGCCCCTGCATTGGCATCGAGCCATTCTTTCTTTGCAAATAGATACCTTATTTTGAAAGCAGATGCGAGTTCAACTACACACTTTGTGCCTTCGGCTACAAACATACCGCTTCGTCGACGACCCTTTGAATCATCAAGCGACGAAAATACTTTCTTAAGATTGTTAGTGAGCTGAAAATCAGAAGTCATAGCCGGCTTCTTGTGTCATTTCTCTATCTTCAGCGATAGTCGAGCCTACGGTGGTGAGTAAATCTCCAACAACACCGCCATTCACTCCTATCCTTAGTGCCTTTACTTGGGTTTCATGGCTAAGACGGGCTCTACCTCCTGCAAAACGAATTTGAACAGCTGGGTGCGCGAATCGGAATATAGCCACGGTAATTAAAAACTCTTCATCGCTCAACAAGGGTGTATTCTCCAATGGTGTGCCGGGGATCGGGCAAAGGATATTTACCGGTATCGAGGCCGGTTCTACCTGGCGGAGGGCAATAGCAAGCTCTACTCTCTGACGTCGCGTTTCGCCCATACCTATGATACCACCGGAACACACTTCGAACCCGATGCGTTTAGCAGCAGCTATTGTGGCCAATTTATCGGCGTGGGTGTGGGTCGTACACAATTTGTCGAAATAAGATGGCGCCGCCTCGAGGTTGCAATGGTAGCGATGCACTCCCGAATCCCACAACTGCTGTAACTCAGCTTCGGTGAGGAGCCCAAGTGAAGCACATGTAGATATGTTTTCAGTCTCTTTTACTTCTTTTAGAAGACTGCACATCTGCGCGAGGGCTTTACCCCTAACCGCTCTGCCACTTGCTACAAGAGAGAAGCGGTTTACACCATTAACAGCGCTGTCGTGAGCGGCACGACGCACTTCTTCGGCATCAATAAGTTCGTAGGTATGGCACCCGGTGTCGAAATGGGCCGATTGTGCACACCATTTACAGTTCTCGGAGCATCGACCCGAACGCGCGTTTACTATTGAGCATGAATCAAACTTTTTGGGACAGAACTTCCGGGTAATCTGTTCAGCAGCCTCATACAATGCCTGTTTTCCTTCTGTAGAATCAATTTCAGATAGTGAATAAAGGGTTTCCTCGTCAAGCGTTATACCTTCCATTACTTGTTTAAGGGCCTCTTCTACCTTTTTTATATCATTTCCCATAATTGTAGATTTATTTGGTGCATAAAATTACTCAAACCGAGCGAATTTGACAAAAAAATAGAAAAATGGCACCGGAAATTTTTCCGATGCCACTAAACTAACAACTTCTTATTCTTCTTTCGATGACTTGTCTTTCGACACGTAGCCATAGCCATAAACACCGGAGCGACGGCTATAGCTGCCATAACGTCCATAACGTCCATATTCGCCATAGCGACGATATACATAGCTGTTCGATGCAATGTCGACACCATTGATAACGAGATATACTGCCGAGAACTTGCCATCGTCGATAGCCTGGTGCAAGATGTTGAGGCTGCTCTTGGTTGAGTATTTCGCTCTCGTTACATATATTTGTAAGTCGGAGTAGCGTAAAATAATCAAGCTATCGGAAATCACACCTATAGGTGCCGAGTCGATAATTACATAATCAAATGAATTACGTAGCTCTTGCATGAGTTTCGCCATATTGGGCGACATCAACAACTCATTAGGATTTGGCGGAACGGGGCCGGCCGGCAAGATATAAAGGTTGGGATTTTCCTTGCTCTGTATAACAAGCTTGTTGATATCGGTCTCTTGCCCTGAGAGATATGTCGTAACACCAAGGTGGTTATCAAACCCAAAGCGGCGGGCAAGGAACGGACGGCGGAGGTCCATACCTATTACAAGAGTCTTTTTACCCATCAGAGCGTAAGTCATAGCAAGGTTTGCCGAGACGAATGTTTTACCTTCACCCGAAATCGACGAGGTGAGCAAGATAACCTTACTTTCAGCACCCGATCGTGTAAACGATATATTGTTTCTCAATAATCGGAACAACTCGGCAACGGGGGTAGCAACATTTTCGCCAACAACAATATTGGCGTTTTCTTGGCCCTTCTCGAGTTGGCAAATTTCGCCTATGACAGGAACTTTGGTCAGACGGCGCAACTCTTCTTGGTCGCTAAATATTGGGAATAACAGTCGGCGTACTAAGATAAGAGCGGCCGGGGCTGCAAGACCGAGGAGAAACGCTACTGCCAAAATTATCAGTTTGCGAGGCGACACGGGTTTATCTTCGCTCTGCGGATCATCGATAAGACGTGCAGTATTCGTAGCGAGAGTCTTTTGCAATGCTATTTCTTCGCGACGTTGCAACAAGAAAGTATAGATGTTAACCTTTACCTGTTGCTCGCGGAATATTTCTTGCAAGCCCTTGTCGATAGTAGGCGTTGAAATAAGTTCGCTGGTGCTCTGTCGTGCAAGTGCGTTTATTGAATTGCGCTGCGTGATTAAGCCTTGCTTTGCTGTAGCGAGGTTCTGCAATATACGCTCTTTATCGCGCTCAAGGTCGCTACGAAGGTTTACGACAAGCGGATTGTCGAGTGTAGAACTCTGCGACACGCGGTTATATTGCGACACCTTGCGGTTGTAATCTTCTATAATCTTTGTAATTGTGCTATTTTCAAGCGCTGCCGGCAATGTTTGGTAGATGTCGGCTTGCGATACAACCTTTTCAATTTCTTGGATAATCTGAATCTCGGCTTCTATGTCGTTTTGTTCTTTTATATACCTGCTTTGCAAGTTAAGATTAAGATTCGACTGTGCCGTGATGTTGGTCACATTGTGAGCTTGACGATATTCTTGAAGACGGGTCTCTACATCTTTGAGTTCATCAGAGATATTCACGAGACGCTCTATGATAAAGGCTTCGGTCTGTATTGCCGAGCGATTTTTATCGGCGATAATATCGGCATTATAGAAATCGATAAGCGCGTTTATTATATTTACACCCTTTTCGATTTTGTTAGCGTCATAACTAATTCTGATAATTTTATCCGATTTCTCTGCAAACTCGATTTTGATATCTTTCGAAAGCCTCTTTGCTACTTCAAGCGGATTGTTAACGACCGCTATCACCGTATTGTCGAATTCCTCGATTTCAGGCACTCGTGTAATGGTAACAGTAGCTTGCGATAGACGCACTTTGGCCGGGAGTGTCACATTCTCATATTCTTTTTTCTCTTTCTCTTTTTTGAAAGAGGTTTTGGCCGAGATATTGTATTTATCCCCGCCAAGAGGCTCTACCTTGATTTCGATAGGCGCGTCCAAAATACGCAAGGAGCCAGAGTCGAGGACTGCTTCTATCGGGTTTTTCTTGTAGATAGGTGGATTGCGAAGAACGCCATCATTGTAATAAGAGTAGGCCAAGTTGAGAGAGTCGACAATTTTAAGGAGATTGTTTTTCGACTTCATAATCTCAAGCTCGGTCTCGTCAATCATTCGCTTGGTTGAAATCATAGCATCTGACGATCCCATCGAGAATGGATTCTCTTCCTGATCAACTTTGAGATAAATCGACGCTTTTACCTGATATAAGGGTGTACGCGATGCTATATATAAGCCACCAAGTATAAGACAGATAATAACGCTAAGCAGAAACCATTTCCAATTAGCCAAATAAGAGAGAAGCAAACCCGTCGTATCGAATACTTCTTCTTCCTTGTTTTTGTTGTTTATTTCAATGCTGTCGTTAGCCATAAAGCTTTATTTAGAAAGGTTAACTACGCCAATTACCAATGATGCCAGCGATGACATACCGCCTATAATCGAAATCGTGGCCGACACGGCAGGATTCATTTGCCACGCCGAGTTACGCATTGAGCTATTAGGCTCTACATAAATAAAGTCGTTTTGCTGTAGATTGTAATATGGCGATAATAAGAATTCGCTATCGTGGATATTTACCCTATGCACTTCACGTGTGCCGTCGGCATTGGTGCGATAAAGTAGTATATTGTCGCGAGAACCTCTGATACTGAGGTCGCCGGCCATCGATATGGCCTCAAGGAAGGTCATGCGCTCGTTTTTCGACTGGTAAACGCCGGGGTGCGACACTGCGCCCGCCACAACAACGCGGAAATTCATCAATCGGATATCTACCGCCGGCTTCTCTGTCAGATACTTAGGATATATCGCATTGAGAATAGCCTCTTTAACTTCATTCTTCTTCATACCGGCCACTGCGATTTTACCAACTATCGGGAAATCGATAGTGCCGTCGGCATTTACAAGATAGTATTCGGTAGATAGCTCCAAGTGGTTATTGTAAGTATTTGAGCCGCCCGTCGTTATCTTATTAATTTTCCCATCTTGGTCAATATAATTTCCCTTATTGAATGGAGCTATAGTTGTCATATCAATACCCGTAACCTGAATGTTGAGCAGGTCGCCGGCCATAAATACCGGATCGGTAAGATTCTGTGAATTTGCTAATACTTCGGCCGGAATATTTTCGGCATTCACTAAGTAAGGAACTTTTTTAGGCGCGCTACAGCTCGACAATAAAGCTGCGCAGGAAATCACAATTGCCAGATTTCGATATAAGCGTCTCATATATAGGATTATATACTTATTACAATGGTTAAAATCAACGTTTAGCGCATAGTAGCGTGCAAAGTTAAAAAAAAATCATCAAATGTGCAACACGCAAAAAGAGACGCTTTTAGTAAAAACGCCCCTTTTTGCTATAATTTTTTATATGAGAGTTTGTCTTATATGAAAGAATCTATAACACTCTTTATTTTAGCGGCAAGGCCCTCGGCTTCAGTGGCTGTATGCGCCTCGGCATAAATGCGGATAATAGGCTCGGTATTCGACTTGCGAAGATGTACCCACGATTCTTCAAAATCAATCTTTACACCATCAATGTCGGAAATCTTTTCTGATGCGAATTTTTCTTTAACAGCTTCGAGAATTGCATCTACGTCGATACCGGGGGTGAGCTCAAGTTTCGTTTTATATATTTCGTAAGCAGGATAGTCTTTTCTCAACTCGCTCACCTTTTTACCCGACTTGGCAAGCAAGGAAAGAAATAATGCGATTCCGACCATAGCATCGCGACCATAGTGAAGTTCGGGATATATCACTCCTCCATTACCTTCGCCGCCGATTACAGCACCGGTCTCTTTCATCTTTGCCGTGACATTAACTTCGCCTACCGCAGAGCTATTGTATTCACATCCGTGAGAAAGGGTTACATCGCGGAGTGCTCGCGAAGAACTCATGTTGCTTACAGTATTTCCGGGCGTGTTTCTTAACACATAATCGGCTATCGACACCAAGGTATATTCTTCGCCAAAGAAATTACCGCCATCGGCCACGATGGCAAGTCGATCAACATCAGGATCTACAACAAAGCCTACATCGGCTTTCGTGTCGCGCACCAACGACGCTATATCGCCAAGATTTTCAGGCAGTGGCTCGGGCGTATGGGCAAAATATCCGGTAGGCTCACAATTCAATTTAACAACCGTCTTCACACCCAGCGCATTAAGCAACTCAGGCACAATAACGCCGCCAACAGAATTCACCGCATCGACAGCTACGGTAAAGTCGGCTCGACGGATGGCATCAACATCAACAAGTGGCAATGCCAACACCTGCTCGATATGTCGGCTAACATAATTCGTATTCCGGTGAACATGTCCGAGCTCATGCACGGTTGCAAAATTAAAATCTTCGTTTTCAACAATTCTCAACACCTCGGCACCTTCGGCAGCATTTAAGAACTCACCGCGTTCGTTGAGCATTTTGAGGGCATTCCATTGTATCGGGTTGTGCGAGGCCGTCAAAATCAGACCGCCGCAAGCATCCTCGCCAGTTACAGCCAACTCCGTCGTTGGAGTCGAGGCCAAATCAATATCAACCACGTCAAAGCCCATACCTATAAGTGTCGATATCACAAGGTTTTTCACCATCTCTCCAGAGAGCCTTGCATCACGACCAACTACGATGGTGCGGTTCTTCTTGCTTGTTGTTTTGTCGATAAATGTGGCATATGCTGCTGTAAATTTCACCACATCAAGAGGGGTGAGGCCTTCGCCCGCCGGTCCTCCTATGGTGCCGCGTATGCCCGATATAGATTTTATGAGAGCCATTTTATATGATAATTTTATTCTTCTAAAAGTGTAAACGCTATCGACGTCGCTCAAATGTTAGATGCCACAGATAAGGCAACACATCGGTCTGCTCCGACGTAGGCCCCATCTGAGATTTAACTACGAGGTTAACCTCACAATCGACAGGCAAAAGCGACAATGGATATTGTACGCCATAGCCCCACATATACGACGATTCTATCTGGAAGTTACTGTATCTAAACCAACAAGCGCCGAGAGTGAGATTATTACCCTCGCCATTAGGCAGCTTGCCCTCTTTATACATCGACAACATATAACGAGTGTAGCGGAAATAGATCTGCTCGTTGTACTGCACTTTATTGCCCGGCGTGCCCGGATTGATAACCTGCATATAAAGCATACCGTCATTGTCGATACGATAATACGGCGCATTAGGCCCATATTCAAATATGGTATCGGCAGGTATTTCAAGAATAACTTTGTTGTCGCTCAAAAAATTATTCACATAAGCATCTTCTTCACTGAGTAGCTCGGCATACGATTTTGTATCTTCGCAAGAAATTGAGAACACAGCAAATACAATAGTTACAAGCGCAATTACGATGCTATTTTTTTTCATATTTATTTGATATATCGTTTTTTATTTTCTTTCAAAATAGAGCGGAAAAGCTCGGCGGCATCTTCGAGGCTTCCATAGTATTCCCCGCCGGCGGCATTGAGGTGACCTCCGCCTCCATAATATTGGCTACACAGCTCATTAACAGGAAAATCACCAACACTACGCATCGATATTTTTATCATATCGGCTTCTTGCCTCATAAAACAACTGTAGACGATGCCCGGTATTGAGAGCGGTTTATTTACAAGCCCTTCCGTATCGCCTTTGGTGTAGTGATAGCGATTCAACTCATCGCGCGATAGTGTTATCAGCGCGGCGCATTCGTCTTTATACACTTCCATTTTGTTAAGAAGCGCATAAGAGTTGAGGCGCAGACAATTGGCCGAGAAGGTCGCGAACAACTGTCGGTATAATTTTTCTTTATCCGCACCTTTGCGTATCAACTCCGCCACCACGACATACATATCGGGGTCATCGCAGTTGTACGAAAAATTGCCCGTATCGGTCATCATACCGGCAAGGACACACTCTGCCGCTTTCTTGTCGATGAGATTAAAAAACTCCAAGCGACACAAAAAACGAAAAAAGAGATAAGCCGTAGCAGCGACCTCGGGATGCGAGATTATTACATCGGCTTCGATGTTGGGGTTTAGATGATGGTCGATAAGTATTTTATGAGCCTTAGAGTCGCATAGTGCTTTTTCGAGTCGGCCACATCGCTTTGGCTCATTGAAATCGAGACACAAAATAAGATCGGCATCGGTGAGCAGTTTCACCGCAAAATCATAATACTTTGTGGCATCGACAATATCGATTGCACCGGGCAAATCACGCAGATTAAACAGATGCGAATCTGGTATTACCGTGCGTATGTCTTTTCCTATCGCCGAAAAAACGTGCGTGGCTGCCAAACAAGACCCTATAGCATCGCCATCAGGTGCCGTATGGCATATAGCCACTATGTGCTCGGCTTGCTCTATAAGGCCCTTAGCCTTTACTATTGCCTTTTCGTCGATTATTCTTGATATCATAGAAAAATATTTATCTTGCAAATTTACGAAAATTGAGCGAAGAGACGTACCGCATGATAAAATTCTTCGCCTCTTTTTAAGATTTCTTAAGAATCGACAGGCCTATTCTAAGCATAAACTTGCAACTTTTGCTACTCGCGATTCTCCTCTCCTCTATGCCCTCTACAAAAAAGTGCATTTTTTTGAAATTTTATTGCAAAAAACATGCACATTAGTAAAAAGAAATCGTTTATTTTTTCGTAATTTTGCAGAACAATAGATACCACTCCAAATCTCATGTCAATAAACAACAAAACAATACAAACTGCATTGATTTCGGTCTATAGTAAAGACCGCATAACGCCTATTGTTAAAAAGCTACACAGCCTCGGTGTTAAGCTTCTCTCTACCGGTGGCTCGCGCTCTTTTATCGAATGTCTTGGCATTCCCTGCCTCGCTGTTGAAGATATCACAGGATATCCATCCATCCTGGGTGGGCGCGTTAAGACTCTTCACCCCAAAGTGTTTGGCGGCATTTTAGCACGCCGCGACAACGAAAGCGACAAAAAAGAAATGGCGCAATACGACATCGACGCCATCGACTTGGTGATTGTCGACCTATACCCATTTGAGGCCACCGTAGCTTCGGGTGCCACACAAGAAGACATTATCGAAAAAATCGACATAGGCGGCATCTCTTTAATACGTGCCGCCGCAAAAAATTTCGCCGACACAATAATAGTTGCCTCCGACGCTCAATTCGATTACCTCGAAGCTATGCTTGACCGCAATGGCGCCTGCTCTACTATCGAAGAACGACGCCATCTCGCTTGCGAGGCATTCGCCGTTTCATCGGGCTACGATTCTGCTATTTTCAATTGGTTCGCGAAAAACTCCGATGCCCAATCGGCGCACTTGCGACTTGCTGTTGACGGTACAAAAAGCCTGCGATATGGAGAGAACCCCCACCAAAACGCTTGTTTCTACGGCGACTTTGAGGCCAACTTCGAGCAGTTGCACGGAAAGGACATTTCATACAATAACCTGCTCGACATCGACGCTGCCTGCGCGCTAATAGACGAATTCGACTCAACGACAGTCGCTATCCTAAAGCATAACAACGCTTGCGGATTAGCTTCGCGCCCCGATGTGACAGCTGCTTGGCGCGACGCCCTTGCCGGCGACCCTGTTTCGGCCTTTGGAGGTATCATCATCTGCAACGAGCGCATCGAGGCCGAGGCCGCCGAAGAGATAGACAAAATATTTTTCGAAGTTATCATAGCTCCGGAATATAGCGATGACGCTTTAGCGATTCTTAAACAAAAGAAAAATCGCATAATACTTCGTCGCTACACGAGCAAAGCATCAGATAAGAAGATGCGTTCGATTTTGGGCGGCGTATTACTCCAAGATGCCGACTCTAAAATCGAAACCGTCGACGACCTAAAGCTCGTGTCTGGCTCATATCTCACTCCCGAGGTTGCTGCCGACATGCTTTTTGCCAATAAGATTGTGAAGCATTCCAAAAGCAACGCTATAGTATTGGCTCGCAACGGACAACTGATATCATCGGGTGTCGGTCAGACTTCTCGTGTCGACGCACTCAAACACGCCATCGAAAAAGCGAAAGGCTTCGGATTCGACCTTAATGGCGCCGTGATGGCTTCCGACGCTTTCTTCCCCTTTGCCGATTGCGTTGAAATAGCTCATGCCGCCGGCATAAACTCTGTGATTCAACCCGGTGGCTCGATTCGCGACAACGATTCTATCGAATATTGCCAAAAGAATAATATAACAATGGCAATAACAGGATATAGGCATTTCCGCCACTAAAAAAATAAACAAGTAATCAACTTTATTCCACATACGACAAGAAATGAGACTATTCTCCCTCACTAAAGAAATAGCGATGGACCTTGGCACGGCCAATACTATTATTCTCTACAACGATAAAATAGTAATCAACGAGCCGTCGATTGTAGCCCTGGACAATCGCACCGACAAACTTATTGCAGTAGGTAAAGAGGCACAACAAATGGAGGGTAGAGAGCAACCCGGCATTCGCACGGTGAGACCTCTGCGGCAAGGTGTTATTGCCGACTTCAATGCTGCCGAACTTATGATACGCGGCCTCATAAAGAAGGCTTCGACTAAAAGCCATTGGTTCTCGCCTTCGTTGCGAATGGTAATAGGCATCCCTTCCGGCTCCACCGACGTTGAAGTGCGTGCCGTACGCGACTCAGCCGAGCATGCCGACGGCCGAGACGTGTATATGATACACGAGCCCATGGCGGCGGCTCTCGGTATCGGCCTCGACGTTGAAGCGCCGCAAGGAAATATGATTGTTGATATCGGCGGCGGGACAACAGAGATTGCCGTAATATCGCTTGGCGGCATTGTCAGCAACACCAGTATACCGGTTGCCGGAAACGACCTTACCGACGACATCCTCAACCACATGCGGCGCGCTCACAACATCAGAGTTGGCGTTCGCACGGCCGAACAGATTAAAATACACGTAGGCGCTGCTCTTACCGAACTCGAAAATCCACCGGAAGACTATATTGTACATGGTCCAAACGTTCTCACCGCATTGCCGCTCGAAGTTCCAGTAAGCTATCAAGAGATATGCCACTGCATCGAAAAAACTATCAGCAAAATCGAAGCCGCTGTGCTTAATGCTCTCGAGCACACTCCGCCCGAACTGTATGCCGACATCGTTAAGAATGGTATCTGGCTCGCCGGTGGCGGAGCCCTGCTGAGAGGCCTTGACAAACGCCTCATCGACAAGATTGGCATTCAATTCCACGTAGCAGAAGATCCTTTGTTGTGTGTAGCTAAAGGAACAGGTGTCGCTCTTAAAAACACCGACCGCTTCTCGTTCTTGATTCGCTAATACGACGCGCTCCATAAAGCAAAGTGAACGAGCTATTAGGTTTCCTGTCAAAGCACAGCAAGTGGTTTGTCTTCACGTTTTTCGTGGTGATAAGTTGTGTTTTGCTCTTTAAGTCCGACCCTTACCGCCAACATGTGTACATCACTTCGGCTGGTCGAATGGCTACGTCTATTTATAAAGGCGCAAACAACATTACATCATATTTCAACTTACACGAAATTAACACCGACCTAAACCGCCGCAACTCCGAATTGCAAGCCGAGATTGCAAGGCTGCAAGAACAGCTGCTGCGCGTCGACGAAAGCCGTTTCACCGACACCCTGAAATTAGACTCGGGCGTACACCCCTTCAATTTCATTGTGGCACACGTAATCAACAACTCAATATCGCGGCCTTTCAATTATATCACTATCGACAAAGGGAGCAACGACAGCATCAAACCTGAGTTTGGAGTCATCGACCGCAATGGTGTCGTTGGCATCGTGAGCAATGTAGGGCCTAATAGCGCTCGCGTCATATCGCTTCTAAACCCTAACCTACGCCTGTCGTGTAAGATAAAACGAAGTGAATATTTCGGTTCGCTGATTTGGGACGGCGTTAACCCCGAAGAAGCGAACCTCGAAGAGTTGCCTCGGCACACTGTGTTCGAAGTCGGTGATACGATAGTAACAAGCGGTTACTCCGCAGTCTTTCCCGCCGGTCTTCCCGTGGGTATTGTACTCGGTAACAGCACCGACAAGACTCGCGATTTATTCACTCTGCGCATACGTCTACTGGCAGATTTCACTACTCTGGGCAACGTTCAGGTCGTGAAAAACAATAGAGCGGAAGAGTTAAAGGCGCTGCAAGCCGGTGAAGAAAACGATTCTAAGAAAAAAACTTTCGGCAACTGATAAATAAAATATGGCGAAGTTATTCATACGATACGCATTGTGGTTTTTGCTGCTAATACCGGCTCAAGCTATTGTATTCAATCACGCCATACTTTTCAACGTGGCGGTCCCTCTTGTATTTTTGTATCTAATAGTGTCGCTACCCGTTACCATAAATACGAATTTATCTACGCTATTTGGCTTTATTGTTGGCTTCGTTCTCGACATCTTCTGCGACACGCCTGGAGTCAATGCGCTTTGCTGCACAGTATTAGCTTTCATCCGCAAACCAATATTTCACTTATATGTATCGTTCGACGACGATCTGGCAGGACGCGTACCATCGACTCAATCGATGGTTCAGACTACATACATGAAATATTTGCTCACAATGGCAGCTATTTACTGCACCATGTTGTTTATGGTTGAGGCTTTTCAGCTATCCAATTTCAAATTGATGACCTTTAGAATAATAGCCTCCACAATTTACACATTCATTCTTATTTACGCGCTCAACCTCGTTACACACGGCCGACACGAACAACACTAACAACACCCTGCCGATGGTGATATGAGAAAAAACTACGACTTAGAAAAACGGAAATTTGTTATCGGTGGTTTTGTGGTGCTGATAGCAATCATTTATATCTTTCGGCTTGTTAACTTACAATTGGTCGACGACAGATACAGCCACGCAGCCGACTCAAACGCTTTTCTAAAAAAGACTGTATATCCATCTCGAGGCCTTATCTACGACCGCAATGGAGAACTCGTCGTTTTTAACCAACCGGCATACGATGTAATGCTGATTCCTCGCGACGTGCAACCTTTCGACACTTTGGATTTCTGCGCAACGCTTAATATTAGCAAAGAGCAACTCGATAAGAGATTTGAAGATATGAGAGACCGTCGGCTTAATCCCGGATACTCTTCTTACACACCCCAAAAACTTATAACTCAACTATCGGCACAAGACTACGGCCAGTTGCAGGAAAAGCTATATCGCTTCCCCGGTTTTTTTATTCAGAAACGAATCCTACGACAATATAACCGCGCAACAGCGGCAAACGTTTTAGGCAATATACGCGAAGTATCGCCTCGCGATATCGAAAACGACAGCTACTACTCCCCCGGAGATTATACCGGCGACCTCGGAATTGAGAAAAGCTACGAGCCTTATCTACGCGGAAAAAAAGGTGTTGAAATACTTATTCGCGATGCAAGCGGTCGCATTCATGGCAGGTATAAAGACGGAAGCGAAGACATCGAGCCTATATCGGGGCGCGACGTCAAGATGAGTATCGACATCGAATTGCAACAGTATGCCGAGTCGTTGATGGCCGGTAAGCGCGGCGCTATCGTGGCCATAGAACCCTCTACCGGCGAAATACTATGTATGGTGTCGATGCCTAATTACGACCCCACTCTTCTCGTCGGGCGAGAACGTGGTAAAAACTATCAAAAACTTGTAAACGACAACACCTGGCCACTCTTCGACAGAGCGCTTATGGGTGCATATCCTCCCGGATCCACTTTCAAACCGACACAGGGTCTGATTTTTTTGCAAGAGGGTATAATAAATATAAACACCGCCTACCCTTGTGCTCATGGTTATATTAATGGAGGCTTACGCGTGGGCTGCCACAGCCACGGGGCTCCACTACCACTAAAACCCGCCATCCAGACATCGTGCAACGCGTTCTTTTGCTGGGGGTTCAAAGCCATGATTGACCGCAGAAGCAAGTACGGCTCTTCGGCAAATGCTTTTGAAGTATGGAAAAATCACCTCGTGTCGATGGGTTATGGATATAAATTAGGCGTCGACCTACCGGGCGAAAGCCGCGGTTTCATTCCCAACTCCAAGTTCTACGATAAGTTTTATCGCGAAGGGCGTTGGAGCGCAAACACTATAATTTCTGTATCGATAGGCCAGGGTGAAATTCTTGCGACGCCGCTTCAGATTGCCAACCTCGCTGCTACGATAGCAAATCGCGGATATTTTATCACACCTCACGTGGTTAAAGAAATTCAAGACACCGTCATGCCCGCCGAACTTTTAGAACGGCGCTACCCCACTATCGACAAAAACTACTACCAAGAAATAGCCGAGGGTATGCGTATGGCCGTAACCGGCGGCACGTGCCGTCGTGCCGCAATTCCCGACATCGAAGTATGCGGAAAGACGGGGACGGCTCAAAATCCTCATGGCAAAGACCACTCTGCTTTTATGGGATTTGCACCCTATAACGACCCCAAGATAGCTGTCGCCGTTTACGTCGAAAATGGCGGGTGGGGAGCTACTTACGGCGTGCCTATTGGCAGCCTCGTTATGGAAAAATATCTCACCGGATCTATCTCTCCTCAACGGCAAGGGATGGAAGAACAAATGATTAATTCATCGATATACTATGCCCCTGCCAAGAAGAAATGACCCGTCGGCTACGTTCCGAAATTTAGATTGGACAACAATTGCCATATATCTTATCATGGTATTGGCAGGTGTTGTCAGCATTTACGCGGCAAACTACAATTTCGATAATGCGAGCATGTTTTCATTCTCCGAATTTTCGGGGAAACAACTGTGTTGGATCGGATTATCTATATTGATTGCTTTGGTGATTGTTCTCATCGACACTCGCATGTATGAGACTTACGCCTATCCTTTATATATTTTAATAGTACTTCTATTGTTTATTACGCCTTTTGTCGCTAACGACATTAAAGGCTCGCGTTCGTGGATTTCTTTCGGCTCTATGAGCCTGCAACCAGCCGAATTCGCTAAATTTGCAACCGCCTTGGCCCTCGCCAAACTTTTCAGCTCATATCACTTTTCGCTAAATGCAAAGGCGTCTAACTATGTCCGCGCACTTACTATCATATTTCTACCTATAATCTTAATCCTATTACAAAACGAAACAGGGTCGGCGCTAACTTTTATGGCATTGTTTTTTGTCTTGTATCGCGAAGGCATGAGTGGTTTGGTGCTTTTTGCCGCACTTTTTGCCGTCGTAATATTTGTTGTAGCCATTAAATACACCGACATACTATTTTTGGGAATTCCGACCGGCCAATTTATCGTTTTTCTACTGATAATGGTCATTACGGTTGCCATGGCCATTATTTATTCAAAACGCACTGAGGTCGGGCGCAACCTATTCATTCTATATGCAGGAGCTTGGCTAATAGAGTATCTGCTCACCATTGCCGGCGTCACCGTCCCGGGCGTGCCTGTCAACATCGCAGTTATAGCCATTGGGTGCATATACCTTGTAATATGTGCCCTCAGATATCGCCGTCCGGGTCTGTTTATACCGGTGGCGACAGCTGTGCTTTCGACTATTTTTCTCTTTTCTGTCGATTTTGCCTTCGACAAGTTGCAACACCACCAGAAACAACGCATCGAAGTGGCGTTGGGAAAAATAGAAGACTTGCGAGATGCCGGATACAACGTCAACCAGTCGAAAATAGCAATTGGCTCCGGCGGTTTTTTCGGCAGAGGCTTTTTGAAAGGAACTCAGACTAAGTTGAAATACGTACCCGAGCAACACACCGATTTCATCTTTTGCACCATAGGCGAAGAACGTGGTTTTATCGGCGCCGCAGGCGTTACGCTCTTGTTCTTGGTCCTCATTTTACGCATCATAAAGATAGGAGAGCGGCAACCTACTACGTTCGGTCGGGTATATGCCTACTGCGTCGCTTCCTATTTCATTTTTCACTTCTGCATTAATATCGGCATGGTAATCGGGCTTTGCCCCGTAATAGGAATTCCTCTTCCATTCTTTAGTTATGGAGGTTCTTCTCTATGGGGGTTTACAATATTGCTGTTTATCCTGCTGAAAATTGACGCTACCAGAAAAAACGTGATGGCATACTAAAAAAACGATAGGCTCCGACACATACGTCGGAGTCTGTCGTCTTTCAAGAAATATCTATTTCTCCTATTGCGCTATGCTGAAAGTGACGATACGATTCCAGTTATTCACATCGTAAGGCTGAACATCAGAGCCGGAGGCCGTTATCGTAAGTCGGCTCGGACTTATGCCATAATTATTTACAAGGGCATCGTAAACAGCCTGGGCGCGGCGCATCGATATATCCTTATTGTATGCTTGAGACCCGGTGTTTTGGTCGGCGTAGCCCGATATTGCCACATTCTGATCGGGATTTTCAATCATCCATTGTGCAATGTTATATACATTTACCATCTGCATTTCAGATATCTTGTCGGAATTCAACGAGAAGCCTACTGTAGCCATCAGAGGCGCATCCTGCTCGATGATAGTGTTTTCTATTTCAACAACTTCAGGACACGGGAGCTGTGCTTCTGCACTTGCCAAGGCGGCTGTTGTATTGGCAAGAGCGCCACGCAAGTCGTTAACCTGATTGTTTAACGTGTTGATATAAGTGAGGTAATCGCATGGATTGTACAACTTGTAGTCGCGACCGCCGAGATTGAAGGCAAAACCTCCATTGATGGTTAAGTTTATATCAACAGGATGCCCTGCGGCTATATTATTAAAATTATCTCCATAGAACGAAGCGCGTGCTTCCGCAAAGAAATCTACATAACGGCACATACGAAGTCGAAGTTGTAGGCCCGCCGATACCGGTAGCGTCCACGAGCTGTCCTTAAGTCCGCCATAGCGCGACGCTATTGTGCCTACAGGGTTGAAATCCCATGCATAAGAGCCACCGAGACCTACAAAAGGTATCACAGAAAATACACGATGACTATTGACGCCGCCTAAGCTGTTAAACATATCCCACATAAAATCGAGATTGGCGCCTACATAATTAAATGTGCTCATGCCATTATTCTCATAGTGCAACGGGCCGCCGTTAAAGGCCAAGCGCCATCCCATATATGGCGAGAACCACTTGCCAAAGCCTACGTTGTAATTAAGTGAGAAATGATTTTGACGTTCGCCCTGAGCATTTCGGCCCTCGACAAAAGGTGTGGCCGCTCCGGCGCCTAATTGTATAAACCAGCCATCGCTGCCATCTACATAATAACGAGTTTTACATGGCACTTCAACATCGGCGCCTAAGCGCTCGGTAGAGACACTATTGTTACGTGCATCGGCCTTCAAGGTCGGGCATAGAAGTGCACAGCAGGCAACTGTCGTTAATAAAGCATTAGTTTTCATTTGCGATTTCATTTTTTAGTTAGTTATTGAATTGACTTTTGAATTAAAAACGCCCCATCGCTAAAAATGTTCGACCAAGCGCTCGATTTTCGACATTTTTTTGCTCGCACAACTCATTTCACTTGCGTAATTCACAGAAAAATAGTACCTTTGTGGCCGGAAAAATTATTTCCACTATTTAACAACTTAATTATCAATCAAAAATGCAGTACGAAACCGTTTTCATTTTAACTCCCGTTTTGTCTGATGCTCAGATGAAGGAAGCGGTAGAAAAGTTCGCTAAATTTCTCACCGACAATGGTGCTGAAATTGTTAACAGCGAAGAATGGGGCCTCCGAAAATTGGCATACCCCATCGACAAGAAGTCGACTGGCTTCTACAATTTCATCGAATTCAACGCCGACACTCAGTTGATTCGTAAACTCGAGGTTGCATATCGCCGTGACGAACGCGTTCTCCGCTGGTTGACTTTCCGTCAGGACAAATATGCGGCTCAATATGCCGAGAAACGCCGCGCTCGCCGTGCAGCGTCGCAAACCCAAGTTCAACAACCCGTAGAAACAAAGGAGGACTAACCCATGGCACAGGCTCAATCAGAAATACGCTACCTTACCCCTATGTCGGTAGACGTAAAAAAGAAAAAATATTGCCGTTTCAAACGCTTCGGTATTAACTACGTAGACTACAAAGACCCCGAATTCCTTAAGAAATTCCTTAACGAACAGGGTAAGATTCTTCCCCGCCGTATCACAGGCACTTCTCTGAAATTCCAACGTCGTGTGGCTCAGGCTGTTAAACGCGCCCGCCACTTGGCTTTGCTACCCTATGTAACCGACTTGATGAAATAACCTTTAACCGTAGGAAAATTATGAAAATTATTCTTAAAGAAGACGTTTCGGGCCTCGGCTACAAGGACGACGTCGTTGAAGTAAAAAACGGCTATGGCCGCAACTATCTTATTCCCACGGGGAAAGCTATTATCGCTTCTTCTTCGGCCCTCAAAATTCTTGCCGAGAATCAGCGCCAACGCGCTCACAAGCTCGCTAAGATTAAAGCCGACGCCGAAGCTCTCGCCGCTCAGCTCCAGGAAGTTAAATTGACTATCGGCGCTAAAACAAGCGCTACTGGCACTATTTTTGGCTCGGTTAACAGCATTCAAATATCTGAAGCGCTCGAAAAACTTGGCTTCAGCGTTGACCGCAAAATTATCGACATCAAAGAAGCTGTCAAAGAAGTGGGACAATTCACCGCCAACATCCGCCTCCACAAAGAGGTTAATGTTGAAATACCCTTCGAAGTAGTCGCCGAATAATTTTAGACTTATAACTCATGTGATAGATGGGGACTTGGACTTTCAAGTCCCTATCTTATTTTATTCCGCCAACTTTACAAAAGATTCTTCAGTCACATTCGCCCGTAAATACCACCCAATTTTATAGAAATCGCTTAGACGCATAGTCGCGTAGAGTAGTAAAAAATCTTCTCAAAAAGTAGTGCGGAATCCCAAAAGTAACTAAAAGTAATCAAAAGGATCAAAAGTAACACTCTCTATTTTTGCGCCTTTGTGAAGTTTTTTTTATCTTTGTACGTTATTGGTGTAATATGCCTATACAACATTTATGAAAAAGAAATTAATATTACTATTGGTGCTCTTAAGCGCTTTCATAAACGCGCTTCCGATGTTTGGCGCTTCCGGCGATTTATTTGTATACCCCACGCCGCCCGACACCTTAATGGCCTTACAACCAAGAAGCAACTACATCATTTCTCGGTTTTGGGACCGCTGTAATTTTTCTACAGCTTTCAAGGACACCGACAAACTCAATGTGGCATTTGGCGATTGGGCTGTGATTATGCCCTACGCTTCTGCTGACACCGTATTTTCTTCAATCGACCGATTATTAGCTCGTTTCGATAAAAAAGGACCTGAAACTCTCATTTTAGCCAACATGGCCGAAAATTGGTTTTACAGCGACTCATCCGAGCTACACTCCCCCGACGTTTATCTACCCTTTGCTAAAGCGGCCGCTAAACATAAAAAAATATCTAAGATAGATCGGGCGCGGTTTGAGGCGCAAGTCAAAATAATTGAAAGTAGCTCGGTAGGTGCTCGAGTACCCGACGACCTTCCTTTCATTGGAGCCGACGGCTCTAACGGCACTTTTGGTGATTTTCACGGCGGCTCAATTCTGTTATTTTTCAGCGAGCCCGATTGTATGGATTGCAATTTTTCGCGCATACGATTAAGCGCCGACCCTAATACTCGCGAGCTTATCGAACGCCATGAGCTAACTATTGTCAACATCTATCCCGGATCTACAAACGATGATGCATGGGCCAAAACTGTAGCAGAGGCGCCCGACGGATGGATTACTGTTGCTATGCCTTCTGCTTCGGAGTATTTCGAGTTGCGTCATTTCCCACTATTCATATATCTGAATTCACGACACAGAGTGCTTGCCAACGATATGGGCATCGACTATTTGCTCAATGCGTTCCTCATGGCTAATATGTCATCAAAAAGCAAGCCTCAAACGACAAATCAATGAGCGCCGACAAGGAAACAACAGCGGTTCTTATATCCGGTGGTGTTGACAGCGCTGTCGTCGTGCATCGTCTTGCAGAACGCGGTGTGCCTATGCACTTGTTCTACATCCGCATAGGATTAGACAACGGCGAAGGCGACTGCTCTGCCGATGAAGATATTGAGATGTGCACGCTTATTGCGAGACGATACGAGCTACCGTTCGATGTCGTATCTCTACACCAAGAGTATTGGGACAATGTGATGGCTTACGCGTTAAACACTGTCAAAGCGGGCCTTACTCCAAATCCCGACATTATGTGCAACTCAATAATTAAATTTGGCTACTTTGAACAACGGTGGGGGCACAACTTTTTGCAGACAGCGACAGGGCACTATGCCTCAACGCTTATCGACAAAGAGCAACGCAAATGGCTTGCTACGGCAGTCGACCCCGTTAAAGATCAAACGGATTTTTTAGCACGAATAAGCGGGGAGCAACTTAGCCACCTCATTTTTCCACTCGGCGATATCCCAAAATCGGAAGTTAGACGCATCGCTTCCGACGCGAAACTACCTAATGCCAATAGACGCGACTCGCAAGGCATTTGTTTTCTCGGAAAAATAAATTATAACGACTTCATCCGCCGACATTTAGGAGAACGACCGGGAGCTATTGTCGAACTTGAGACCGGCCGAAAATTAGGTGAGCACCGAGGATATTGGTTTCACACAATAGGCCAACGCAAAGGCTTGGGCCTTAGTGGCGGCCCGTGGTTTGTCGTTCGCAAAAACGTGGCCGACAATGTGCTGTACGTGTCGCGCGGTTATGACACCGACAAGCAATATGGCCGCACAATACACCTGGCCGAAATGCATTTCATAACATGCGACCCTTGGGGCAATAGCGCTTCTTCGCCCGAAGGTGTTGCCGTGAGATTTAAAAACCGACACACTCCCGAGTTTTTACCGGGTCGCATTCGACGACTCGACGACGCTGTAGGCGAATACATTATCGAGTCTGATGTTGATGTTCAAGGAATTGCCCCGGGTCAATTTACCGCCCTATACGACACCGAACACAAGGTGTGTTTCGGATCCGGAATCATCACAGGACGCGCCGTCGAACGATAACAAACAATATGGACAAAAGAATAAGTCTTCGGGTATTAGGGCTTTCTCAAAGCCAGTTTCAAAGCGATGCTTACGCTCTGATTCTTACTGAGATTAAAGGTGTGCGTTGCATCCCTGTCGTGATTGGCGTTGCCGAGGCTCAATCTATTGCCATTGTCCTCGAAGGCATCAAGACGCCGCGACCTCTTACGCACGACACTTTCGTCTCTTTTGCTCACGCCTTTGGCGTTAAACTTAAAGAAGTCTTTATTTATCGCTTCGAAGACGGCATATTCTCCTCCGAACTAACTTTCAGCGACGGCGAACGCTCCGTTGTTATCGACGCGCGCACTTCCGATGCCATTGCGCTCGCTCTTCGCACCGACGCGCCAATATACACTACTGCTGAAATTATTGAAACAACAGGATTTGTTATTGACGTTAAAAGTGTTAATAACACCGACGAAATAACGCTCGGCGACGCCGAGACAGACGATAACACGGCATCTGAGAACGACGACTTCGATTATAGCTCCGGCTATCAGGCCGAGCCTAAACCTGAAAATTATAGCATAGAACAACTCGAAGCCACTCTTGTCGACCTTATCGACAAAGAAGAATATGAAGAAGCTGCTCGCATTAGCGAAATACTTCAGGCTAAGAAAGATAAACAAAACGAAACTGAGTAATAAAACCGAATTTAACGAATAAATACATAGGATATGAACAATACATTTACTCTAAAAGCACGCCTCTCGGCTCTCGGATTCCTGGAGTTTGCCGTATGGGGAGCTTATTTGACTTCACTGGGGTCATACCTCTTTAGAATTGGTCTTGGAGAACAAATAGGTTGGTTTTATGCCGTGCAAGGCATTGTCTCAATTTTTATGCCGGCGCTCGTGGGTATTGTTGCCGACCGTTGGATACAGGCTCAAAAGACTTTAAGCTTATGCCACATTCTTGCCGGCGCTTTTATGCTTGGTGCAGGTCTTTATGGCATGATGGCAGGTGATAGCGCTAACTTTAGCGTCTTGTTTACGCTCTATACCCTCTCTGTTGCATTCTTTATGCCTACAATCGGTCTTTCAAACTCTGTAGCATACACAGCACTCGAAAAAGCCGGGCTCGACACCGTTAAGCACTTCCCTCCCGTCCGCGTATTTGGCACCGTCGGTTTTATCTGTGCTATGCTTTTCGTGAACTTCACCGGTTTCCAAAACACAGCATCACAACTCGTAACATCGGGCATCCTTAGCTTTGTGTTAGCATTATATTCGCTTACAATGCCACAATGCCCCGTTAGCAAGGGCGGCGAGAAAAAATCGCTATACGACGCTCTCGGCCTTAAAGCTTTTGCTTTATTCAAAGACCGTCAGATGGCAATATTTTTTATCTTCAGCATGCTGCTTGGCGTTTCGCTGCAGATCACAAACGGTTTTGCCAACCCCTTCATCCAGAGCTTCGGCGGTGTTAGCGAGTATGCCGACACTTGGGGCGTTCACAATGCAAATGCGCTTATCTCTCTATCGCAAATGAGCGAAACCCTCTGCATTCTTCTCATCCCCTTCTTTCTCCGTCGCTTTGGCATCAAAGTTGTTATGCTCATGGCGATGACAGCGTGGGTGTTCCGCTTCGGTTTCTTCGGCCTCGGCAATCCAGGTAATGGCGTGTGGCTGTTTATCTTGTCGATGATAGTTTATGGTATCGCCTTCGATTTCTTCAACGTATCGGGGTCGCTTTACGTCGACAAAAAGACAAGTGTCGACATCCGCTCGTCGGCGCAAGGTCTGTTCATGATTATGACAAATGGCATCGGCGCTACTGTGGGCACCCTTGCCGCTCAACAAGTTATAAATCACTACGTTTATTCACAACCCGCCGGGGTCGCTCAAGTTGAAGGTTGGAGCAACGCATGGTTTATCTTTGCAGGATATGCTGCCGTCGTTGCTATTATGTTCTTTATCATATTCCGCGACAAAGACGTAAAACAATAATTTGATGATACGCTTTTACGGGCCCGATATACGCACAACATGCTCCCTACCCGAGGGCGAGAGCTCGCATTGCGTGCGTGTACTTCGCAAGCACGAAGGCGACAAAATTGAAGTGGTCGATGGCCGAGGCGGCCTTTATCGCTGCACTATCATGGAGGCCAATCATAAAGGCGTATTAGTAAAGATTGACGACGAAATCGTTTTGGCAAAAAACTGGGCTCCTAACATCACCGTAGCTGTAGCTCCTACAAAACATTCCGACCGCATGGAATGGCTTATCGAGAAACTCGTTGAGATAGGTGTCGACAGGTTTGTGCCATTGCGTTGCGAAAGGTCCGAACGTAAAGAACTTAAGCCCGACAGACTCGAGAGAATAGCAATTTCAGCTATGAAACAATCGCTCAAAGCTGTTATGCCTCAAATAGATGCTACTACGCCTCTTGCTCTTTTTCTAAAAGAATTTGAGAGCAGCAATGCGCAAAAGTTTGTGGGTTATTGCGACGACGACACCCCGCGACAACTTCTGGCTAAGAGCTATCGCGCTAATGAAGATGTCGTTATTCTCATAGGTCCTGAAGGCGATTTTACTCCCGGCGAAATAATGTCGTGTAGCGCTGCAGGGTTCGTTGCCGTCACAATGGGCGATAACCGACTTCGCACCGAAACGGCTGCTCTTGTGGCAACCGACACTATTCATATTCTAAACCAAGCTTTATCATAGTATTATACACAATATGACACTCAGATTAATCAGTATCGCAGCTGCGCTTTTCTGCGCATCTTTAATAACGGTAAAAGGGCAAAGTGGCATTCAGAATCCAATGACTCAGGCCGTTCTTGCAGTCTATGAAGACGAACTGCGTTCAAATCCTCGTAACTATAACATATTGATTGCACGCGCTAACGAATACTTCCGGTATAGCGATTATATTCGCGCCCTAAGCGACGTGGAAAAAGTAATCGAGTTTGCACCTGCTTCCGACAAAGATGTTCGCCTGCGTGCTTATATCCTCAGGGCTTCAATATATAACCAGACTCAACGTCCCGAAAAAGCTATTGAAGACTTAAACGAAGCGGTAAAGATTTCGCCGGACTCATACGCCGTTGTGTATCAACGTGCCAACACTTATTACCTGCTCGAAAAATATGCTGAAGCAAAAATAGACTTCGCCAAATTAGAGCGCCTCAACCCTCGTGCCATCGAAGCTTATATCGGCCAAGCACGTATCGCCGTTAAAGAAAATAATTTAGGCGTAGCTAACGAGAAACTCGCCGCCGCCGTTAATCTCGATCCTAACAATGCCGAGACATACGTTAGGCGCGCCTCGGTGCGACAACTGATGGGCGACCATAATGGCGCTGTCGAAGATTTGATTTTAGCTATCAGCGCCGACAACAAGCATCCTCGCGCTATGACTGAGCTGCTCGAATATGGAAACACCAACTACCCTGCAACGATGGCAGGGCTGTCTAATGCCATTATCCAAGCGCCACAAGTAGGTATGTTCCGATATATACGCGCCGTAATAGCTCAAGCTCATTACCACTATCTCGCCGCTATTAACGACTACCAGACTATTCTCGACGAAAAGCTTTATGACTATCACGGCATATACGCTTCTATCGCCGAGTGCAACTTCTATTTAGGAAACTATAAAGAGGCACTCGATAACATCGATCGAGCGCTCTCTATGGCAAGAGACAACGCCTCGCATTATGTGCTCCGCTCTCAGATTTTGCGAGCTCTTAATCGCTACGACGAGGCTATTCAAGCAGGTGCCTTGGCGCTCGCTGTCAATAGGGAATATAACGATGGCCTAATCGAAATGGCTATGGGTTATTTAGGCACCGGAAACTACGAAGAAGCATCGAATCTTATCGGTGAAGCTATTTTGAACGATGCCGAAGAGGCGAAATACCCTCTTTTGCGAGCTTGGGTCCTCGAAAAATATTTACACCGCGATAACGCTGCTGCTCAGCTTTATCAAAAGGTTGCCGAAATGGACCACTACTATATCGACAATCCCCGCTCGTTAAAAGGTTTCGCGCTTTTGTTTACAGGCCAGAAAGAAGCTGCTATTAGGTGGATGACAAACATTTTGGACACCGTAACAGACTACGACGGTTTGATAAACTACTATGGCGCTTGTCTATTTGCCCAGGCCGGCGACACAGACAAAGCTATGGAATGTGCCGAAAAAGCATTGTCTCTCGGATACGCTAATTATCATAACTGGACTGAGGCTTCCGATGGGGTTGTCAATGTTGGCACTCTTCGCGACGACCTTCGTTTCCTCAACATGCTTCACAGGCACGATTCTATTTTTGGTAAAGAATAGTTAAATATTACAGATACCTGTAACTTTATCCGGCTGTATGCGTCTAATGGATAACAATAGGTACTGAGTTTTTTCTATTATTACCAAATTGATTGATAATAGTCGGCGCTGTGGCTGAGAAGCCGTCGGCGCCGCTAATTCTAAAAAGCTTAGTAATATGATTATTGCATCTCAACTGCGCAAAGAAAATATTGCCCAATATCTGCTCTATATGTGGCAGATTGAAGATATTATTCGAGCTAACAATCTCGATATCGACAAGCTTCACGAAAATATTATAGCACGTTTCCCGGCCGAAAAGCAAAAGGAAATAGGCGAGTGGTATGAGTCGCTTATTGATATGATGCGACGCGAAGGCGTGGAACTCAAGGGTCATTTGCAGATGAATAAGAATACCGTCGGTCTGCTTGCCGACCTTAATCGCCGTATCCTTGCCGACCCCGATAGTAAGTTTGACCAATACCGCAACGAGTTTTACGCCACACTGCCTTTTATCGTTGAATTGAGAGCAAAGTCGGGGCAAGATAAGGCCGGCGAAATTGAGACTTGTTTCAATGCCTTGTATGGGATGTTGATGCTGAGATTGCAGAAAAAAGATATAGGACCCGAAACTCAACAGGCTTTCGACCGTATTTCAAAATTTATCGGCCTTCTTTCCCAAAATTTCATACTCGACGAGCGAGACGAACTTTTCAAGAAGGATTAAATAGGCCATTATTTAGTCATAACACATCCTTATCAGAGTCTAATCTTAATAGATTATACGAAAAGTTTGTCCTTAATTATTTTATTGTTCATCATCCTAAACTTTCGCCTCAATCTGAACGTATTCCGTGGGTTTTAAATCCTTCTTATAGTAATAATATAGAATTTTTACCGTCTATGAATACTGATATTTCTCTAAGATATAGGAATAAAACACTTATCATAGACACCAAATTTTATAGTCGGATGACTCAACAAAATTTCGAAAAAAACACAATACACTCTAATAATCTTTATCAGATTTTTACATATGTAAAAAATAAAGATTTAGAAAACGCAGGAAATGTTTCTGGTCTTCTACTTTATGCGAAGACCGAAGAATCTATTGTCCCTAATATGGATGCAATGTTTGGTAAAAATGTAATTAGTGTAAAGACTCTTGATCTAAATCGAGACTTTGCTGAAATAACTGCACAATTAAATCAAATTGTTTCATTCTTATATAACTAAGACCATCTAAAAAAGTTCTTATGAATCATTGGATTTTCCCCTGGAAACAAAAATATTTTGACCTTTACTCTTGCCTTTCTGATTATGGATTTTTAGAATGGAGACAAAAAAGTAATCCTAATATAGGAGATATTGTATTTATCTATGCGGCTTCTCCTATTAGGCAACTTTTATTCATGGCTAAAGTCACTAAGATTAATATTCCCTTTTCCGAAACCATTAATAAAAGCCATCTTACGGATAATTATTATTCAGATTCGCTTAAACCGACAGATTATTATTTCAGAATGGAAATAATATCAACTGCTGACTTGGGGAATTCCCAACTATCATATTCAACACTTAAAAAAAATGGATTAAAATCCTCTTTACAAGGGCCGATAAAAGTTTCAGGCTCCCTATTGGACCACATAATAGAGAATTTTGATGTTTTTATTGATAATAAAAACAATGAATATATTGAGGGTGAAGCAATAAGGCGCTCAATAACTTCATACGAAAGAAACCAATTCGCAAAAGGTGAATGTATAAAACACTTTGGACATTGTTGTCAGATTTGTGGTTTCGATTTTGCTAAGAAATATGGCGAGATAGGAAAGGATTTTATCCATGTTCACCATATAACTTTTATTTCTTCCAACTGTGGAATTGCTCACGAGGTAAATCCTCAAAAAGATTTAATTCCAGTTTGCCCTAATTGTCATGCAATGCTTCATCGCAAAATCAATGGCCGATATCTCTCTCCTTCAGAACTAAAAGAATGTATATTGTTAAAGAAATAGTAATAAAAGTAGTATAGCCGGATATTAATTTTCTAAATTACGAATTATATGTATATACTTGAAGACAATAATAAACTTTCTTCTGCTATCAAATGTAGCTTCAGCGAATTAAATCTTACAGAGCGTAAGCATTTGCAAGAATGGATTGCCGCGAAACCATCCGTTCTTGGAGAAGAATTGTTAATAATACAAAAAGAATTTGACGGTTTCTCAGACACCAAAGAAAGGCTTGATTTGCTTGCTGTGGATAAAACTGGACGTTTAGTAGTCATCGAAAACAAACTCGATGACTCCGGCAAGGATGTTACATGGCAAGCAATCAAATATGCATCATATTGTTCAAGCCTTTCCAAACAGGACGTAATAGACATCTATGCCAAATTTTTAGGGGACCGCCAAAAAGCTGTCGAAGAAATCCAGGATTTTTTTGATATTGATGATATAGAAGAAATCGAGTTAAATACAGGAGATAATACCCAAAGAATATTTTTCGTCGCGGCTAACTTCAGAAAAGAAGTGACATCCTCTGTCCTATGGCTCGCAAAGTTCGGTCTTGAAATCAAATGCTTCAAGGTAACGCCATATAAATACGGAGGGCGCATTTTAATTGATTTTGACCAAATTATTCCTATTAAAGACGCTGAAGATTACACAATCAAAATGGCGGCTAAAACACAAGAAGCCTCTCAAACTTCCGCTGCCGTTGCAGGTAGATATGCTGCTCGTAAAAAGTTTTGGAATGCTTTTGTTGAATATAACGCTCAACACAATGGGCCTTATGCTTCAACCTCAACGTCTGGAACAGACAATTGGGTCGGTAAATCAATAGGCGTAGCCGGATTGACGGTAAATGCTGTTATTACTTATCAGAACTGTCGCTCTGAAATATATTTCAATTTCGGAGAAAAAGAAAAAAATAAAATCAAATTTGATTTTTACTATAATCTCAAGGATAAAATCCAAGCTGAAATGCCGGAATTTCCTCTCGTATGGGAACGTCTCGATGATAAAGTTACTTGTCGAATAAGGACAGATTTACAACTCTCTTATTTGGAAGAAGAAAACGTACCGCAGATTATGGATTTTCTGCTAAAAAGTAGCGAAAAAATGCTCGAGGTCTTTAGTAAATATAATAAGCAAATTGTAAAGGTATAAACTTGCATATAATTCGATGCCTCAAAACAATAACATATCGGCACCGGTTATCGGAATATCTCGCTTCCGTGTCGGCAGAGACGGGAACGGGATTACAACGCTCGTTGCCTTTCAAGGCTGTCCGTTGCGCTGCAAATATTGTATCAATCCCGACTGTTGGAAACCGGCTGATAAATTCAAACATTATACTCCACAAGAACTTTACGATGAACTGAAGAAAGATGACCTTTACTTCCGTTCAACGGAGGGTGGAGTAACTTTCGGAGGGGGTGAACCGGTTCTACGGGCTGACTTCATCGTCGAGTTCAGGAAGATTTGTGGCTCCGATTGGAAAATTCGCATCGAGACTTCTATAAACTGCGAGCCTAAATATATAGAATTTCTGGCACCGGTAATTGATGAATGGATTATCGACACCAAAGCGGAAAAGCCACCCACTTATCTGCATTATACCGGAGGGAGACAAAGCTATCTGAAATTCAGTCTCCAACTTTTAACCGAACAGCTCGGAGTAAGTCAAGAGAAGATAACCCTGAAGGTACCGATAATTCCCGATTACGTTAGCGAAGATGAAGGCAGGGAATAAGCTTATCTGCAAAGATTCTCAGTCATTTTATCACTGACTGCACAATAAAAGACGCCACAGGCTCTTCAATAGAACCCGTGGCGTCTCCACTTTTTAACCCAAAACTTATTACATCATGCCTCCCATGCCTCCCATTCCGGGTGCTGGAGCGGCAGGAGTCTCTTCTTTCTTTTCAGCTATAACACACTCTGTTGTGAGGAACATACCTGCAATCGATGCCGCATTTTCCAAAGCTACACGCGTAACTTTAGCAGGGTCGATAACGCCGGCGGCAAACAGATTTTCATATACATCGGTACGTGCGTTGTAACCGAAGTCTTCTTTGCCATCACGTACTCGTTGAACAACAACAGCACCTTCAACGCCGGCATTTGCGGCGATCTGGCGTAATGGTTCTTCAATAGCACGTTCTACGATAGCGATACCGGTCTGTTCATCATCGTTGGCGCCTTTGAGCCCTTTTAGACGGTCGAGACAACGGATATATGCCACACCACCGCCGGGAACGATTCCTTCGGCTACAGCAGCTCGAGTAGCACTCAGAGCGTCGTCAACGCGGTCTTTTTTCTCTTTCATCTCAACTTCCGAAGGTGCTCCCACGTGTAGCACGGCCACACCGCCGGCGAGTTTGGCAAGGCGTTCTTGCAGCTTCTCGCGATCGTAGTCGCTCGTTGTCTGAGCTATCTGAGCCTTAATTTGAGCTACGCGAGCTGCAATGCGGTCTTTGTCACCATCACGATTTACGATTGTGGTATTCTCCTTATTTACCGTAACGCGATTAGCGTGTCCGAGGTCTTGTATTGTAGCGTTGGCAAGTTGCATGCCTTTTTCTTCCGAAATAACAGTGCCACCTGTGAGGATTGCTATATCTTCAAGCATCTCTTTGCGACGGTCGCCGAAGCCGGGAGCTTTAACGGCACATATTTTAAGCGAGCCACGGAGACGGTTTACAACAAGAGCCGCAAGGGCGTCTTGATCTACATCTTCGGCTATGATAAGCAAGGGGCGTCCGCTTTGTGCTGTAGCTTCCAGTACGGGCAGGATGTCTTTGAGGTTGCTTATTTTCTTGTCGTGGAGAAGCAAAAACGGGCTTTCCATTACGCACTCCATCTTTTCGGTATCGGTAACAAAGTAGGGTGAAATATAACCGCGATCAAACTGCATTCCTTCTACAACTTCGATAGTCGTCTCGGTGCCTTTTGCTTCATCGACGGTGATTACACCTTCTTTCTTAACCTTCTCCATCGCTTCGGCAATGAGTCGGCCTATAGTTTCGTCGTTATTTGCCGACACGCGGGCTACGTCTTCAATTTTCTTGAAATCGTCGCCTACTTCTTGTGCCATTCCGCGAATACCCTCTACTACCTCTGCTACAGCTTTATCGATACCGCGCTTGAGATCCATAGGATTAGCGCCCGCTGTAACGTTTTTAAGTCCTACTCCTATAATAGCTTGAGCGAGAACTGTAGCTGTGGTCGTTCCGTCGCCTGCGTCATCACCTGTTTTAGATGCCACTTCTTTCACGAGCTGGGCACCCATATTCTGCAACGGCTCAGAGAGTTCAACTTCACGTGCTACCGTAACGCCGTCTTTTGTGATATGAGGAGCACCAAACTGCTTGCCAATAATCACATTACGGCCTTTCGGACCAAGGGTAACTTTTACTGCATCGGCAAGCGCATCGACTCCTTTTTTGAGTTCGTCGCGAGCCTCAATATTGAATTTTATTTCTTTAGCCATAATTCCTATTTAATTGAATATTATTCTATAACAGCAAGGACTTCATTTTGTCGCATAACGAGAACCTTTTCACCGTCGATGTCGATTTCCGTTCCGGCATATTTACCATAAAGAACATTGTCGCCGGCCTTAAGCACCATCTCTTCATCTTTAGTACCGTTACCTACGGCGAGAACTGTTCCACGTAGAGGTTTTTCTTTTGCGCTATCGGGTATAATAATTCCCGAAGCTGTAACTTCTTCAGCAGCAGAGGGCTTGATAATAACCCTGTCGGCCAATGGTTTTAGTGTCATAATTATATATTATTTCGTTGTTAATTTAATTGTTCTACGCTGATAGTAGCAAATACCGCGCCAAGCATATATTGTCAGTAATGTTCTGCCATTTTGTCAAATCAATACTACTGCCCGACAACTATGGCATTGCCGGCGCTATGGGCTGTCAGTTCGGGAGCATATTGGCTCTGCAATGTAGCAATACCTGATATGAACTGCCCTGCGAGCGTTGCCGTCATATCGTAGGTAACATGATATGTCCCTTTTGGCAACCAATCTATAAACAGACGTGTGGAAGCATCGAGATTCTCGCGATAAAATGCGAGGCTACCATCCCAGATATTTCCCGGCAACTGTTCTACGGGCTCAAAGCACGAAGGCCGCTCGTCGTCGATACTTACGTATTCAAGGTCTCTTTTAGCTTTTATCGTCAATTGAACCCTTACACGCTCGCCGAGCGAGAATTTGTCGGTTTCAACCCATTTACCGTCTTTTTCTACAAGACACCTTTTTTCTATTGATAAATCGCGGCCCGGCCGACTCTTAACGGAGGTCATTTTTGCCTTCGATATTGATATTAGCGAGCCATACGACGGCGTAATGCCATTTGGCGCTATCGAAATTGTTAATTCCTTCGTTGAATTGTCGATACTTTGCGAGAAATATCCCGTAGCGCTCTCTACACTATTTATCTCGAGCGCATGGCCATTAATCTTCACCGATTGTGTCACTGGCACTGGGGTCCAATTGCTACCGGTAAGCAATACCGCGGCGATTACATAATCAGGGTTATAAGCCCCTAAATCGTCGAGGGCCTGCGCTTGTATTATAATCCATTGGCGCATAGCATCTATCTCGGCATCTGAGGCTCCCATTGTGGCGTAAGCGTGAATGATTGTTGCATAGCCTCTATTATCAACGACATTGGGGAAATTTAAGCCCATACCTTCTTTTATCACCCCAAACTGGCGCACCGATTCATATACCTTTTCAGCCTCGGCATCTTTGCCGTGACCTTTGAGTATAAGTATATCGTAGGCTTTTTCTACTGCACTTTCACGTTTCCACGTCCTCATTATTTCACTTACAGTATATTGTATCACTCTTTCGCCTTCGGCATTGCGCTTTAGGTGGGGCATCAATGCCGATACAAGAGCAAGAGGCTTGTCATAGGGATTCTTTACGACACACGCCGCCTCTTTTTGTGCATACACAAATGCCGGCTCTATTATTTCCATACATCGCTTATCAAGCATTCCCAACGAATGGGCTATCGCAAGCGTCGTTAGCACCGACTCGGTAATCCATGGCGATGAAATTCTGCGCCAGCTACCCCATGAGAAACCGCCATCGACATTCTGCAATTTCTTCAGTGTCTCGATTTGGCGAGATATTGCTGCCTCTGAGGCTTCCTCATCAAGTAGTTGGGCAAGAGCCGCCATCCTCTTCGTTTCCGACGATGCTGCTTGCACCCATGGTGTTTGCTCTAATAAGAGTTTCTTAAGGTCCTCGTTACGCGACAACATAGATACGAGAGCCTCTTCCGACGGATTATCGCGCCATTGACGTATGGCGGCTGCTACATCGGGGTTAGATTTGAGTATATGCCTTGCAACGAGTGCCGAGAATAGATGGCCGACAGCTCCGGTTGCTGTTTTATCTTCGGTCGAACTTATTCCTCTCATAGCCTTTACCACAGTCCATAGCGGATTTTGGCAATATTGCAATGTGAGCGAAGCGCCGGCGGTAGGCTTAATAGTAATCTCAAAAGGCTCTGTCGCGGTCGGATCCAAATAAAATTCAGTACTTTCTATAAGAATCGTAGCCGAGGCCAAAATGGGGATTGCCGCTTGTTCGCCATCTGCAAATCCCTGTGCCACACTCCTTACGCGATAGCCAATAGCCGAAGCATCGACAGGTGCTTCGATATCGATACCGGCATAGGTTGATGCTTTGGGTGCGATTGTGTCTTTCGTCGTGTGGGTATCTAATATCTTTCCACTTTCGATATCGAATATCTCAACCGTAGTAACAAGGTCCGTCACATCGTCGCTATTATTATAGACTGTGGCAATGATATGCGCTTTATCGCCCTGTCGCATAAAGCGAGGCAAATTAGCATGCACCATAATAGGCTTATTTGCAACAGTTTGCTTAATAATAGTAGCAACATCGAGACTATCGGTCCACGCAAAGGCCTTGAACTGCCACGCAGCGTTAGCATTTGGCACATTGAACACTACGTCAACATTTCCTTCCTTATCGGAGGTGAGTGCCGGGTACCACAGGGCCTGCAAGGCGGTATCGGCCATTCGGTAATCGTCAGTACGAGAAGACGCGTCGTCGGCTTCTTCTTCAACGCCAGCCTCTGCTTCTGAGTCGGTTGCGACACTGGCCATAACAGCCGATTCTACCACCGTTTCGGCGACAAGGTCATTCATACCTCCTGCCGTAGCATACTGGCGCGACGCCTTACGCAGTGCCATATTATAACTACGACCATATATATTCACTTCGTTGGCATACTTATACTCCGGCATCTGTATATATTTAACATCCAAGTATTTCAATGGCGAGAATGCCGATGCCGTAGTGTTGTATCTCGGTGGCATTGTTAGATTCATTATCGAGTAGCGCGTGCCAAGGTTGAAGTTCGAGGCCCACGATCCTTGGTAAATAGCATCGAGTGCACGGTTATACATAGTTGCTATCATACCGGCATCGGGTAGTCCGTTTCCTCCTTTATGTATACGGAATCGCCATGTTTCTGTGCCCCCGGGTGCAATATGATCTCTGAACGACTCAGCAGTAATCTCTATGGGCTGTATCGCCTTTTTTTCTATGGCAATATTATAATTAAAGCCTTCGCCATTCAATATTGATACGAGCATAAGCTGCACATCTTCATCACCTTCGCCAAGGTCTATATCAAGTACACTAAAGCCCTTAGAGAGCTTGTGTAGCGATACGTTTTTGATGTCGTCGCCCCTGCGTACAAACGAATAAACATAAAGCGTCTCAGAGTTAGTTCCTACTGTTACACTGGCTTTGCCGTTTATGTTTTGAGCCTTATTCTCAGGCACAAACAAGGCTGCGACATCGGCCGGCATCGTATTATGCTTAATACTATACAGTTTAATGCCATGCGATTTCACTTTATCTGCCATAGCACCATCTATCGCTTCTACCTCAAAATAGAATGACTCTGATGCGAGTGTTGAAATGTCTATTATCACCGGAGCACCTGATACGGCTCTGCCCGTCATAGCTACTTCTCCATCATTTTTGCCGATAAGACGCCACCTATACGGCAGCGCAACTTCGGCGCCATTGGCGTCGTAAGCCATAACACCAAGCGAATATAATCGGTCACTGTTGGCGAGTTCTGCACAATCGATTTCAAATGTATAAGGCTTGCCTATAGTAAACGACCTTTGAGCAGTTGCCGTTTCAGCTGCCGCCGAGACAACGTCGGCCGTAACAACAAAATCGGTGTATTGTTGTCTATTGTAGGGCTTTATGGCAAGCGTATCTGCCGGTATTACTATCGTAAACGAACCTGTGGCATCGGTTCGGCCAGATAGGCTGGCTAACTTTATCTCAGGCATGAACCACCGCCAACGCCCGGCGCCTTGCAAGGTTAATGTCACGTCGGCTTCGGCGACCGGCATTCCTGAATATGTCGTAGCCTTGCCTTCTATTGTTACATCCCCGGCAACCGGCATATCGCGGCTTACGGTCGTTATTTCGACTTCAAACTCGGGTGCTTTAAAGTCGCTCACCACAACTCTCTGGCTTCGGTTGTAGACTCCTTCGCCCGATACACTTACCGAATACATACCGGTCAAGGCCCCTTTTTTAGTGACAAATCTGCCGTATGCTCGGCCTTGGGCATCACAGGTCACGCCTATCGAGTCAACCAATTGATGATTAACATCATACAGCGACACTATAAAGGTCTTGCCTTCGGTGGTATTACCATATTTTTCTTTCAAAGTTTTTTCAGCCGACACTATAGCCCAGCTTATAGAATCGCCGGGGTGGTATAGCGATCTATCGGTTAAAATGACGACGCTGCTGTTTTTCTGATTGTCGTCGCCTGTATAACGATTGAAGACCGATAAGCGGCCCGACCAATCATATTCATTGTTTTTATATGAATACGAAAGGTGCCTATTGGAGTATGGCGCATCTGTTGGCGCTACAAAACTTATAACGCCGTTTTTATCTGTTTTACCGAGGTTTCGTTTCTGTGTTTTATCGCGATAAGTGCTTACCATATTTACACCAACACCCGACAAGGGAGCGCCACTAATTATGTCAACTGCGGCGGCTACCGACTCACGACAGCCATACACCGAGAAGCCAAGAATCGGCGACACCGACACTATCGATGTTACCGACATTGAGTCGGCATTATCGTCAACACAGACCGCAAACGCATAGTAGCCGGGCTTGGTAATGGCAAACGTGAGCGTCGTATCGCCTCGTTCTTCCGTAACATTAACCTTACGAGATGCATATACAGGCAATTTTGTTATTTTCCCGGAATAGTACGATGCCCCGGCCGGTAATTTATATATGTTGACTGATATTTTTTTAGCGAAATAATACTTCAAAGTTACATCAAAATTCTCACCGATAGGGAGTTGCGACTTTACTTTGAGGTAGGCCGTGGCCTGCGTAAGTTCTTTCAACTTATTTTCGAGAAAATTATTGTCGTACCAGTGCGTAAATTCTGCCAACGATTCTCTTATTAAAGCTATCATTTTATCTTCCCACGCAAAAGGTGCCTCGATAGCTACTTGAGAGACAACGTCTTCAACATAATCTTCCTCGTATATGCCTACGGCGCTTAATTCTTTTAATACATATCTGGCGGCCTCTTCGTTGCGGTATTTTTCATATAACTCGAGCAGGCTTTGCCTTTTATTTATTGCTTGCTTATGATTTATCACCTCAACACTCCAATACAAAAATGCCACAGAAGCCTCAGATTGCATCGACAGCTGTTTGTTACATATTCCCAAAATCTCATCGCTATAATCTATTTTACCATACGATATAGCCTTGTAAATTTGGATAAAACGATAGTTAATAAACGACGCTACATCAGGAATATACGACAGTGCCTTTTCGCTATATGAAAGTGACTCGCTATAAACGTCGAGTGGTGTATTGTCTGCATTAGCCACTGCGCTGCGGGCCAATTCTATTATTCGGGCACGAAATTGGTCGGCGCTCCACTCCGAGATATCATCGGGATACGGATCAAGGGGCGCCTGTACTTGATTATACTTATATATATTTCTCCTATATATTTCAGTAAACAGGTCGGCCTCATAAATCAACAACATCGCCTTGGCAGCACTGCTCAATTCGCTCTTATTAAGCTGTGATTCTATAAGGCCCGGGAGGGTAAAAGCGGCAGTGTCGTCGATTATCTGCTCTGCCACACACCGCTCAATAAGAGCCCGTAGGCGTATTGTTCCTGCATTGTCTTTTACCGAGTCGGCGTACGACAACATTTTATTAGCGTCGTCAATCACCGTCTTTGGATATGCAAAATCGGGCGTCTTGAACTGTACGACATCGGACCATGCGGGAATGGCTACAAATAACAACGCTATATATATAATGAGACGAACGGAGTTTTGTGCTTTCATAAGGCTTTGGTATTTTGAAAAGAATGCGGCGAAGCCTGCTTATGGCCTCGCCGCATATATGTGTTAATGGGATTGAGACCTATTTTTTATTCAATCCGCATAGTTTACATTTCTCTGAAATCTGAGTGAAGAAATCATTCCCCTTGTCATCTACAAGGATAAATGCGGGGAAGTCTTCTACTTCGATTTTCCATATTGCCTCCATGCCCAGTTCGGGGTACTCGAGGAGTTCTACGCTTTTAATAGAATTTTGAGCCAATACGGCTGCCGGGCCGCCTATAGAGCCAAGATAGAAACCACCATGTTTATGGCAAGCATCGGTAACTGCTTGAGAACGATTGCCCTTGGCTATCATTATCATAGAGCCGCCTGCAGCTTGGAATTGGTCTACATAGCTGTCCATACGTCCCGCCGTTGTTGGGCCAAACGAGCCGGAAGGCATTCCTGCCGGTGTTTTTGCCGGGCCGGCATAGTAGATGGGATGCTCCTTAAGATATTGTGGCATTTCTTCGCCACGATCGAGGCGCTCTTTAATCTTAGCATGGGCTATATCACGTCCCACGATAATAGTACCTCGCAAAGATAGGCGCGTCGATACCGGATATTTCGTCAACTCGGCGAGGACCTCGTTCATCGGCCGATTAAGGTCTATTTTAACAACTTCGCCTTCGCCGGCCTTACGATATTCTTCGGGTATCAATTCGCCCGGATTTGAATCAAGCTTTTCAATCCAAAGCCCTTCGCGGTTAATCTTTGCCTTGATATTGCGGTCGGCTGAGCAGCTAACACCCATACCTATAGGGCACGATGCGCCATGGCGCGGCAATCGCACTACTCGGATATCATGAGCGAAACATTTGCCTCCAAATTGAGCTCCAAGGCCCAATTCTTCCGACGCTTTTTTAAGTGTTGCCTCGAGCTCGAGGTCGCGGAATGCGTGGCCATATTCGTTGCCTTTAGTCGGCAGTTCGTCGTAATATTTAACCGATGCTTTCTTAACTACTTCGAGATTTTTCTCAGCCGATGTACCACCGATTACAAACGCGATATGATATGGAGGGCATGCTGCCGTACCAAGCGAACGCATCTTCTCGATCAAGAACGGTACGAGCTTATCGGGGTTTATCGTTGCTTTTGTTTCTTGATATAAATAGGTCTTGTTAGCTGAACCGCCACCTTTAGCTACATATAGGAAATGGTATTCATCGCCTTCCGTGGCGTGGATGTCGATTTGAGCCGGGAGATTGCAGCCGGTATTAACCTCGTCGTACATATTCAGCGGTGCATTTTGGCTATAACGCAGATTATCGGTCGTATATGTTTGATAAACGCCTTCCGATATGCGTTCTTCGTCATTGCATCCGGTAAATACGTTCTGTCCTTTTTCTGCATGTACAACGGCAGTGCCCGTATCCTGGCAGAAGGGGAGTTGTCCTTTTGCCGCTACTTCGGCGTTGCGCAACATGGTAAGCGCTACAAACTTGTCATTTTCGCTCGCTTCCGGATCGGCAAGAATTTTTGCGACCATAGCATTATGTTCGCGTCGCAACATAAAAGCATTGTCGTGTGTGGCCTGACGCGTCAACACTGTCAATGCCTGTGGGTCTACAACGAGAAATTCATGTCCGCCCCATGTTTCTGTATGAACGTAATCAGACGTGAGGTGATAATACTCGGTTTTATCGGGCCCGAGTGGAAACATCTCCTGATAATGAAAAGGTTTTGTTGCCATTATTGTTTATCGTTTTTTAGATTTTAATTGTCGGTTTGTTATTATGGCAAAGATAACAATTATATCTCAAGTAACCAAAAAAAAGCACCCGGGACATCCCGAGTGCTTTCCTTATGGATATAAGCTTATCTTATTTAGCTTCTTCGATTGTTACGGCACGACCGAGAGCTACACCGTCCATACCAAGGTCGGGGTAACGATCGTTGTTGTTTGTTGTAACTGTGAGTTGGCTTTCTGCAACACCGTTCTTAACGAGGAGGCTCTTAACGCCTTCTGCACGGTTCTGACGGAGACGGTTGTTGATAGCTTCGCCACCTGTCAAGTTATCAGCCCAACCTGTAACAACATATTTCTTGCTTTGGTCTTGAGCCATAACAGATGCAATAGCTTTAACTACGCGCTGGTTCTCAGCATTGAGGCGAGAAACACCGATGGGATAGTAAACAGTTGCAAGAGGACCATCTTCTTTTTCTACTACTGTTTCAACCGGACGATTGAGGCAAGCTTTGAGCTGTTCTTCGAGGTCGGCTATGCGAGCGTCAGCAGCTGAGAGACGTGCACGGAGGGCGTCGCAGTTTTCGGGTTCGGGACAAACGGGAACAACAGGTGCGTTCCAGTCGCGTTGACGGAAGTTGTAAGTTACGCCAAGGTAAGCCTGGATTGAACCATATTTGTGGTTCCAACCTGCACCACCCCAGTTCTGGAGACCATCAAGTGCGCTGTAGCGGAGGTCGAGGGCGATAGCAACTTGTTTGCTTACGTTGAACGAGTTGATAAGACCGGCACGGAGGGTCATGATTTCGTTACTTGCAAATTCCCATTTGTGAATCATGGTGAAGTATGCACCTGCACCTACATAGAGTGATGCATTGTAAACACGACCGGGACGATAGCCACACCACCAGTTAGTAAGGTTTACCATTACGTCGAATACCGGACCGAGTTCTACATATTTGGTTTTGTAGTAGTTGCCGAAACGGCCATGATCTGCGCTCAGGTAGTTAGGACCTGTGGCAAGACCTTTAAGACCAAGGGCGTTAACACCGATACGGCCTCCGAATACGGGAGAGAACCATTTACCTACATAGATAGAACCGGCGGGCATGAAACGATCACCGAGTTCACGACGGCTTGCATAGTCAGATGCATAAACACTGGCACCACCTTCAGCTGTGATAAACCAATTGTCTTTCATGCGGTTCAAAAGAACACCCTGCGAAGGATCACTTACATAGGTAGTTTCCTCTGCAGCAAGCGATTGTGCACCTACGAAAAGTGCGCAAGCAAATGCAATAAGAGTAAGTTTTTTCATAAAGTTTAGTTATTTGTTGGTTAATTTGATTATTAATTATTATTTGAGAGCGCTAAGTTACAATTTTTTTTTCATTTTATAACTAAATTGTGCGAAAAAAGTGCTTAAATGTCAATTTATTTAAATTTTCGCCTCGATTTTAGCTTTGTGCGGTCACTTTTTCAGTATTTCACGTACTTTCGAGCATATATTTTCGGCCGTAAACCCAAATTTTTGGTCAAGCACCTTGTAGGGCGCCGACGCGCCGAAACGCTCAAGGCCATAAACCTCGCCGTTAAATCCTTTTATCATTCTTAACGACTCCGGAAGGCCTGCGCTTAGCCCGAAATGAGGAAGAGTGCGTGGCAACACCGCGCTACGATAGACGTCTGGTTGCTCATTAAAGAGCCCTACCGAGGGCATCGACACTACAGAACTACCGATTCCTTCGTTTTCGAGTATCGACGCTACCTCACACAACAACGATACTTCCGAGCCATTGGCTACAAGAACTATATCGGGAGTTTTCTTCGACGATATAACCTGATAACCGCCTTTCTCTGCTCCAAGAGCAACTTCTATGCGCGTTTTTCCTTCAGGCGCAGGCAGATCTTTAAGGTCTTGGCGCGAAAAGATTAAGCCGGTCGGGGTATACTTGTTCTGCATCGCCATCTTATATGCAACCGACGTCTCGGCCGAATCGGCCGGGCGGAGTACAAGCATCGATGGGCGGCCGCTGAAATTCTTTATTTGTTCAAGAAGTCGCAACTGTGCCTCTTGTTCGATGGGCTGGTGTGTGGGGCCGTCTTCTCCTACACGGAATGCGTCGTGCGACCATATATACTTCACCGGAAGCTCCATAAGAGCTGCCATTCGTATTGCCGGCTTCATATAATCGGAGAACACAAAGAAGGTGCCACAGGCTCCAATAAGTCCGCCATGCAGGGCTATGCCATTAATGATAGCGGCCATCGTTAGTTCCGACACTCCGGCATGGAGGAAGGCGCCGCTCATGTCGCCATGCGTAAAGGCATGCGTTTTCTTCAAAAATCCGTCGGTCTTGTCTGAGTTTGCCAAGTCGGCCGACGATACTATCATATTGCCGAGTTTATCGCCGAGGACTCCGAGGATATCGGCCGAGGCCTGGCGCGTCGACACATTTTCTTTATGCGGTATTGCCGCGTAGTCGATGTTGGGCAAAACGCCTTCGAGATAGCCTTTCAGCTCTATTGCAAGTGCCGGATTTTCTGCTGCCCACTCATTATAACGAGCGCGGCGCTGAGCAACGATTTCGCGCAATTCGCGTCGGCGCTCATCATATAGTTTCTGCACTTCGGGGAATACGGTAAAAGGTTCGTCGGGGTTGCCACCAAGATTTGCGACGGTCGACCTAAAGTCGGCGCCCGACTTACTGAGGGGCTGCCCGTGTGTCGAGCATTGCATCTCGTAGTTGTCGCCTTCGGCCGTAACACAGCCCTTGCCCATAACAGTGTGCCCTATTATTATTGTCGGCTTAGCCGTTTCGGCTTCGGCAGCACATATTGCTTTTGCTATTTCCTCGGGGTCGTTTCCATCTATCTCTATTACATTCCAGTGCCATGCGCGATACTTTGCCGCATAGTCTTCAGTGTCAACTTCATCTACCATCGTCGACAACTGCACTCCATTGCAGTCGTAGAACATAATGAGGTTGGAAAGCCCGAGATAACCGGCAATACGCCCCGCGCCTTGTGAGATTTCTTCCTGGATACCACCATCGGAAATAAAGGCATAGGTTTTATGCGACACTACGTCGCCAAAGCGCGATTGCAAAAATCTTTCGGCAATAGCACATCCCACTGCCATGGTATGGCCTTGCCCCAAAGGTCCGGATGTATTCTCTATGCCGCGCTCGGGATGCAACTCGGGATGGCCCGGCGTAACAGAGCCCCACTGGCGGAATTGTTTCAGCTCGTCGATTGTATAATTACCGGCGAGTGCCAATACCGAATAAAGCATCGGCGACATATGACCCGGGTCAAGGAAAAACCTATCGCGAGCAAACCATGTGGGGTCGTCAGGGTCAGAGATTAGAAATCGCGAGTATAGTACATTTATAAAGTCAGCGCCACCCATGGCACCGCCCGGATGCCCTGAATTGGCGCGTTCTACCATTGCAGCAGACAGTATGCGTATGTTGTCGGCGGCGAGGTTTAGTGTTTTGCTATCCATTGTATGGCGGATGATTTTTTCTTTCCGCGAAATTACAACAAATCTTCGTCAAAAACAAATTTGAGCAGCATAATAAAACGCAAAAAAATGCATTTGTCACGCACTTGCCACACCTTTAGGCTCTAACGCTATAAATATCTTAATCGTCGTAAGTTTGATATAATAAATCGTTATATGGAAAGCGAGTGAGGTGTATCTCTTTTGCCATCTGATAAAGGCGCGCTTTAAGTTCGTCGATATTGCGGTTCTTTTTAGCCGATACAAACACGCAATTATCATTCATCTTAGCCATCCAACTCGTCTTAAGCTCGTCGAGAGATATGTTACATTTTTCCATCGGCGTCAAATCGTCGGCCTCTTTCGGTGTAAATGTATACGCATCTATTTTATTGAAGACAAGCAACAATGGTTTATCGGCACCATTACACACATCGCGGAGTGTGCGGTCGACGACTTCGATCTGTTCTTCGAAATTGGGATGCGAGATATCGACTACATGAACAAGTATGTCGGCCTCTCTCACTTCGTCGAGTGTTGATTTAAACGAGTCGACAAGGTGTGTCGGCAACTTGCGTATAAAGCCTACTGTATCAGTCAATAAAAATGGCAGATTGTCGATTACGACTTTGCGAACGGTAGTATCGAGTGTGGCAAAAAGTTTGTTTTCGGCAAAGACTTCACTCTTGCTGAGTAGATTCATCAGCGTTGACTTACCCACATTAGTATAACCTACGAGGGCGACTCGTGTAAGTTTTCCCCTGTTTTTGCGTTGAACGGCCTTTTGCTTGTCGATAGCTTTGAGCTCTTCTTTCAGGCGTGAAATCTTATCGAGGATAATACGGCGGTCGGTCTCTATCTGTGTCTCACCGGGGCCGCGCATACCGATACCGCCGCGTTGTCGCTCCAAGTGTGTCCACATTCGCGTCAAGCGCGGAAGCAGATACTGATACTGAGCTAATTCAACTTGCGTCTTAGCGGCGGCTGTCTGAGCCCTTTTAGCAAAAATATCAAGTATGAGATTGGTGCGATCAAGAATTTTCACTCCAAGTTCACGCTCAATATTAAGCACTTGTTTTGTCGATAAATCGTCGTCGAAAATGGCCATCGAGATGTCGCCGTCGTCTTCGATATAGCGTTTTATCTCATCAAGTTTACCTTTTCCTACAAATGTGCGCGGGTTGGCGAAATCTTGTCGTTGTGTAAAGGTTTTAACGGCCATAGCACCGGCTGTATCAGCCAAAAAGGCCAACTCAGCCAAATATTCCGCTGATTTTTCCTCATTCTGCTGCGGCGTTATCAAGCCTACAAGCACCGCTCTTTCGGGCTCTGCCGAAATTGATATTTTAGATTTTTCTATCATTCTTAGCAGTACATCGCCTCTATTTCATCGGCATACATCATATTTATCACCGGTCGTCGTATTTTCAACGTGTTGGTGAGTTCTCCGCCTTCTATCGAAAATTCCTTGGGGAGTAGCGTGAAGCGTTTTATCTTTTCAAAGCCAGCAAAGCCTTTTTGTAGTCGCTCTATGCGGTCGGCAATAAACTTGCGTATCTCTGAATTTTCTATTAAATCTTCAATCGAACTATAATTGATATTCTTTTTTCGCGCATACTCTTTGAGAGCTTCAAAAGCGGGTATTATTATAGCCGTGACATACTTTCTCTTGTCGCCGATAACGGCCACTTGCTCTATATATTTATCTTCGCCGAGTCGACTTTCGATTGCTTGGGGAGCTATATATTTTCCGTTACTGGTCTTAAAGAGGTCTTTCAATCGCTCAGTGAGGACTATGGCGCCACCGGCATCAAACATTCCGGCATCGCCCGTACGCAACCAACCATCGGCCGTAAATGCTTTCTCATTCTCATCGGGCCGGTTATAATATCCGCTCATCACAGTAGGGCCTTTTACAAGGATTTCGTTGTTTTCGCCCAGCTTCACTTGCACGCGAGGCATTGTCGTTCCAACCGAGCCTATCACAAAGTCGTATTGCGGAAAACAACACACCGTTGCCGTTGTTTCTGAAAGCCCATAGCCGATTACAATGTTCAAGCCTATAGCATGCAGAAACTCTACTATATTCGACGATAGCGGCGCTCCGGCTGTGGGGAAGAAGCGGCCATTGTCGAGCCCTACCACATGGCGCACTTGCGCAAATACTTTTTTATCGAAAAAACGATACTGCATTTCAAGCCACCACGGAGCTTTCAGCCCAAGTCGAACGTAATCCAGATTTCGCTTTGCTCCGACTTTAAGGGCTCGTTCTACCATAAAGCGCTGAAGCCCCTTCATCTTTTCGATTTTATCTTGCACCCCGGTGTAGACCTTTTCCCAAAATCTCGGTACGCTACACATACACGTAGGCTTAGCTATAGGCACGGCCTGCTGTATTTCTTTCGGGTTGGGGTTTATTGCAACCTTCATGCCTTTGGTAAGACAGAAATAGGTCCACGCTTTTTCAAAAATATGACTCAATGGAAGGAAACAAACCGAGGTATCGGTATCGGAGATTGTTGTTAGTCGCTCGGCATGTATCTCCATCGCTGCATCAAAACAACTATGAGGCAACACTGCGCCTTTAGGCTGGCCCGTGGTGCCCGACGTGTAAATAAGAGTGGCAATATCGACCTCTTTCGCCTCGGCACTTCTTTTTTCAACCTCGGCCCGACACGCCTCCGACGATGCAGCACCCAATTGAAGCACTTTGTCGAAAAGCATCGAGCACATATCGTCGGGAGCTATTTCCACACTCGGATTGATAATGATAATACGCTCCAATTTAGGGCACTGGCCTATTATAGAGCGAACGGCTTTGTAATGCTCCGCCGTATTCACTACTATCGCTTTGGCTCCGGAGTCGTTGACTATATATTGTATTTGATCTGCGCTCGAGGTTGCATAGATCGACACAGGAACAGCCCTGTTACGATAACAAGCGAAATCAGATATAAGTATTTCAGGACAATTGTGTGATATTATAGCCACCATATCGCCGGGATTTATCCCGAGGATTTCGAGAGCGTAAGCCATATTGTCGACATCTCGTCGAAAATCGCCCCACGTTGTGGGGATACACTTTTTTGAGGCCACATCGATGAGGCTAAAAGCCTCGCGATTGGCACCGTAGACGTTCTCTTGAAGGTTTACCAGGTTGGTGAGAATGTTTGGCATCTTGAGTTTTTTCTACGTTACGCTTTGCAAATATACTACCTTTGTTTGTATTATATAACAAATTTGTCTCAAAAACTGCCTCGCCGTTAACATCTGTTGCGAACTCACTCATTCACATTAAGGTATTTTAACTCTATTATTCCTTGCACAACTGCCAAAAGGCGATGGCCGATGCCGCCGCCACATTGAGCGAATCGACGCCATTGCTCATCGGTATGCGACACACATAGTCGGCTTCATCTATTACTCTATCGGAAAGGCCGTCGCCCTCGGTTCCCATGATAATTGCAAGTCGCGGCTCCGATGCCAACTCGGAGTCGGCGATACTCACTGAATTATCACGCAGGGCCATAGCTACTGTTTTGAACCCATAATTTTTTAGTTCTTGAAATCCTCCCGTAAGCCAGGTCCACGGCACAAGAAATACCGAGCCCATCGACACCCTTACAGCTCTACGATTGAGTGGGTCGCACGAACTTGGTGTCAATAAGACAGCATCAATGCCAAGTGCCGCTGCACTACGGAAAATAGCTCCAATATTTGTCGTATCAACGACTCCGTCAATAACCACTACACGCCGGGCTGTTTCCAATATATCTTCGAGGCGTGGTGCTTGTGGGCGACGCATCGCACACAACACCCCTCGTGTGAGTGTGTAGCCTGTGAGTTGAGATAGTAATTCGCGCGAACCTGTATAAACCTGCATATCGGGGCAACGCGCTATTATATCGGCTGCATCACCGGCTATATGACGTTCCTCACACAATAGCGCCACGGGCTCCATCCCTGCATTCATCGCCACATTTATCACCTTAGGACTCTCTGCGATAAAAAGTCCTTTTTGCGGCTCTAAACGATTTCTCAACTGTGCCTCTGTGAGGGCCGAAAACACTTCGAGTTCCGGCATTTCAAGCGATGTTATGCGTGTTATCATACTCTATCTAAACTTTTTTGCTACCTGTCGGCGTAAAAATACCCGATTTTATCGTAAATTTGTGGTATGGATAAAGAACTCATACAACAATTATTCGCAAACAATAATTTGACGGAAGCATCGCTATTGCTCAAAGCCGGTGCCGACGACAACGACCCCTGGGCCCTATATATGCTCGGCCGAATAGCCTGGAAAGAGGGGCGAAAAAGCGATGCTATCAGCTTATACACCGCTGCCGCCAACATCGATTCATCATCTGAAGCAGCGGTGGCTCTCGAACAGACTCGCGATATAATGGATTTTTACAATAAAGATTTATACAACCCTTAAATCTTTGTTTTCAACCTACTTGGAAGGTGTCGGCTCCAGTTTGACAACAGCACCTGTTGCCGGGTCAAAGACAAGAGAATAAGGCTCTTTCTTATCGGTAAACAGCGCCGGATTTAAGCCAAACACTACGCCAAGTTGTGCTAACGACACCTTCTCGGAGGCTATCCTATTACCGGCGTATGATACCGATATCTCGGCAATCCCCGGGATACAATATGCCACACCGCCCTTTGGAAACGTTTTCTTCTCTCCTTTTTCATTCAGAGGCAGTTCTCCTTCTTCTATTACACGCATATCAACTGTTATCGGAGCTCCGGCAAGATTGTCGGCATCGACAATGCCATCGACAACCGACAAGCGGGCTATTACCTTTCCCTTCACTTCTTTGGCTTCCGGAACAAAGCTAACCTTTTCCACGATAGTGCGTGTCGTTCGCACGCCTGCAAACATTGCTGTCAAGGCAGCCTCTTGGGCTGCTATATTGTCGAGTACAAGTTTCATTGCCGCACCATCGGCCGGCGGATTATCTGCTTGACCCGATAAAATATCCGAACGCATTTCGCGGAGCTCAAAAATGCGGTTAGCGGCAAGCTCGGCTTTTTTCGACGTTGACGAGCTGCGGGCCATATCCTGGGTCACGGCCTGCTGTGCTTCCGGCGTTTCAAGGGGCGAGGAAAGCGCTTCTTTTGCAACAGGCAATGCCGGTTGATTCAACACCGGCGATGCCTCACAATTGATTGTAAGAGGAATATTATCAGGCGACAATGTCATATATGCCGATGTCCCGTTTTTGAATTGTGCAAGCCATTGCTCTTCTTTATTAGGCACGCCTTTCGGCACTACTACAACACTTAAAATCTTTGCCGACTGTCGATCGGCAACGATAGCATTATCGATACTGAGATGCTTGCGGGCATAGTTGTAGAAATCGCCGGGATGCTCTTCTGTCAACTCTGCCTCAATATATATGTCTAATGCCGTCAACGGAAGTGTATATATCAAGCCATAATCGCTTGCTTTCCCTACCGAGAGCTTTTGCGATGTCTGTGCAGTAGTTACGATATTAATGACTGACAATATCGCCAACAGCATTACTATACGGTTCTTTTTCATAATCATATATTTATGCGTCATTTGTACGCGGATTTAGTACATAATCTATCGCGAGCCCAACCGAATCGGCTACATCTTCGGCCGTTGTGCCATACACACCATTATCGCGCAAGGCGATACGCCCGGCTATGCCATGTACGTAGACTGCGGCCACGGCTGCTATCTCAGGCTGGAGATTCTGTGCTACAAATCCGGCCATGATACCGGTGAGAACATCTCCGCTTCCGGCTGTCGCCAAGGCCTCCGTTGCCGACGTATTAACCACAATTTCCCCTGTAGGCCAGATTGTTAGTGTATTATGGCCCTTTAGCACTATTATAATTTTATGTTTTGCTGCCATTTCTATGGCCTTAAGTACACGAGACGAATGGGATGTTTGAGGACCGAATAAGCGGTCAAATTCTCCTGCATGAGGAGTGATTATCGAACGCGGCGGAATAAAGTCGATCATCGACGGACGCTTTGATATACAGTTCAAGGCATCGGCATCGAGTATCAACGATTTTGATGTTGCGTAACACGACTTAAGGAACACCTCGAGCCCTATTATAGTATCTTCGGCAGTCCCTATCCCCGGACCTACGGCCACGCCCTTACTATTCTTAAGGTTCTCAAATGTGTGTATTTCACTATCACTACCATCTGTGGCAAACATGGCCGACGGGACCGACGTTTGCATCACGTCGTATGCACAGCGAGGCCCATAACACGTTACGCGGCCACAACCCGAGCGAGTGGCTGCACGCGTGGCAAGTACCGCTGCCCCAACCATGCCGTACGACCCCGCAAATATCAATGCATCACCCAAGTCGGCTTTTGAGGCTATTGCACTCCTTGTGGGCAATACCCTGCGAACAGCCTTGGCATCTATCACACGCGTTGTGCGGTTAACTGTTTTCAGTGCTTCACTATCGAGAGGTGTGTCTATCACCTTCCACTGCCCTACAAGCTCTGCATTTTCGGGCATAAAGAAAGATAATGTTGGGCCTACTAAGGTTAATGTCACATCGGCATGAACTATATTCCTGTTTATCATGCCAACGCCCATATCGGTAAGCATACCCGACGGCAAGTCTATTGCGATAACCTTTGCATGCTGCTCGTTGATGTGCCGAGCTACGGCCTGATAGCCACCGCGTAGCGGCTTTTTATACTCACTCCCAAAGATACCATCGACAAGAATTGTTCTACGATCTATCTCCGGCATCGTAAAGCCTAAACCGGGGTTTATTACCTCTTCAAGATATTCTGCACCGGCTTCCGATAAAAATTTTTCGCGCTCCGATAGGGTATCTTCGCTAAGGACACTGCCGCCAATATTAAATAGCACCACCTTTGCTTTACACCCTTTGCCATGCAACGCCGTGGCCGCTGACATGGCATATGCGCCACAGATTCCATCGCCTGCAAAGACCAACACCTTAGAGGCTGAGTGGCCGCGTAGGTCTACAACCTCGCGAGCAACGCTTTCGCCCACTGCATTGATAAATGCCGCTCGCCGTCCGAGCCACAGTTCTTTCTGCGTCTCATCGAGCTTGCTAATATCTTCGAGCCGCCCTATGGTGGCTTCTACAATACGCTCTATCTCTGCCGGTGTATAGATATTGATCATCGACTATTTGATATCTTTATAGTGCAAGCAACTCCTCTATTTTTGCGCGTATACTATCTGCTTTTTGTCCTCCTACAAGGCGTAGATCGGTGCGCTGTCCGTTTTTGAAGAATAAGATTGTCGGAAGACTGCGGATTCCTACTGCGCTGCAAAACTCTGTTTCTTCGTCACAATTATATTTACCGACCAAAACCTTTCCCTCATATTCTTCTGCTATTTGATCTATTACGGGTGCCATAGCCACACACGGGCCACACCACGTAGCCCAAAAATCTATCACTACAGCTTGGCCGCCGGCGATTATCTCATTTACGTTTGAATCGGTGAATGTGAATGCCATAAACTTTACTTATAAGGGTTATTATTGCGTTTTATATTAAATTCGAGTCCGAGTTCTTTGAGCACTTCAATGAATTTCCTGTTTATATTTACTTTCATTGATGTCGAAAATGTGAGCTTTCGGCCCAATTCGGGTGCGTATACTACTATTTCAACCGGGGTCATTTGCTCTGCCGACGCTGTTGCCTGTTTGCTATCGGCATTATCAAGTAATTCTGTCAACTGTCTTATTTCCGAGGGCTCTATTTTGATTGAAATTTCATTTATCAGCCTACCCCGTAATTTTTCTAAGGGCAAAAGGCGGTCTACGTTGAATCGCAAATTCGACACCCCCGTCGACCGATTTACCACATTTTTACATGACCCGACCACATAAACAGGTGTGCCGGGCACACATAGGTAACCAAACTCTGCTTTTTGCTTATCGAAGATGGTAAAATCTGTCGTCCCGGTATAGTCTTCCACCTTGACAATGGTCATAACAGAGCCCGTGGCCATTTTTCGGTCTTCAACCTCTACAACCATACCGGCAAACACGACCGGACTTGTCGTCGGTGATGATATCTCATTTTTCTCGGCAATAGTGTATTCCACACCATGATTCACCTCCAACCAATAGGGATCGAGGGGATGCGCCGACAAATACATCCCAACCAACTCGCGCTCCTTGTTGAGCCGCACAAGGTTGTCCCAGCGGGGTACCGACATAATTCTTGGTCGACTTGCTGCCTTAATTTCTTCATCATCGTCCCCGAAAAGCGACGTAGCCGACAGTTTCTTTTCTCGTTGACACTGTGCTCCATACCGCAGCAGCAGCTCCGAGGTCGTCTCTCCACGTTTCCCTACTACTGCCACAAAGTCTTCGCGCTTGACTCCTTCAAAACAATCAAAGGCCCCTGCCAGCACAAGGCTCTCAAAAACGCGTCTATTGATGGCCGACGAGGGCACTCGCTCTACGAAATCGTAGATATCGATAAATTTGCCTCCCTCTGTGCGTGAATCTACTATAGCGCGCACAACATCGGCTCCGACGCCTTTGATTGCCGATAGCCCGAAGCGTATCACTTGAGGCGAACTAACGCTGAAGGTCGCTATCGATTCATTTATATCCGGACCCTTTACTTCGATGCCCATTGCTTTGCACTCGTCCATATAGAACGACAGCTTTGATATATCATCGAGGTTGCGGCTCAAGACGGCGGCCATAAACTCTGCCGGGTAATTAGCCTTCAGATAGCCCGTCTGAAACGCCACCCAACTATAACACGTAGCATGACTTTTGTTGAAGGCATACGATGCAAACTTTTCCCATTCGGCCCATATTTTTTCGAGCACTTCTACTTTATGCCCGTTAGTCTGTCCACCCTCCAGGAATTTACCTTTAAGCTCGTTCATTTTCGCAATGAGCTTTTTACCCATCGCTTTTCGCAGCGTATCACTTTGCCCGCGTGTAAAGTTTGCCAATTGACGAGATAGTAGCATAACCTGCTCTTGATACACCGTAATGCCATACGTATCCTTGAGATACACCTCCATTTCGGGTATATCGTACATGATAGGCTCGCGACCGTGTTTACGCGCTATAAAGCTGGGTATGTTTTCCATAGGACCGGGCCGATACAACGCATTCATCGCTATCAGGTCTTCAAACACGGTGGGCTTAAGCTCGCGCAAATAACGTTGCATTCCAGGCGACTCAAATTGGAATGTACCAACCGTTGCGCCGCGGCTATATAGCTCGTATGTCTTAGGGTCGTCGATGGGTATATTGTCAATATCGAGGTCTATGCCGTAGGATCGTTTAACATTAGCAACGGCATCGCGAATTATAGAAAGGGTTTTCAGGCCGAGGAAGTCCATCTTGATAAGACCGGTATCCTCTATCACACGCCCCTCATATTGCGTTACAAGTATCCTGTCGTCATTCTTATCTTGTGCCGTACTGACAGGCACCCAATCGGTAATATCATCACGACATATTATGACTCCACAAGCATGGACGCCAACATTACGTATCGAGCCTTCAAGCTTTTCGGCATAGGTCATAATATCGGCAACAGCCGGGTCGCGTTCCATTTCTTCCTTAAACTCCGGCAGATACTTGATACAATTGGCGAGATTGAGTGTCAACTCTTTCGATGGATCGTTCGGGTCGAGAGGCATATGCTTAGGTATGAGCTTCGATAACCTGTTGCCTGTCGCTATCGGCTGATTCATCACTCGAGTAACATCTTTTATTGCCATCTTCGCCGCCATGGTGCCATATGTGATAATATGGGCAACATTTGCCGCACCATAGCGTTCTGTCACGTAATTAAGCACCAACTCGCGACCGTCATCGTCAAAGTCGACGTCGATATCAGGCAATGAGATACGGTCGGGATTGAGGAAGCGTTCGAAGAGGAGATCGTACTTTAACGGATCTATTTGCGTTATTCCCAAGCAATATGCCACAACCGAGCCTGCCGCCGACCCTCGACCAGGCCCTATGCTCACGCCCATCGTGCGGCCTACACGGATAAAATCTTCTACTATGAGGAAGTAGCCCGGGAAGCCCATCGTCTTCATTATATGAAGCTCGAAGCGGATTCTATCATCGACTTCTTTCGAAAGTGGCATAGGATAGCGGCGTGCAGCCCCTTCGTAGGTGATTTTTCGCAAATAGTCGGCCTCGAATTTTATTCTATATAACTTTTCGTAGCCACCAAGGCGAGCTATCGTCTCCCGTCCTTCTTCTTCACTCATCACTACATTTCCGTTCTCGTCACGTGTAAACTCATCGAAGAGTTCTTGCTCCGTTATACGCTGCCGATACTCCTCTTCCGTACCAAATTCAGCAGGTATTGCGAAATTGGGCATAATCGGAGCGTGGTCTATGTCGTACTCCTCTACCTTATCGGCTATTTCAAGCGTCGTTGCCAACACTTCAGGCATATCGGAGAAAACTTGAGCCATTTCGTTCGACGTCTTGAACCACTCCTGCTTTGAATATAGCATGCGGTTCTCGTCATTTACATACTTGTTGGTCGACAGGCAGATCAATCTGTCGTGTGCCTCCGCATCGGCCTCGTCTACAAAATGCACATCGTTGGTCGCCATAACCTTTACGCCATGCTTTCCTGCCAATTCTATTAATTGAGACTCTATAGCTTTCTGCGACTTATAGGTGTCGTGATTGGCGCGTGGAACAGTTGCCTTATGGCGTTGCAACTCAATGTAATAGTCTTCACCAAACGTCTCTTTCCACCATGCAACAGCCTTGTCGGCCTCTTCGTAGTTACCGGCGCTGAGCAAGCGCGGTACTTCACCGCCAAGACATGCCGAGCACACTATCAAACCTTCGCGATGCGCCGCAAGCGAAGCCTTATCAGTTCGTGGATGAGAATAAAAGCCGTCAGTCCAGGCTTTCGACACCAACTTGATGAGATTTTTATACCCTTTTTCATTTTTAGCGAGAACGACAAGGTGGCGGCCCGTATCTCTTTTATCGACATGCTCATACATCGTGTTCTGAGCAACATACATCTCACAACCGATAATAGGTTTAAGATGCTTTTTGCTCTCCGCCGCTATTTGATTTTTGGCGTCCTCTATTGCGGCGGGGTCGCCGCTTTCTTCTGCCGCGGCAAGCGCTGCCTTGGCTTTGTTTACCGCTTCTTTAACCTTGCCGTTATGCTTCTTTATATCATTAAAGAATGCTTTTACGCCAAACATATTCCCGTGGTCTGTAATTGCTAACGCCGGCATACCATCGGCAACGGCCTTTTTTACCAGGCTCGACACTGATGATAATCCGTCAAGTATTGAATACGACGTATGGACGTGCAAGTGTACAAATTTCGACATATATTTAGCTATCAAGGAAGTATTACAAACAATGAGCACCCGCGATAAACGGATGCTCAAAGTTACAAATTTTTCTCTAATAATTATCCCTTAAAATTGAGTCAAAAATTTGCTTTTTCTATTTTAACTTTTTAGAACAGTCTAATCGGTAACTTCATTCTTTTTTTGAATCAATTGTAGCCAAGGCGTGCTCTATTGCTATCGCAAATTGATCGGGACACGACGTGCCGCGGCCGCGGCAATCTGTTCCGCGTAATCGTGTGGCAACATCTCTGGCGTTCATTCCCTCGGCTAACATCGTTAGGCCTACCGTATTACCGGGGCAACCTCCGTAAAAGCGTATGTTATGCATTAATCCTTGCTCATCTATCTCAAAATGTATCTGCTGGGAGCAAGTGCCTTGTGGCCTATATTCAAATTCCATATGATTTTTTGTTTCGTTCAACGATTGATATTTAGCCAAAAAATCGGCACATGTCAGCACCGATTTCTTATTGTACCCGAAGTGGGACTCGAACCCACACAGCCGTAATGGCCAAGGGATTTTAAGTCCCTCGTGTCTACCATTCCACCATTCGGGCAACAGTTTTTCGACTGCAAATTTAATCATTTTTGTTAGAACAACAAAAAATGAGTAATTTTGTACTCTATCTATCACGTTTTTTTATCAGACAATGACTCCAGGAGCTAAAAAAAACACCCCGTCGAATAATTCTCACGGAAAATGGGTAGCTACCACCATCAAAGTGTTGTGGATTGCGTTTGTCTTTTTCACTCTTTTTATCGGTGGTTTCTTCCTACTGATATACAACGGCGAAATAGGTTTTATGCCGCCCGTTGAAGAACTTAAAAATCCTCAAGATAAATTTGCTTCTGTAATGTACACTTCCGATGGCGTTGAACTCGGCCGATACTTCCGCAATACGGGAAATAGAGTATATGCCGATTTCGACGAAATTTCGCCATCGGTGGTAGACGCTCTTATCGCTACTGAAGACGCGCGTTTCAACGACCACTCCGGTATTGACGTGAGGGCTATTTTCCGTGCTATGGTGAAAACCATTTTGCTGCAAAACAAAAACTCGGGCGGTGGCTCTACTATTACTCAGCAACTTGCAAAGCAACTTTACACGCCACCTTCAAAAAGCATTTTTTCGCGTGCCACTCAAAAACCTATCGAATGGATGATTGCTATCAAACTCGAACGGTACTACTCTAAAGAAGAAATTCTCAAGATGTACCTAAACCAGTTCGACTTCCTGTATAACGCTGTGGGCATAAAGAGCGCCGCTAAAGTTTATTTCAACAAAACGGCAGCCGAGCTCGATACTCTCGAAGCCGCCACTTTGGTCGGCATGGTTAAGAATCCGGCATATTACAACCCTATACGTCAACACGAGCGCACACGCCTGCGACGTAATGTTGTATTAGAACAAATGTTCAAGGCCGACATGCTCACTAAAGATGAGTTAAAACGCCTGAAAGAGCAACCACTGACACTCGATTTTCAACGCGTCGACCACAAAGACGGGCTTGCGCCTTATTTCCGCGAAGAACTGCGTCACATCCTCACTGCGAAGAAACCCGACAGAAAAAACTATCCTTCATGGGACCAACAACGTTATGTCGACGACTCTATCGCTTGGGAGATTAATCCTCTGTTTGGTTGGATTGAAAAGACAAGGAAACCCGACGGAACAAAATACGACATTTACAACGACGGCCTCAAGATATACACCACTATCGACTCTCGCATGCAGAGATATGCCGAAGATGCTGTTAGAGAACACATGGAAGCGCTACAAGCTCAATTCTTCCGCGAAAAACGGGGATCGGCAACAGCGCCGTACACTTCTAATCGGGCCGAGCTCTCCGACGCCATGCGACAGAAACTTATCAACAACGCCATCAAGCAAAGTGAACGAGGTCGAATTGCTCGTCTGAGAGGTCTGAAAGACGAAGAACTGAAAGACGAGTTCGACAGCCCTGTCGAAATGACTGTTTTCAGCTATGACGGTCCGATCGACACTATTATGTCGCCGCTCGACTCTCTGCTTTATACTAAATCTTTCTTGCGTACCGGATTTATGTCGATGGACCCCAATACTGGCTTTGTGAAAGCTTATGTTGGAGGACCCGATTTCAGGTTCTTCCAATACGATATGGTGTCGACCGGACGCCGACAGATTGGGTCGACTATCAAACCCTTCCTCTACACTTACGCTCTTGAGACCGACGACTTCACCCCTTGCACTATGATGCTTAACGAGCAGCCTACGCTTTACGACGAAAACGGCCGCATTTGGCAACCGCGTAATGCCAGCAACGCTCGCGTAGGCGAAATGGTTGACCTACGGTGGGCCCTCACTAACTCCAACAACTGGATTTCGGCGCGTATTATGGATAGGTTGAGCCCGGCCGAATTGGTAAAACGCATGCATTCCTACGGTATTACTAATAAATTGCCGGCGGTGAAATCGTTATGCCTCGGGCCGGCTGAAGTCTCTATTAAAGAGATGGTTACGGCTTACAGCGCTTTTGCAAACAAAGGCATGCGCTCCGACCCTATTTTCGTCACTGCTATCGCTGACGCCAATGGTAATGTGATAAGCGACTTCGCTCCATCACAGACCGAAGTAATTACTCAAAAAGGATATTGGCGCATTCTTTCGTTACTGCTAAACGTTGTCGACAGCGGTACGGGTAATCGCCTACGTCGTGCTCCTTACAATATTACCGCTCAGACCGGTGGCAAAACCGGAACCACCAACGACAATGCCGACGGCTGGTTTATGGCATTTACACCCGACTTAGTTTCTGGAACGTGGGTAGGAGGCGAAGACCGTTATATCCACTTCAACAATATGGCTCAAGGTCAAGGAGCTTCGATGGCGCTCCCGATATACGGTTTATACATCTCGAAGGTATACGCAGACAAATCTCTGCCGTATTCACAAAACGCCGTATTCGACTTCCCGCAAGGAATCGACCTTTGCCACAGCGATTTTGCCCCGGACGACGAAGACGAAACTGTGGCTGAATCTATTTCCGGTGCTTTCGATTAATAATTATTTAATAAGATACGCTAATGAGAAAATGGCGCATTGAAGACAGCGAAGAGCTGTACAACATCACCGGCTGGGGCCGGAATTACTTTTCGGTAAACGAGAAAGGGCACGTTGTGGTGAGCCCCAGAAAGGGTTACGCTTCGGTCGACCTTAAAGACGTTATGGATGAGCTCCAAGTTCGCGACGTTTCGGCACCGGTGTTGCTGAGATTTCCCGACATCCTCGACAATCGTATCGAAAAAATTTCCAATTGCTTCAAAGATGCCGCTTCGCAATACGATTACGAAGCTCAAAACTATATGATTTACCCTATTAAGGTGAATCAAATGCGACAGGTCGTGGAAGAAATTGTAAGCTATGGCAAAAAATTCAATATAGGACTTGAGGCCGGTTCGAAACCTGAGCTCCATGCCGTGTTAGCAACTAACATTGCCGAAAATGCGCTTATTATTTGCAACGGATATAAAGATGCGGCCTACATCGAATTGGCGCTGTTGGCTCAAAAAATGGGCCGGCGTATATACCTCGTTGTTGAGAAACTTAACGAGCTGAGAATGATTGCCGACATCGCTAAACGGCTTAAAGTTAAGCCTAATGTGGGTATCCGTATAAAACTGTCGAGCACTGGTTCAGGTAAATGGAGCGAAAGCGGTGGCGACCAAAGCAAATTTGGTCTTAACTCTTCAGAGCTACTGGAAGCACTCGACATTCTTGAGCGACGCGACCTTAAAGATTGCCTAAAACTTATCCATTTCCATATCGGAAGCCAGATAAATAAAATTCGCGTTATTAAAAACGCTCTCCGTGAGGCTACGCAATTCTATGTGCAATTATCGAAACTCGGCTTCGATGTCGATTTTATCGACATCGGAGGTGGTCTCGGTGTTGACTACGATGGCACTCGTAATAGCTCGAGCGAGAGTTCTATGAATTACTCTATTCAAGAATATGCCAACGATGCAGTATATGCTATCGTCGACGCTTGCACGAAAAACAACCTAAAGCATCCGAATATCATCACCGAAAGCGGACGGTCTTTGACTGCTCACCACTCAATCCTCATTTTTGAGGTGTTGGAGACGGCCCAACTGCCTATTTGGAAAGAATCGCAAGAGATTGAAGACGACGCGCACGAACTAACTCGCGAACTATACGATATCTGGGACAATCTCGACTCTTCGCGCCTTTTTGAAAGTTGGCACGATGCGCAACAGATTAGAGAAGAAGCTCTCGATTTGTTCAGTCTCGGCATGCTCGACTTAAAGACTCGCGCTCAGATTGAAAAACTTTTCTGGAGCGTCGCACGAGAAGTGGGCGAGATAGCAGCGTCGATGAAACACACGCCCGAAGATCTGAGAAAGATTGCCAAGATGATTCCCGACAAATATTTCTGCAACTTCTCGCTCTTCCAGTCATTGCCCGACTCTTGGGCTATCGACCAACTGTTCCCTATTATTCCTATTACGCGCCTCGACGAAAAGCCTTCGCGCACATGCACCTTACAAGACATCACTTGTGACAGCGACGGCAAAATAGCAAATTTCATATCGGCTCAGGGAACATCGTCATCACTGCCTGTTCATCCGCTAAAGCAAGGCGAACCTTACTATATCGGCGTTTTCCTTGTTGGTGCATATCAAGAAATTCTTGGCGACATGCACAACCTTTTCGGCGACACTAACGCCGTGCATATAAGTGTTTATAAAGACCGCTACGAAATCGACCAGATTATTGAAGGCGAAACAGTCGACGAGGTTCTCGACTACGTGCAGTTCAATCCTAAAAAACTGGTACGTAACTTAGAATCTTGGGTTACGGCTTCGATGAAATCTGGTTCTATTACGCCCGAAGAAGGAAGAGACTTTATCAGCACTTATCGCTCAGGCCTTTTCGGTTACACATACCTCGAAAAATAACGGCAATACCATGCGTTGGTTCATGACACTGAGCTATCTTGGCAGCCCTTTTCACGGGTGGCAACGACAACCCGGTGACGTGAGCGTTCAAAGTACTATTGAAGATGCTCTGGCTACGATTTTGCGTAAAGAGACGCCAATAACAGGGGCCGGGAGAACAGATAGCGGTGTCAATGCTCGAATGATGGTAGCACACCTCGATTTAGACGATGATATCAACCCCCGCGACGCAATATTTATGCGTTCGCTTAACAGCCTGGTCGGCCGACACATCGCAATTGAAAGCTTTAGGCCCGTACATGCCGACGCCCACGCTCGATTCGATGCTACCGAACGCTCCTACCGCTATTTCGTCCATACTCGTAAAAGTCCCTTCGTAGGTAAATTGTCGTGGTTCTCGCCTTCTAACCTCGATTTCGACGCTATGAACTATGCCGCGTCTCTTCTGCTCGGGCGACGCGACTTTACGTCGTTCTCAAAACTGCACACCGACGTAAAGACAAATATCTGCGACCTTCGTAGTGCCAGTTGGCGGCGCGTAAACGGCTCTGAATCGAACCAATGGTATTTTGAGATTTGCGCCGACCGTTTTCTGCGCAATATGGTACGCGCCGTCGTTGGAACGCTCGTCGACGTGGGCCGTGGTAAAATGACGCCTGAAAACGTGGTCGACATTTTACATGAATACGACAGGTGCGCGGCTGGCACTTCGATGCCCGGTGAAGCCCTTTTCCTTTGGGACATTAAATACAACTACTAATATAATACTCAAAATAACTTTATATGATAATCCATGAATTTGCTCTAAGACCTTCGGTCGTTAGCCAATATCTCTCCGAGATGCGTAGCACTTCGGTGCAAAGCGATAGACTGCGTTTTCGCCGCAATTTAGAGAGGCTTGGTGAGATTTTTGCCTATGAGATTAGCAAAGAACTGCAATATCGCAAAGAAGATATCACAACACCTCTCGGCGTCGATGCTAAATGTGATGTTATAGCCGACGACATTGTGCTGGCTACCATATTCAGAGCCGGAGTCCCCTTCCACCAAGGCTTCCTTCGCTATTTCGACAATGCCGAAAACGCATTCGTTTCGGCTTACCGAAAATACACCGACAACGAAAACTTCGACATCTGCATTGAATATCTCGCCTCGCCGCGTATCGATGGCAAAACGCTGATTCTTTGCGACCCAATGCTCGCAACAGGATCGTCGATGGAATTAAGCTATAAAGCCCTACTCACTAAAGGCGTGCCCGGTAAAATTCACATCGCTTCTGTGATAGCGTCGAAACAGGCTGTCGAATTCATGGACTCTGTCTTGCCTAAAGACGCGGAACTATGGGTGGGCGTCATTGACCCCGAAATAAACGCTCACAGCTATATCGTGCCCGGCCTTGGCGATGCCGGCGATTTAGCCTACGGAACAAAAGAATAACAACCTTTTACAATAGAACAAAGCAGCGGCGCGGTATTTTCTACCACGCCGCCGTTTTTATATTTTGGGCAAAATTGCTTTTGCTATTTCAAAATTCTATCCGATGAAATACATGCCGATTGAACTTACCGATGCCATATCGAGCAGGCTGCTGTAGAAACAGCTAACAATACCAAGCAATATTATTCCGGCTACGGTGATCCACAACCCGATACGCTCGCTGCAAGCAGAACGGAAATGCGGTATCACACATTCATCTTCACTTATAAACATAGCTTTTACCACGAGGAGATAGTAGTAGAGCGAAATGATTGTGTTGATAAGGGCGATAAGCACCAACACATATATCGCTATGCTGCCATTATTTATAGCACTCGTAAAGATGAAGAATTTAGAGAAAAATCCGGCGAAGGGAGGTATGCCGGCCAAGGAGAACATGGCTAACATCATACAGAATGAGAGGCGAGGATTGGTGCGATAAAGGCCCTTATAGTCATCCATCGACACCTTGCCCGTGGCATTCTCTATTGCAGATATAACACCAAACGCGGCAAGATTAGAGAAGATGTAAACCAAAATGTAGTACATCAGCGCTGCCATACCCATGGTATTATATGCTATCACTCCAAGCATTATATAACCGGCCTGTGAGATTGAAGAGAACGCAAGGAAGCGTTTCATATTACGCTGCCGAATAGCAAAGAGGTTACCGACTGTTATCGTCAGGATGATAAGCGCATAAAGGATTCCCTCCCACACTTCGCTATATAATGAGCCGAAGACCTGCGCTAATATCACGAGGAAGGCAAATGCTGCTGCGCCCTTCGATATTACAGATAGATAGGAAGTAACCGTTGTTGGCGCGCCTTGATATACGTCGGCCGTCCACAAATGGAACGGAACAAGCGACAGCTTGAAGCCGATACCGGATATTACGAAGGTGAGGGCTACAACAAGTAATGTCGACATCTTACCCGTTAGGGCAAAATAGATATCTTCGAAATAAAGCGAACCTGTCAGGCCATATACAAATGATAGTCCCATCATAAATATTGCCGAGGAGAACACCGCCGTTAAGATATATTTCACTGCAGCTTCATGGCTCTCATAGCGATATTTATCAAGTGCAACCATAGCAGCAAGCGGCAACGACGCACACTCAAGACCTATGACGAAGAGAAGGAAGTGGCGCGCCGATATCATCAGATACATACCAAACAACGTGGTTAGTAGTAACTCATAGAACTCGCCGCGACGAACTACCATACTGTCGCTGCCGGCCCATTTTATCGATTGTATTAGCACTATAACAACACCTACATTTAAGATACCCTTGATGGCGGCTATTACAGGGGTCGTTTCATACATGCCTGCAAATGATACTACGCTATCGGCTGTGCCAAGGCAGCAAGTACAGAATCCCGCTACGGTGGCCAGCAAGGTCAGCACTATGGTAAAGACCGGAAGGCCTTTCTGAGTAGATTTCGGCATAAAGGTGTCGTAAAAGAACACCAAGACAAAGACTACCAATAAGGCAATCTCTTGTTTCATAGACAAAAACTGCGAATAATCCATTGCAATTTATCCTTAAAGGGTTACATACCGAGCACAGCGAAAATCGCAGGGCTGAAGGTGGTGTTAATCAAGTTATTGAAAAAGTCGGGGAAGCATCCTATGGCAGCTACGCAGAGAATAAGAGTAGCTGTAGCAGTGCGTTCCCACCATGTCGCATCGGTAAGCTGGCGATGATGTTCGTCCTGTACCGGGCCGAGTAGCAATTTACCGACAACACGGAGGATATACACCGCTGTTATAACTATTGAGCAACATGCTATTATCGTAAACACAAGGCGGAGCGATCCGGCACCTGCAAGGTAGTCGGCCATACCAGCCTTAAACGACCCAACGAATATGGTCATTTCGGCAACAAAACCGCTGAGACCCGGCAAGCCGAGAGAGGCCATACCTGCAATAACATAGCATACCGAGAGGTAAGGCAAAATCTGCATCATACCGCCCATCTGTGTTATTTCGCGAGTGTGCGTACGTCCGTAAATCATACCGATTAAGGCAAAGAAGAGGGCCGTCATCAAACCATGTGAAAGCATCTGCATAATAGCGCCTGTCATTGCCGTGGTGTTGAGCATAAGTATTGCAAAGAGCACTAAGCCGCAGTGCGATACCGATGAATACGCATTAATATATTTCAGGTCGGTCTTAACACATGCACAGAAGGCTCCATATACCACTGAGATTCCGGTTAGGATTAGGAAAATCCACGCGAGTTCTTTAGCCGCAAACGGCATCAGATATATCGCTACTCTGAAGCAGCCATATCCTCCAAGTTTCATCAACACACCGGCGTGGAGCATTGACACTGCTGTCGGAGCGGATGCGTGACCGTCGGGGCTCCACGTGTGGAATGGGAACATAGCTCCTAAAACTCCGAAGCCTACAAAGGTCATCGGGAATAGGAAATACTGCCAATTTTGCGGTATAGCGTTATACGATGCTATCTCTAAGATGTTCCATGTAAGCGGAGAGCCTGCTGGTGCCGAGTGATAATATATGCCGATGAGGCCGAGCATTAAGAAGGCCGAGCCGCCCATAAGCATCAAGGTCAACTTCATTGCCGAGTAGTTCTTACGTCCTGAGCCCCAAACACCGATAAGAAGATACATCGGGATGAGCGCCACTTCGTAGAACATAAACATAGTGAACATATCGACTGATATGAAGAAACCGAACACACCGGTCGACAAGAGTATCAACCACAAGAAAAACTCTTTAGGCTGCTCTATTGTCCACGACGCAAAAGAACCCGTGAAGAGGATTATCGACGACAACAAGAGCATTGCTATAGAGATGCCATCGACACCGATAGCAAGGTTGATATGCAAGGGCTCAAACCACGTCCACGAATTCACAAATAGCATTGGAGACATATCTCCGCCCGAGCGCAGGTTGAGATATCGCAACAGCACTACTACCGACAACGCTATTAGCGCGGTAGATCCTATCACGGCAACGGTGCGTATCTGTCGGATATTACGACATAGTGCTACTCCCGCAAGCATTAGTAGCGGAATTGCTACAAAGTATAATAATATATATGTATCGGAAAACATAATTAATTACTGATTTTAAGCATTTATACCGTTTGTGATAGATCAGATTAGACAGGCAACTGCTATTGCTCCTATTGCAAGGGCGCCGATGAGATAGTACCATACATACATCTGTATCTGTCCCGATTGCAAGGGCTTGATTGCCTCCGAAGCTTTGTTGGTAAGCGTTGCAAAAGCATCCATCGTCCCATCGATTATATGACGGTCAAACCATGCCAATGGGCGACTTATGCAGTTGAATATTATCTTGTGCGTAATGAAAATGTAAAGTTCATCCCAGTAGAAACGCTTGTAGCACCATGTCCACAATGTCGGTAGTGCTCTGCGGAACTTCGCAGGCAACTCATTCTCTTTGCGGTACATCACCGTTGCCAAGCCTATACCTACAAGAGCTACAACCAAGCTTACTGTGGCTACCGACCAATTGAAATGAGCCATAAAATCGTAGGCATGGCCATTCCATGTAACAAAATTGCCGAAAGGTATAAAACCTGCCACACACGAAATAGCGGCAAGGAGTACGAGCGGCAAGGTCATTGTCCATGCTTGATCGTGAGGTGCGTGATGGCCTTCGTGAACTTTATGCTCTTTCCACCAGAAGATAAGATAGTAAAGACGGAACATATAGAATGCCGTCATACCTGCTACAAGCGACATCCACAGATATGCTACCCAGCTATATTCGTTGCAGCTGCTCAAGATTTCATCTTTAGAGAAGAATCCGGCAAAGGGTATTATACCTGCTATTGCCAAACACCCGATTAAGAATGTTATGTGCGTGATAGGCATATGCTTACGCAGACCATGCATAGCCGTATAGTCGTTCGACCCTACTGCGTGTATCAGAGCACCGGCTCCAAGGAAGAGCAAGGCCTTGAACATTGCATGCGTAAAGAGATGGAACATAGATGCCATATAGCCAAGTCCATGATGGAACTCCGGACGTGCGACGCCAAGTGACACCATCATAAACGCTATCTGCGAAATGGTCGAGAATGCCAACACACGCTTGATGTCTATCTGTACACATGCTACCATAGCGGCATACAAGGCAGTGAGAGCGCCGACTACTGTTATGATAACAAGCGAGGTCTCTTCCATTAAGTAGAGCGGGAACAGACGTGCTACCAAGTAAACACCGGCAACAACCATCGTGGCTGCGTGGATAAGTGCCGAAACAGGGGTTGGGCCTTCCATTGCATCGGGCAACCAGATGTGTAGCGGCATCATAGCCGACTTACCCATACCGCCCATAAAGATGAGAACCAAAGCCCACGTGAGCACAGAGCCGCCCATAAAGACCGGAGCTGCACTGTTGGCAAATATCGAGCGTACGCCTTCGGCAGTGTTGCCGCTAACCTGGAACACATTCGTCATTCCTTCTACAGGTATCGACGTGAGCTCGGTAAAGTTAAACGTTCCGGTATAGTACGAGAGTGTTAAAATACCGATAAGGAATCCGAGGTCGGCAAATCGCGTAACGATAAACGCCTTTTTCGAGGCTGAAACAGCCGACGGCTTGGTGTAATAAAAACCAATCAAAAGGTAAGATGAAGCACCTACAAGCTCCCAGAAAATATACATCTGGAAAATATTAGGAGCTACAACAAGACCGAGCATCGAGAATGTAAAGAGCGATAGAAATGCGTAAAAACGCTGAAAACCGCGCTCATACACGCCGTGATGGTCGCGCATATAACCCATAGAGTAGAGATGCACCATAAACGATATCGTAGTTATCACCACGAGCATCATCGCCGATATGGGGTCGAGTAGGAAGCCAAGTTTTATAACGAGTTTCTCGGTGAAGGCCAACCATGTCTGGTCAAATACCAGATACTGTAGCCGCTCGCCGGCCGCGTTAATAAACTCGGGAGCACCGCTGAAGAAATATGTAAATGCGGTGAGGTATGAAAGCACCAGGACTGTGCCCATACCCAATGTGCCAAGCGTACCTGCCAATTTATAACTCATCTTCATGCCACAAAGGCCAAGGAAGATGAACATAAAGAGCGGTATGGCAAGAATCAGAATTGGTATTATAATGTCCATAGCGCTTAAAATTTCATTTCGTTAAGAGAGCGCACATCGATATTCTTTGCGGCTCGGAATATGTTGATTATAATTGCGATTGCCAATGCCGTTTCGGCAGCTGCTATTGCTATTGCAAATAGGGTAAAGAACATACCCTCCATTTGCTCCGGATAGAAAAATCGATTGAAGACAACGAAATTAATATCGACAGCATTGAGCATAAGTTCAAGCGATATTAGCATCGCAATCATATTCTTACGCGTAATGAAGCCGTAAACACCGCAGCAGAACATTATCAGAGCGGGAACGAGATAGTATATAGCTGTTATTTCCATAATCATCAACGTTTACGGGCAACGACTACGCCACCTATTATACATGCGAGTAGAAGAATACTTACAGCCTCAAACGGCAATAGATACTGCCCATGGCCGGTCCCCAACAACGCGGTACCGACAGCGTCCATATCGGGAGCTTCCATGGCCGGCTTGGCTGCGAAAGCAACCATCGTGCGGCTCACCAAAGCATAGCCTGCTACGACAAGCATCGCTACGGCGGCTATTGCACCCAACAAGCGCGATTTTGAGGTCAGTCGCTCGGTATTATCACCGGGACGGCTGGTAAGTAGAATGGCGAAGACAAACAGCACTACTATACCTCCTGCATATACGGCTATCTGCACCGCGCCAAGAAACTCATAATCGAGCATGAAGTAGACCACAGCGGCGGCAAACAGGGTGAATAGGAGATAGGTGGCCGCACGCAATATCTTGCGCGTTGTCACTGCCATCACAGAGAAGACTATCATCGACAAAGCGACGATAAAATACAATATTAAACTTCCAAGTGATTCCATATTTAGGTTTATTTATTTTCTTCGTTGTTTTCTGTCGGAGTTTCTGACGGAGCTGCACTTTCAGCATTGCTTTCGGCCGCTTCTTTGGCTGCCTTCGCTGCTGCCGCTTTCGCCTTAGCTTCGGCTATCTTTGCTTGTCTTTCAGCTTCGATACGGGCCAATTCCTCGGGGGTCGGTTCCGGCTCCGGTTTCTCAGGCAAGTAGTTGAGAAGCTTCACAAGCTTCGAACGTGTAAATACTGCCTGCTCGAAGTCGTTGCTGAACTCGATAGCATTGGTCGGGCAATTGGTTACACACAATTGACAGAATGTGCAACTACCCAAGTCGTATAGATACTTGTCGAGTTTTTTCTTCTTCGTTCCGGCCGGAGTCGTTACCATCTTCGTCTCGATGGTAATAGTGCCGTTCGGACAATTACGTTCACAATTGCCACAGGCTATACATTTGTGGTTGCCTTCGTCATCGTATATGAACTTTAATTCGGCACGGAATCGGTCGGCCGCTTTGAGTGTAAGGCGATCTTCGGGATAGCACTCGGTAATCTTAGGAGTTATAAACTCTTTCCCGGTAACCTTCATGCCCTTTAGCAGGCTTGCTATACCATAGCCTAACGATGAAAAATATTCTTTTACACTACCCATTTGTTCGTTTGAGTATTAGTTCTGTTATTTCTATATATTGTGTCAATCGCGTATCTGGCCGCCGACAATGTCGAGCAACTCCGTTGTAATACTCTGTTGACGTAATTTATTATATTCGAGTTGTAATTGTTCAAGCAACTTCTGTGCATTGTCATTGGCACTTTGCATTGCCATCACCCTGGCAGCCTGCTCGCTTGCGCGATTTTGCGCAAAGGCTTCCTGCAGTACCGACAACAGATACATCGGTAGCACCGTAGCAAAAATCGTAGCGGCATCCGGCTCAAATAGATATGGACGTCCTCCTTTATTTTTGCCGGAGGTCGACGAGAGCACTTCTTGCGATACCGGCAGATAGGTGTCCGACTTGAGCCGCTGCTTGCCTGCCGAATGGAAGTGCATATATTGTAATAGCACTCGGCCAAGGTCGCCCGTCAAGAAGCGATGCTCTAAATACTGTGCAAACTCCTTAACAGAATCGCCTTCGCTTTTCGAGTCAATACCGCTATACGGCTTTAATTCTATTTTCGAATCCGATATAGATATTTTTTCAACCGCTTTATACATTTTCTTACCTACGGTGATTATCTCGATTTCGAGACCTTCGCCTAACTCTTTGCGGAGGCCGGCAATGGTATCGAGCATCCCTTTGAAGATATTCACATTGTAGGCGCCACATAAGCCGTCATCGCTGCCGAATACTACTATTCCTACTCGATTAACTGCCACCGGTGCTTGTGTGAGGGCCGAGCTAACGGCTGCATCCGATGACAACAAATTGCCGATAATAGTCTGAACGCACTCACGGAATGGCAACAGACGCCGCAAGACTCCCTCTGCCTTGTGCATTTTGGCAGATGAAATCATTTTCATTGCTCCCGTTATCTTCTCTGAAGATGCTACGGAGCCGATTCGGCCTTTAAGTTCTCGTAATGTCGCCATTTAATACTTGTGTATATTTATTACTGAAATCGTGCTGCTACGTCTTTTGCGGCTGCTGTCAGTTTCGCTGCTACGTCGTCGGTAAGTTTTCCTTGCGCCAATTCGGCAAGAACGTCGTCGGCGTGTTTTGCTTGGAGCAACTGCAGATATTGTTTCTCAAAATCGGCAACCTTCGACAATGGTATGTTTTCGAGCAAACCGTTTACTCCACAATATATTATCGCAATTTCTTGTTCGACTGGCATAGGACGATACTGCGGCTGTATCAGCAGGCGCTCGTTTTTCTGTCCTTTATCGATGACACGTGCGGTAACGGCATCCATATCGCCGCCGAATTTGGTAAACGACTCTAACTCGCGGAACTGTGCCTGGTCGATTTTGAGCGTACCTGCCACTTTTTTCATGGCTTTCACCTGTGCGTTACCACCAACACGCGACACCGAGATACCTACGTTGATAGCCGGACGGATACCGCGATTGAATAGTGCTGTCTCGAGGAATATCTGGCCATCGGTAATAGAAATCACATTAGTTGGGATATACGCCGAAACGTCGCCCGCCTGCGTCTCTATAATAGGAAGCGCTGTCAACGAGCCGCCTGCCTTTACCATGGGCTTGAGCGGCGCCGGTAGGTCGTTCATTTGTGATGCCACCTCCTGGTTGTTGATAATCTTTGCGGCACGTTCAAGCAATCTTGAATGCAGATAGAAGATATCACCGGGATATGCCTCACGGCCCGACGGTCGCTTTAAGATGAGCGATACTTCGCGGTAAGCTACGGCCTGTTTCGATAGGTCATCGTATACGATTAGAGCATCACGTCCGGTATCTCTGAAATATTCACCGATAGCAACTCCGGCAAAAGGTGCAAAGTAACGCATAGCGGCCGATTCCGAAGCTGTTGCTGCCACAACTACCGTATAGTCCATGGCTCCGTTTTGACGCAATGTCTCAACGATAGAAGCTACCGACGAGGCTTTCTGCCCTATCGCTACATAGATACAATATACCGGCTTACCGGCTTCGAATTCCTTGCGCTGATTGATAATCGTATCAATTGCGATTGCTGTCTTACCTATCTGGCGGTCGCCGATAATAAGCTCGCGCTGTCCGCGACCTATAGGAACCATCGCATCTATTGCCTTAAGGCCCGTCTGTAACGGCTGTGTTACCGGTTGACGATATATTACACCGGGGGCTTTGCGCTCCAGTGGCAGGCGGATAAGGTCGCCGCCTATAGGTCCGCGACCATCGATGGGCTCGCCAAGAATGTTGATGACACGTCCCAGCAAACTTTCGCCCACGGGGATTGAGGCTATCTCGCCGGTACGTCGAACGGTCATATTCTCGGTAACTTTATCTACGCTATTAAGGAGAATGACACCAACGTTACTCTCCTCAAGGTTCATTGCTACTCCTTTTACACCGTTTTCAAACTCTACCAGTTCGTTTGCGCCGACATTGTCGAGGCCATAGACGTGTGCAACGCCGTCGCCAACTTCAAGAACGGTTCCTACCTCTTCAAAGGCTACTTTTGAATTGACGTTTTCAAGCTGTTGCTTCAATACTTCTGAAATCTCGCTGGGATTTATCATTTGCTTGCGTGAACTTGCGTTTTACAATGGTTGGTTTGTTGTTTAGCCGAGTAACTGTAGCCTCAACTGTTTCAGCTGGCTGGCAACAGATACGTCGAGACGCTCGGAATTGACGGTTATGGTAAAACCTCCTATTAACGAGGCATCTACCTTGTATTCATATTCGACACTGCCTTTACCGATATGTCCGGAAACGAAACTCTCAATACGCGTTTTCTCCGCAGTGCCCAACGTCGTGGCACTTACTACTGTTACGCGGTAGATATTGTTCTGTCTACGATAAATATCAACAAAAGCGCGGGCTATATCCCATGCCATATCCAAGCGCCCGTTCTGCGACAGCAACTTGAGGAAATCGCCATATAGCGCATTATCGCTTTCTCCGGCTGCTGTCACCAATAACTGCACTTTGTCCGACTCGCCTACAAAAGGATTGGCTACCGTTGCCGACAATGAGGGGTGCTGCGCAAAATTGGAATCGACACGCTGCATCAACTCATAGATAGCTTCGTTGGAGCCCTTCTCCAAGCCCGTCATATAAAGCGCTTTGGCATATCGCCGTGGGATTAGTCCGTTGTCCATAGTTTAATTATTCTTTTCAATCTCGTCGAGCATAGCATCTACAAGTGCATTCTGCGCATTATCGCTTTGCAACTGGTTATGCACTATTTTGCCTGCTATTTCTATTGCGAAATTGCTGACTTGGTTGCGGAATTGTTGTTGTGCCTCTTTTTGTTGTTGCTGAATCTGGAGTTTTGCGTTATCCATTACTTTCTGAGCCTCAACCTGTGCGGCAGAGCGAGCCTGCTCGATAATTTGTGTTTGCATTTTCTCGGCCTCGCGTAGCATTTCAGCTTGCTGACGTCGCGCTTCATTGATATACGATTCGGCCTCGGTGCGCGCATTATCAAGTTGCTCTTTTGCTGCTTGCGCATATTCCACACCCTTGTCGATGAACTCGGCTCGGTCGTCGACTCCTTTCAAGATTGCAGGCCAGGCAAACTTCCACAACGCGAGGAAGAGGATGCCGAAAGCCACAAACATCCAGAATACAAGACCGAAATCGGGAGTGAACAGTTCCATTTAATCAGCCTTTTTCTAATTAGAGGAAGAATGAGAGTGCGCAGACAATCACTGCGAAGAGTGCCACACCTTCTACCAGAGCGGCAATCACAATCATATTGCTTCGTATGTCGCCGGCAGCTTCTGGCTGTCGTGCGATAGCTTCCATAGCGGCTGCACCGATTTTACCTATACCGATACCTGCGCCAATTGCTGCAATTGCTGCGCCGATTGAGGCGCCGAGTCCCAACACGGGAGCGATTTCTGCTAATAATCCAAACATAATTTCTTGTTTTATTTAGTTATTTATTTAATTATCAATTATTCTGTCACCTGCTTTTCCTCTTTATCTTCATGTGAATGATGCTCTTCGTTTGCCAACCCGATAAATATCGTTGACAACATCGTAAACACATATGCCTGGATAAAGCTTACAAGCACATCTATCAACAACATGAAGATTGAAAATATCAACGACACAACCGTTGCTGCTCCTCCGGCTACAGGGTTGATTGCCGAGAAGATGAAAATTAGCAAGGTAAGTGTAATCACTATCATGTGACCGCCCATCATGTTGGCGAAGAGACGCACCGTCAATGCTGCTGGCTTGGTAAACATACCGAAAATCTCTATAACAGGCATTATGGGCAGTGGGGCCTTTAGCCATAGAGGCACTTCGGGCCAAAATATCTCTTTCCAATAATGGCGGTTGGCAAAAAGATTGGTAGCCAGGAAGGTGCATATCGCCAACACCATCGTCACGGCTATATTGCCTGTAAGATTGGCGCCGCCGGGGAAGATTACTATCAGCCCGAGGAGATTCATCACAAGGATGAAGAAAAAGACTGTCATTAGATAGGGCGCGAAACGCTTCGCATTAGGCCCGAGGATAGGCTTAACGACGCCATCGTATACAAAGGTTACGCACACCTCAATAGCGCCAAGGCCCTTTCGCGGTGCTTTATACGGATGCTTACGATGATAGGATGCCAACCAGAATAGCAGACCGCATACTAAAAGCACGGTAATAAACAATGCACATACGTTTTTCGTGATTGAGAAATCCCACGGCCGTATTTCTTCATTGCCTACTACTTCCACTACTTTCCCTTTGTAAGCACTGTCTTCGCCTCCGATGCGGAACAGACAATTGCCATCGGCATATTCTTGGCCATGAGATAGACGTGCCGATGAGAAACAATGCAACCCATCGCTCGCCCACACTATAACTGGGAGCGGTATGCGATGATGGTGGTTGAATGGTACTTCCCATCCATATCCGTCGCCAAGGTGCTCGAATATTATTTCTTTAGGATTGATGCCACTATCGGCCGACTCAGGCTCTGCGCTCGACGTCGCTGTAGCTGTCAACGACGTTATCATCGCAACAATCAAAGCCGTAAGTATTGTTCTGAGATTGGTCATAGCGGATTAATATAAGCAGACGGATATTATATTATTATCAACATCGACTATTCCTCCTGTAATGTCGGTGCTTTGGGCATTACCTGCTGCATCGACATAGCGTATCTTCCCTGATGCCAATGTTGCCAATAATGAGGCGTGATTTTGCAATACAGTAAACTCGCCCATCGTGCCGGGCAACGTTACGCTTGTAACTTCGCCTGTGTATATCACTTCTTGAGCGGAGATAATCTGTAGTTTCATTGCGGTAATGCCGTTTCTGTTTTATTATTTTACTTCTGCAAGTAGTTTCTTACCTTTTTCTATCGCTTCATCGATAGTGCCTACGTTAAGGAAGGCCTGCTCGGGATACTCATCCATTTCGCCTGAGAGTATCATCTTGAAGCCGCGTATAGTTTCGCTTAACGGTACCATTACGCCGGGGAGTCCGGTAAACTGCTCGGCTACATGGAATGGCTGCGACAGGAAGCGCTGGGCTCGGCGTGCACGAGCTACGACAAGTTTGTCTTCATCCGACAATTCGTCCACACCAAGAATAGCAATAATATCTTGCAACTCATTATATTTCTGGAGCAATTGCTTAACAGCTTGCGCCGTGTTATAATGTTCTTCGCCTATGATATTGGGGTCAAGGATACGCGATGTCGACTCCAATGGATCCACTGCCGGATAAATACCGAGCTCGGCTATCTTACGCGACAACACGGTAGTGGCATCGAGGAAGTTGAAGGTCGTGGCAGGCGCCGGGTCGGTAAGGTCGTCGGCCGGCACATAAATAGCTTGTACGGACGTAATAGACCCGTTTTTGGTGGAGGTAATACGTTCTTGTAACATACCCATTTCCGACGCAAGCGTAGGCTGATAACCTACTGCCGACGGCATACGGCCCAACAGCGCCGACACTTCCGAGCCGGCTTGTGTAAAACGGAATATATTGTCGATAAACAATAGCACGTCTTTGCCTCCGGCTCCTTGGTCGCGAAATTGTTCGGCTACGGTAAGCCCCGACAAGGCTACACGAAGACGTGCGCCCGGCGGCTCATTCATCTGTCCGAATACGAGAGTCGCTTGCGAGTCTTTTAGTTGCTCTGCATCGACATCGTTGAGATTCCACTCGCCGCGGTCCATGCCTTCTTTGAACTTATCGCCATATTTCATAACGCCGCTCTCTATCATTTCACGCAGTAGGTCGTTACCCTCGCGAGTACGTTCGCCCACACCCGTAAAGACTGAGAAGCCATCGTGGCCTTTTGCGATATTGTTGATAAGCTCCATAATGAGCACTGTCTTGCCCACACCGGCACCTCCGAAAAGACCGATTTTGCCGCCCTTGCTATAGGGCTCAAGCAAGTCGATAACTTTTATACCTGTCGACAAGATTTCGGTACCTATCGTAAGGTCTTCGAATTCCGGAGCCGGCTGGTGTATCGAGCGCAGATTTTCGCGTTTAAGCTCCGGCAACTTATCGATAGCCTGTCCTACGACATTCAGCAGGCGGCCTTTTACCTGGTCGCCGGTGGGAACTGCTATAGGACGCTCGAGATTTATAACGTCGAGACCACGACGGAGACCGTCGGTACTTTCCATTGCTACGCAGCGCACGGTGTCTTCGCCTATATGCTGTTCTACTTCGAGTATCGTTTCCGAACCGTCTTCGCGGTCTATTTTAAGGGCGGTATAAATTGGCGGCACGTTGTTACCTTCGCCTTCAAAAGTTACATCGACTACCGGGCCTATTACCTGGGCAATTTTACCTATTTTATCGCTCATTGTGGCTTGGGGTATTATGAGGATTGTTTTGTGCTATTAGAAGTAGAGATTGTATACGACTACAAGAGCCATCAATACTAAGTTTACGAGATTTATCGGAAGTAAATATTTCCATTCAAGTGACAACAATTGGTCGATACGTAGACGAGGGAATGTCCACTTAAACCATATGATGACAAAAGATAGAACAAATGCTTTTCCTAAAAACCATATTACCGATGGTATATAGTCCATTACGTTGTTAAACGCTTCCCATCCGGGTATGTGAAGCGGCATCCAGCCCCCGAAGAAGAGGAGTGCTGCGACACCCGACACGATGAAAAGATTGAGGTATTCGGCCAAATAGAAGAAACCGAAGTGTATACCGGAATACTCTGTGTGATATCCCGCCGTAAGCTCACTTTCAGCTTCCGGCAAGTCAAACGGGCCGCGGTTGGTTTCTGCCGTGCCTGCTATCATATATATCACAAAAGCTATTATTGCCGGCACGTGGCCTTTGAATATAAACCAGAGATCCGATTGCTGCGATACTATGCCGTCGACCGACATTGTGCCGGCTAAACATACCATAGTTATCACCGATAGCCCGATAGACAACTCGTAGCTCACCATCTGTGCACCGGAACGTAGCGACCCGATTAGGGTAAACTTATTATTTGACGACCATCCGGCCAATAATATTCCAAGAACGCCTATCGACGATACCGCAATCAGGAAGAAGATACCGATATTGAAGTTGACTATCTGCAATCCGTTACCCCACGGGAGAACGGCAAAGGCCATCATCGACGCCGCGATAACAAGATAGGGCGCTAAGGCAAAGAGAAAACGATCGATATGGTTCAGATGGATAATTTCTTTAATCAACATCTTAAACATATCTGCAAAACTCTGCAGTACGCCCCACGGGCCTACGCGGTTAGGGCCAAGACGGCACTGGAAAGCCGCACATAACTTGCGTTCATAATAAATATAGAAAAGTGCAAGCAAGGCGTATACGAGCAACAGGGCGACACCGATAAGCACGCACTCTACCGTCACTGTGAGCCAACCCGGCATATATGAACGGAGCAAGGAGTCGAGCCACGATGTTATTAATGAAAAATCTTGCATAATGCTTTATATATTACTGATAATGCTTTGTCTTGTTTGTCTTATCGGTCGATATCCGGTACTATATAGTCGAGTGAACCTCCGATGGTGATAAGGTCGGCTATCTTCTGCCCGCGTGTTATGTGATCGACTACGGCCGCTTGAGGCAAGCACGGCGGGGCTATCTTCAAGCGATATGGCTTGGTAGAACCGTCACTTTCAAGATAGAGACCAAAAGCGCCACGGCAGCCTTCGGTAAGTTGGAACCACTTACCAACAGGCAATTTGAGTACTTTGGGCACTTTTACACAGTATTCGCCGTCGGGGATATCATCGACGAGCTGGGCGAGTATCTTTGCCGATTCTTCCATTTCGCGCATACGGCATTTGAAGCGGGCCATCGAATCGCCTTCACTCGCTACTACTTCCTCAAAATCAAGCTCGGAATAGATGCTGTAGGGCTGTAGCTTGCGCATATCGCACGCCCAGCCTGAAGCTCGTCCCGACGGGCCTGTTATAGCGTATCCGATAGCATCTTCGCGGCTCAACACGCCAACACCTTCCATACGGTTTTTGGCGATGATGTTGCCGGTGAACACTTCGTTATATTCTTTGATATTTTTCGGCAAAACTTCGAGGAGCGCCTTGACATCGGCCTGGAAGTCGGGATGCAAATCTTGCATCACGCCACCAATACAATCGTAGTTGAAGGTCATGCGCGCACCGCACGTCTTTTCCATAATGTCGAGAATTTGTTCTCGCACGCGCAAGGCATAGAAAAGCATCGTGGTAGCACCAAGGTCCATGCAATATGTACCTATAAACAAGCAGTGCGATGCTATACGCGAAAGCTCATCCATCATCACGCGTATAACCTGGGCGCGACGGCTGATTTCTATCCCTGCAGCCTTCTCGATAAGCATGCACAACCCATGGTGGTAGTTATGTGCCGAGAAGTAGTCGAGACGATCCATATAGTGAAGCGTCTGTGGATAGGTCAAGTTCTCGCAAAGTTTTTCTACTCCGCGGTGGATATAGCCGCAATATACATCGATTTTCTTGATTGTTTCGCCATCGACTGCGGTGCGGAAACGCAACACTCCGTGCGTTGCCGGGTGCTGCGGCCCTATATTGACTACAAAATCTTCTTTCTGGAAAATGCGCTCGCTACGCTTAACTATGTTGCCATCTTCACCGAGCGTATAGATGTCGGTAAAGTCGGTTTGACGTTCGCTCTCCGTCGACACCGGATTAACTTCCGGGTCATCGTTATAATCTTTTCTCAATGGATATCCCACCCAATCGATATTAAGGAAGAGACGGCGCATGTCCGGGTTGTTCAAGAAGATTATGCCGAAGAAGTCAAATACTTCGCGCTCATATAGCGTCGCAACGGCCCACACATCGGCTACGCTCGGTATAACAGGCTGTTGTCTATCGCCTGAAGCAAGCACCTTAACGCCTATAACCTCATTAGTATGGGTCGACATCAGATAGTAGATACAACCGAGATTCTCGGTCCAATCCATACCTACTATCGTTACTAAGTAATCAAATTTAAGGTCGGCATCATTTTTGAGGGCCAAAGCCACTTCATGCCATTTGTCGTTAGCCACTACATAAAGAGGGGTATTACTCTCCTCTATGGTGACGTCCGGAAAAAGTTGTGTTATCTTATCGGTGATATTAGCCATAATAAGAATGTGTTGCGTGGTTAGGCTTCTGTCTGCTCTACTGGGTGAAGGGCCAGAAAGTCTTTTTGTTTTTCCTTACGGTTAACGCCACCGAAGAAGCGTTCAACCTTCATTTTGCGCGATAACTGCATTATGCCGTATATCATTGCCTCGGGACGCGGAGGACATCCGGGAACGAATACATCAACGGGAACGATGTCCTGTATGCCTTTGGCTACGTGGTAGCTCTTGCGGAATGGACCGCCCGAGATAGCACACGACCCGCAGGCTATAACATATTTAGGCTCGGCAAGTTGGTCGTATAGACGACGGAACACCGGAACCATACGATGTACTATCGTACCGGCCACCATCATAAAGTCGGCTTGGCGGGGCGACGATCGCGCTACTTCCCATCCAAATCGTGCCATATCGAAGCGTGCCGCTCCTAACGACACAAACTCAATGCCACAACAGCTCGTAGCAAAGGTCAACGGCCATATCGAATTCGAACGGCCCCAGTTTATCAGCTTATCAAACGACCCGACGATAATATTCGTGCCGTTTTCCTGCAACTCCTTGACGAGTTGCTCTATATACTCATTGTCTTTGAATGCCTCGTAAGGCATACTTTTTGTTGTTACTTCCATTCAAGTGCTCCTTTCCGCCAGGCATATACAAGACCCAGCACTAAGACGCCAAAGAAGATGGCTATACTTAATAAACCATTAACGCCGAGCTCGTTCATTCTCACTGCCCAAGGGAAGAGGAATACGGTTTCGACGTCGAACATAAGGAACAGAATTGCGAAGAGGTAGTACCCTACTTTGAATTGCGACATACTTTCGCCTCGCGTCGGTATTCCGCACTCATAGGCCTCTCCTTTTTGAGGATTAAACGACCTCGGCGAGATGAGCTTGGCTATCCATAATGCGAGAAAAACCAGAGCAACGCCGGTGAGGAGGGCTGTTACACCCAAGAGGCCATTGTTCTCAATTCCAAAGATGGCTGTTGATATCATATAATATTAATTTTATTTCAACGCTGATAGCAAGCGTATTACACATTCATTTTGCAATACGCCCCTATTCATGGTGCAAAGATACAATTTTTTTAACCAATATCCAATTGTTAAAATAAAAAAATTTTCTCACTCTATGAACTAATTGCACAATAGAAACGTTTTACTATCAAAATCAAGTTTAACATTTAAATAATAGTATTATGAACTTCATTTGGTACATCCTCATCGGTATCCTTTCAGGATTCATCGCCGGCAAATTAATGCACGGTGGAGGTTTCGGCCTCTTCATCAACCTTATCGTCGGCATCATTGGCGGCGTTCTCGGTGGCTGGCTTTTCGGCCTTATCGGTATATCAACAGGCGGCATCATCGGCAGCCTTATCACATCGGTTGTGGGAGCTGTTGTCCTGCTATGGATTGTCGGGCTATTCAGCCGTTCGATAAAACACTAAATGCTCGGCAACAAAAAAGGTGTAGCGGAAATCTCTGCTACACCTTTTTTATTTTATGATCTACAACGATTATTTCCTTTTTCTGAACATCGGGGCTATTAATTTCACCACCTTCAAGCCCATATACGCATACTCTGCTATCGAGAATGCACCGGCGATACGCGATATCAACGACGACGTGCCACCAAGAAAGGGCGTACGTTGCTTCATATCATCATATTGCGCCGACATTTTGAACTTCTGTATCTCCATACGCGCACGGACCAATGCTCTGCGCATCTGGATTTCCTCTAATGTATAGCCCCGCCATGATGGCTGGTCGTTATGATACGGGGGTAGATTCATCATTTTTCTGTTCGTTTTGAGGAGCCGTTAGCACCAAGCGTGAAACAAAACGGGCAATAGGATTGACAAGCAAGGGCTTGCGACATAGTATCAGTACTACTAAGACTATTACGTAAAACGAGGCCACTATTATCAATGCCCACATCGGACTGATGGCATTGGCCAACACCAATGCTATCGCCGTCGACACAAAAACAAGCGACACCACTCCTACGATGATTAGCAACGAGCAAAAGGCAAGGGCCGACAACAGTCGTGTCAGCTTCTCGGCCATGGTTAGACGCGCATCTTCAAGGAGTAACTTAGCATACTGAACCAGCACCCGGGCAAGCCCGGATGCCGTATTTTCTTTAGCGTCAGACTTCATCATTACTGTTTGTCTTCCACTTGAGAGGCTATCATCTCAACGAGTTCGTCGATATCGTCGGCTTCAATAATTCCTCTTTTTTGCAGTATAAGTTTAATGCGTGCGCGCAATTCAGGTCCTGTCGTCGGTGTTAACAACGCTGTCGCAATAGCGCCTACTGCCGCACCCAATATAAAAGTTGCAAAATCTCTCATAGTCTTACTCGTTTATTTAATATCTTTAATCTCGTCGGCTATCTGGTCGGCAAGGCTTTCAAGTTCACTCGCTTTGATGCCGGGAACATGCGAGCGGATAAATTTCTTGATAGAGTCGCGCGTATCGCTACCCTTTTGAGGCGCAAACAGAAGCGCTGCAGCGGCGCCTACCAAAGCCCCTCCTATAGCTGCGATGAAAATGGGAAATCCTTTCATAATAGTAGTTTTTTGTATTTTATTTTCTTGATTCTACTTTATACAACGTTTATGCTCGCAAAAAAGTTCATTCCGGCACTAAATAGCACCAGAAGAACTTCGTTTATTTCAATCTCCGAGCGGCACTGCATAATAAGCTGCCTTACCCGTCGGATAAATTCCTGATATAAACATCACTTTATCTTCACCCGCACCCGATTTCATTATCGCACTATAAAGCGAGGTGATGTCTTCGGGCTTCGTGATACGGCTTCCGTTTATCGACAAAATGATAAACCCTTCTCGTATACCAGCTCCGGCAAATCGGCCCGACGACTCTATTTCTGTCACTGCCACGCCGTGCCTTATTTCGAGTCGGCGAGCAGTATCGCTGTCGATTGCCGCGAAAGATGCTCCCAACGACGTTTCATCACCGGCACGCGTCAGCCCTACATCGCCATGATTGTTGCGCAACGTTGCCTCAACTTTTTTGCGTTTGCCGTCGCGGTAGAACTCTATACTCACTCTGTCGCCGGGGCTATGACCGGTGATAGCCTCTTGCATCTCGCCTCTCGACCGAGTAGGCTTACCATTCAGCGACACTATCACATCGCCTTCTTCAAGGCCTGCCTCTCGTGCTGCCGAGCGATCGAGCACTTCGCTTACGTAGATGCCCGACGTCGTCCCTTCGATTTTCTTTTCACTTACGAGCTCGGGGGTGAGTTCGAGGAATGAGATACCAAGTACGGCACGCTGTACTATGCCGAAGTTCTTAATATCACCGATAACTTTCTGCACTATCGACGTAGGTATAGCAAACGAGCAGCCCGCGTATGTACCTGTCTGAGAATAAATTGCCGTATTAATACCTACAAGCTCTCCTTTGAGGTTTACCAAAGCGCCGCCCGAATTACCGCTATTGAGCGCCGCATCGGTCTGGATATACGATTGAATACCGCCATCCGACGGTGTGCGCGTAGAGGCCGAGATATTTCGCGCCTTGGCACTAACGATACCCGACGTAACGGTCGACGTAAAGCCGAAAGGATTGCCAACGGCAAGCACCCACTCTCCTACGCGCAAATCTTCGGAATTGCCCATAGGTATCACATGCAAGTCGGGGGCCTCTATTTTTATGAGCGCCAAGTCGGTGGCCGGGTCTGCGCCCACAACCGTGGCGTCGAAGTTTCTATTGTCGTTCAGCGTTACTTCAAGACGCTCTGCATCGGCTATTACGTGATTATTCGTAACGATATAGCCATCGGCACTGATGATAACGCCCGAACCGAGGCCTACCTGCTGTTGCTTGGGTTGCTCTTCATTTCTTTGCTGGCGACGAGGAGCACCAAAGAAGAATTCAAACAGCGGGTCATCTAAAAAGTTGCCTTGCATCATCTGCCGCCCTTGTGGTGTCGCATAACTCTTAACCGACACAACACCGTTGACGGTCTGCTCCGCAGCCGTGATAAAATCGTCTTGCGATATAAAGCGCGAGCTCCCCGCTATAGTTTTTTCGGCAGCGGGAGTAGCGACGCCCTCTTCTTTGGCCGAAGCCGTCATTCGTAGAGCTCCGTGTGCGGCCAAAGCCACAACGGCGCCTATGCTTAATGTAATGATTAATCCTTTTTTCATAACAAACAATTTTAATAGATTGTAGTGATTTGATGCAAATATAATGCCATTAGTTTAATCTCCAAATAATCTTTATACTTTATTTACGTTTCAACCGCATATTTTAGTATTTATTAAACGCAAAAAGGCAGCTCCTTCTCAAGAGCTGCCAACCAACAATATATAATTCTCTTGTGAAACTTCTCTATTAAAGATTCGAACGATCTTTGTTCGATTTGTGATACACAAGCTTATCTTCGATATACTCTTGTGTCGCTATCAATGTAGGCTTGGGGAGCCTTTCATAATAGCGCGAGATTTCTATCTGCTCGCGGTTTTCGTTTATTTCTTCGAGGGTATCGCTATAGGGCGCAAACTCCTGAAGTTTTTTCTCAAGATCGACTTTCATTTGGGCCGCTATCTGGTTGGCGCGACGTGCGATTATCGACACTGTTTCGTATACATTGCCTGTATCTTTCGACAATTCGATCATATCGCGAGTAACGGTCGTCAGCGGCGTATTATTTTTCTTGTAATCCATTATTATAAATTTTGCAACGGTATTGTCTATTTTATATCTCTTTAATTTTCAGATACGTGTTTGCGCGCTATCTTGAATATATTGTCGGCCTCGCTGCGGTTGCGAGTATCAGGATAGTTATTTATAAACGAGTAATACTCGTCGATAACATCGCGGAATCGATCGGCCTTTTTCTCTTCTATCGAATTGACAGCCTCCTGGTAACGCGCCTTCAGTATCAGCATCTCCAAGTCTTCTTTATACTTGGAATATGGATAATCTTTAACGGCATTCTTGGCAACTATCACGGCACTCTCGTAATTGTTGCCCATATAGTTGCCGAGATTATAATACAGCTGCGCATTTTGCAACTGCTTGAGTGTGAGCTTATCTTGCAACTCGAAGATTGCGTTTTGTGCTATCGACACTTTGTCGCTCCGTGGATAATAATCCAAAAACGTCTGCAACTCATCTATCGCCATCATCGTTATCGACTGGTCGAGTTGAGGATGGGGAGAATCTAGATAGTAGCCATAACCACAGAAAAAACGTGCCGATTCGGCATACTTGCCCTTGGGATAACGGCCATAATATGTCCTGAAATGAAATCCCGACGACACGTAATCTTTGTTCTCATAATGACTCATACCCAACAGATAGAGCGACTCCTCTGCTTTGTCCGACCCTTTGAAAACATTAACACACTCCTGTAGTAGCGTTGCTGCTTGCAGATATCTTTTCTCTTCAAAAGCTCGCTTTGCATACTCGAATTTGAAGTCATAGTCAGTGCTCTTCTGCGCGCGCTGATATTCGCCGCACGAACACAATATAGCTACAAATAGTATGTAAATGAGATATTTACGCATAATCAATTCGCAAAACTGATAGCTTCGGCTTGCAAAGTTAATAAAAAATATGCAATGCCGCGCAGTATCGCGCGCTTTTTGCTAATTATTAACACTTCGACAGCCTACATCACATTGAGCACCTGCTCTTTTATCTGCTCCAACGCGTCTTTCATCTTTACAACAATCGCCTGCATCTCCGCATGATTGCTCTTGCTGCCGAGGGTATTTATCTCGCGACCCATCTCCTGCGCTATGAAACCCAGCTTTTTACCCTGCCCTGGCGTTGCCGACGCCATCGTTTCCATAAAATAGGCCAAATGCTTGGCAAGGCGCTGTTTTTCCTCGTTCACATCGAGTTTCTCTATATAAAAAATCATTTCCTGCTCGAGGCGGCCCTTATCATACTCGGCCACGGGTATCTTCGACAAGCTCTCTTCTATCCTCTGGCGGATTCGCATCACACGTTCTTTCTCAAATGGCTCGATGCTTGCAAGCAACGATGATATCGTATCTATCCTTTCGCTGAAAAAACGCTCGAGCGCTTCGCCCTCTACTCGACGATGCGTCATAAGCTCTTCTACCGCTTGCGCGAGCGCCGTCATTAATGCCTCACACTCTTCTTCGTCAACCTCTTCGGCGTTATCGGCATGCACAACATCGGCAAAACGCATCAACACCGAGTACCAATCCACCGGCTCCGATATCCCAAGCGCCGCCGACGCCTGCTCTATCTGTCGCTTATATTCTCGCATCACATCTATGTTGAGGCTTGACGTCAATGCCACCGCGACTCCGGGATGTGTTTCCGTAGTTATCGTCACATCTACTTTTCCGCGCTCAAGCCGCGAGCCTATCATCGAACGCACTTTGAGTTCATGCTCCCGATAGCTGTAGGGCAACCTTACATTCAAATCCAACTGCTTGGAATTTAACGACTTTATCTCTACGCAGATTTTCTTTTTACTTGATTCGGCTACTGATTTGCCAAATCCGGTCATCGACATCAACATGACTTGGATACGGTAAGCGGCGCGACCCCCGTGCTTTATGCTTCGTGCCTTTTAATTAGAGGGTTAACACCTTCGCGGTGTGTCAGCATCTGCAAAATTACAAAATATCATCGGTTGGCGAGCCTTTTTTATAACAAATTTTGCTAACTTTGCGTGAAAGAATATTCCGATGGCTGTCATACTTAATATTGAAACGTCTGGCGCTACTTGCTCGGCTGCACTTACAGCCGAAGGCATGGTCGTCACACATCGCGAGGAGTTTAATAGTCGCAACCATGCTTCTATGCTTAGCGCTTTCATTAAAGATTGTCTCGACTATGCCGCCGACCATAACATCAAGCCCGAGGCTATTGCCGTCAGCATGGGGCCCGGTAGCTATACCGGCCTACGCATTGGCCTTAGCGAGGCTAAAGGGCTGGCGTACGCGCTCGATATTCCTCTAATTGGAATCAACACTCTCGAGCTTTTGGCCACGAGGGTTATGTTTTCGTCCGACGACGTCGCGCCCGATTCTATTTTCGTGCCTATGATCGACGCCCGCAGGATGGAGGTATACACCGCCGCTTATGATTTCGCCCTCGAGAGCATTATGCCGCCTACGCCGCTGATTATCGACGATAATGCCTATGCAGAAATAAAAAATTTGCACCGACCGATACTATATTTTGGCAGCGGCGCAGAGAAGGCTCGCACGTTTTTCGACGACGTCGCTGAGGCTAAATTTGTGCCGGAGGTCGACCCTCTCGCCGTCGATATGATAGCTTTGGCCGAACGAGATTTCGCCTTGCGCCGTTTTATCGATACGGCATACTCTACGCCTTTCTACCTCAAAGACTTCCAGGCCACTCAACCTAAAAACAAAGTATTATGAACAAATACACCTCCGATATTCGTGCCGCCGTCGATGTCCTGCGTAATGGAGGTGTTATCCTATACCCCACCGACACGGTGTGGGGCTTGGGCTGCGATGCCACTAACAGCCTCGCCGTCAAGAAAATCTTCGACATAAAAAAGCGCTCCGACGCTAAAGCTCTTATTACTCTCGTCGGTGATATAGCCCAATTGGAGAGAACTGTCGACGCTATTCCCGATGTCGCATACCAACTTATCGAATTTAGCGACAGACCTTTAACAATCGTTTACGACAGACCGCTCCCGAGCGCCCGATTGGCACCCGAACTCATTAGCGACGACGGCACTATTGCAGTCCGTCTCTCGCATGAAACTTTTTCGGCGGGCCTCTGCAAAGCGTTTCGCAAACCTCTCGTCTCGACTTCGGCTAACATCAGCGGGGCGGCAACACCGCGCGTCTTTTCCGAAATATCTCACGAAATTATCGAGGCCGTCGATTATGTTTGCCTGTCGCGCCGAAACGAAATGGCTGTTAAGGGCTTAAAGCCCTCGTCGATTATGAGGCTATCCGAGAGTGGTGAATTCAAGATTATTCGTAAATAACAGCATGAACAAACTTAGTATACGCCGACTGGAATACTGCCTGTCCGACCTTATTACGACAGCGGCCGGGTGGCTGTGCTTCAACATCATGCGTTTCTACACCTTGCCCGACACAAGCCAATATCATCTTCTGTCTAATTTCTTAAAACTGTCGCAGGTCCTTTTGGGACAGTTATTGATGCCGGTGTGCATGGTGTTGCTCTACGCCGTGTCAGGCTCGTATAACCGTTCGAATACTCTTTACAAATCGCGCCTCGATGAGGTTTTGAATACTTTCATTGTCTCATTCATTGGCATGCTCGGCATTTTCTTCAGCGTCCTTATTAACGACAACGTGCCCGAACGCGTAACAAACTACGAGCTGATGTTCATGCTTTTCATCTGCCTTTTCATACCTACGGCAACGGCCCGCCTGTTTATTACGACACGCAATGCCAAGCACATTCGAAAAGGTGAATACGTCATGAACGCGCTCGCTATTGGCGCGATGCCGCAAGACGCTTTGAAACTGAAACGCATTATCGACTCCGAGCCAAATACCGGCATTAAACTCATAGCTTGCGTCGATATCGACAACAGCGCCGGATGCTCAAGCATAAACGGCCTGCCGGTGCATACCGATGCCGACATTGCTTCTCTCTGCAAAGATTTAGACGTGCAAGCCCTTATCGTAATGCCGTCGATGAGAGGCCTCGCTCACACTGCTAAGATTATCAATTCTCTCTACGCGCTTAATATCAACCTTTTCATCACCCCCGACCTTCACAGTCTCATGACGTCGAGGCCTCGTGTGTCGTCGGTTACCACTGAGCCGCTTATTAACATCACTAACGCGCGCATTTCGCCTTCTACTGCCAACCTCAAGAGGCTGGGCGATATTGTTGTGTCGGCTATAGCGCTCATTCTGCTTTGCCCCGCGTTTTTCTTCCTGAGCATTGCCGTTAAACTCGACTCGAAGGGCCCCGTGTTTTATCGCCAACGACGTATCGGTTATCACAAGAAGCCTTTCGACATCATAAAATTTCGAACAATGGTTGTCAATGCCGAAGACAATGGGCCGGCTCTTACCGTCGATAACGACCCGAGAGTAACAAAAATAGGACGTGTGCTCCGCAAATTCCGTATCGACGAGCTCCCTCAGTTTTGGAATGTCCTAAAAGGCGAAATGTCGCTCGTGGGCCCAAGACCCGAACGCGAGTTTTTCATCAAGCAGATTGTGGAGAGGCATCCCGCTTATAGTCTTATTCACCAGGTCAGACCAGGTATCACTTCTTGGGGCATGGTTAAATATGGCTACGCTTCTAACATCGATGAAATGATTGAGCGCTTGCCTTACGACTTGCTTTATATCGAAAATGTTTCTTTGGGTGTCGATCTCAAAATTCTATTTCACACGGTCAAAACTGTGTTATATGGTCGAGGGCTATAATAGGTGTTTTTGGTTTAGGTAATTTTTAGGATTTGCAAAAAAATGTCGAAGGATAAAGATAATCACTCAATAGCACACCGCATCAGAGAACTTTTCTTCTCTTTCTTGCTCTGGAGAGAGAGGCACATCAAAGAAAAAAACTTTGTGCTCCTACTCGCTTTTTTTGTGGGTATCTTAAGCGGCGTATCTGCTATCGTTTTGAAATTCCTGATACACTTCATATCTCACGAACTCACTCAACACGTCAATCTTGAGTCGGTCAACTATCTCTACATATTACTGCCCGCAATAGGCGTTGTTATTGTGGCCCTCTACGTAAGATATGTCGTGCGCGAAGATATTAGCCATGGCGTCACTCGCGTGCTCTACGCTATCTCGCAAAACAAAAGCCGCTTGAAAAGGCATAACATCTACACCTCAGTGTTGGCTTCTTCCGTAACGATAGGCTTCGGCGGTTCTGTCGGAGCGGAAGGCCCTATCGTTTATACAGGTGCCGCTATCGGCTCTAATCTTGGCCGCGTATTCCGTATGTCGCCGCGTATTCTTATGATTCTGGTTGGTTGCGGGGCCGCAGCCGGTATTGCCGGCATCTTCAAAGCTCCTATAGCCGGTCTCCTTTTCACTCTAGAGGTTTTGATGATCGACCTCACGGCGGTGTCGGTTATGCCTTTGCTGATTGCTTCTATCACCAGTGCAACAATCGCCTATGTCTACACTGGTTATGAATTTGAGTTTTTCTTCGCTCAGACCGAAGGCTTCTATACTTCTCGCATACCTTATGTTATACTCCTCGGCATTGTAAGCGGCTTTGCTTCGGTCTACTTCACAAGAGTGATGAATATGATGGAAAACTGGTTCCGCCGATTCAAAAACCCTTGGATGAAAACTCTCGTAGGTTGTATTATCCTTTCCGGTCTCGTGTTCTTATTCCCGCCGCTTTATGGCGAAGGGTATAGCTCTATCGTGGGACTCCTCGCCGGCGACGCTTCTTCAATTGTTAACGGCTCGCTATTCTATGGCGACAGATACGATGTCTGGTTCCTCGCTTTGTTTATAGGGCTTATTATTCTCACTAAGGCTTTTGCCACCTCTGCCACAAACGGTGCCGGTGGGGTCGGCGGCACTTTCGCCCCGTCGCTTTATGTGGGGTGTATGACAGGCTTCCTTTTCGCCTTCGTCGTAAACCACCTCGGGTGGGGCGACTTGTCGACTAAAAACTTCGCTCTGATTGGCATGGCCGGGGTGATGAGCGGTGTTATGCATGCACCGCTGATGGCCATATTCTTAACAGCCGAGCTTACAGGCGGTTACGAGCTTTTCTTGCCCTTATTGATTGTAAGCACTATTTCTTACGGAACTATTAAGATTTTCGAGCCTTATTCTATCTACACCAAGCGTTTGGCTAAAAGAGGCGAACTGCTAACGCACGAGAAAGACAAAGCCGTGCTTACGCTACTGAAGATAAGCAATGTCATCGAAACAGATTTTATCCCTGTCTACCCGGAGATGACGCTTAAGGAGATGGTCGACACTATCGCAAAAAGCAAACGCAATTTATTCCCCGTACTAAACGAGCGTAAGGAGCTACTCGGTATAGTCTTGCTCGACGAGATTCGCAACATCATGTTCCGGCCCGACTTGTACCGACGAATGAGGGTGAGCACTTTCATGTCGATTCCTCCCGCTAAAATTGATATCGGCGAAAATATGGATGCCGTTATGAAAACTTTCGACACAACAGGCGCGTGGAACCTGCCCGTTGTCGACAACGGAGTCTATGTAGGCTTTGTCTCTAAGAGTAAAATTTTCAATTCCTACCGTCGTGTATTACGTCACTATTGCGACGATTAATTGCCGGTGGCTCGCTTCAGCAACCGCTGCACCTGCGTGTTATCCTTCGGTCGGTCGCCCCAGTAGAATGTCTGTTCTACTACGCTATCAGGTGTCGCATATTCAGCACCATCGACCTGGGTCCAATACCAGTCGTCGTATACGCATCTTACGGCCGGAGATTCATTAGAATTCTTTATATCTTTTTCTTCCATGAGCGTTACACTATTATCCGACGCTGTTACGGCCACCAAACCGCTCGCCGACCAATAGGGAGCACGATCTCCGGGATTCGCGTGATTACCAAACAATTGGGGTATACGCCCATCTGTCGACAACTGCACCAGATATTTTATCTCTGCCATCGTCGGAACACGCCAGCGGCCGGCTGGGCGTCCGGCCTCCTGATAGATCGCACAGCGTCGACGAGCCTGCGACTTACTTTTATTTCCATAGTCAGAGCTATTCGTGTTGGTTGTATAGCTAAGTGTAACCTTACCCAATGATGAGGCTATGCGGAATACAGGCGCTATAAAATTCTCTTTAGAGCCTGGACCCGTCGACTCATCGGTGGGATAATAGTAACACAGATTGTTTTTATGGTTGACAAAATCCCAATCTATATGATTTGGAATAACATATTCACTTTTAGACGTATTTGGATCAGCACTCACCGGTTTATACTCTGGATATAGCGATGGTACCACTTTATAATTGCTATACGAAAAATTAATTCCACCCCAATAAACATTTCCGACATAATCTCTGGAGAGCCACCATGCAGGCCCTTCCGAATTATATCCATCTATATCCTGACGCCCGTTTGTGTCATATGTTCTTATTGGCAGCCCTTCTGTAATGTTTGCATTACTCCATCTCAAAGGTGTTCCATTAGATTCTGTATTCGAGCTCTTATAATTCACAAAGCTACTATTATCTAATATATTGTTGTAATACAAGGTTCTGGGGTCGCCCAAGTCATATAACACTTCGTTTTCTTCCGATAGCTGTGTGGTATGTATCACATACATGTTCGGGTTGTTGTTAATGGCACCGAAATATCTTACCCATCCCGTTGTTTCATACCAATTTGTCGTTACGTCAAACATATTATCGGTGTTGTCGGTCGTATTACCATTAACGATGACATATTCATTACCACGATTTGAAGACGACTTAAAAACGCCGCCATAGTCGTGCGACACTTCTACATACATTGCCGGATACTGGGTGATATAGATTGTCTCTTCAAAAAGATGATCTTCACTGCTGTTCCAGTCGGCGTGCTTTATCTTGATAACTATCTCGCAACGTGAGAACTCGTCCCACAAGCGATTGGTTCGCGTATTCATCTCCGGAACATATTTCACTATAGGGCCGGTCTTGGCATTGTCGTTCTGCCTTACTGCTTTCCACTGAACAAGCGGGTGCTTAAACGTGATTATACCTTTTTCATCATTTACATCGCAGGTATAGACGGCATTTATATTATCATACTTTGTGTTGTATTCTTTCCAGTTTGATTTCTCATCGGCATTCATTCCGGAGCCTCCATTGTACTCTATGAGCGATTCTTTGAATGTCATCGGGTGCTCGTGACCTATATAGTAATAGAAATCTTTCTTAACATTATCGTAAAAATACTTCTTCTTGTAATATAGCACATCTCCCGTTTTCCCATCAAAGTCAGCTGTTATTAGTCCTTCGCCATTATTTCGGCCTCCGCGTAGCGTATCGGCCGCTGCAAGCCAATTGGTAAACTCATTTTTGTTATGTGGTTCTTTTTGGTCGGAATCTACATATGTGTCACTGGCTTTGCCCCATGCATCATCATCATAGCGGAAATACGTAACATAGCATGCTACCTTTTTCACTTTATGACTCGAATAGAACGGTATCTCAAGGGTATAAACATTGTTCATCACCCATTCTGTCTGGTTAACAACGAGATAACGACGGTCTTTGATACTTACGTCAACATCGGCAGAGCGCCAATCTACGACCTCACAGCTCGCATCAACCTCTATCGGGTCGCCCAGATTCTTGCTGCCAAGCATGCCGAGGTTGATCTTTATGCGGTAGTAACGGTTAGGATCGAGTCGTTCTGCTAAGCCCTGCGAGCCTTTAAGAGCATTGATGGGCACAAGGTAGTAGCACACCTGAAATAATTCGTTGCCATCCTCATCCTCGCTGGTCCATGGCATCGATATCACAAGGTAGGTCTGATGCTCCTCGCTCGGTTTGGAGGCATCCCAGATGTTGGGATAGGAATAATACGCCACCGAGTGCGAATATGGATAATTATCATCTTTATCGGCCTCTCGCAATTCGGCTTTGGTGCTGAGGAGGCGGACCGACGACTCGTATTCTTTGCGACGATCGATGTTGTCAAAACCCAAGTCGGCGCGGTTCTCTAAGTCGCCGCCGATATACGAGTCAAGACGCGACCGCGTAGCAAGGTTATAGAGATAAAGCTTTACGTTCGACGACCCATCTTTCTCATTTTTGGGCACGGGAGTCCACTTTATAGCCTCTTCCTGTCGCTTCTTAAAGTCGGCGTCAGATTCGCCGTCCTTTTGATAGATCGTCTTTCCGTTTTCATCGACATAAATTTCATCGGGTATGCTGGCCCACAAGCGTATCTTCGAAGCCAGGCGCTCGAGCAAGATCACACCCGACACCGTCATTATACCTTCTTTCGACCCTACAAGGTCGACAGTCTGGCCGCCGCGCATTACAAAACTACTCGGGCCGCCCGGCGAAATGAAATCTACTTGGCTGTTCACCCACACGTTTTTGATATTGCCGAGGGTAGCGGCTTGGCCATTTATCTGGCCATTGCTACCGTCTTTGGCCGTGTACGTCACCTTAACTTCTTCCGGCAGATTGACAAGAGCATAGATATAAGCTTTATCGTCCTCAAATTTATCAGCCAAATCCATCGGAACCTTTACCGTCAAGTCGGCATAGGTAGCCTTCGATATATTCTTAACCTCATAGGTGAAAAACGGGGCCTCCTTGCTTTCCTCCGACGCGAAGAAAAAGAGGTCGACTCTACTTATAGCCTCTTCGGCGCGCTCGGAATATGGGTCGGAAGGTACATCATCGGGGTGTTCATCGGCGCGCGAGAACGACGAACCGGTCGAAAGTCGCAGTACGGGGCCTCCGGGATTTTCCTCGGGAACGACAAACGCAGGCTCATCGACACACGAGGGTAAAAGCAATAAAATCAGCGCAATAAGTGCGTTGATAGTGATATTCTTATTGTGAAAAATTGCAGTCATTGAGTAAGATGTTTTTGCTAATGATTTTGATCGTACAAAGATAATATTTAAGCACTACCAAGCCCTTGTTTTTAACCCATTTTAACACAATCACACACCACTGCCGCGTCGCGATGCGTCGTGAGGTCGGGTCGGAGATTCGACAATGTCACCCCCGCTTTATCGGTAACTCGATACGGAAAGTCGTGCCTTGACCCGGCACCGATTGCTTGACAAAAATCTTGCCTTGATGATACTGCTCTATGATGCGCTTGGCTAAGGTGAGACCAAGACCCCACCCGCGACTCTTCGTAGTAAAGCCGGGATTGAAGACAGCCTTGTGATTCTTGCGACTGATACCCTTTCCGGTATCGGCTACTTCAATAAATGCCATTGCCGCTCCACCTCCCATCGACACATCTATGCTGCCGCTGCCGTCCATGGCGTCGACGGCATTCTTGATTAGATTCTCTATAACCCATTCAAGGAGAGGCGTACACGCCTCGACCGGCAGGATATCACGTGCCGGTGCATACGTCAAACTTATCCGCTGTGATATGCGCGTATGCATATACCCCACCGCCTCTCCTACTATTTCGTTGAGGTCGGCCGACATCATTGCAGGAGCCGATCCTATCTTCGAGAACCGTGATGCAATAGTGCTGAGTCGGTTCACATCTTTGTTCATCTCGGTGAGAGTATCGGCATCGACCCCCAGGTCGGGCAGCAGTTCCATCCATGCCATTAACGATGATATCGGGGTGCCGAGCTGGTGTGCCGTCTCTTTCGACAACCCCACCCACACCTTATTTTGCTCCGCTTTCTTCGTCGAGAGGACGGCAAAGTAGACAACAGCGATAAACGCGAGCATTACGAGCAATTGTATGTAGGGGTAGATGCTCAAGCGCTTCAACAAGGTGGAGTCCTCATAGTAGAGATACTGCGAAATGCCATCGGCGATATTTATTTCGATAACGTTTGGCGAACGTTTGAGAGCCTCCAATTTCTTCTCGAGGAAAGACACATTGCGCGGATTTGACGGCATGCCAAACGAACTACTATCGGCCTCGACCGGCAGCGAGAAATTACGTTGCTGCAGGATATTGCCATCCTGGTCGGTGAGCAGCACCGGTATCGTTGTGTTACTCTGGATAATACCTAGGAGAAAATCTATGTCGGTAGCCGGAGCGCTATCGTCGTCCGACATCGTTGACGCTGCTATTTCCTTCGTGGCATCGGCCCATAGCTGCATCCTCTCGCGTTCCACTGCCGACAGGTCTCGTATCAGACCGTCGGAGAAGTATAGGAAAAGCGCCACCACAGCCACCGAGGCTATGAGGAAGGCAATCTTGCCATATCTCCGCAATTCGTAGATGTTTGCCACGCCTATCTTGTTTCTCTGATGCAAAATTAATTAAATGCCGCATACTTTGCAAATTTCCAGCCGCGTCACTATGTGGTCTTCGCCCCACGTCCCACTGCCTCCTCACGGGTCGCCTCGGAGAGACGACAATAAGGAAACCCCCAGTCGATAGGCTGGGGTCTGCTGCGACATCGCATATAAACATGTCGAGTCGGAGATTCGACAATGTCCCCACCGACATTGTCGGCTCGCCGAGCCTTATTTACCGCCAAATGGAAAAGCCTCGGAGCGGGCTACGTCTTAATGTGCCTCGAGCCAATTGTCACCGACGCCGGCGGCGACTACCATGGGCACGCGACCGGAGTAGGCGCCTTCCATCGTTTTCACCACTACCTCGCGTAAGAGATCCAACTCCTCGGGATAGACGTTGAACACCAATTCGTCGTGAACCTGCAGAATCATCTTTGAGCGCAGACCGAGACGCTTTATCTCGGCGTCGAGCCTTACCATAGCCACCTTGATAATATCGGCGGCGCTACCTTGCAAGGGCGCGTTGATGGCGTTTCGCTCGGCATAAGAGCGGACGGTGTTGCTCCGCGACGTGATATCGGGGAGGTATCGGCGACGTCCCAAGATAGTTGAAACATAGCCGTCTACGCGGGCCTGCTCTATTGCTTTTTGCATATAAGCGGCAACACCCGGGTATGTAGTTAAATATCCGTCGATGAGCTGTTTAGCCTCAGCTCGTGGTATGGCGAGACGCTCCGACAAACCGAAGGCGGAGATGCCATAAATGATTCCAAAATTGGCCGTCTTGGCATTTCGCCGCTGATTATCAGACACTTCCAATATCGGCAAATGATAAATTTTGGCTGCAGTCGAGCGATGTATATCTTCACCCGAAAGAAAAGCCTCGATCATGGTGGCATCGCCACTCAAGTCGGCCATCAGGCGCAATTCTATCTGAGAATAGTCGGCCGACAACATAACACACCCATTATCAGGTACAAAGGCTCGTCGGATATCGCGACCATCGGCCGTACGGATAGGTATGTTCTGCAGGTTAGGATTAGCCGATGAGATGCGTCCTGTGGCCGTAACAGTCTGATTATAGGTCGTATGCAATTTTCCCGTCGCCGGATTTATCAACTTGGGCAAAGCCTCAACATAGGTAGCCAACAGTTTGCGCAACCCTCTTATGTCAAGAATAAGCTGCACCAAAGGCACATCCCTACTATATTTTTCCAACACATCTTCAGCTGTCGACCATGCTCCCCCCTTAGTCTTCCTCGCTTTGGGATCTATTTTAAGTTCATCGAAAAGAATCTGACCGACCTGCATTGGAGAGCTCACATTGAAAGGCCGTCCTGCAATCTGATAGGCCTTAGACTCGAGTTCGGCGAGCCGCTCCGTTAGCGTGGCGGCAAGGCGACGGAGCTCAGCGGTGTCGATGCGAACGCCCTCCCACTCCATCGATGCCAACACCGACACGAAAGGCAGCTCGACATCATTAAGCAGAGATAACTGGCCCTTTTGCGTGGCCTCATCAACGAGCAAAGGCATCAGTTGCAACACCAAGACAGCCGTCTCGCACATAGCTCCAAGAGGGTCGAGAGGCGCCGTTTTACGTTCTGCCGGCGCCATAGAGTAGTCATAACTCGTATATGAAAGATACGACATCGCCAAGACGCTCAAGTCGTGTTTCTGCTCTGGCTGGCACAGATAGTGCGCCACCGAAACATCAAACCAAGAAGCTTTTGTAAACTCAATGCCAAAACGACGGAGAATAAGCATATCGCGCTTGATGTCGGCGCCCACGATTGTTACCTGCGAGTTAAATAGCGTGCGCAAGCAATCGATTATAGCGCCACGCGCCTCCGTGGTGTCGGGCAACGGGATATATGCCGCCTTAAAAGTTCCGGCTTCACTTTTCTCGTAGGCCAGCGCAAGGCCGTAGAGCGAAGCCGTCATTGCCTCGGGCCCCACGCTGTTTAGCGATATGCCTATTTTTTTACAACGGGAAGCCTCAGCTACAAAAGCGGCAACGTCGGCGGCGGTATTTAGTTCTGCTGTTTGCCAATCAGATGATGCAACATTTTTAGCAGCAACCGGGTGGTCGGTCTCATCAATAAAATCGAAGAGCGACGGAGTCGCATTAGAGGGTTGAGGCGTCGCCGGAGCAACCGGTTCTGCTGAAATGTTGGCGCTATATTTTGTTATATACGACTTAAACTCGAGTTCCTTAAAAATCGACAAAAGCATTTGCGTGTCGGGGTCTTTACGGCGAAACAGTTCTTCATCAAAATCAACCGGCGCATCTGTTACGATAGTAACGAGATACTTCGACAAACGAATCTGCTCGGCATTTTCTAAGATTTTATTCTGTAAGGCACCTTTTATTGAATGGGCATTAGCGAGCAGATTTTCTACCGAACCATACTCTGTTATTAGTTTTGCCGCCGTTTTTTCGCCGACACCCGGGCAGCCCGGCACATTATCGGAAGCATCACCTTCGAGAGCGAGCAAGTCGATAACTTGTGCCGGCGACGAGATGCCATATCGCTCGCAAACCTCTTTTGGCCCCCTTATTTCGAAGCCTTGACCTTTTATTGAAGGGCGATACATAAACACTTTATCTGTAACCAGTTGGCCATAATCTTTGTCGGGAGTCATCATATAGGTCGTAAAACCTTTGGCCTCGGCCTTGCGCGATAGAGTGCCAATAACGTCGTCGGCTTCATATTGAGGCACTTCGACAACTGGAATTCTAAACGCCTCAAGAATAGATTTAATATACGGAATTGCGATAGTAATATCTTCGGGTTGCTTGTCGCGCCCGGCTTTATACTCGGCATAATCATTGTGGCGGAAGGTCTTGCCATGAGCCGGGTCGAAGCAAACAGCTATATAACCGGGATTTTCTTTGCGCAATAAATCCTCGAGAGTATTCACAAAGCCGAAAACGGCCGAAGTATTCATACCCGATGATGTTACCCTTGGCGACCGCATCATAGCATAATAAGCACGGTATATTAGCGCATAAGCATCGAGCAAAAACAACTTTTTATCTTCCATATACTCGTTGGATAAATTAAATTTTTAACATTCTATATATACGCCTGTAAACCCTAAATCTTTTCTCGATGAAAAAGGCCGGATAATCATTGTCGGGTATTTCAATATAATTCGAGAAAGAGTTTTAATTGATCCGTTGCATCTAATATCACCAAATAGAAAGGGATTTGAAATTTTGAGTGCAATCGGCACCTCAAAGCTCAAATCCCTCATACATATTGTAAATATAACTAATTATAGTGCGCTAATAAGCATGCGCAATTAGAATTCCGCATTATTAGGTGTTCGCGGGAACGGTATGACATCACGAATGTTAGTCATGCCGGTAACAAATAATATAAGTCGTTCAAATCCAAGACCAAACCCGCTATGAGGAACAGTACCGAAACGACGAGTATCGAGATACCACCACATATCTTTCATCGGGATATTGAGTTCTTCGATTCGAGCCATAAGCTTATCGTAGTCGGCCTCACGCTCCGAGCCACCTATAATCTCACCAATTTTAGGGAACAACACGTCCATAGCGCGCACAGTGCGACCATCGTCGTTTTGCTTCATATAGAAAGCCTTGATGTCGCGCGGATAATCGGTTAATATAACAGGTTTCTTGAAGTGTTCTTCAACGAGATATCGCTCGTGTTCGCTCTGAAGGTCGGTGCCCCAGTCGACAGGGAATTCAAATTTCTTGCCCGACGCTTTGAGAATCTCAACACCTTCGGTATAAGTAAGACGTACGAAATCGTTATGGAGGACAAATTCGAGACGAGGAATGAGCTCTGAGTCGAAATGTTCAGCCAAAAATTCGATATCGTCACGGCAGTTGTCGAGCGCATATTGTATGCAATACTTAACGAACTCTTCAGCGAGATCCATGTTGTCGGTGATATCGTAGAATGCCATTTCGGGTTCTATCATCCAGAATTCGCTCAAATGTCGCGGCGTGTTTGAATTTTCGGCACGGAAAGTAGGGCCAAAAGTATAAATAGCGCCCAAAGCAGTAGCGCCAAGTTCACCTTCGAGTTGGCCTGAGACAGTTAGAGCTGTAGGTTTGCCAAAGAAATCTTTGGTATAGTCAACAGATCCGTCGTCATTCTTAGGTAATTTATCGAGCGGCAGAGTCGTCACCTGGAACATAGCACCGGCACCTTCGCAGTCACTTGCCGTGATAAGAGGGGTATTTAGGTAGAAAAATCCCTTTTCATTGAAAAATTTATGGATAGCAAAAGCGAGAGTGCTGCGAATGCGAAGGACAGCACCGAAAGTTGCCGTTCGTGGGCGTAGATGTGCCTTTTCACGAAGGAACTCGAGTGTATGTCCTTTTTTCTGCAGGGGGTATGCCTCTGGGTCGGCAGTGCCATAAATTTCGAGAGTGTCGGCTTGCACTTCGCAAGATTGTCCTTTACCCATCGACTCAACGAGCCGCCCCGTTACGTGTATCGACGAGCCTGTTGTGACGGGTTTGAGCTCCTCGTCGGAGAACTGAGATAAATCGAATACAATCTGAAGATTACGGACCGTAGAGCCGTCGTTAAGTGCTACAAACTGCACATTTTTATTTCCACGGCGAGTGCGGACCCAGCCTTTAACACTAACTTCCGAACCAATGAGCTCGGGAGAGAATATATCAACTATTTTAGTGCGTTTCATCGTATAATAAATTGTTCAAACTGTTTTAATACACAAAGGTACGTTTTTTTCTGTAATCAACAAATGTCTTATTTCATAAACACAAAGTATACCGCAGCTATAAGACAGGCAAAAGCGGCAAAATGATTCCAATGCAAAGCTTCGCCTCTAAAGAAAACGACGGTAAAGAGAGTAAAGACAATCAGCGTTATAGCCTCCTGTATTACTTTCAGTTGCATCAGCGAAAACACGCCACCATTTCCTATAAATCCTATTCGATTAGCGGGCACTTGACAAGTATATTCGGCCAATGCGATACCCCATGATAACAGAATTACAGCATATAGCGGAGTGTTGCTGCTAATTATTTTCATTTCTTGAAGCTTCAAGTGCCCATACCAAGCAAAAGTCATGAAAATATTAGAAACAATAAGCAGAGCTATAGTGAAAAAAGCGTTTTTCATATCTCTTATAATTTGGAGGGCGCCTCTAAATTAGAAACTCTGAGGCACCCCCTAAAGGTTTTATGACTATCTCGTAGCTGAGGCATTGTGCCTCAAGCTCGCGTTACGCTAAGCTGTTATTCGAAGGAACCCATTTTGAGGTAGTTAACTTCCTCTTGAGTGAGGTAACGCCAACGCCCTCGCGGCAGGTTTTTCTTTGTCAAACCGGCAAAATACACGCGGTCAAGTTTAGTAACGTGATATCCAAGAGATTCGAAAATGCGTCGCACGATGCGATTTCGACCGGAGTGAATTTCGATACCTGCTTGGTTTCGATCTGTCTCGGTGGCGTAGCTGATAGCATCGGCATGGATAGGACCGTCTTCAAGTTCGATACCGTCGGCTATGCGCTGCATATCATCTTCTGAGATATCGCGGTCGCACCACACATGATATATTTTCTTCTTCACATATTTTGGATGCGTGAGCTTAGAAGCGAGGTCGCCATCGTTAGTCAAAAGAAGGACGCCGGTGGTATTGCGGTCGAGTCGTCCAACGGGGTATATACGCTCGGGACATGCACCTTTTACAAGATCCATCACTGTTAGGCGCCCATTGGGGTCATCGCTCGTTGTTACGCAATCTTTTGGTTTATTCAGCAAGATATAACATTTGCTCTGCAAAGTAACCACCTTTTCATCGTATTCAACGATATCGTTATGTGTTATCTTCGTACCGAGCTCCGTAACGACCTGACCGTTAACTTTAACGAGGCCTTGCTGTATAAATTCATCAGCTTCGCGACGAGAACATATACCGGCGTTGCTCATATATTTATTCAAGCGAACTTGTTCGTTAGGATCGGGTATCGGCATTTCATACTCAATGCGTTTTGGGCGCGGCGTAAAGCTTTTTCCACGTCCGGGGAATCCGTTATTGTTGTATTGCTGTCGATTGTTGTATCCACCTTGACGGTTGTAACCGCCCTGATTGTTGTAGGGGCGCTGTTGACGTTGCCCGTTATTATAGTTGTTGTTATAACCGCCTTGACGGTTGTAGCCGCCTTGGTTGTTATAGGGACGTTGCTGGCGTTGCCCATTATTATAGTTGTTGTTATAACCGCCTTGACGGTTGTAGCCGCCTTGGTTGTTATATGAGCGCTGCTGGCGCGGTCCGTTGTTATAGTTGTTATAATTATTATACTGACGACGCGGCTGATATTGACGTTGCTGATAAGCTTGATTTTCAGCGCCTTCAGCATTTTTTTCACCTTCAGCCTGATTGTTGAAATCGTTGTTTTGAGGGCGTTGCTGATATGGACGATGATAGTTGTTATAAGCCCCACGATTGCCATATCCACCTTGACGGCTGTAACCGTTATTCATTCTCTGGCCGTAGGGTCGATTTTGTCGATACGAGGCATTTTCGCCATTTTCATCATTAGCATTAGACGCATCACCGGCTGGATAGTTGTTGTAACGCGGACGTTCATCGTTAGTTCCTTCCGACGTATGGAACTGCTGCCCGATACGAGGGCGTTTAGGTTTTCTTTCTTCAGAATTAGAGTCCATAATGTTGATTTTTTAATCTTTCTTTACAGAACCACCTCTCGGCGGTAATTAAATAATTATGTGTTAGCTAAAAATAATTACAATTAAAATATTTCCATCCTTTGATGTCGTTTACAAGAAACGAAGCAAGATAGGTTTATGCGTTGCAAAGGTAGCAATAAAACGTTAGTTTTGTTGTTAAAAAGACTTAATTTTAATCGAAATTATTGTCTTTATTGCCGAATGAAAACAAATTGCTAATTTTGTAGCACAGCACAAAACAAATATTTGTTATCGCAATATCATGCGAATAGACCAGCTACAGCCACTTTTTTCAGCCGATATAATGGGAGCGAAACCCATTATAATGGCCGGCCCGTGCAGTGCTGAAAGTGAACGGCAGACCCTCGAAACAGCGCAAGCCCTTGCCGGATGCGGGATAAAAATTTTCCGTGCAGGAGTATGGAAACCGCGTACCAAGCCCGGTGGATTTGAAGGAGTTGGCGCACTGGCGCTTGAATGGTTATCAAAAGTAAAGGCACAGACCGGCATGCTCATCGCCACAGAAGTAGCCACGAGCCGTCATCTGCAAGAGGCCATAGATGCCGGCATTGATGTAATCTGGCTTGGAGCGAGGACGACAACCAACCCGTTTGCGGTACAAGAAATAGCTGATGCCCTATCTACTTTAGCAAGAGAGAAGAGAGAATCCCTGGCAGTTTTAGTTAAAAATCCCGTTAATCCCGACCTCGAGTTATGGATAGGGGCGTTAGAGCGCATTTATGGAGCCGGCGTTCGCCGTCTTGGAGCAATACACCGCGGCTTCAGCAGCTATGGCAAACACGTCTACCGCAATCAACCTCGGTGGGGCATCCCCATCGAATTACATCGACGACACCCTGCCCTCCCAATCATTTGCGATCCGAGCCACATTGGCGGCAAACGCGAGTTGATAGCGCCATTGTCGCAACAGGCCCTCGACATGAACTTCGATGGTCTGATCGTAGAATCGCATTTCGCGCCGGATGAAGCCTTGAGCGATGCATCGCAACAAGTTACCCCTAAAGAATTGTCGCGCATCATCGGTGGACTGATAATGCCTACCGAGACACAGAGTACAGAGAGTATCGGCCGTCTTCGGCAACAAATAGACAGACTCGACGACGAGCTCCTCGATTTGCTATCAAAGCGTATGCGTATATCGCGCGAAATAGGTCGTTTCAAGCGTGAACACAATATGCCGATAGTTCAGGCTCATCGCTATAACGACCTAATGCAGAAGCGCGTTGCAGCAGGAAGCGCCTTAGATATGTCGGCCGATTTCATACGCCGCGTCTTAGCTGCAATCCACGAAGAATCGGTGAGACAACAAATCGAAATAAACGCGGCAGAAGACAAGGAAGAATAATTCTATAAAACCACTATAACACCAAACGATGATGAAAAAGACTATAATCGCCACGCTATCACTATTTATAGCCGCGTCGGCTCTCAACGCCGAGACGCCGGTACGTTATGGCACAGGTCTTCCGGCTACAGGGTCGGACAAACCGGTACATACCATATTTACCAACCCCGGCGAAGACTGCACGACAGAGATGAACATCAGCTTTGCCACTCCAGTGGGCACAACAGCATATGTAATGCTCAGCGATGGTGTTGACAGCACATTGATAGAATCGAAAGGCGTTATCTGCACTTCGTTCGATTCAATAAACTCGAAATTAGGCGACAATGCCGATGTCTACGAACGCCATGTTTTCGACAAGCATTACGTTGGTTTAGTGAATCTTAAAGCCGACACCAAATATAGCTACCAAGTTGGCACCGGGCCTCTCGACAATATAGTCTACGGCGACACCCACGAATTTCGCACCGCCGGAGCCGAATCATGGAAGGCCGCTATAATCAGCGATTTCCACCACTACTCACCACTATGGCATCGCCTTGACTCCTCAATGGGTATGCTTGATGTGCTCGATAAAGTGTCGGGCGGCTACGATTGGGTGTTGTCGCCGGGCGACCAATGCGCTTGGGGCGGCAGCTACAATTATTGGACGGAGCTTGCCGAGCAACCTGCTTACAAAAAATATATGTGGGGAGCCGTCGAAGGCAACCACGACCACATGACACGCGACAACGATAAAAGCGATATTTTCTTCCGCGACACACATGCCAATCCACTAAACGGCTATTCAGGCCAAGAAGGAGTTGTTTACTGGTTTAAATATGGCGACGTGCTGTTTTTAATGCTTAACAATGAAGCAATGCGCACCGCCGATAGCCTTAAGCCCGTTTTTTCATGGATGCGAGAAGTAGTGGCTAAAAATCCCGCAAAATACATAGTAGCCGTAGAGCACTACGAATGGCTTATCGGCACCAATGGCGTCAATAGCCAATTAGATAGGTTCCGCGATATTTTTGATGAATTAGGTGTCGACTTAGCAATTTCGGGAAACAACCACGCTTATCTGCGCACTCCGGCACTACGTAATAGGCAAGCGGTAGCAGGCGGCAAGGGCACGTTCTATGTAGTATGCTCGTCGAGCGACGATAGCCGAGGCCGTGAATTAAAGCCGTTAGAAGCTAACGATGATGTAATATCGATGCGTTGGAGCGAGGGAGCGAAAACAATCGGTGGCATGATTATGGATGTTAATCCGTCGCGCATCGTTATGACTCTTTACGACCGAAATGGCTCAATCTGTGACACATTTACAGTTCCGGCCGTAAGATAAATTTTAGAAAAACCAAAGAGGGTATTTTTGAAGTTAAACGCTTCAAGATACTCTCTCAAAATGTCGTTAAACACCGTCGTGTTTTCCGGTGAGGATACCCCTTATGTGATGCAATTTAGTGAGAGCTTCGAGCGGCGTAAGGTTGTTAATATCAACGCCAAGCAATTCGTCGCGGACTTGGCTTAAGACCGGGTCGTCGAGTTGGAAGAAAGATAACTGCATACCGTCGACCATATCGTGCGCCGGAGCTGATATACGCGACTTCGATTTCTTTTTTGCTTTTTTGTCGGTAGCGTCTTCGGCAGCTTCTTCGAGTTGCGCCAGCACTTCATCGGCGCGTCGCACAATCGATGCCGGCATACCGGCAAGTTTGGCTACGTGTATACCGAAACTATGCTCACTACCGCCACGGGCAAGTTTGCGTAGGAACACCACCTTCCCATCTATTTCTTTGACCGACACATTAAAGTTTACGATACGGCCATAGGAGCGTTCCATATCGTTTAATTCGTGGTAATGCGTTGCAAATAGTGTTTTGGGGTGCATATTGGCGTACTCGTGTATGTGCTCTACAATAGCCCAGGCTATTGAAATGCCATCGTAAGTAGAAGTACCGCGACCAAGTTCGTCAAAAAGGATGAGAGAGCGCTCACTCATATTATTGAGAATCGATGCGGCTTCGTTCATTTCAACCATGAAAGTCGACTCACCCAAAGAGATATTGTCGCTCGCACCTACGCGCGTAAAGATTTTATCAACAACGCCTATTTTAGCACTTTCCGCCGCCACGAAACACCCTATTTGAGCCATTATGACATTGAGCGCCGTCTGTCGGAGCAAGGCAGACTTACCGGACATATTAGGCCCTGTTATCATCATAATCTGCGTTGCATTGTTGTTTAGCTCTACTGTATTTGTTATATAAGGCTCTCCTGGCGGCAACTGCCTTTCAATCACCGGGTGACGCGCTTCAACGAGCTTAAGATCGAGCGAGTCGTCGACTATAGGACGATTATATTTATTTTCGATAGCCAAGCGAGTAAAAGCATTCAAAATGTCGAGCCGTGCCAACATTGTTGCATCGAGCTGTATGGCCGGGATATATTGGGCTACAGCCGCTACCAACTCGGCGTAGAGCCTATTCTGTATGGCTTCGATTTTTTCTTGCGCACCCAAAATCAGTTCTTCATATTCTTTTAGCTCGGGCGTAATATAACGTTCGGCGTTAACGAGAGTCTGCTTTCTAATCCATTGAGGCGGCACTTTGTCTTTGTGGGTATTTGTAACCTCTATATAGTATCCAAAAACGTTATTATATCCTATTTTGAGCGACGAAATGCCTGTTTGTTCAATTTCACGCGCTTGAAGTCGAGCCAGATAATCTTTACCCTGATATGCAATATCGCGCAAGCGGTCGAGCTCGGCATCAACTCCGCGGTTGATAATATCGCCACGCGAGGCCGTTCCGGCGGCATCGGATGGAATTTCGCGTTCAATCCTCTCTCTCACCACGTCGCACGGGTTAAGCTGGTCGGCGATAGCCACAAGTTGGGGCACGTCGGCCGACTTACAAATATTTTTGAGAGGCGATATTACAGCGAGTGCGTTTTTTATCTGAATGAGTTCTCTCGGAGAAATGCGCTCACATGCTACTTTTGTAGCAAGGCGCTCGAGGTCGCCCACTTGCTTTAGTAGTTCGGCAACGGTATCGCGCGCCTCCGGATTACGGAAGAAATATTCGACGACATCGAGGCGCTCGTTAATAGCTTTCGGGTCGCGCAAAGGCATTTGTAACCAACGGCGCAACAAGCGCGCCCCCATAGGAGATAGCGTGCAGTCGATTATACCGAGCAAACTTTTGCCATCGCTATCGAGAGGTTGAAAAAGTTCGAGATTACGGATTGTAAATCTGTCGAGCCGTACGTAACGTTCTTCCTCGATTCTCGATATAGAATTTATGTGAGAATTTCTGGTGTGCTGAGTAAGGTCGAGATAATGGAGAATTGCACCGGCAGCTATTATAGCCGCATGCATCGTATCTATTCCGAAGCCCTTCAATGATGTAGTACCAAACTGCTTGCGAAGCCTCTCGTCGGCCGCCTCGAGCGTAAAAAGCCAATCTTCCATTTCGTAGCATAGATATTGCTGCGAAAGCACCTCGGAGGCGTGAGCTTTTAAGCCTCGTTGCAGTAGCAATTCTTTTGGGGCAAGCGTACCCAATGTTTTATCGATGTAGTCGATAGCACCCTCTGCTGCAAGGAACTCCCCGGTGGAAATATCGAGCAAAGCGAGGCCACAAGCTGTTTTGCCAAAATGCACTGCCGCGAGGAAATTGTTTTCGCGCCGCGACAACACATTGTCGTTCATTGCGACACCTGGCGTCACCAACTCGGTAATACCTCGTTTGACGAGTTTCTTAGTAAGTTTAGGGTCTTCCAGTTGCTCGCAAATAGCGACACGTCTACCGGCCCTAACCAACTTAGGCAAATAAGTGTCGAGGGCATGATGCGGGAAACCGGCAAGCTCGACAAACTGTGCAGAGCCATTAGCACGTCGAGTAAGAGTTATGCCTAAAATTTCGGATGCAGCGATAGCATCGTCGGAGAAAGTCTCGTAGAAATCGCCCACGCGGAAAAGCAATATAGCATCGGGATGTTTTGCCTTCATCTCGGTGTATTGCTTCATCAATGGTGTTTCTACATACTTTGCCACGTCTTACTGATCTTTAGAATTTTCGTGTTCGAGTTTTGTTTCACGCAATGGGATCGCTATTGAGGTGTAAATCTGTATAGCTGCACCGGCAAGGGTAAAGGCGAGCCAATCGCGCAACGCGGCCGACTGATAGAATAGAAAGAAGGAAGCGACACAGAAAAACAAAGCGCTCCAGCTCTCAATGCGGTGAAGACGTTTGAGTCGAAAGTCGGGGCCTTTATATGGTGTGAACAAGCGCACTAAAAATAACGCGGCGGCACCTATTGCATAGATATAGCGATAAGCAGGGTCGGTCCACGCTATTCCATGCAAAAAGAAGGGCACTAAGGTTGCGAATAGCACCAATAAAAGTGCCATAGGCGCGCCAATAGTGGCGACTTGAGCATTTTTAACGCTGTTGGCCCCTTGTTTATAACTATCAGTCTTCAATTGGTTGTGGTGTTTCATTGAAAATAAATACATCTTCGCTTGCACGCTTCATTCCATATTGCTCGCGCACCACTTGCTCCATCAAAGCAGGGTCGGAAGCCAAGCGACGATTCAAATCGCGATAGTATAACATAGTGTCGCGGTTGGCAGCGAGCTCTGCTCTAAGGCTGTCGATAGTGCGATCGTATTCGATACTGCGAAACACAGAATTTTCTCCGGCAAAAATAATATATGCCACCACGATGATACATATTATCGTCACTGGCGAGAGAAAGCGCTTCGACCAACTTAGGAATGATGAAAGATTTTTGTTCATAACGCAAAGGTAAACAAAAATTTTTATTCGTGTTTAGTCGGTGCCGGCGGATAGTCGATAGTGTAATGCAGGCCTCTTGACTCATGGCGCTCTTTGGCCTGTCGCATAATAAGATATCCGACGTTAATGATATTTCTCAACTCGCATATCTCCCTTGAAGCTTTAGAGCACTTGAAGAGTTTTTCGGTTTCTTCGTAAAGAATATCGAGACGATTCCAAGCTCTGTCGAGGCGCAGATTAGAACGCACGATACCTACATAAGTACCCATAATCTGGTTTACTTCTCTAATGCTCTGCGTTATCAACACCATTTCTTCGTTGTGTCGTGTTCCATCGTCGTTCCAATCGGGGATATCAGTGCGGAAGGAGATGTGACCAATTTGGTCGGAGGCATGGCGGGCTGCTGCGTCGGCATAGACTACAGCCTCTATAAGCGAGTTGGACGCCAATCTATTACCGCCGTGCAAACCGGTGCACGAGCATTCGCCCAGTGCATAAAGTCTACTTATCGACGACTCGCCATTAAGGTCTACCTTTATTCCGCCGCAGAGGTAGTGAGCAGCCGGAGCCACCGGGATGTAGTCTTTTGTTATATCAATGCCGAGCGACAAGCATTTACGGTAAATATTCGGGAAATGCTTCTTAGTCTCTTCGGGGTCTTTGTGAGTAACATCGAGGTAAACATGGTCGTCGCCATAAAGTTTCATTTCCGAGTCGATGGCACGAGCTACAATGTCGCGAGGAGCGAGCGATAGTCGCTCGTCGTATTTGTGCATAAATTCCTCGCCTTTGAGGTTTCTAAGGACAGCTCCATACCCTCTCATGGCCTCGGTGATGAGGAATGAGGGTCTGTCGCCGGGATGGAACAAGGCTGTCGGGTGGAACTGAATAAATTCCATATCGGCAACTGTTCCCTTAGCGCGATAAACCATTGCGATACCATCGCCTGTAGCGACAAGAGGGTTAGTGGTGGTGAGGTAAACAGCGCCCACGCCACCTGTTGCCATAACGGTAACTCTTGCCTGGAACGTGTCGACGCGGCCTTTCGCTAAGTCGAGGACATATGCTCCATAACAAGTTATGTCGGGAGTGCGACGTGTTACTATCTTGCCGAGGTGGTGCTGCGTGATAATTTCAATAGCGAAATGATTTTCAAATATGTCGATATAAGGACATTTCTTCACAGCCTCGATAAGGCTTTCTTGAATTTCGAAACCGGTGTTGTCGGCATGGTGAAGGATGCGAAATTCCGAGTGCCCACCTTCGCGGTGAAGGTCGAAAGAGCCATCTTCTTTTTTATCAAAATCGACGCCCCACTCAAGGAGTTGGCGAATCTGTTCGGGCGCTCCTTTCACTACTTTTTCGACGGCTTTAGGGTCGCTGAGCCAATCACCGGCTACCATAGTGTCGTGAATATGTTTTTCGAAATCGTCTACTTCGAGGTTGGTAACCGAAGCAACTCCTCCTTGAGCCAAAGCAGTATTAGCCTCGTCGAGAGTCGTTTTACATACCAAAGCAACACGGACGCCTTCGTGAGCCACTTTCAAGGCAAAGCTCATGCCTGCAATGCCAGAACCTATTACAAGATAGTCGTATTCGTATCTCATTTTGTAAGGATTTATCTCACAATAAAACTTATCCTATAGTATTAATCATCTGGTTAAGCGCGTCTTGGATGCCGCTGGCATCTTTACCACCGGCTTGTGCAAAACCGGGTTGTCCGCCGCCACCGCCTTTGATATTTTTCGCAGCTTCACGCACTATAAGCGACGCATTAAGGCCACTCTTAGCGAGGTCGTCGGTGAGAGCTACCGTTAGGAGTGGTTTATCGGCATTGTCAACCGTTGCAGCCACAAAAGCCGTTGCCTCGGTCGATATATAACGTACGGCAAAAGCGACACCTTTTACCACATCGGGAATTTGCTTGCCGGAGAGAGTTACAAGCTTAATTCCGGTAGCGGTTGTTGCGGCATTGTCGACGAGTTTTCGAGCCACCGCATCAATACGTTCTTTCACATGCTCTTCAACCTGACGTCGCAAATCGGCATTTTCTTCAATTGACTTACGAAGTGCGCCGAGGAGGTCGGGGGTGTTATTGAATAGTGCCGCGATATTTTTGAGCGTGCTCTCTATTTCGTGCAACATTTTTTCGACAGCGGGCCCTGTTATAGCCTCGATACGACGTATTCCGGCAGCAATGCTCGATTCAGATATTATTTTAATCATACCTATATTGCCGGTATTATCAACGTGGGTGCCACCGCACAGCTCAACCGAGTCGCCATATCGGATAACTCTCACTTCGTCGCCATATTTTTCGCCAAAGAGAGCCATAGCGCCCATTTCGCGTGCGTCGGCAATAGGTACGCATCGTTTTTCGTCACGCGGTATTGCAAGTCGTACATAAGCATTGGCTTTCCGCTCTACTGCCTCTATTTCTTCAGGAGTGAGCTTCTGGAAATGTGAGAAGTCGAAACGCAAGATGTCGGGAGATACCATCGAGCCTTTTTGTTCGACATGAGTACCGAGCACCTCTCGAAGGGCGTGGTGCAGCAGGTGCGTCGCCGTATGATTTCGCGACACAGCCTCGCGCGCCTCGGCATTGATGGCGGCTTTGAATGTAGCATTGACATCTGCCGGCAATGCTTTTACGAGGTGCACGCCAACACCGTTTTCACGTTTTGTATCGAAAACTTCTACGACGGCACCGGTAGCGATATCGGTAAGGGTACCTCGGTCGCCAACCTGACCGCCCATTTCGGCGTAAAACGGAGTCGCTGTCAAAATTATCTGATAATACTCTTTATTTTTTTGTTTGACATGGCGATAACGCAAGATTTTAGCCTCACATTCAGCGTTGTCATATCCCACAAACTCTTGTTCGCCTTCGTTTACGATAACCCAATCGGCAGCCTCAACGGCGGCGGCGCTACGAGCACGCTCTTTCTGTGCTGCCATTTCTTTATCGAAGCCGTCGAGGTCGGCAGTCATGCCGTAATCTTTTAATATCAATTGAGTTAGGTCGAGCGGAAACCCATAGGTGTCGTAGAGTGTAAATGCTTGTTTTCCGGATATTTCGGTTTTACCTTCGGCTTTAGCCGCCTTTACAGCTTCGTCAAGCAGATGAATACCGTTTTCGAGGGTGCGCAGGAACGCATCTTCTTCCTCTTTTATAACTCTCATAATGAGGTCTCTGTTAGCGGCTAACTCAGGGTAAGCATCGCCCATATTTTCGATCAAAGTGTCGACAAGGCGATACATAAATGCCTGCTTTTGCTCTAAGAAGGTGTAGGCGTACCGAACGGCACGGCGTAATATGCGTCGGATTACGTATCCGGCTTTAGCATTCGACGGCAGTTGGTTGTCGGCGATGGAGAAGGCGATTGTTCTGATATGGTCGGCAATTACTCTCATTGCCACGTCGACTTGTCGATCTTTGCCATACACTTTACCGGATAGCGATGCTATTTTAGCGATAAGAGGAGTGAAAACATCGGTATCATAGTTAGATGTTTTTCCTTGCAGCGCCATGCAAAGTCTTTCAAAGCCCATGCCTGTGTCGATAACTTTTTCGGGGAGAGGTTCGAGCGAGCCATCAGCTTTGCGATTATACTGCATAAACACTAAGTTCCATATCTCTATCACCTGGGGGTTATCACTGTTTACGAGCGAAGCGCCGTCGACGGCAGCGCGTTCGCTGTCGCTACGAAGGTCGATATGTATTTCCGAGCAAGGGCCGCAAGGGCCGGTGTCGCCCATCTCCCAGAAGTTATCGTGCTTGCTGCCATTCAGGATATGGCTTTGGGGGAGGTGCTTGGCCCATATTGCAGCTGCTTCGTTATCTCTGTCGAGACCTTCGTCGGGAGCTCCCTCAAAGACTGTTGCATACAGTCTTTCGGGGTTAAGACCCAGAACATCAACAAGATATTCCCATGCCATATCAATAGCCTCGGCCTTGAAATAATCGCCAAACGACCAATTGCCGAGCATCTCGAACATAGTGTGGTGATAAGTGTCGAGGCCAACCTCTTCGAGGTCGTTATGCTTACCGCTAACGCGCAGGCACTTCTGCGAGTCGGCAACGCGTCGGTATTTAGGCACCACGGTGCCCAAAATAATATCCTTAAATTGATTCATTCCGGCGTTGGTAAACATCAGCGTCGGGTCGTCTTTGATAACCATAGGTGCCGATGGCACGATACGGTGTGATTTCGATTCAAAAAAATCTTTGAACGATTGGCGTATTTCCTTTGCGGTAAGCATATTATATATGTTTTTCAGATTTTAGCTCTACAAATTCATGCAAATTTGTTATCTTTGCAATTCAATCGGCAAATTTACTCCAATTTTTGCACATCTGCAAGAGTAAACAAACGGCCTTTTAATTAATAAATTTGCTACGATAAGTGAGTCAAAAAGTATTCTACCGATACAACCCCGCCTCCGAGCAATATGAGCGCGTCTATCCCGACCGTAGAAAGCGTATAGCGACAGTTATGCGTCCTTATCTATGGGCAGTGCTTATCGTTGCCTCCTTTGCCATAGGCTTGTATTATATGGTAGAACTACCGCGCGAACGAGCTTTACGCGAACGAACCGAGCATCTGCAACGGCGTGTAGAACTTCTCAACCGCCGAGCCGACCATGCCCTCGCCGTTATGGAAGACCTTGCAGAGCGCGACAACAACTTCTATCGCGTAATGATGCAGGCCGAACCTCTTACCCCGGCGCAACGATATGCGGGGCTTGAACGTCAGCGTAATTTCGACCGCCTCGATTCGCTATACGACACCGACTTGGTCAGATATGTTGACATGAAACTTGCTCGTCTCGACCAAATGATTGTAACACAGATAAAATCGTTTGACTATCTTGCATCTGAGACGAGTGGTCAGAAAGACCGCACGGCACACATACCGGCAATACAGCCCGTGCCCGAAAAATATTTGCGCACGATGGCTTCGGGATATGGTGTGCGACGCGACCCGGTGTATGGCACTATGAAATTCCACGAAGGCATGGACTTTTCGGCGCCGATAGGCACCCCCGTCTATGCCACAGCCGACGGCATCGTTATTAGCGCATCATGGAATAGTGGCTATGGCAACATGGTTGAGATAAATCATGGCTACAATTACACCACACGTTATGCCCATCTGTCGAAGGTTATTGCTCGCTCGGGTCAAAACGTAAAACGCGGCGACCTCATCGGGCTTGTTGGGAACACCGGTAAATCGACAGGCTCGCATCTTCACTATGAAGTTAGATATCGTGGTGCGCCTCAAAATCCGGTACACTACTATTTCTATGACATCTCTCCCGAACAATATGACGAAATTATACGACTTGCAGAAAATGCGGGTCACGTAATGGATTAAATATCATCTATATGGACGACGAACTGTCTAAAAAATTTTACCGCATCGGCGATGTTGCCGAGTTGCTCAATCTCCCCCAACCCACTATCCGTTTTTGGGAAAAGGAATTCAGCGAACTTCGTCCTCGACGAAATAACGGCGGGACACGTATGTATACTCCCAACGACATAGAGCAGCTACGCATCATCAGATTCTTGATAAAAGACAAAGGGTTGACGATAGCCGGCGCCAAGGAGCACCTTAAGCGCAACCGACATAACTTAGAGCTAAAGCACCGAACTATTACGCGCCTCAAGGATATACGCCGACAGCTGACCGACCTGTTGGAAGCTCTCGATAAAAGACAGAAGCAATAGACAATAAAAAAGGGCAGCATCTCCCGACGGTGCCCTCTAATAATCTACAATCTATAAAAACATATTCTTTGATGACGCATATACAGCAGAAAACTCTGCCATACAGCGCAAAAGTAATAACTAATCTGCAATTGTGCAAATTTTTGTTTATTTTATCCAAAAATAATCAATAATCGCGGTGTTTTTACATGTTTTAATCATTAAATAAACTATCATTGAGCTATTTTCAGTAGCTTTGTAGCCAAATTCTAATATTTACAAACTAAAATGAAAAAGATTTTTACTTACTTCAGTGCAGTTGCCTTATTATTAGCAGCTAACGGATGTAATTCAGGTAGCAAAGGCGACAATATTGTAGAGTCGGCGTTCAACAATTGTTTCGCCTACGTATCAGACGGAGATGCCGGCCAATTCATACCCAGCCTCGGATACCAAGTAAGAATAAATTATACAGCCAGAACTGCCGACGTGGCTATTATAGGCCTCAAGACCCTCGATGGCACGACCTATCCTACTATTACCCTTACTAATCTACCATGGACATATAACGAGCAGACCAATTGGCTGGTAGTGAGCGGTAGAAATATCAAATCGGAGATATCAGGCTTCTCTAACACACCTACTTTTGATAGTTTCACAATGAGGCTAAACCAGCGCTTTATCGGCAGCGACTACGTGCCCGGTCTCTCTCTTGAGTATTCCTTAAACGGCAACACCGTATCATCGTCATATCCTAAACAAACCTGCTTCGGAGTAACGACATCGTCGTCGGAAATGACAGGTAATTTCAGAACAGATGAAACCAACTATTATGTCATCTTCGACGTAGAGAAAGGGACGGTGAATATTACAATGCAAAGTTCACGCTTTATCGAGCAGATGCCGGCACTCGACATCGAGCTAAAAGACATACCCTTCACACTCGATGGCAGAGTAGCCAGCTGGAGCGTTGATGCTATAACACCAACAATCAGCGACACACCATACGAAGATTTCCCGATAACCAATCTTGTCGGTTCATTTGATTTCGGTGGCGAATATACGATGGAATTTGATTGTTTACCCAAAACAATGGGAGGCCTATTGTTCCACGTTACAACACATTGCGTATACTACTATACCAAGATGTTGTAATACCGTTGCCGAATTAACAGGTAAAGGTAATTGAGATCTATCATACTATACATAGCGGCCTTAATGCTGGCCCTGTGCGCTCTATCGGTATTCGGCACACCAGATAATCCGGCCGAAGATACGATAGAGCGTCTGTCTGTTTCAATGCCTTTACCCGACAGTGCCGCGACCGACGCCATAACGGCCAACGACAGTGTGCGCCATTTTATCGCCCCTGTCGATAGCGCGGTGTCGTCGCATGGCGACAGCATCCTCACCGACAGCCTCTTAGCCGACACCACTATCGTGGCCCCGGATTTTTCCAGAGGGCCCATAAGACCCACCACGCCGCTAAAATCCCGTATGCGATACGACAGGGTCGATCTCGATGCCGCCGTGGTGTTCTCATCGTCTGACTCTATGATTATCATGCGGCGCGACTCGGCCTACATGTACGGTAACGGCTCTGTAACGTATGGCGATATAAAACTTAATGCGGCTGAAATACAGATGGACCTCAACGACAACACCGTGTATGCCGTTGGCAGGCCCGACTCGCTCGGCGAGATCACCGGCAAGCCCGTTTTTAGCGAGAAGGGGACCGACTACGAAGCCGCCACTATGCGTTATAACTTCAAGACGGAGAGAGGTTTTATAACAAACGTGGTAACACAACAAGGCGAAGGCTATCTTACAGGCGGCACCACAAAAAAGACAGAGGAAAACGAGTTTTACATCAAAGATGGCAGATACACTACATGCGACCATCACGACAACCCGCACTTCTATTTTCAGCTCACAAAGGCTAAAGTACATCCCGGCAAAAACATTGTAGTAGGGCCGGCGTATATGGTGTTGGCGGGCTTGCCACTACCACTGGCCGTACCCTTCGGGTTCTTCCCGTTTACCGATAAATATGCGTCGGGTATCATAGTGCCGTCATTTGGTGAAGACTATAATCGAGGCTTCTACCTACGAGAGGGCGGCTATTACTTTGCGTTAAGCGACCATATCGACCTTGCACTTACCGGCGAACTTTACACTAAGGGGTCGTGGGGAATCAATGCTCGCTCAACATACGCTAAGCGATATAAATTTTCGGGGTCATTCAATATAGGCTATCTCAAGACTATCACCGGTGAGAAAGGTTCGCCCGATCATGCATCACAGACCAACTTTCAAGTTGTGTGGAACCATTCACAAGACTCCAAGTCGAACCCCAACATGTCGCTATCGGCAAGTGTCAATTTCTCAACATCGGGTTATTCGCGCAACGACCTTAACTCTTATTACTCGCCGTCGTTTACAGAGAACACCAAGAGTTCTACCGTGAACATGACCTATCGTTTTCCGGGCACTAAATGGAGCCTTTCAACGACCGTCAATATAGCCCAGAGGACTCAGGACTCAACACTTACAGTGTCGTTTCCAAACGTGACGGTAACGATGTCGCAAATATATCCGTTCAAGCGTAAAAAAGCGGTCGGAGCCGAGCGCTGGTATGAAAAGATAAAAATGTCGTATACGGGTATTTTGCAAAACTCGCTCACATCTAAGCAGAATGTCTTTTTTAAGAAAAGCCTCATTAAAGACTGGCGCAACGGTATGAGCCACAAGATTCCCATATCGGCCACATTCAACGTACTCAAATATATCAACGTGACGCCTTCGTTAAACTTCGCCGACCGCATGTACACCTCAAAAGTGTCGCGTTCGTGGGATGCAGAACGTGGCGTCGAGCAGATGGATACCACCTATAGTTTTTACAATGTGTGGGATTTTCAAGCCTCGGTGTCGATGGATACAAAAGTGTATGCGTTCTTCCAGCCACTTGGAGCTCTTGGCAAGAAAATAAAGATGATACGCTATGTTATGACGCCTTCGTTGTCGTTTAATGGCGCGCCCGACTTTTCATCGCCTTTCTTCGGTTATTATGGTCAATATAGCTATGTCGACAATCGAGGAGCCGAGCAGGTGAGAAAATATAACTACTTCCCCAGCGCACTCTTTGGCACCCCCTCTCAAGGGCGAAACGGCTCAATATCACTATCGTTAGCCAACAACCTTGAGATGAAGGTTAAATCGGCCAACGACTCTATAGGCGAGCGCAAAATATCGCTCATCGAAAATTTCACACTATCGGAGAGCTATAATATCGCGGCCGACTCCTTGCGTTGGAGCGACCTTAACACTTCGATATTGCTGAGGCTTACGAAGAGCTTCAACCTCAATTTATCGGCTACATGGGACGTCTACACATACGGCCTCAATGCCTCAGGCACGCCTGTCAAAATCAATAAATTGAGAATAGCATCGGGCAAAGGTATCGGCCGCCTGATGCGCACAGGCACGTCTTTCTCTTACACCTTCAACAACAGCACGTTCAAACGTAAAAGCAAGAATAACGACCAGAACTCAGGCAACAACGAAAACGACAACGGAGCACAAGCCAATCAACGGCGCGTAGACACTATGTCGGATTATGACCATGGCGATATAGAAATGACATCGGAGGGCTATGCTAAATGGACGGTGCCATGGAGCTTGACCCTAAACTATTCAGTCAATTATGGCTATGGCGCTTTCAACAAGCAAAAGATGGAGTTTGATGGTAAGATTACGCAGAACTTATCAATATCGGGAAACATAAGGCCAACACCCGGGTGGAACCTTTCAATGTCGGCATCGTACAACTTCGACACCAAGAAACTTGCCTACATGAACTGCAACATATCGCGCGACCTACACTGCTTCACAATGACAGCCAGCTTCGTACCTGTAGGCCCGTATAAAAGTTACAACTTCCACATAGCCGTAAATTCATCTCTGCTGAAAGACCTCAAATACGACAAACGGTCGTCGATGTCTAATGGCATCCAATGGTACTAAACTACGGCCATGGGAAATGGCCAAAGATTAAGCGCCGGATCTGCCGATATGAATTTCTGGCAAAGTTTGATTGTAGAGTTCCCAGACCACTCACAATAGAATTCCGGGCCGCAGATGTGCTGGCTATGCGCCTATGAAAGCTTTTTCGAAATAGGAAAAGTCAATTTTATTTGCGAAATTCATGAAGCTATAAAATAAGAGATAGCCCTGACGCTGTCACGCGAAGACAGACAGTCAGGGCTATCTCAAGGATAATTTATTTCACAAGCACTTTTTTGCCGTTGACAATATAAATGCCGCTCTTGAGTCCTGCGATTTGCTCGGGAGTAGCGTTTACAATCACGCAGCGTCCCATCAGGTCATAGACATTGTTGTTTGCTTTTATTTCTTTATCATATATGATATCATTTAAGCCCGAAAATTCGATATTTCCGTTTTCATCGATACCTACCGACAGAGTCGATGCGAGCCCGTTTTCGGTTTCAACCGTAAAGTCTACTTCTCCTATTCCGGTGAATGTCACGATGCCGTTCTCAACCGTTGCTATCGATTCATCTGATACCGACCAGTTCATAACGGTGCAGGCGCCTACGGGATATAGACGCACATTCAGAATAGCCGGAGTGCCGCTTATCGATTCAATAGATATTTGTGTCGGTTCAACATCTTCCGTATCGGTCGAACTACTAAGCAACGCCTTTATCTTTTCCATACGTTTTTGGGCCGAGACGAGTACGGTACAACTTACCGTATCGTCACCTACAGTAGCTGAAATTACGGCTTTGCCGGTCGGTCCCATTGCTACAATCAGACCACATTCGTTAGCATAAACTACTTCGGGATTTGATGTACTCCATGACACTACATCGTTTGTACCGTATACGCCGAGCTGGAACACCTCGTCGCCGGCCATATCAACCTCATAGTGCGACAAAGCAATGGAGGTTTCTATGGTCAGGTATTTCTGGAAGCGATTCCAAGGGGTCTCGCGGGTGTATTTCTTGAGCGACTGCTCGGGAACCGTTACAGTGGCCGTCGAATATAGCGCTGTCGGGAATGTATGCGTTTCTGCATACGGTGGCTCTATTGCCAGACACTTTATATTCTCGATGTTATTACATCCTTCAAAAGCATAGTCTCCAATCTCTTGTAAATGTGCACTCAGTTTTACATACTTAAGGAGTGAACAGTTCTGAAAAGTATTGTTTCCGATTTTAGAAACTTTGAAACTTTCATTCATATAGTTAACAACATCCGGTATAATTAACGAATCGGGTGTATTTACATATCCTACAATAGCCAGCGTGTGTTCTACAGTGCTAAGTACTGAGTATCTAAGTTGATTATCAACGAACTGATCTCCGACCTCAGGTACTATCGGGAGAACTTCAACATCACATGATGCTGAAACTTCACCGCATGTTACTTTTATCACGGCTTTACCGGGAGCGATTGCTTTTACCAACCCATTTTCAGAAACCGATGCTATACTTGCATCAGAAGTTGTCCATTCAATCTTATCTGTAGTATAGTTTGGTTGGATGGTTGCTATTAATTGATATGTGTTATTTTCCTTCAAAGAAACCGCATTGCGACTAAGATAAATAGATGTCGCCGGGATTTCTATATCGTCTATAATATTTCCGAAATTTTGCCAAAGTGCAGCTGATTCGTACAAACTTTTTCTTCCAACAGGGATGCGTAATGTAATATTTCCACAAACTACATTGTCGAATGCGTTGCCTATACAAGATGGCGGGGTAACTGCATATAAATCAATATTTGTTAAACCTATACAGTTTTTAAATGCTTCATTCCCTATTGATTTGATTTGTGATAAAATTTCTACTTTTCTCATGTTAATACAACCCGAGAAAACTTCGTCTGGGATTGTAGTAACCGAGTTGGAAATGGAGATGCTTGTAAGGTTAAAACAATCCTTAAAAAGACCATAACCGATTGTGGTAACTGAATTTGGAATAATGACGCTTGTAAGGCTCGAACACCCAGAAAAAACATAGTTGTCAATTGAGATAACAGAAGAGGGAATATCGATGCTTTTAAGGCTGGAACAATTTGCGAAAGCTTTAAAGCCTATAGAAATAACCGAGCTAGGAATATTGATGCTGGTTAGTCCCGAACAGTTTTCGAAAGCACAGTTTCCTATTGAAGTTAGGGAGTTGCCTAAAGTTATTTCTGTCAGTCCTATGCAGTCGGAGAAAGACTGATATCCTATGCTCTTAACTGAATTAGGGATCTCTAAGCTTGTTAGTCCTGTGCATTCATTGAAAGCCCATTCATCGATAATCGTAACCGAATTAGGAATGTTGATGCTGGTTAGCCCTGTACAACTCATGAAAGCTTCACTCCCGATTGTGGTGACCGAGTTCGGGATAATTGTATTCTTACAGCCAACTATAAGTCTATTAGCATAAGTTTCAATAATTGCATTACAGTTATCTCGTGAATCATATAACTTATTTTCTTTATCAACAACAATTTCTGTCAAACCTGTACAGCCATAGAAAGGAGAATTCCCGATTGAGGTGACCGAGTTCGGGATGTCGATGCTGGTCAAACTTGTACAGCCGTTGAAAGCAGAACCTCCGATTTCGGTGACCGAGTTACCAATAGTTACGCCGGCCAAACCTGTACAGCCATCGAAAGCAGAATTCCCGATTGTGGTGACCGAGTTCGGGATATCTATGCTGGTCAAACCTGTACAACTACTGAAAACAAAACTCCCAATTGTGATGACCGAGTTCGGGATATCTATGCTGGTCAAACCTATACAACTCCTGAAAGCACGAGCTCCGATTGTGGTGACCGAGTTCGGGATGTCTATGCCGGTCAAACCTGTACAGTAATAGAAAGCTTCACTCCCGATTGTGGTGACCGAGTATATATTGTCGTCATATAAGACAGTTTCAGGGATAACAATGTCCCCGCTATAGCCGAAATCACCTTTTGCTACTTCAACTGTCTTTAACGACTCATTGGTAATGTTGTAGTAAATGCCGTCCGACTCAAAATCGTAGGCCGAGGCAGTTAACCAGCCTAATAAAAGGCTTAACAAAGTAATCAGTTTTTTCATCTAATCGAAATTTTTTAAGTTATTATTAATATTATTTCTTTGTCAATATATTATTGAAGAAAGCGGATTCCCACATCTGATATAGCCTTTCTCAACACATTCCTCACATAGTGTCTGAAAAGTTTTACGGAGATGGCACATAGGTACATAACGGTACTCAAACGGTCTGATTATAAACACCCTTTGCATCTATCACATTTAGCTATTGTTTTTCCTGTGTTGTTTGTAGTTATAATAACTTCTTTATTATAAAATTAATGACTGATGTGAATTTCGCTGCTTGAATAGCGTGATTTTTTAATCCTCGCTCGTGTATGGAGACAAAAAAAACGTGGACAAACTCTGTTTATCTGAACTTGAGGTCTTCCACAACCTACACCCAAAATAATAGAGTAAAGCCCACGTCGTGAAACGTGAGCACCTCTGCTTTACTCTTGGGTGTTTTGAAAAGTGGAAGTTTCAAGTTCAAGATGTTCAGCAAAAATGCTTTTCTTTATGTTATGTCGTTAATTCCTGTCTGTTTATGTCATTGGCATTAAGTTTTTGGATTTACGATGCAAATATATGAAATTTTACAACAACAACGATAAAACAACCTTTGAATTGTGATATTACACTATGTTTTATTATCCGACAGTTATAATGGATTTGCCGAAAAATGTGGAAAGCATTGAAAGGGTCGCTACTGTGAAATTGTGCTGACCACTTAACCATTTGGTAATCTCGCTGGGCCGCCGGCCTAACGCCTCTGCAAACTGCTTTTTGGTAAGCCCTCTTTCTCTCATCAAGAAATCAATTCTATCGGAGATATCAAAGGAAAGATTTACTTCCTGTTGAATATGGTCGGGAACACATCCCAACATTTCATCAAGTGATTTCACAGCCCTTTTCATATCTCAAAAATGTTATCTGTTTCTATATGGGTTTCCGTTATCTTCACAGAACCTGTCAGTTCCCCTTGTTTAAGGGCTTCTTCAAATCGTTGAAGGGTCATTACATATCCTTTCAATTCATCATCATCCTCATAGGTTCTGCTCTTTTTGACACCTCCATTACCAAGAATTAGGATTTTGTCTGATAATCGCAGACAATACAACCTTAATTTAGATGATAGAACAGGTAATGCGACAACTGAATCTGAAAATTTGCCTTCTGGACGGAAATAGCGTTCAAGCGAGCCGGTTTTATATATTCTTTTTATGATGGCTGCTATTCTGGTATAATCTTCGCTATAATCCTCGCTGTTAATGAATTTGGATACAAATTTCTCAAATTCACTTTCCTCATCACGGAGGAATTGCAGTGTATAAACTGTACAATTATCTCCTTCTTCAATTAGATATAATTCAACTTCTTTCATCGCAGACATTGATTTTATTCGACAAAGTTAATAAAATTATTTCACTTTTGAGTGAATTGGAAGGATTTTTTATTCCCTACAAATAAAAATGGTTATAGATTCATCTTCTCAAAGAGATATGGGATATTCATTTCCGTTAAGGAGGTAAAGGAAATGGTCAGAGATAATGTGAAAAACAATTGACCACCATTTGACCACCTTTTCTTGGGAATATCAAAATAATCTTACAAGATTAAATTGAATTATCCTTAAATATCAACAAGTTAGACCAAATGTCACTAACTTTCTACGTCTCTGTTCTGGGCACAAATAGCCCCCTTAACTAATTGTAGTTGAGGGGGGGTATTCTTGGGTATAAACTCTGACAACACAAGTGCGTCTTACCACCCATTCGTAGCGTCGTTTGCCACTTAAAAGCCGTGGTTTTTGCTAAATCGTTGCCTATGCCATGTTTCCGAAGCCCCACGCCCTCTTCTTCAGGGGGGGATATATTATTATGAGCCTACGATGCTATTGTTATAATAGGTAGATTGATGGACAGTTCCGGTTTCTGCACTTATATCGTAGCTTTTGTATGGATCTTCAAGCGGTTCCAACTTGTTATCAGTTCTATCATAATCGCCTGTTTCGTCGTTATAGAGCCATACATAACCGTCAGAGTCGATATAAATAGAGTAGTTGCCATTCAGATCTGCCAAATAAATGTCTCGGCATGAACCAATGTTATAATACCGTTGAGAGTAGCCGAAATGGCTGTTAGAACCGTAATTGGTGTTCATGTAAATGGTGTGGCCACGGCCGTCTATTGTGTATCCTTTATAAACCGGGAAAATATTGCTCGAGGTTGTCACGTTATCAAAGAGAGGGAAATATTTTGTACCGTCCGGACCAATTTCACCATACATTTCAAAAAGACTTTCGATGTACTCTGGCGGGTAGTTGTAGTCTTTTTGCGAAGTAAAGGCGTTAATCAAATCCTGGAGCTCGGAATCCGAATAGATTCCCGGATGACTATGATATTGCGATTCGTTTGGTTGCTCGGTACTCCAATCGGTGATTATTAGCCTCATACCCGGACCGATACCCGGAATAAGTGTAATGTTCAGAGTCATCATTTCACCTGCATGCAGCGTGTATTTATCCGAGTCTCCAATGTCATAGTCGTTACCGCTCTTACGCACAAATTCAACATCGGCAAAAGTGCCGTAATATGTGTCATAACCAGCATATTCGGCATTGTTTAGCTTGATTTTAAAATCCAAAGTGCTGAAATCCACTTCCGGACAGATATAAAACACATCCGTGCCGACGGCATCATTATCTATGTAATAGGTGATACCATTGTCTGGATTAGGCTCACCGGGTTCTACATACGGACCTCGCTCCGGGTCGGAAGGAACCGGATAAAAGGTAGCGGTTGTAGGCATGTTGATAAAAGTGATGTCGGCTTTAAGGTGTTTTTCTATCGAGCCATCAGTTTTTATAAGACTCAGAGTCCCTATCTTTATCTTTGAAACAAGATGGAAAAATGTAAGGTCGACATATTTGCCGTGATTTAGATAATCATACGGTCCTGTTTTGGCCCCGATGAACTTTTCCAATATTTTATTGTTGGAATATTCATCATAACCATTGCTTTCGGAAGAGTTCTCAAAGGTAATTTCGAAAGATTCAGGCACTCCGTCCGATGGCTCCCAAGTCGGATCCCAAGGCAGGGTCCATGAATAGAATGTATGAGGAGAGGAAAGGTCGTGCCAATTAAGAGGAGCGCCTGTGTCCTTCGATGTCAGACGTCCTTCATAACCAGATGGCACCTCATAGACTCCGGTTTCTTGATATTGCGGCACTGACGCACAATCAAGCCGGATATAGAAATCAACTCCATAGTCGTTTGAATTTATGTAAACAGAATCAAGCGCTCTGGTTCTAACCGATGACGATTCTTTGATAAATCCACTAAACTCGATAGGCTCATACGGCGTGTCCAACGCTATATCTGACTGACAGGATGCGACCCCGATTGTTAAAAGAATCGCACTTAGGGCGATGTGCAATATCCTGTTAGCTTTCATTCTTTTTATGATCATTAAAGTAGTTATCATAAGTGATTTTTCAATCAAATGCGCCACCAATATAATCCATTCCGGAGAATACATGAACAATTATATTTTTATCGGAATAATTTTCGTCCCATGACTGTCTCTCCGGTACAATCCCTGCAAAACTGCCGTACCAATTGTTATCAGCGACGCCTGATGGGAAAGTCAAATCAGCCCCATAAGCTATTATGCTCTGTATATTATAACTTGACGACTGTCTTATTCTTCCGATAGCTCCTCCAGTGCCATAGACCACGTTTTCTTTAGGCTGAGTTGTCGCATGGATCGATACGGCTACACTGCAGTCAATGATTGGAACGTTGAGCACCGTTCCTGCAATACCGCCGATATAGGAAACGCTTGAAAGTGCTGAATTTACTGTCGATTGCGACAATCCTGCCTTAACCGATCCACTTACGATACAAGAATTTAGTATCGCGTTATCGTCGCCGGTTGAAACGGCGAGCTGGCCTGCAATGCCGCCGATATAGGATGTCAATCCGTTGCTCGATGTCGCATCGACTTTAACATTAGGGAAGATTACTCCCGTGATATATCCTTGTGACTCACCGACGACTCCCCCAACTGAGAAAGCGCCTAACGAGCCCTCGCAACTGTTTATAATATTAATGACAGGAGTCCCTTCGAGTGGCGAAACATCGTATATTTCTCCTTCTCCGGCGTTCTGTCCCAAGAATCCGCCAATCAGCACAGATGCATTCACAGGATATGATTTTCCGTCGCCAAAATTCGGTGTCGTAGCGTCGAGACCGGCTACAGCCAGATTGAAATTTCCAGATATAGAAACTCCATTAATCACCCCGGTGTTTGAACCTATAACGCCACCGATATTGTGTGTTTCCTGACCGCCTGAATCCACAGTTTTAACATAAACTGTCATATTCACATCTGACACTCGAACGTTTGAGATTGTTGCGTTACTGCGATTCCACATACACAACGCTCCGTTTCGACTCATATCGTCGTTTTCATTACTTTCCTCATACGATACCAGCGAAATTTGAGCCTCTTTCACTCCAAGATTTTTAATAGTACCGAAATTATATCTAAAAAGCGGGCTGCCGAGATTGCTGATATAATGATAGTCCCCATCGAAAACAGAACCTTCTATATTATTGGCTCTGAACGACTGGTCTGTGAAACCGCTGTAATTAAAGTAGTTAAAGTTCACATTATGAAGAAGCTTTGTGCCGTTTGGAGTTCTCTCAAGGATTTGCACATTTTCTTCTCCGTCATCATAAAAATAATCTCTTTTTTCATTGATGGCTTTAAGAAACTCTTCTACATCCACAGTATATGAAGTTCCGCTTTCATCCCAACCATCGGCTTGAGGAGGGATGTTAACGGTGATACCGGGAGATTTTGTTATCGTAAGCGTATAAGTCTGATTGGCTTTAAGATCGGGCGGATTATTAACTATGCCGATTCCTCCTGATTCTTCCGGGATATTGTTATAATTGTATTCGAGATAACGATAAGTACTACCTACACCTGCTGGATAAAACAAAGAGAAAGACTCGTAAAAACCAGGTTCTAAAAAGTAATTTGCTTGAGCTGTAATTATAGGATTCCCGTTTTCATCAACCCCTTCGGTTTGAATTGTATTTGCTGCAATGTAGACCATTTGGTATTGACTATCACTGATTGGGCAAAATTCAAAGTTTAGGTCTGGCCCGGTAGGACTCTCAAGATTGCTTAGTGAAATCTTGAAAGCATTATTAAACGTAACAACGCTGCCTTCCGCCGATTTCTTTACATTATCGGTCGTAAACCAGTAGCTTTCAGCTACCATCGGTTCCAAATCAACTAACGATAAATAAGCGCAAATATGACTGAATTCCATTCTTATGCCATAGCCGTAGGGAATGTCGGGTTTAGAAACAGCCTCCAACGGATCAGATGACGCGGTAAGGTTGGCAAGCAGGTAAGTTTCAGTCGGATTCGCTCCTGTAAGAACGCCGTTACTTTCGCTGATGTAGTAGGCCTTAAATTGACCGTATGTAGCATTGGTAGGCCAGGTGAGGTTCGAACCTGAAACAGCTTTCCACATCAGGCCGTTATAAATCAAGGCCCCGTAACGGGTTATAGTTTCCCCCGGCAGATAACTGCCATCTTCTTGCAGATTCTGAGTCTTGAAGGTGCCGAGTACGTGGATCACGTCTCCTTCTACGAATTTAGTTTTAACATTGTCATCTTCGCTGAAGGCTCTCGAGTCGGATTGATATGGAAGAATAAAATCAAATTCGAGGGGGAGTCCGTTAGAGCTTTCGTAATCCCAATCTGGATTCAGGTTGACGTCAGTGCACGCAACCAAGAAAGGGGCTAATACAATTGTCATCAAACCCCACAGCAGATATTTTATATGTTTAGTCATTCCGATTTTCATTCCATTACTACGTATGACGCGTTGTTATCTTCAAATGTACAATTTCCCGTTGGATCCTTTCCTACTATCTTTTCAGAGTTTTCAGATGTCGAGGTTGAGGCACAAACCAGAATGCCGGCAAAAGTACAACTCCTTACAATCCCTGAGTTCATTGTGCCTGATACCATTCCTGCGGGCCCTCCGGGATTAAGAAGTTTACCTTCAATTATATTGCAGTTCACCACCGATCCGCCATCAATGGTGTTTGCCATTATACCGACAGGAGCCGTAACGCTAACATCATTGTTGATGAAAGGCTCAATAAAATCTATATTCTGAAGCGAACCATTGTTTTGGTTAGACGCATTCACCCCCATTGTTTCTACAAAGGTCTTATTGAGACCGGTTATCTTGTGGTTAATAAATTTACTACCTACCAACGTAGAACCTCTACCATCAAGTATATCAAGTAACTTCGGAATAATCACTCCTTCCGACGGATTTATAGTTTTTCCGTCACTATCTTCGTATGGCAACGGATTGTATGTCGACAAATCGATATCCGACAACAAATAGAAATGCCACGACACCTTGCCGTTGGAATCGATATATTTATCACCGTAACTCAACAGGGCATTTATTTTCTGTTCATTCAAGGGGTCAAGCATGTAGGCATTATAATCTCTGACCCATGCGGCAAACTCGGCCAGGTTGTTTATGCCTCTTTTCCTCTCGTCTGTAAGATTGGTGTCTTCTCCCCATGGCACAATCGGATAGGGATTAACCGTAGGCACCAATTCATTCATTGTAATTTCCATTGGATAGCGCCAGCCAGCATCTACATATTTAGAGTTTTGTCCGCTCAGCTTCAATCCTGAAACTCTTTGCAAATGTCCGTCATTGTCATAAAGCTCGATGTAATCCACATAAGAGCGTTCGCCAGGTTTCTTTATCCCTTCCTTACTACCTACGGTGGGCACTACTACATACCATGCTTTCTTACCATCCGGATTATTCTGCGTTATACCATAATTGCCACCTTGCCACGCATCCCATTTTCTGGCATCGTCGGCATTCATATCTGATGACTTATAAGTCAAAACCGGATTACATGACCATGGCTGTAAGGTCATCGTTATTTGCAATCGTGTGAATGGTTCATTCAAAACGGCAGTTATTCTGCTGTATTGAATATCATCGGTATCTTCTGGAGGACTATCAAAACCTTCACCTCGCATAATTATCAGTTCGGCAAATGCATGAGTCATTTTGCCGAATAAAGCCATCTCCTGGCCACCGTTATTACCCGTAATTTCCAATTCATACGAAGTAAGCACATCGAGGCATCTCCAGGGGGCTATTTCGCCTTGAGCCTTTGTGCGAAGCAACAAACCATCATCGGATATATTTGAATTATACGGATAATATATCATCGTTTCGGCTCCGTTCATGTAGGTTGGGCTGAATGTTGAACCTCCGTCACCCATGAAACGATCGCCATCAAACATAAGCCTCTCATTGTCGAAAGGTCCGTTATCGTCCCTGAAATTTCCTCCAGACGAAAATATACCGATTTCATCTCCCTTATCGAATGAAACTATCGACCATTGGTCGTCGATAATAGTACTTGTAGCACGACTTGTCGAAGTTTGATTCGAGCCTTCAATATCAGTATACACTACAAGTGGACAAGACTGTAAGTCTTCTGGTAAAATCACATCCCCGCTATTATTGCAGGACTGAACCGTTACCATGTAACTTAAGAATATTATAAATAAGATTGAATTTTTTAGCTTCATTTACTTCTTCCGATTATTTTGGTCTGTTTAGAAGGGGAATGTAGATGCTCCGGTCACAAGGTCGTATAACTGGATTTCATTTACCTGCCGACTTTCACCGTTTTTGGCAACATACACTCGATAGCCATTGAAATTGAATTGGAAATCGAGTCTTTCGCCTTCAACGATCATAGTTTGATGTATCCTATCGTAATCAAGAGTCATGGATCTGAACACATTGAAGTGCCAAATCTGTGAATCCCAATCTTGAGGCGTTACAAGTTCTCCGTAACGATTAAGTTGATACTCGTTGTATTGCTGGTAATAGCGTATGAGATTTTGGAATTCCGAGGCAAAATACAAACCCGCTTGGTGGGCTTCAAGCGAAAATTCGCCTTTATCCACCCATTCCACAACTTGTACTGGCATGAACGCAAGTGTGGGTGGCTCTTCCGAAATAAGAGTGCGGATTGTTAATATATGTTCTTTTAGGAAGTACATCGTTACCGGATAGGACAGTTCCGAGTCATTAGGCTTGTTAGGGTCCGGTATCAACATTGCATGAGGTAATATCCCGGAATAAACTTTACCGCTATTCAGAGTGATAGTAAGGCGGGGGCGTTTTTCATCATCAAGAAGCCCCTGAGGAGGAACCACGAAATCATAGGTGGTATAGACTGTGATATTCGGATCGGCCTGGTCGGTTTCTTCAGTTTTCCAGCCGATACCGTCACCAACAAATGTCAGATCGGAGTATGCCGTCGGGGCCATATCGAGCTCAAGCGTTCCGTCAATGCGGTTATAAGATAGTGGATTCTGATTAATTGACGAAATGCTTACAACAGCATTTTCCAGGCTTAAATCTTCCGGAATCCTCTCATTAGTTTTATCGACTGTTATCTGTAGCCGTATTCTCGACATGTTGTGGTGAAGATCAAACATCACCGTATTGGTGGTCTGACGTCCTATTGTTTTGTTCCCCCATAAAAGATCGTTAGTTCCGGCGACCTCATCAAACACCCCGGCTCGGTAAGGATTGTATGAAGTGTCGAACAGCACTGTATTAGGGATATCCGACGTCAGTAATGGATTGGATGCGACGTTGTCAAGGTAAAAAATCGGAGTCGCACCACCACCTACCATATTCCAGGTAAATTTCTGATTGGGATCTCCGGTTTGTACCATTCCTATTTCGGGTGAACTGCCGAAATTGTTGAACGTTACCGGGAGAGTGACATAAGTCGAATTGGCAGCAGATGGGTATGAAATGTAAAATGTCCCGTCGGCCACAGTGCCCGATTCGATATAATTGCGTGAAAAAATCCCACGAGCGATATCCGCACCGATTGATATAGGCATATCAGAGCCGGATTCGGGAATATCGCCTTCGGATGAACATGAGGTAACTGACAGCAGGCAAAAAAAACCTAATGCCAACTTCAGAAGAAATTTATTTCGAGATGAATATAAAATCATTAGCGGAAGGTTTTAATCGTTATTTACTCATTGGATTCTTCTCCCTGCTGTGTTACAGTCATATCTGTCATCGCATCCGACCATGGGAGGACATTGGCACCCACAAGTATTGTCTGGTTCGAAGCCCTCGGCAAATAGAGTTTCAGCTCTTGGAGAGTGCCTTGCGTTAGGCTGTAGTTACCACTGTCGCCGGTAATCTGATTGCCTGCGAAATAGTAATATCTCATGTTCCCTTCCGCATCTTGCAAAGCAAAGCATAAGAAGTTGCCGTTAAATGTTTGATTCGGGAACAATACACTGAAATTATATACTCTCACTTCGTCGGTATCATCACCATTATACGACGGATAGTAATTGCTTCTGATATTCTCCAGTGTAATAATCTGATTATCATCGAAAGGATGACCGTACATCTTGATGTTTTGTTTCTGCGACGTGTTAGGTTGTATGAGCGGAGGATCTGTATCCGAACTACGGTTAGCACGCCACTCCACGCTGAAGTCAGTCGATGCATTCATTACATAAGCGCCTTGAAACGAGCCTGCATTATAACCAGAATATTTGAAATCAGCTGTATTGTCGGTGTTGTCTTTATAAATCGGGACATAGAGCGTTACCTTCAGATATACCATTAGGTGAAATAGGTTGAAGCGCAAACGAGTGTTTAGAGCTGATGTAGCATGATAAGCACCCAATATGTCTGATTTCATGAAATTGGTCTGGTCGAAAGGATTGGTCGTTCCGGTCTGATCGGCTTCGACACTCCATCTGACGACATTTTCGATGGGAAAATGAAAGGCAAACATGGGAAATGCATTCCCGACAGAACCTATATTTTTTACCGTAGTCCAATCAATCGACCTTCTTGCTCCGTTTATTCCTTCATATCCGTCAATCGTAAGGTTTTCGGGAAGTGCGAAATTATATTCGTAGTCCCAATTGGCATCCTCATTTTCTGAATACTGATAGATGTAGCAATAGGGGCTGGCATTAGCTGTAAAATCGCTAAAATTGGGATTAGTCGATTCTACCGGACCCATCTGCGATATGTATATCAAGCTGTTTTCGTCAAAACTATCAATAATGATAGGGTCTACTATGAAATCAGCATTATTATCGGCATATTTTGAGATTTCAGTGCCGGTTTTCGGTTGATGACAGATTATAGAAATGGTTTTAACCTCATTCCCATCAATATTTTCGGGATCGTCAACAACGCCATTAGTACAACCCGCAAAAATCAAAAGAGAAAATATGTAAAAGATATTTTTCATTCGCTGACTATTTATGAGCCGTTTCTGTACTGAACGGGTTAGGATTAGGAGCATTACCTTCTGTAACCCATCCGTTAATCGACTTTTGGTTCCAAGGTGCTATCTGAGCATATACTTCGATATCACCCTGCTCCATCTTTACATTAATGATTACATTCGTATTTCTAAATAAAGCTTTTACATTTGGAATACTCACATCAGTGAAATCCGGTGCTTGCTTCATATCATCAGTGTCTTTTAGGAGAATGGTCAGATAGTACATCTGTTCGGTTGTCGATGTGTTGGTAACAGGATTGAGGAAATTTTTGCTTTCCGGAACATAGAATGGTCCGGCTGTATAGACTCCGGCTTCTCCTGTCTGTCCGTCAAGCACTCCGTCTACCGAAAAGGATTCGTCGTCCCCTATAAAAATATAACTTTTGGCAATATTTGTTGTCGTTTCAAATGGCAACGAATAGTCGGATATCCATCCATATTTGTCATTGAAGTTCAAGTTTGGATAAAATCCCGGGGTCTGTTGCGAGAGTCTTGATATCTCAGCCAGCCAATCCACCCAATATAACGATCCGCCTACGTCGGGGAGTGTTTTCTTTTGGTCGCTTGCTCCTACTTGAGCAAATAAATAATTCTCGGAATTAATATTCTTGATGGAAATTCCGTTAATATCAACAGCTTTGTCCCTGTAGTTTGTAAAATTAAAACTGAATTTGGTGGCAACAGGCACCAAAAACATTTCAGCAGTGGACCGAAGGCCTTCTCCGTCCTCAGGAATTTCCGAAACAAAAACGTTATCGTAGAATGATGAATAGGGCAAATAAATGCTTCCGTTATTATCTGCCGCATACTGCGGCGAAAAACATACCGAATTCAGCGCATCCTCCAATTTGGCTATATTCCGGTCGCCGGATTGAAAACTTTCAAGCAATCCGGTAAGGTTCGCCGGCAGACTCGTATTTCCATCGGAATACATAATTGACGGAATTCGATCTTCGTTTGCCAACAGATAGAATTTTTTATATCCCGAGTTGGTGTAACATGTGAAATCAAACGGAAAATTCGTTGCGGGGATTCCACCAGGAATATCAAAAGTCACGAGTTGGTTTACTTCTATTGTGTCGGCATCATCGTCAATCATGACAATTCGAAGATTGTCAATCATTTCTGCTGTTGCATCGGAACGTGTGGCTGAAACCACATCGAGATGGATAACAAACAGTCTTTTCCCATCCGAAAGATTATCCGGTGCATCATCCCCGGCGCATGAAACAAGACCGGTCATGCTCAAAAGCATGAGAATCGACAATATGTGGCGAATATGAATTCTCATTGCTGTCAATGCCAGTTTCAATTACCTAAACCATACTCATGAAAAACAATTCTCCATTGTTGGATATCAATATATGAATCGATCCAGCGGCCATTTTCGAGGAAAAATGTCATCACATATTCATCTTCACGGTCAAGAAACTCCTGGGCTGTCATCTCATGTCCATAGGCGTGTTCGTAATACTCCTTTGACAACAAGGCATACTGAATGATGGGCACACGAGCGATACATTCTCCGTTTTCACTATTGGTAATAACCAACATCATATCTTTCATCGATGTTGCCATCATGCGCGAAGAACTCAAATCTGCGACAAGGCCTTTGACATATTTAAGGCTGCCATCAATAACATCTATTTTGCCGACACCAACCTCATCGTTAACTTGATTCCAGGGCTCATATGTTATGACTGTGGAGCCCAGAAGCTGATTATCCCAACCCAAAGCCCCATTTGCGGCTTCTATCGTTATCGCATAATCATCGGGATCTATGTCCTCTCCATTGAGTTCTTGCAATATGATACGAATGTGATTGGTATCCTTTGTGAGTTGCATGGTATACTCATAAACACTTCCGTCGTGGTTATCCACAAGTGTTTCCTCCAAATAGTCGTGGTAAAGGAAGGACAGGCGTTTATTAGAATAAACGGAACCGTTATCACTGCGGGCATAGACACTCGCGCTCTGAGTGTTGAGCGAACATATCACATCTTGCAGAGTCGTCTGCCCCACGACGGGCTGCGTCACAGTAAACGACTCTTCAGTAGCTCCGGGATTATTCAAACCGCACCATGCTAAAAACCTATAGGTTCCAACCGGGAGATCAAGTTCAATTGCAAAGTCTCGATCGGAGAGCCGTTCTCCGCTTTCCTGATATTGTTTGACGAATAATCCGTTATTGTCAAAGACGTAAAGATTGACAGAATTCACCTCAGAGGGAAACGCATTGGCCCATTTGAGGTTCATATCATAGACAAATTTGATCACATGAGTCACTTCACAGTCTCCTTCATTTTCAAAGAAACTGTCGTCGCACGAGGTCATCAATAACGATGAGATTGCGACAAAAGCGGCCGTCAGAAGTGCTTTTTCTTTTTTCAGTATATTCATCGGATTTTTTCCTTATAAATCCTATCAGTTTTTTTCTTTAATCAAGGCCATTTAAGATCATAGTCCTGAGAAACTATCCGCCACTGGAGTATTCTTATCTGAGCGGTCAACACGCTGTTGTCGTAAGGCGGCATTTCGGGATAGATTATTTCATCGGGATTGAACACCGGTGTCCCTAGCCCTGTCACACTCGTCACATTAGCTGCATAGATATGATTTCTCACAACTCCTAAGTAGCCCGGGAAACCTTCGTTACCGATGTGCCTTATGTCGAAATAGTAGTAGGTCATGCCTTCGTTCCAAAGCAAAATGAAATTGGTGCGGTTGATAATGTATGTGTTAACCTGTTGGGTTGTATAGACGGGCGAATTAGGTTCATTTCCGAGAGCCCACGTCAACTTTTCGGCATCGTCTGCCAGTTGGACATAAACGAAATAGCTGCTCACGTCGTCAGGAAGATCTTCACCATAAAGTTCTTTAGCCGAGAGTAGTTGTAAGTCGGCAGGTGTTATCTGCGTATAAGTAGTAGTTCCATCAACCGTGGTGACGCGATAGAGGTTCAAGGTGTTTGCGATAGCATTAACAACTCCGGTGGGAGTGTAATAGCGGTTTGCCCAAAGTGCCATTGGAAGTGGTTGCCCGGTCCTATTTACCAATTGTGCAGCTAAAATCACTTTGGATGAGTTGGTCGATCCGGTTCCATTTTCGAACTTGGAGTATTCCGCGGCGTTTTCCTGCAGATATGTCGTAGCGGTTGCATCTGGTGCCGGAATCTCATATGTCAAAGCGGGCACGTAATTTCCTGTGGTGGGATCTGGTGTTCCTTGATAAGCTCCGAAAAGAAAATCGAACTGGTTGGCCGGTGGGTTTACAGCCCAGAAAGAGCGATGATAGTTATCGGTGTTCCATAATTCAAGATTTCCGAACAAATCGTCCTTCCATTGGGGGTTGATATTTTTTATCAATCGGGATGCGTTCGGTGTACTCGTAACATTCCAGCCAAGGAATTTAACGAATACTTCCTGCTCCTGCCCTCCAACAGAATACGGTTTATCACTAGCCGGATAGATATATTCGTCATCGGACAATTCGATTGCTCCCTCAATGTTAATAGAAAGATCAAGACGGGCGAGGACGCGCTCCACGTAGATGATAACGGGATTTTTTTCCGCTTCGACAGCAGTTGTACCATAACATGAACTGTCGATCACAGTGGCGTCGACAGTCGAGCCGTCGTCGGCATAAACTGAGTTTGATATGACGAAATTATTTTCCGTAAGGCCGGTATAGTGGTCGGCAACGATTGATCTCAGTGTAGTTAGCGATGGGGAGTCTTGAAGCGACAATAACGATGAGGTTGGATTAATCACCGCCAACACAAATGCAGGAAGCTGGGCTGTCTGCGGCATATTGATTCCCATCGTTGCATTTACGATTTTTTCAACCGTCTGACCCGAGACATTTCCGGTCGACTCATCGGCAGGCATGGGTCGCCAATCGATGTAAGAAAGATATGTTCCGCTAGCACCTTCCTTATAGACCGGCGTAGCATTTCCTTCGTTATCGAAGAAATAAAATCTTATTGTGTTGATATTGTTTTCTTGTGGGGTTCCATCCTGATATTGGGCAGCTCGCGAATTTGTTTTCGTAGCTACAAGAGACACTGACAGAAAACTCCTTGATTCGCCAATCGGGTCGTCGGGGAAATTGGTTTCTTCCGTAGAACAACTACTTGCCAGGATTAATCCTATGCAAGGAAGCAATATTGATTTTTTCATATTTAAGATTTTTATTTTCATTAGTTTGTTTTAAAGATTCATTAACTCGTTCAAGGTCGATAATGCTTGTTGGGCTTCAGGCATTGTGCCGGCTACTTTGCCAAAAAGTTCGATTGCTTTGGGGTAATCACCGGTGAGTGTTGCGTAAACTCCTCTCGAATAGACTGCGGCATCCGACTGTCCTGCCTTGTCGAGATATTTAGCTGCATTTTCAAAGTCGTTTCGTTGCATTGCCGAATTGGCGGCATTGAGGTTAGCCGTTTCATCGTTAGGATACATTCGGACCGCGGTTTCAAAGACCTCATTGTACTCATTGCTTCCCGGCGCAAGTGTTTTGGCCAAAACAAACATTTCATCCAATGAAAGTTTTTGTGGAGCAACCGCCATTATAGTTCTAATCTCGTCGGGGTCGCTGTACTGACGAATAGTGTACTCAATGGTATAGTCGGAATGACGTAGTGCGGGGTAAACGGTTTTCAGCAAGAAGTCGTATTCCGTGGGATATTTACTTTTGATTAGGGCTTCTTTGGGGTCTGGAGCTAATGTGCTGTCGTCAATGATACTCAAGATTTCTTTTCTATGTTCGAGCCCTGATGTTTCGACAAAAGCACGCAAGCCGTCCCAATCCTCCGGTTCAAAATCCGTGGAGATTAGATTTGCATCGAATTGGTAGAGGTTTTGAACGTAATTTTTCAAAGTAGCCGTTCTTCCCTTTGCAAGCCTTGTGTTATTTTGGTAGGGGCTTTCGGGTGATGCGTAGCCCTTGATGGTAATTTCTTTGATTGTTATGTCTTTGTCGTTTCGGACGGAGTCGATCGTTGCGATAATTTTAAGTAATTCAGCGGGGTTGTTACGATAATTGGGGTATAGCTCGGTCATGTTAACCGGGAAATCGATAAATGCTTTTCCTCTAAGTTCGCGCATCTTGACTTTCTCTGCCTCTGGCGTGACATAGCTGAAGGAAGGGATGTAGGTGGTTTCGTACCATCGGCCCAATGGCACAATGTCTTCGCTCAGGATGGTGTGGCAACATCCATAGTCGGCACGTTTGATGTAAAGTGTCGCTCCGTTCATCCACTGTTCAAATGGGACAGACTGTGCAATTTCCATTGTCGCGGGTCGTTTTGAATATTGGAAGGTTGTTTCATTTTGCCCTCCGAGGGCACCATGTTCATCGCGAAGATATTGGATGTAGCGCATACGGCTATATAGTCCTACGGGGTCGAGTTCAATGGAGTCGTTTCCTTTCATCAGCACAGGGGTAAATACAGAAACGCGGTCGCCTTTGAGAGTGTAATCGGCGAGCTTAATATCCATTCTTACTGTCATGAGCTCAGAGTTGCGTTTGAGCTCAACGTTATCGATTGGTAGTCCCCAGACTATAGTATCTTGTGTGGTGACGTGTTGTTTAGCAAGTTGTTGTGCCGACATTTGTGTCGATGTGGCCACGGCAACGAGCAACCCGAGAATTAATTTTATTTCTAATGCGATACTGTGTCTCATAATCTAATTTTCGTATTAGAAGATATAAACGAGATTTAAGGCGGCCTTGGTGGGCCCTACATAGTTGTGATGCCCGCTACCTGTTTTCTTTCCGCAGTTCCGACATTCGAAAACGTCGTAGTTGAAGTAAACATATCCTACTCCAATTTCGAATTCGAGGTTCCAATTTCTGTGGAGTGGCAAAGCATATCCATATGCAAGTCCGGCTCCAAGCCCCCATCCTTGATAGCGATGGCCGTTCAGCTTGGAAAAGTCTGAACCTAAGAATGATATTTTCGTGTCAAGATTCCCAATGTTGTATTGTCCTCCGATTGCGTGGAATCCGACAAAATGTTTTGCAAACGCATCGCAGAACCAATATCTGCCCTCCGGCTGAACGAACCAGTGTTTCCATTTATGTTCTTTGATAGTCCAGTCGTTAAAATCCACAGAGAGGTCTATTGACCATTTTTTTGCGAGCCTCAGTTCCGCTCCGACATTGACGTTAGCGCCGGCGTCGTAGAGTAGGTTAGTCTTTACGGATACGTTATTCTTTCCATAGACTGTAAAAATAGAGGCAACGAAAATCAGAATGAAAAATATCTTTTTAAACTTCATGCGGTTATAATTTCATAAGTGTTTTCCACGGCAAGACTATCTTCCGATACAGATTATGCGCGCAAAATTAAGTGTTTTGCATCAATAATGCAAGTTTTTTTTAACATTCTTCATGAGTATACATGAGTATGCTATCCGATGTGTGGATTATTTTGAAAAAAATGGCATTGTTGGTTTACGAAAAACTCTTGGATGCGCCTTTGGTAAAAGGCAATCAAGAAATGAGCAACAGCGACATTTTGCGTCAATTTATGATGCAGTTTCCAAATGTCAGCCAAAACTAGCTTGCCCGATTGATAAACCGAACACCGGCTTACATCTCACAGGTCAAAAATGGCAAAACATAGGGAGTAAACGGATGTAACCCTATTAAATTCAGAAATCAGACTTAATATTAATTTTATCGTAATAAGGCGCCATTCAGCTAATAAAATATTAAATTATAAAATGGACTCTATGACTTAACCCCGACAAAACATCTAATGAGCTGAAAAAACAATCAACAAAACCAATGTTAAGGTCAAAATACAAATCCAAAATGCACGAAAATATGGACTTCCGACAAATAGAAATATCTGTATATTATGGCGTTCGTGACACGACGGGACACAAGTCAACGTTGTTTGTTTTCTCAACAATGTAGAATACATAAGATAAAAGAATTGCGTGAGAGTAATGACCCGATAATTCGTAAACAGATAAAATTATCGCTTCCCCAAGCGACCATCAGCGGAGTTTTTGCCCCGACACGTTCTGCCAACAACCTTGTCACACATAGTGGTCTTATCTGCGTCACGGTCGGCGAAAATGCGGCGGTCGGCCACCTCTTTTGGCTTCACAATTTTGCTGCAATCTCGCTTATATAGCAGTCGTACATATATTATCTGTACTTGTTACTTTTTTTGTTACTCGCCACTTGTAGTATTGGTGTAATGCTATTATAATCAAGCATATATATTTTACTTTATCTTGGAGGGGAGGTCCGGCAACGGCTCCGTCGGGCTGTGGCGGCGGCAGTTATAACGACAACAACTGGGGCCGCGACAAAGATGAAGACGACATCCGCTGGGCCCGTCGCTGCGCCAAAGCCGCAATCCAAAATCTCGGCAAACAACCTAAATCTGGATTAAAGAGATAAAGGAAACCTATATTATATCGGTTTGACCTCGTTGATATCGACCAGATGGTGAATGATGGCAAATATGATTAAGCCGGCGGCAGTATGAATACCCAGTTTTGTGCTGATATTC
>JAFLUA010000006.1 GCA_022508985.1 Muribaculaceae bacterium
GATAAAGCCGATGCAATAACTATTGGAGATTCGCCTTTCCGTTTCCTTGCTCTTGACACACCGATGCAGGCGCTCGCCTTGAACAGTGATGGAAATGGTGAAGCGATAATGTTTAAGCCATCTTCTACAAATTATACCGCTCCATCTGAATTTATAATCCCGGAGGTAGTGGAAATTAAAGGCAAGACATACAATGTGACGGAAATCGGACCTCAACTGACCATGAATCATACTGAAATTACTTCGCTCACAATCCCTTCGACTGTTAAAAATATTGCGAGCGGAGCGTTTAATGGTTGTACATCACTTAATGAAATCACAATAAACGCTGTTACGCCTCCAACAATAGCGTCTTCGTCTTTCGCTTCAGATATTAAAACGACTGCTTCAGTAACTATCCCGACCGGATCTCTTGCTGCCTATAAAGCTGACGAACAGTGGTCGCAATTTAGCAACCTTATTGATGTAGAGACCGAAGGTGAAGATGGTTTGAATATGCTACCGTTCAGTATCATTAGGGGATGTACTAAAGACGTTTCCCTATCTCTTACATCCTCCGCCTCTTATTATGGTTTCCAATTTGATATGGAATTGCCGGAAGGTCTATCAATTATTGAACCGGGGGGAGTTCAAGCCTCTTTGGCTATATCAGGTTTCTCCGTCAATTATAAAGAACAGCCTGATGGTAAGTATATGATTGTAGTCTTTGACGTGGGAGGCAAATCTATACCGACCGGAACCAATGATATTCTTGAAATCACGTTCCTGGCGTCCGAGACTTTTAAAGGAGGTAAAATCAATATATCCAATGTGAAATTTTCCACAGATGGAGATAACGATAATCATAAAGATGTTGATTTCTCTGATCTTGAACTTGAAGTCACTCCTTCAAGCGGTGTAAGCACTTCGGTTGAGCAATTATTCACAAACAATGACAATATTTCTCTCGAATTTTTCAATCTGTCAGGTGTAAAGGTCGCAACCGCTAAATCTCTTACAGAGGTTAATGTTGCGCCTGGCATATACATTGTAAAGAGAGGGAATGAATATAGCAAAGTTTTAATTCGATAATTATACGGCCATGAAACATATATATAGACATTTGTTTACATTAGTATTATTAGGTTTTTTGTCGTTTAGCAATCTCAATGCCAAGCAGATTTCACCGGAGACTGCCAAGCAAAATGCTTCAGACTTTGTTGCCAAACCAAAAGGCAATAAGGTTAAAGGCACTACAGCAATCTCTACACCGGTCTCGTTAATTTTGGCCCAAACAGTTAAAGATTCAAAATCTACTCCTCTGTTTTATATATTTTCACGAGGTGAAAATCGAGGATATGTCATTGCCAGTGCCGACACTCGGGTGAAACCGATTCTGGCCATTTCTCATAAAGGAACCTTCTCTTCGGTGGAAGAACTTCCTGAACCGGTAAAATATCTCCTTGAAACTTATAAGCAGGAAATATCCTCGGTAGTTTCGCAAGCGGAGAATAACGAACCTTCGGGCGAAGAGATATATCGCGAACCCATCGAACCTCTTGTTTCTACTATATGGGGACAGGATTCTCCTTTCAACAATGAATGTCCGATAGTGAGCGGTGAACGAGCCCCTGTGGGGTGTGTAGGTCTTGCCAATGCTATGGTGATGCGATACCACGAGTATCCGATGGCAGGAACCGGGTCGAGCACCTATACTTCGAGCGGACAGAGTATAACATATAATTATGCCGAACATCCGTTTGATTATGCCAATATGTTGGACTATTATTCCAATCATATTGACGATGAAGAAACAATTGAAACACACAATGCCGTCTCAAATCTGTGTCTTGCTGCCGCTCTCGCATGCGGTTCCAACTTTAAGGCGGGCGGTACTGCCTCATCAATTACAGTAAGTCCTTTCATCAACACTTTCGGTTACCCATCCGATGGAGCCGGTATGCTTTCGCGCGACTATTTCACCATAGAGGAATGGGAGGACATTGTGTATGAGGAACTTGAAAACAAACGACCGGTTGCCTATGGAGGTAAAAACGGCACGATGGGTCATGCATTCGTAATCGACGGTTATGAAGATGGCCTGTTTCATATCAACTGGGGCTGGTTTGGAGACTCCGACGACTTCTATTGCCTCACTTCCCTTCGACCCGGCGAGTCGGGAACCGGCGCCAATAATGATAATAATTACAGCACCAACCAGGAGATTGTGCGCGGAGTGCGACCGCCATCCAAACCTGCGGCCTCTCCCTTGTTTATTGCAACAGAATTTACTTATGATTCTGAAAACGGAAATTTCAACCTTATTGCACCTCTCTCCAAATCGGGTTACAAAAACATAAGACTCGGAGTCTTGCTTTGTGACACTCTGACCAATGAAGTGAAAGAAAAGTTGGAAGTCTCCGGTCTTGGAGATATAAATATTTCTGATTATAGAGAGAGCATCAGTTTCAAGATAGATTTAAAAGATTTACCCGATGGCAATTATAGGGTCCGTCCCGCTGTCAAACTCGCTTCTTCGGAAGCTGAATCGCAGAATTTCCAGGACTGGTATCCCGTATATTGCTACCTTAAGTTCAGTCGATTTGCCGATGTGGAAGTGAGCGGCGGCAACATCGTGGACTCTAAGAAGGGTACGGATGCCAATTTCAATGTAAAATTCACGGATTTTGAACTTAATGGGCCACTCATCGTTGGCGAAATTACCGGATTCCAAATGAAGGCCTCCAATAACGGTAATGTATTCCTTCCAACGGTCCACAAACGAATTTATGTTCACGGAACCGATTCTTTAGCCACCCGAGACAACGGACGCGAAGCAATCGGCCTCGAGCCCGGTCAGACTATGACCGTAAATATGGCACTTCCTGTAGACATGAAAACTGCCGGTGAATACGACCTACAGATTGTGGACGTAGACAATCCCGAAATCTGTTATAGCGAAAGAATACCCTTTACACTGATCACTACAGCCGGCAATAAAGTTATAGACGGGATAAAATATCTTCCTTATGACCGACAGGGAAAAAGGGCAATAGTGTTAAAAAGCACGATGAGCGAAGAAGTTACAATTCTTTCTGAAGTGGAATTTGACGGAGAAATGTATACCGTCGACATGCTCAGTATCATGTTTGCCAATACATCTACACGAGTGAAGAAAGTGAATCTTCCCCCAACGATTAGATGGATTGGCTCATCTGCTTTCTATATGTGCAGCAATCTCCAGGAAATCAATCTCCCTGAAAATCTTGAATATCTCGGAGGCAATGCCTTCGGCAAGTGTTCTTCACTTCAGCATATTGAACTTCCCAGTACTTTAACAGCGATATATACCAATACATTTACAAGTTCCGGTCTTATATCCATTACTCTCCCCTCTGGAATAAAATCAATTGGCAAGAATGCCTTCTCTTCAACTAAATTATCCAAATTGACTATACCTGCAGAAGTAGAGTTAATTGAGGATAATGCATTCGGGAATGTATATCTTACCGAGATAAGATGTTATGCCCAGGAACCTCCGGTTATTTTCTACAGGACGTTCATGTCTGACCGTTACAACCGTGCAAAACTTTATGTGCCCGACACTGCAGTCGATGCATATAAAAAAGCGGAAAACTGGAAATATTTCTCCCAGATAGGAGGTCTCATTTCAGAAAAATATTTCAAGGCCAATAATGTATGGTATGAAGTAACGCCGGATTACGAGGCGATAGTAGCAAGACCTCAACAAGGCGAAACCTATTCTTTAACCAGTTACTCAATACCCGATGTTGTTACTTATAACAATGTGGAGTATAAAGTAATAGCCGTGGCGGATTCAGCATTTATGAACGTTTCGACTTTAACGGCGTTAGGCGGAGGTGCCAATGTTACTAAAGTAGGTTCACACGCTTTCGACGGGACTTCCTTGAATTCTCTTTCCCTTCCCCAAAATGTTGTGGAAATTGGTGACTATGCTTATGCCAACACCAAGGCCTCTACTATCACTTCATTCCCCGCGACTCTCCAAAAGATAGGGAAATATGCCTTTGCAAATAATTCCAGTCTGGCATACAGAAGACTTCTGACTGCGGATTTTTGGCTTGATATACCTTCTTCGGTAAAAGAGATAGGTGATGGAGCCTTTGCAAACTGCACGAGCCTGAACGCACTGAGAATCAATGCTCCCTTTGAAATAGGCAAAAATGTATTTGAGAATACTAAAGGACTGACCACCTGTTGCTTGAATAATTCCGAATTTTCTGAAGATTTGGTGAACGCTCTTCAATCACAGATGCAGTCGGCTTCGTTCTATATCGATGCTTCCCATAGGGATTATTATTCTGCAATGTTTGAAGGGAAATCAAAACTTTATAACCTTCTGCAGGAGTTGACCTACGAAGTTTCAGATACTCACTCCATTGAAGGAATTTCAAATATCAGAATCAAAAGTGAGGATAAATACGGCAATCCCCGCATAACTTATTTCCAGGTTGTTTTAAACTACTTCACCACCGCCGGATACGCTCAAGTGGATTCTTACGAGCCGTTCAGCGAGGAAGGTTACTTTAATCTTGTTTTAACACCTATCCTAGAGGCGAATAATATTCAGGTAAATCTGACTTTCGAACAACCAGGTTTATTCCTCTATATACCCGTAGACGTAATTAAGGCGGCTACAATAATATCCAAGATTGAATTGGGAGAGGAAACGGTAAGTCTTAAGAAAGGTGACTCGCATCAAATCACCGCTCGTTATACTCCGGAAAATCCGTCGGACAACACTTTGGTATGGACATCATCGGATGAATCGGTGGCAATTGTAGATACAGCCGGACAGGTGACGGCTATCTCAAATGGCAACGCAACTATTACTTGCAAGGCGTTGAGAGGACCTGCCTCGGCTACGTGCCTTGTGGAGGTAGGAATAGAATTGCGGCCCGGCAAAGCCCTTGACGATGGTACTGACGAGATTACTGTTGCCGATGTCAACGCTATCGCCTCACATATTATGGGAGATGTCGTTGAAAACTTTAATGCAGCGAATGCCGATGCCAACCAAGACGGAAGTATTACTATCTCCGATATCACTACTACAGTCAAGATGATTCTTAATGCCAAGAATGAGCACGAAGAATCCAAAAGCGTTAAGGCAAAAGCTCGTGCGGCAATGGAAGACGCTTCGGTCGTTATTTCCTTCGACGACATTAATATTGAACCCGACGGCAGCGCAAATGTAATCGCTCGCTTTATAGCTGATGACGATTATTCTTCAATCCAAGCAGACATTATCTGTCCGCATGGTTTAGAAATTTTGGATATTCAACTTGCTGCCGGATTGACTACACATTCGTTGGCTTGGAAGAAGATAAATGACTCCAGATATAGATTAATCATATATTCAGTGATGAACAATCTCCTTCCTTCTAATGAGGATGAATTAGCCTCAATCAAATTCCAAGCCTTGAATACTCAATTCGGGAAATTAGACATTGAATATGGTTGGGCTGCTACTCCGTCAGCAACTAAGAGCTCAGTAACTTCTACCGGTGGTTCAGTTTCCGTCACGACTTCAATAAATGATGTTCTTGCCGATACCGAAATTGTAAATGTTTATAATACATCGGGAGTTCTCATTTTACAAAATATAAGGGTGTCGGAACTAAACAAACAGCTTGCTCCCGGCTTTTACATAGTTGTAGGAAACGAAGGTTCCCACAAATTACTTATCAAATAATTACAACTAACCTAACATCTAAATCGGCTTATCATGGTTAATCCCAAGATAAGCCAATTTTTTAATTATTTTCTACATTTGAATCAGTCCAAATGGTAATGGAGCCGATGGAAGCCTGTTCAACTACCGATAATGTAGAAACCCTTCGCTCTGCGCTCCGTTCCGCTCAACAACAAGTCGCCTTGCTGATCGAGCAAAACTCACAGTTGACATCGGTTATCAAAGGTTTGGCAAGAAGATAATCCACACACTCGGAGTCAGCTTGAAGCATTTACCTCACAAACTGCAGCCTTTCCCGGTTTTGTTCTCCGGTCATCTAAATAAAATTTGGTGTTCGCCATACTTAAAAAAGTCGAGGCTTGACACACAAATTCGTTCCTTCTTGGCTTTTCACTCTACCTTGTACATAAAAAAATGTACAAGGTGATGTACAAGGTAAATTCAGCGAACTTCATCAAAAAGCATAAAAAATGTGCATTTTACCTCTTTTTTTTAAGCATTTTATTGCCTTTAGAGGCTAAAGAAAGACGTTGATTTTAGGCGTTTCCGCCTTATTTTCAGCGTCTTAAACTTTAAGTGGTCCCACTTGGGCTTGAACCAAGGGCCCCCTGCCAAATGTAGACACGGTGAGTCAGATGCTCTAAACAAAAACAAGCAGCTACCGCGATTTGGTAACTGCTCGTTCTGTTGTGGTCCCACTTGGGCTTGAACCAAGGACCCCCTGATTATGAGTCAGATGCTCTGACCAACTGAGCTATAGGACCTACATTTTGCGGATGCAAATTTATGACATATTTTTGAAATGGCAAAGGCTTTGTAGATTTTTTTGATTGTTTGCCACTTATTTTTATATAATTTTTGAGTTTGATTTATTTGTGAGTTTAGATGTTTGTGGTATCAAGTGATTGAAGTATAGGTGCTTAAATGTTTTTATGGTTGCTGCGTTTGCGAAGGCTTTGTTAGCTGCTCAATTCGTTGATTTGCTTCGATAAGTCTTGCCACGTCGATACGGCCATTTTCAACAGCGTCTGCTATGATGTTGACCAATTTGGCGGGTCGATCAGATTCAAAGCCTGTTGTGATATTGTTTCCAACAATAATCATGTCGGCACCAGCGTCAATGGCAAGTATAAGAGCATTTTCGATATCGTAGTTGTCGATAATCCCTTGCATATACAGGTCGTCGGTGATAATCACTCCGGTATAACCGAGTTTCTCTCTAAGGAGTTGGTTTATTATTTTTTTAGAAAGGGTAGCAGGCAGATCGGGGTCGAGTTTACGGTTAAAGATATGAGCCGTCATGATGGCATCGGCCATGCCGGAGTCGATTAATCGTTTGAATGGTATTAGTTCGCGTTCGTCCCAATTGGCAGTGACGTCGGTAAGACCATAATGCGAGTCGGCGGTTGCGCTACCATGCCCCGGGAAGTGTTTTAGGGTGGCTTTAATGCCGAGCGCGTGGAAAGCGTCGATGGCTGCTTCGGCATGAATGGCAACAGAATCGGCATTGTGGCTATATGCTCGGTCGAGCTGCCCTATAACGGGGCAATCATCGCGGTGCACGTCGACTTCCGGCGCGAGGTTGAGGTCGATGCCGGCGTCTTTTAGTTGCTGAGCCAAGACGAGGCTCCAGCGATAAGTAGAGTCGGTGCTGCCCGTCATGCCGAGTTCTTTGGCGCTTGGCACGGCTTCAAATCCGTATTGAGGCTTGAGGCGTTGAACGAGCCCGCCTTCTTGGTCGGCGGTTATCAATAAAGGATAGCCGGCCAATTGACGCAGGTCGTCGGTTAATTTTTTTATCTGGTCGCGCCCGGTTACGTTGCGACTTCCTAATTTGCGGCTTCCTGTCAAATCGATGTCGAAGAGGATGATGCCGCCTACTTTTGTGTCTTTAAGATAAGATACTACCGGATTGTCGGGTGTGATGCTGTCGCCCTTGAATCCAACGATAAGCATACGAGCAGCCAAGCGCTCAACAGAGTCACGAGAAAGGACGTCGGCCGAGGCTGTAAGCGCCAGTAGCATGGTTATGAGTGTTAGGAATGATTTTTTCATGATAAATCATTAAAAGAGTGGCGCAATAAAAGAACGGCAGAGGTCAATTCATCACCATGACACCTATCGGACTTGCATAAGCTGATCGAGCTAATTGTCTGATACGCTCGATAGTTGAACGACGTGGCTGTAATGTTGTATTTACTGATGAATTGGTGATGTGTTTAGAAAGAGTAGAATTTTTCTCCATAGGCAGTTGTTATAAATTTAAGGGACAAGCACGCGTAGTTGCGTGTTTGAAAGGATAACGCGGAACGATGTGTTTTTATTGTGTATAAGATGGTGCAGATATTATAAAAAACTTTAATAATACGGCGGGATTGCAAAAAATGGCTTATCTTTGCAGATACTCCACAGAAAAGTAATAAAAACATGAACAAAAAAATAATATTTGCAGGTTTGTCACTGTCGCTCGCAGCGGCTCTTTTTGCAGTATCACCCGGTAATGTTATAGAGGAGGTTGCATGGATGGTAGGTGATGAGCCGATTTATAAATCGGAGATAGAACAGGCATATCAAGATATGCAAAACGAGCGTATGCCAATCCCGGGCGACCCCTATTGTTACATCCCGGAGCAGATAGCAATCGACCGTCTGTTTTTGCATCAAGCCGATATTGATACAGTAGAGGTTCAAGAGTCGATGGTTCAGATGCAGGTAGATGCGCAGATGAACTTCTTGGTAACCAACCTGGGCTCACGAGAAAAAGTGGAGCAGTATTTCCGTAAGTCGTATGCCGATATACGTGAATATTATGCGTCGAATATGCGCAATCGCACCCGCGTGCAGCAAGTGCGTAGTAATCTTACGAAAAATTTAAAGGTGACGCCCGGCGATGTGCGGCGCTATTTTACCGGCTTGCCCCAGGATAGTATCCCTTATATACCCTTGCAAGTTGAGGTGCAGCTTCTGACTCTCAATCCGGCAATACCGCAGCAAGAAATCGACGATGTAAAAGCCCGCCTGCGTGATTATGCCGACCGCGTGACAAATGGAGAAAGCGATTTTTCAACACTCGCCATCTTATATTCAGAGGCGCCCGAAGGTGTGCGCGGCGGTGAAATCGGCTTTATGGGTCGCGGGCAACTCGTGCCTGAATACGCCGCGGTGGCATTCAATCTGAACGACCCCAAGAAAGTATCGAAGATAGTTGAAACGGAATATGGCTTCCATATAATCCAACTTATCGAAAAGCGTGGCGACCGTATTAACACACGACACATCTTGTTGCGCCCCAAAGTGGCAGAAAAAGATTTGATAGAGGCAATAACGCGTCTCGATAGTGTTCGCGCCGATATTGTCGACAATAAGAAAATAACTTTTGAAGAGGCAGTGCGCTTTGTCTCGCAAGATAAAGATACACGCATGAGTAATGGCGTGATGGTAAACTCAGAGACCGGAACGACGCGCTTCGAGATGTCGCAGTTGCCACAAGAAATATCGAAAGAAGTGGCCTTGCTACAACCCGGTGAAATTTCGAAACCATTTATAATGCGCGACCCCAAACGCGACCGTGAAATAGTGGCTCTCGTACGCCTTACCGATCGTATCGACGCTCATACAGCCAACCTGAGCGACGACTATCAGACGATAAAGGATATGTACGAAAATGCGCAACGGCAAGCTATCGTCGACGAATGGCTCGAAAAGAAGATACGCGATACGTATGTGAGAGTCGAAGATGGTTGGCGCGGTTGTGAGTTTATTCACGACGGCTGGATAAAAGCCAAATAAGAGGCTCAAATCTTAAAGTTGATTTAAGGAGTATTGAAGTGCGAAGGTGCTCGTTTTTCATACTTGTAATGTTGTTGGCACTCCCGTCGATAGTGTCATGGGCTGAATATCGGCGTCCGCAAGCACCACCTATTCAACCGACGATACCCACGGCCGATCGTTCGGCCGGCAATAGAGTTTTCCTTGAGCGCGCCGACAAGCTGCTGAAGCATCCCCAAGATTCGTTTATGATACTCGTAGGCGATGTGGTCTTTACCAAAGGCCCTATGATAATGCGATGTGACAGTGCCCATTATTTCGCCGAAACAGAGTCGATGGATGCTTATGGCCATGTGAGCATGGAACAGGGCGACACCCTATTTGTCTTTGCCGATGAATTGAATTTTGACGGCGTAGGAGAGATTGCCACACTTTATGCCGATTTCGGTAAAAAGGTTAAGCTGATAAATCGCGATGTAAAGTTGGAGACAGATGTGTTTGTTTACGATTTGAAATATGACTTGGGGTACTATGAAGTCGGAGGTATGCTAACCGACCCGTCAAATACCCTCACGTCGCTCTATGGAGAGTACACTCCATCGACAAAAGAGGCAAATTTCTACACCAATGTACATCTCAATTCGCGCAACACTACCGATACTTTAGATATTTACACCGACACACTATATTATAACACGACAACGCACGTAGCAGAGTTGCTATCGCCATCGACTATTATAAACGAGCGCGGTACGGTGTATACGTCGCTTGGAGTGTACGACACCGACAGTAATAGGACGACATTGTTCGACCGTTCGCTTGTTGTAACGTCGAGTGGCCAGACTCTTACAGCAGATACCATCTACTATGACAAAAATGCCGGCTATGGCGAGGCCTTCGGTAATATGATTCTAACCGATACGGCGCACAATGCCGAGTTACACGCCTCATACGGCTATTACGATGAGCTTGCCGACAGCTCCTTTGCCACCGGCCGAGTACGCCTTATAGAGTATTCGGGCAACGATACATTATATGCCCATGGCAAATATGTGCAGTCTTTTCTGCATTACGATAGCACTGAAGTCGAAGCCGATACAATAGCCGGAACGAGTGCCTATACCCGCATCGACACGACACACATTGCGGTAATGTACCCTCGAGTACGGTTCTATCGCTCAGATATGCAGGGCGTATGCGACTCGATGCGATTTACCGAAGCCGATACCATGCTGAGAATGTATATCAATCCTGTGATATGGAATGAAAGTCAGCAAGTTTTTGGAAATATCATAGAAGTACATCTCAACGACTCCACTATAGAACAGGCCACCTTGCCCGACCAGGCTTTTGTGACTCAGCATATCGAGGGTGACCATTTCAACCAAATGAGCGGCAAAGAAATGATTGCGTATTTCGATAACGGCGAAATGCGCAAGCTCGATATCAACGGCAATGTCGAAATAATAATGTATCCCGAAGAGAACGACTCTACGATAAACAAAATAGTTAATGCCGAGAGTAGCTTCCTAACGGCAACATTTAAGGGACAGACAACAGAATACATAAGGACATGGCCCGAAACAAACGGCACTGCTACGCCACTGTTTATGGCCAAGAAAAGCCTGTATTTCTTACCGAAATTCGATTGGTTTGAAGATATGCGTCCAACCTCGCCCGACGATATCTTTGTCGTGCCCGAGGCTATGGAGGCGAGAATGATAGAATCGGGTCGAATACCTGTAGAGCTGCCGAGACGTCAATCATCGCCATTGCATGAACGCCCCGACGGCTTAGAGCCGCAACAGATAGAAGAGCCCCAAGCTCTCCCAAATGAAGACAACAATGAATAAGATAACTCATAACAGCTCAAATAGCGTTTGCTTTAAGAGTGCAAAATACATCGTGAAATGACACAGAAGTTGAAAAATAATATACCGGCCGATGATTTTGCCGACATACGGCCTTACGACGACCACCAGTTCCACGAGAAAATAGCAAGTTTGGTTCGCGAACCGGGCTTTGAGCATGCCGTAAAGTATGTGATGCCCAACGTCGATTACAATGCTTTTGTAGAAAATCTGCTCACGGTGAAATCGCAGATGGATTTTCAGGTGAAAATCATGGGGCCGTTCTTGGAAATGCTCGTTTCGCGTACTACACACGGGCTTTCGATGACAGGGACAGAAAATGTTAAATTTGATAAGTGTTACACCTACATCAGTAATCACCGCGATATAGTCCTCGATGCTTCGTTTCTAAATCTGAATCTGATACGAAACAATAAACCCTTGACACAAGTAGCGATAGGCAATAATCTTCTTATTTACGAGTGGATTACCGACCTTGTAAAACTTAACCGCAGTTTTATAGTAAAACGTGACACGGGTGTGCGTCAGGCGCTTGAGGCGGCCAAACAGTTGTCGGCATATATATATCACGTTATCAACGATATGCATGAATCGCTGTGGATAGCACAGCGAGAGGGTCGTGCCAAAGACTCTAACGATTTAACGCAAGAGGGTGTAATAAAGATGCTTTCACTTGGAGGCCCGGGCACATCGAAAGAGAACTTGCTGTCGATAAATATTATTCCGGTGTCGATATCGTATGAATACGACCCGAATGATTATCTAAAGGTTCGCGAATTTCTTTTACGGCGGCGTAATCCTGAATTCAAAAAGAGTCAGCGCGACGACTTGTTTAGCATGGAAACGGGTCTGTTAAGTCAAAAAGGGCGTGTGCATTTCCACATAGGGGAGTGTATCAATGAGTCGCTGGCACGTGAGTCGGGCGACGATCGCGCCGAGGCCGTCCGCAAGGCTTGTGAATTGTTAGACCGCTCAATACATCGCGGCTATAGAATATATCCATGTAATTATATCGCTTACGACGAGATAAACGGCACAAGCGAATATGCGTCGGAGTATAATGCCGAAGATGTAGCTATTTTTGACAAGTACATCGAAGACCAGTTGGGCAAAGTTGAAGTTGAAGATATCACAGCCGACGAGTGTGCGTTTATGCGTGAGATGATGCTTACGATGTATGCCAATCCGCTGAAGAATCAACTTTTGGCAAAGGAAAACGATTAAGCTGAAAGAAGACACAACCGATGCGGATGCCTCTTGTAATAGTTTTGCTATTTTTCCTTCTTGGCGCACTTGTCGACGTGGTGATATGTCGTGCGGTGTTTACGCGCTGTCGGCGCGGTGTGACGCTATGGCGTCAGCTTGCTCTTTATAGTTCAATCTTTTTTGCCGTATGCCTGCTTGCCATGGTGGCATGGCCAAAGAAATCGGCTACCGACGCATCGTTTGCGATCCTGATGTGGTTTCTATACGTTTATTTGAGCGTATATATTTCAAAATTCATATTCGTATTGCTGTACATGATAGCCTGTGTGCCAATGTTGTGGCGCCGCAAGTCTCTATCATGGCTTACATACTCCGGTATCGGCATGGCTCTGCTCACCTTCGGTCTTATGTGGTGGGGTGCACTTATCAACAAGTATAATATCGAGATAAAAGACGTTACCTACCCCAACGAGTCGCTCCCTCCGACTTTCGACGGCTTTACTATCGTGCAGTTGTCGGATATGCACGTTGGCACATACGGCACCGACACCACATACCTGCACCGGCTTGTTGAGAAAGTGAATTCTTTGGGAGCCGACGCGGTCGTTTTTACAGGAGATATCGTTAATCGTAGCACGACAGAACTGCTGCCGTTTGTAAATACCTTATCAGAACTTAAGGCGACATTTGGCGTATTTTCGATATTGGGAAATCATGATTACGGCGATTATCATTCATGGTCGAGCCCAGAAGCGAAACAACAGAATATGGTGCTGATGCGTCGTTTGCAGTCGCGAATGGGCTGGAAAATGCTTAATAACGAGAGTGCCACCATTTATGCCGGAAACGACTCCATTGTTATTATCGGAGTAGAGAACATAGGCGACCCGCCATTTCCAATCTATGGCAATCTTGATAGTGCCTACCCCGGAGATTTAGCCGACGATGCTTTTAAGATACTATTGAGCCATAATCCGGCGCACTGGACTGAGGACATTGCCGATAGCCCCGATAAAAATATAGCGTTAACACTATCGGGTCATACCCATGCCATGCAGATCGAACTCTTCGGGTTGTCGCCTGCTGTGTTTCGATATAAAACGTGGGGTGGTATGTATGGCGACAACGATGGACACAGCCTCTATGTAAACATAGGGATTGGAGAAGTGGGGATGCCGGCACGAATAGGGGCTACGCCCGAAATTACACTTATAACGCTAAAAAGATGACCCAAGAAAGCGAGTTAGTGTCGAAACGTCTGGGATTGCCGCGCCAATCGGTCGAGGCAACAATCTTGCTCCTTGAAGATGGCGCAACAGTACCTTTTATAAGTCGATATCGCAAAGAACTGACTGGCTCGCTCGATGAAGTTGCCGTTAGAGCTATCGAATCAAATTTAGCTCAAGTGCGGCAACTGATGGCGCGTAAAGATTTCATTCGCGAAGCGATAGAAGCCGTTGGCGCAATGACCTCGGATATTGCAGCACAGATAGAACGTGCCGAAACAACCACAGAACTCGAAGATATCTACGCTCCGTATAAGCCCAAACGTCGTACTCGAGCTACCGTCGCAAAGGAAAAAGGTCTCGAGCCGCTTGCGCGAATAATTATGGCCGGAAATACAAGCGATTGTATATCATCGGCTCGGCGCTTCGTAGGCAAAAACGACGTAAAAGATGAAAAAGATGCTCTCGCCGGTGCTTCAGATATAATAGCAGAGTGGGCTTCGGAGTCGATACGCATGCGCAATATTACCAGAAATAGTTATCGCCGTAATGCGGTGTTGGTGAGCAAAGTAGTAAAGACGAAAGAGGCCGAATTGATGTCAACGCCATTTGCCCAGTATGGCGACTTCCGACAGACGGTAAGACGCATGCCCTCGCATCAGTATTTGGCTATGCGTAGAGCCGAACGCGAAGGCCTTGTAAAGGTAAAATATGATCTTGGAAATTCATCTGAAGAACTTGACCAAGCGCTTTGCAATGCTTTTATACCGCGCCATGCCACCGATCAATGTGCCGACGTTATAGAAAAAGCCGTTTTAGATGCTTCAGCGCGATTATTACGCCCTTCGGTCGAAAATGAAATATCGGCAGAACTAAAAGACGAGGCCGATCGGGTGGCAATCGACCTTTTTGCGCAGAATTTGAGACAGTTATTATTGGCGGCGCCCTTGAAAGGTTTTCGGGTATTGGCAATCGACCCCGGTTATCGCACCGGATGCAAAATTGTAGCGCTCGACAAGCAAGGAAATTTGTTAGACGATGCGGTGATTTATCCTGTGCCTCCACGCTTGGATATAGCCGGCTCTCAGCGTATAGTGGAGTCTTTTGTCGAAAAGTATAACCTCGATGTCGTAGCGATAGGTAACGGCACCGCTTCTCGTGAGACCGAGCGATTTATAAAAGACAGCCATATTGTAGAACCATCGAAAGTTTTTGTCGTAAGTGAAGATGGCGCGTCGGTTTATTCAGCATCGGATATCGCGCGGCAGGAGTTCCCCGACAAAGATGTTACGGTGCGCGGTGCCGTGTCGATAGGTCGCAGGCTTATCGACCCGTTGGCAGAGCTCGTGAAAATTGATGCGAAATCGATAGGGGTAGGGCAGTATCAGCACGATGTAGACCAAAACCGGCTGAAAGACTCGCTCGACTATACTGTGATGAGTTGTGTGAACACCGTTGGCGTTGATGTTAATACGGCATCGGAAAAACTATTGTCGTATATATCCGGTATAGGGCCTGCATTGGCATCTAACATAGTGGATTATCGATATGAAAACGGCGATTTTACATCGCGTGCTTCGCTGAAAAAAGTGCCTCGGCTCGGCGATAAAGCCTATGAGTTGGCCGCCGGTTTCTTGCGCGTGCCCGGAGGACGCGAGCCCTTGGATAACACCGCCATACACCCTGAAAGCTATAGCATTGTTAGCGCTATAGCAAAGCGACTAAATGTACGTCCCGGAGATTTACACGCCAATGGCCCGCTTTTAGACAGCATTGATGTCGAATCTCTGGTGGCAGCCGGTATTGGCGGAAAACAAACAATCGACGATATAATAGCCGAGTTGCGCAAGCCCGGACGCGACCCTCGCACTGATGATAATAGCAATGCCTTTGTTCCGGCCGTTGATTCCTTCGAGGAACTGCGTGTGGGCCAGACGCTGCCCGGCTTAGTGAATAATATAACAGCATTCGGGGCCTTCGTTGACCTTGGAATAAAAGAGAATGGCCTGTTGCATATATCGCAGTTGTCGCATAAAAGAGTAGCGGCAGTAAGCGACGTATTGCATATCGGGCAACAAATAATGGTAAAAGTAATCGACATCGACACCCCTCGTCGGCGTATAAGTCTTAGTATGAAAGATGTATAATAGTGCTTTAATATGTCTTGGAGCCAACGACGCTGATGCGTCGGAGCAGATTGTAAACACCTCTACCTTTCTCGAGAGCCTGGGCGAAGTGTGGAAAGCGACCCCCATATACCCCAGCGATGCCGAGTATGCAGGCGATTCGGCGCCATATCTAAATCGCCTTGTTATTTTGAAAACATATCATGATTACGAAGCATTGCTCTCTGCTACCAAACAATACGAAAGCGGAGTGCGCGCCCGGGCTCATCAACGATATGTAGCTATTGATATTGACATCGTGGAGTGGAACGGCGCAATAATGCGTCCTGCCGATGCCGCGGCCCGATATTTTCGTAAGGGGTTAAACTTGTTTAACATTAAATAAACGGTCGCAGTAAGCGTGCGATACCGCGCCCACCCAAGCGCGTATAATAATAAGCTATACGTAGGGCCGTTCGGTGGCTTTTAGCTTCACTGAGTGTCTTACGATAGAGCGCGGGGCCATCAGGCGCTTTGCTTTTTGCCGCGAGAATAATACGCTTAAGATTAATCCAATGAGCTTTTTCGTTGCCGAGAATCGAGGCGATAGAATTTAGAGCCTTGTTTAGCTCGTCGATATTTGCCGCATGGGTGCCCATTGTAATTGAATCAGCCCCTAAATAAACATCTACGGTAGGCTCCCCCTTTAATTTTATAATAGAAGGATTAAGAGCAATTAATCGGGCTCCTAGCTCGATATCGTCCCAGATGCTGAGAGCCTTATTCCATCCTCCGGCTTTGTTGAATAGAGTGGTGGTAGCGCAATATCTCTGAGTGCCGGTCGAGCCATGGAACAGAGAGTGAAATTGGGTGTCGTTTACGCTAAAAGGCTTTATATCGGTTGTCCCGCCAAGGTTGTGAAAACGGATATCCCACCCTATGAGATCAGCTTCGGGCTGAGATTTAATGGCCTCGACAACCCTTGCGATATGGTTGGGTGCCATAGTATCGTCGGAGTCAAAAAACAAAGTCCAAGGTGTTACAACGTGTTCAAGGCCACATTGCCGCGCTGCTGCGGCACCTGCCTGATGCTCTTGTAATATTACAACCTTAAATTTCCGGTTTTGAGCCCACTCCGACATCATAGACGCTGAGTTGTCGGATGAATTGTTGTCAACGAGAATTACCTCAAAGTCGGTCGAGGTCTGTGCACTAATGGCATTTAGAGTCCGCATAAGCACTTTCTCCCTATTATAAACAGGAATGACAATGCTTATTATTGCTGTTGACTCACTCATTGTACGGCAAAGATAACAAAAAAGTGAGGCACTAAATCTAAATCCGACTTGTTTTTTCGTAAATTTGCAAAATCTATGATGCAGTGAATATGGTTATAGACAAAAAAGAAGCATTATCGTTAAAGGGCCTGTGCATTATGTTGATAGTAATGCATAATGTTACGCATACTTTGTCGCCGTTTACCGAAAATGAATTCAGTTTTGACTATGAACAATTCCTGTATTTTATAGAAAATTTCTCAACGGCGCCGCTCACCGCTTTTTTTTCATATTATGGCTGGATTGGTGTTTCGTTCTTTGTCTTTATTAGCGGCTATGGATTGACCGTTAAATATGGCGACAAGAAAATTAATTATTTGTGTTGGATATCCAAGCACTATATTAAGTTATTCGTGTTGCTACTTGTTCCCCTGTTGCTCTATATTTGTTTGCGTATTATTAGCAAAGGGAGCGACGCATCTTATTTATACTTTATACCACAGCAACTGCTAATACTCAATATTTATCCAAGCAAAATTACACCGCAGATATATTGGTATATAGGAATGGCTTTCCAGCTATATGTGTGGTTTCTTTTAATACGCAAGATGTCGACCTCAAAATTGCTTTTTATCGGAGCGGTTATATTGGTGTTGTTGGCAGTAGCGCCATCGCGAATAGTTTCGTACCTAAGGCATAATAGTATCGGCTGGCTTCACGATTTTATTTTTGGAATAATTTGTGCAAAAGGTCTGTCTTTTAAAAAGATTAACCGCTATCTATCGGGAGTTGGCTTGCTTGTTATGCTACTGTTATTGTCGAGTAGTGGCAAAACATTTGTTATCAGCGAGCTGTCGTTTATCGCACTTCTGTTGCTCCTTCGCAAGTTGGTATCAAAAGTGTCGCTATTTGTTTATATTGGCGAAATATCAGCTGCAATTTACGTTATTCATCCGATAATGAGGTCGATAGTATTTAACAAGATAGGCGATTTTAGCGTTTTGGAAATACCTTTGCTCACGGCTACTATTGTATTGTCCGCATCTATCGTCATATCTGCTTTCTATAGTAAGTTATATAAGCATATTCTTGAAAAAACGACTAAGCACCTTGAAAGTCGCGTTTGCTAAAAAATTGCTAACTTTGTAGAGTATTTTCAACACTTAAAGTGGTGGCGAGAAATGGCAAACGTGCTAAATGTAGAGAATCTTACGAAGAGCTATGGCGACCGATTGCTTTTCGGTGATGTGACATTCGGTGTCAACGAGGGCGATAAAATAGGTATTGTTGCCCATAATGGCTCCGGGAAGAGCACTATGCTGAAAATATTGGCCGGAGCGGAAGGACCCGACAGTGGAAGCGTTGTCTTCTGCAATGGCTTGCGTGTTGGCTATCTTCCGCAAGACCCCGTTTTTGCGGCGGGAGCAACTGTTATCGAGGCCGCTCTCGATAACGATGACCCCGTGGCTGCAATAGTAAGGCGTTATAGCTATGCTTTAGCGACGGGAAACAGTGTTGAATGTGATGCCGCCGTACACGACATGGATATGGCTTCGGCATGGGATTATGAAGACCGCCTACGCCAATTGTTGTCGCGTTTTGGGTTTACCGATTTTTCGGCACCGGTCGAAAAACTCAGTGGTGGGCAGAAAAAACGATTGGCAATAGCACGAGTGGTGATTAGCGCCCCCGATTTCATAATTCTCGATGAGCCGACCAACCACCTCGACATAACGACTATCGAATGGCTCGAAAATTATCTGAAACGCTCGCGGGCCACTTTGTTGATGGTTACGCACGACCGCTACTTTCTCGACCGCGTCTGCAATAAAATTATTGAGTTAGACGACAAATCGATATTTGAGGTTGTCGGAAATTACGATATGTATTTAAGGCGCCGTGCCGAGCGTATTGAAGCGATGGCGGCCGAAGTTGCACGCCTCAGAAACACTTTGCGAAAAGAGCAGGAGTGGATGAGCCGACAGCCACAGGCACGGGCCGGAAAAGCTAAATTCAGAATAGATAATTTCTACGACTTGAAAGAGCGTGCGCGTAATGTACACACCGAGCGTAGTATACGTCTCGACGCCGTGAGCTCGCGCATAGGCTCGAAAATATTTGAAGCCGAAGGCGTCTGCAAGCGTTTTGGCGATAAAATTATCCTCGATGATTTTACGTATACCTTTGCCCCGGGTGAGAAAGTGGGAATTGTAGGTGTGAATGGTGTGGGAAAGTCTACATTCATCAAACTTTTGCAGGGTCTCATTCCGGCCGATGCAGGCCATTGGAATGTGGGCGAAACAGTCCGTTTTGGCTATTATAGCCAAGATGGTATTAGCTTTGATGATAATAAGAAGGTGATAGACGCTATAACAGAGATTGCCGAAGATATTAATCTTGGCGAGGGGCAGCGAGTGGCCCCGATGCAATATCTGCAGCGCTTTCTATTTACACCTGCCGACCAGCAAAAATACATTCATACACTCAGTGGAGGTGAGCGCTGTCGCCTTCATCTTGCTACGGTGCTGATGCGTCAACCCAATTTCCTCATTCTTGACGAACCGACTAACGACCTCGACATCGTAACACTTGGAATATTAGAAGAATATATCGCCGAATTCAAAGGGTGTACTATTGTCGTGAGTCACGACCGCTATTTCCTCGACAACATTGTCGACCATCTATTTGTGATGGAAGGTAATGGCGTGATAAAGGATTTCCCGGGTAACTATAGCGATTACAGGCTCTTTATCGATGCACAGGCTAAAGAGGAAGCTTCAAAAAATGAGTCTGCAAATAAAACGCAGTCGGTGAGAACGCAGCGCGAGCGCCCTGTGAAGATGACATTCAAAGAAAGAAAGGAGTTTGAAGAGCTCGAAAAAGAGATTGAGGCGTTGACTGAGGAGAAAAAAGCACTGGAAGAATTTTTCGCCACGGGAGCAGCAGATAGTGCCGACGAATTTAATGCTAAGTCGCAACGCTATGCTGCCATTGGTGATATACTCGATGAAAAAGAACTGCGATGGTTAGAATTATCGGAAAAACTATGATTAGACTTGTCGTTTGTTGCGTTTTATTGTCTGTTTCCTTATTATGCAGAGCAGGAGAGCTCCCTGTAGATACGGCTCGAGCACATAAGTTACGACCATTGGAGGTTCTTGGTGTTAAGCAAAGTGCCGGTGGTGGCGCTACTACCGAAGCCGTGACTCGCATTAGTGGCGCACAGGCCAGGCGACTTGACCTAAACGCCGCCAAGGGTGTGAGCCTTGTCGCCCCAAATTTCTATATGCCTGAGTATGGCTCTCGTATGACATCTTCGATTTATGTGCGTGGCCTTGGTGCGCGCATGGATCAGCCTGTGGTAGGACTTAATGTAGATAATATCCCATATCTAAATAAAGATAATTACGACTTCGATATTAGCGATATCGAGAGCATCGAAGTATTGAAGGGCGCTCAATCGCTGCTTAACGGCCGAAACACGATGGGCGGACAGATTAATGTCAGAACTCTATCGCCATTGACGACTACCGGATTGAGGGCTATGGTGGAATATGGCTCGGCAAATACCGCCAATGCATCGCTTTCCTATTATGGCAAACTAAATCCCAAACTTGGAATGAGCCTCTCGGCTCGTTATCGACATACCGACGGTTTCTTTAGAAATGGATATAATGGAAAAAGACTCGACTGTGAGAATTCCGGCTCTTTGCGGTGGAAGACTGCATGGACTCCTTCTTCGCGGCTGTCGTTTACAAATACAGCATTGCTGACCTTAAACCGACAGGGAGGATATCCTTATGCGTCGGTGCAAAGCGGTGAGATTTCTTACAATGATTCGTGCGGCTACCGTAGGACTGCCTTTGCCGATGGCCTTACGGTTGCGTACGCAGGTAAGCGCGTCGTTGTCACATCGATAACCTCTGTGCAGTATCTCGACGACAGCATGACTCTCGACCAAGATTTCCTCCCCCTCGACTATTTTACCCTTACTCAGGCCCGTAAGGAATGGGCCTTCACCGAAGACCTTTTTACGCGTGGTAGCCGTGGCGCTTATAGCTGGCTCGGCGGTGTCTTTGGCTTTTATCGCAATATCGATATGGATGCCCCGGTAACATTTAAAGACACCGGCATCAGTGAATTGATAGAGCGGCACCGAAATGATATCAATCCCACTTATCCAATACATTGGGATAGCCGAAATTTTCTGTTGGGCAGTAACTTTGAAATGAGTTCGCAGGGCGTAGCCTTATACCACGAAAGCGAGTATTCACTCGGTAATTGGCTTTTTGAAGCGGGCTTGCGTCTCGATGTAGAACGAAATACGTTAAGCTACCGCAGCCACACTTCTACCGGATTCTCAACGGTGCACCTTTTGCCGGATGGTAGCGAAGAGTTTTTTTCGCACCGACAATTAGATATCGACGATACCGGAGGGCTCGATCGCACTTTTATCGAGTTGCTACCCAAATTTACGGTGTCGTATCGCTACGAGCCATTAACCCCTTATTTCACATTTTCTAAAGGATATAAAGCCGGAGGTTTTAATACACAGATGTTTAGCGATGTGTTGCAACAGCGCATTATGTCGGAAATGGGCTTAAGTTCGCTTTATACGCTCGAAGAAATTGTGGCATACGACCCGGAGAAGAGTTTTAACTACGAGCTTGGTTTCCATAGCCAACTCTTTGACAGGCGGCTACGTGCCGATGTTGCGCTATTCTTCATAGATTGCCGAAATCAGCAACTAACAACCTTCCCTCCGGGACTGGTTACGGGGAGGATAATGACAAATGCCGGCCGAACACGTAGCTTGGGAGCCGAAATGGCAGTCGCGGCAAACCCCACCGGCGACATTGATATAAATTTGTCGTACGGATACACAAATGCTACTTTCAGACGATATAACGATGGTCGTGCCGATTATCGTGGTAAACGCGTTCCCTATGCACCGGCCCACACCTTATTCGCCGAGTTTAACTATCGCGCAACACCTATAGCCTTTTACGGTATAACCCCGTCGATATCTTTGTCGGCCAGATGTGTAGGCGATATATATTGGGATGAAGCCAATACGGTGCGACAGCCGTTTTATTGTTTACCCGATGCGGCTATTACATTATCAGCCGAGAAGTGGTCGTTGCGATTATGGGGCAAAAACCTAACCGGAACGAAATACGACACATTCTATTTCGTGTCGATTGGAAATGCTTTTGTACAGCACGGACAGCCGCGCCGTTTTGGTGCTACTTTGCGCTTTAACATCAATTGAAGAAATAACACACCAATGCCGGCCAATGCTATTGTAGCCCTCGTGAAAATTTAGTAACTTTGCCAAGTATGGAATTTACGCTCGATTATCTGTCGGGTCTTGTTGAAGACTCAATAAATCAAATAAGATATCCCGAAGTAGCTCAGGGCCTTTATGCGCCTATACGGTATACAATGGGCTCAGGCGGAAAGAGATTGAGGCCGGCGCTATGCCTTGCTGCTTATTCGGCAGTAACACATGAGAGCCCTCTCGATGTGTTAAACCAGGCATTAGCCATTGAGATGTTTCACAACTTTACATTGCTCCACGATGATGTGATGGACAATGCCGATGTGCGTCGCGGAAAACCCACAGTACATCGTCGCTGGGGAGCTAATGCTGCTATATTGTCGGGCGATGCCATGCTCACTCTGGCGGTAATGTTGTTGGCACAAGGAGCCGATAACAAGTTGCCGCAATTTAGTGAATTATTCAACCGCACGGCAATGGAAGTATATCAGGGTCAACAGCTTGATATGGAATTTGAAGAGCGTAGCGACGTCACTGTTGATGAATATCTCGAGATGATACGGCTGAAAACATCGGTTCTCCTTGGTTGTGCTTGCCAATTGGGAGCGATGGCGGCCGATGCCAATGACAATGATTGCCGTAAATTTTACGACTATGGCATAGCACTTGGCTTGGCTTTTCAGCTGCGCGATGATTGGTTGGATACTTTCGGCGACCCCGTTATCTTTGGAAAAGAGATAGGTGGCGACATTGTAAACAACAAAAAAACGTGGCTTTTGATACAAGGTTTAGCCGAGGCTCGCGATGAATTGTTGCCACTGCTTGAAGCGCATCTTGATGCCTCCGATAAGGTTGAGGCAGTCACTGAGATATACCGTAGGCTCAACCTCGATGCACGATGCAACGACTTGGTAAAACACTACACAACAGAGGCCATAAGAGCACTCGACGGTTTGTGTCTCGATGCCGAAGCACACTCTTTCTTCTGCGACCTTGCGCTAAAAGCTTCTACAAGAAACCATTGAAATGATAGACACGCACACACATCTATACATGCCTGAATATGCCGACGGACTTGACGGCATAGCAGGTCAGGTTGCGGCCGTTGATAGGGCCCTTGCCCTTGGTGTCGAAATGATGATATTGCCTAATGTCGACCGCAGCAGCATTGAACCTATGAAGGCATTGCATAGCGAGCGTTGCGACAGCACGGCTATTTGCATAGGTCTACACCCCACCGAGGTTAAAGACAACTGGCGGGAAGAAGTAGACGAAATGTTATATAACTTGCGTAGCGCTAAGGAATATACGGCGGTAGGCGAGATTGGCCTCGACTTGTATTGGGATAAGCAATACGAGAACGAGCAGATGCAGGCTTTCGAAGTTCAACTTGCCGCGGCCGAAGAACTCGGCTTCCCGGTGATTATACATTGCCGCGAGGCTTTGCCTCAGACTCTCGAGGTGCTGCAAGGACATAAAAGTGTTGAGGCTGTGTTTCATAGTTTTGGCGGCACCGACGACGCTGTCGACATGGTGCGTCGATGTGGCGACTATTACTTTGGCATAAATGGTATCGTTACTTTTAAGAATTCAAAATTGCGATATACTTTGCCGCAGATCGGTCTCGATCGTATATTGACAGAGACCGATGCGCCCTTTCTTGCTCCTACCCCTCATCGGGGCCGGCGTAATGAGAGTGCTTATCTGCCCCTAATTGTCGACTCTATATCAGATGCTCTGTCGTTAACGCCCAATGAAGTAGATATTGCCACGACTGTCAATGCAAAAAAATTATTCAAACTTTAATTATATACTCTCAAAAATGACAAAAATCGGTTCTGTAATGACCCCTGTTGGCCGTAAAGCAATGCTGCTTGGTAGCGGTGAACTCGGAAAAGAAGTGGCTATTGAGCTGCAACGCCTTGGCGTAGAAGTTATAGCCTGCGACAAATATGCCAATGCGCCGGCAATGCAGGTTGCACATCGGTCGTACGTTTTTAATATGCTCGACGGTGCACGTCTTCGCGAAATTGTGGAGCTCGAAAAGCCCGACCATATAATACCGGAAATTGAGGCCATAGCCACACCGATGCTCGTAGAGCTTGAAAAAGAAGGTTATAATGTAACGCCGACAGCTCGCGCTGCATTGTTGACGATGAACCGTGAGGGTATACGTCGTCTGGCTGCAGAAGAGCTTGGGCTACCCACTTCGCCTTATCATTTCGCCTCGACTTATGAGGAGTTTAAGGCTGCCGTAGAGCAAATAGGGCTTCCTGTTGTTGTTAAGCCTGTGATGAGTTCGTCGGGCCACGGACAATCAACAGTAAAGACCCCCGACCAAATAGATAAAGCATGGCAAGAGGCACAAGAAGGCGGCCGCGCCGGTGCCGGACGTGTTATCGTTGAAGGTTTTGTCGATTTTGATTACGAAATAACGCTACTTACCATAAGAAGTGTTTCTGGTACAGTGTTTTGCGCACCGGTAGGGCATATACAGATCGATGGCGATTATCGCTATTCGTGGCAACCGCAACCAATGAGCGATGCCGCCCTTGCTGAGGCACAAGCCGTGGCAGCGGCTGTTACGGGAGCTCTTGGAGGATATGGTATATTTGGTGTAGAACTCTTCGTTAAAGGCGATAAAGTTATTTTCAGCGAAGTGTCGCCACGACCGCACGATACTGGAATGGTAACGATGATATCGCAAGACTTGAGCGAATTTGCGCTACATGCTCGTGCTTTGTTGGGCCTGCCTGTGCCTGCAGTCCGATTCTTTGGTCCTTCAGCGTCGAGAGCCGTCGTCGTAGAAGGCGACACTGATAAAGTTGTATTCGATAATCTTGAGTCGGTACTATCAGAGCCCGGTGTGCAGATGCGCATCTTCGGCAAACCCGAAGTGAGAGGTCATCGACGCATGGCAGTTATCTTGGCTACTGATGAAACAGTGGAGAAAGCTCGCGAAAAAGCTGAACGAGCATATCAAGCGCTTAAGGTTGAAGCACTTTCTCGATAAATTCCCTGGCAATATAATAAACGAGAGGACGCTACGCTGGCGCCCTCTTGTTGTATAGTATAAAGTTATAATGTGGAGCTGCAAATATCACTCATCGGCATGGAACTTGATGAGGCCTGGCATCGAATAACGCTCTATTTTGGCTATCTCGACACCAAAGTCGGCGGCAGCGCGTAGCAGTATGTCTTTATACAGGACGCATACCGAGCCTACCAGGCATAAAGGATGCTCACGATAGGCGTAGGCGGTGATGTTGCGCATGAAGAAAGTCATAAACGCTGAGTAGACAAGCTGCTGACAATAAGCGTTATCTATATGCTCTGAAAGGAACGTAGAATAGCGCGACAGGGTGTGCGATGGCAGTGAGTTGGTGTAAATTTGATCAAGAAGAGCGTTTGGTGTCACGCTGAATTTTTTGAAAAATTCCTCGGTAAGGTCTTCGGGAGCAACACCTTTGAGCATATCGGATAGCATCTTCTTTCCAAGATATGCCGCCGAGCCCTCGTCGCCAAGGATGTAGCCGAGCGGCAATACGGCTTTTACTATTTCGCGTCCATTGTATAAACACGAGTTAGACCCCGTGCCTAAAATACAGGCCAGGCCGGGCTCTCTTACCAAGAGGCCTCGTGCCGCCCCGAGGATGTCGCTTTCAACTGTTACGGGAGTCTTGAATTGCGCTACTAACGACGACTCCATCGCTTTGCATTTATCTTTGCTGGCACAGCCGGCACCATAAAAATAGATATGTTCCCAGCGACGACGAAAGAACACGTCGGGTAATTCGAGTCTGATACTATGTGATATCTCGCGTCGCGATTGGAAGAAAGGGTTAAGACCGGTCGTGAAGGCATGTTCGACGATGTCGTGTCCGTCGACTAAAGCCCATTCGGTGCGTGTGCTGCTACTATCGGCAATAATTTTCATCGGATGGGTGGTAGTGATATATAGGTTATTTTTTATCTATTTCTTTTAGCAATTCGTCGACGGCGGCGCGTAGTTGTTGGTCGACGCCTTTAACTATCATTTCAGGTGCATTAGCTATTTTAATATCGGGCTCAAGTTGTTGATTTTCAAGGAAAGAGCCATTGGCCAAGCGATAGCCTACTACGGGTATGCCATAGACGAGTGTCGGGTCTTGCAGTGTGACCCAATTGACCGAAGTCATCGTTCCGGCAACGGGCATACCAACAAGTTTGCCAAGGCCGCGATTGCTATATACCCATGGCGTGCCGTGTGCATTAGAGTAGCAGGCTTCGCTCATGAGCATAATCGACGGCTTGTTCCAGCGGCGTGACGGCATATCGCATGTTGCCTCTCCACGTATTTCTTGCGTGAAATACTTTTTGCCGCTAAGCAACACTTCAATATCTTCGTGGAGGCGGCCTCCGCCGTTCCAACGGATGTCGATGACCACGCCTTCGCGGTCGTTATATTGGCCAAGCAGTTTGGAGTATGCTTTGCGGAATGAATCGTCGTCCATCGAAGAGAGGTGAACATAGCCCAAGCGACCGTTGGAAAGAACTTCTACATCATGTTCGCGCTGTTTCACCCAACGCTCGTAGAGCAGCGAGTTTTGAGCGCCTGAAGAAATAGGCCTAACAACCACGTCGCGGCTTGTGCCATCGACATCTTTGATGGTGACGAGAGTGCGTACTCCGGCCGCGTCGGTGAGCAGACGGTCGACAGGCATCTCGAAGCTAACGTCTTCGCCGTTTATCTTTTCAATAACGGCTCCGGGCGCGATGGCCGGGCTTATCTGAGCCAATGGACCTTTTGCGAGGACTTCGGCTATGAGGGCTCCCTTGCCGGTATAAGTCAAGTCGTATAGCACGCCCAATGAGGCTGTGCGATCGGGGGCTGACACATCGCTCGAGCCACCATAGCGGCCTCCGGTATGGCTAACGTTTAGCTCGCCAAGCCACTCGCTGAGGAGCTCGGCAAAGTCGTAGTTGTTGTTGATGTGGGGGAGGAATTTGCGATAATCGGCGCTCATTGAGGCCCAATCGACACCATGCATGTCGGCGGTATAAAAACGCTCACGCTCTTCGCGCTCAACGTTGTCGAACATATAAGCACGCTCTGCAGCAGGGTCGAGAGTCTTCTGTGCGCGATAGCTTATGGGTTTAACCTTTGAGCCAAAAGTGTTTAGCGATGAGCCAAAGAGAAACATATTCTTGCCGTCGGGTGTGATGTCAAATCGAGCCGAGGCGTCGGAGTGCTTGCGCTCCATTGAGAGGTCGCCTTCTTCGAGGTCGAGTTTCCAAATGAAGGCACCTTCATCGGCTGACGAGATGAAATAGAGCGTTTTGCCATCTTTATCAACAATTGCATCATTGAGGTCGGTCGACATCGGTGTTATGCGCATCTGGCGGTCGCTAAGACCCTCAAGTTCAACTACTATATTCTTTTCTTCTTTTGCGTCTTTGTCGGCTTTTTTGTCGTCCTTATCGGCTTTTTTCGCTTTCTTTTCGCTGTCAAGTTTTTTGTCGAGGATTTCTTGTTCTTCTTTGTTCAAGCGGAACCGGTCGTAAGCTTCACGATTTAGAAATACGAAGTAAACGTCCATTTGCGAGCCCCATGAGGCATGGTTGCGCATGCCGGCACGTTCGCTCATAAATGCGATAGCGTTGCCGTCCATTATCCAACGCGGATTTTCATCGAAATACCCGCTATTGGTGATATTGGTGAGGCTGGCATCGTCAACGTTGATGATAGCAATATCGGTATAAGGGTCGTGCTTGCGGTCGACAATTTCAAGCGCTATCCATTTAGAATCGGGCGACCAACGGTAGTTGAAACCTCCCGTGCGGTGACGGAAAGTAGAGCCATCGGTTAGCTGTGTCACCTTCTTGGAGTCGAGGTCCATAACACACAGTTTATTGCGGTCGAGGATAAAACCGAGTTTTTTGCCGTCGGGCGAAACTTCGGGCACCGTGCGCTCGTGTTTGTCTGCTTTGAAGACGGGCTCTTCCGATATTACGGTGGCATGTGCGAAGTCGGGTTCGTCGGCCGATTTTTTGAAAGTGGCACGATAGATGTTATAACGTCCGTCGCGCTCCGATTCATAGTAAAGGGTGCTGTCATTACCCCAAACGACATCTCTCTCAGCCTCGGCTGTATTTGAAATTTGCTTAGTAGTGGCATATTCGACAGATGTTACGTAGACGTCGCCACGATATGTGAAAGCTACCTGTTTGCCGTCGGGCGATGCTGTAGCACCTTTTGCGCCGCGAGTAGCTGTCAACTTTTCTATTTCATCGGGGAAGTCGGCGTTGATAGAGATGTTAACTTTTACGGGTTTGGCCTCTGCGTTAGCCATAGTGTATATTTCACCATCGTAGGTAAAAGCTAAAGTGCCATTGTTGGCGCGGCTCAAGAAACGTACGGGGTGCTTCTTAAAGCCGGTTAGAGCCTTGGCCTGTGAGGGGTCGGCCTTCGGTGCGCGGTATACGTTAAGCGATTTTTGAGGTGCACGTTCACTGATGAAATACAGATAGTCGCCGGCATCGATAGGGTCAAGGTCTTCGCCGGGAGTATTAATAAGTTGTTCGTGGGTCCCGTTTTCGGGCGTGTAACGCCATATATCGCGTGTTACCGACGATGTGTGGTGCTTGCGCCAAGTGTCTTCAAAGCCCTTTACGTCTTGATATACAAAACTTTTTCCATCCGGGGCCCAAGAGATAGCCCTTGCGGGGGTGGCTATCAATTGTGTAGGAGCTCCTCCGGTTACAGGCACAGAGTATACCTCGGTCATTCTCCCCGACGGGAACAGGGCACTCTCAGCCGGGTCTTGTATTGCAGCAGAGAACAACAACGATTTACCGTCGGGTGTAAAAGCTTCCGGTATTTCGGACGTGGAGTTGAACGTCAGTCGTTTCCATTGCGACGATTTGCCATCGGCATTTACGAGAAAAATATCGAAATTGCCATAGCGGTCCGATGTAAATGCAAGTTGCTTGCTGTCGGGGCTCCATATGGGAGTGGCTTCGTAGGTGGGTTGCGACGTGATACGAGTGGCTTCGCCTCCCGATACCGGAACGGTAAAAATATCACCTTTATACGTGAATGCTATTTTGCTCCCGTCGGGTGATATCTTAGCATCGCGAAGCCACAAAGGAGCGGCATATACCGATAGTGATGTTGCCGCCAGCAGCAAGGCAATGAAAATAGACTTTTTCATAGTTATGTAGTAAATAAGTAATACAAAATAAGAGTTTGAAGCCAAAAAAGTTATTTTTTATACTATTTTTGGCTCATTTTTTGCAAAGATAGATAAAAATCGTGATATTTTTAAACCCTATACTAAAAATTGTCTGCAAAATCTACAGGAATAGGGGCAAGGAAAAGGAGCAAAAGGGGTAATGAATGGATAAAAGCTCTTGCCTGTAGAATCGGCCACTTTCCAGGTTTGCTTAATGGGAAATAAGAATAAAGCTGTGTATTAGGTGCGATATAAACGGATTTTGATTAACTTTGCGCTCATAAATCAATTATGAAAGCAATATTTAGCATTATATCATGGCAAAAGCATTTGATGAATACGCAGAAAAATACGACGCTTGGTTTCTTGAAAATTCCAACGTACTATATTCGGAAGTAAAACTTGTAGCTCGTTGTCTTCGCGACGCCGGGCGCACATTCTCGGTGGGCTGTGGTAGCGGCCTGTTTGAACTTATACTTCGCCGCGAATACAATATTTCTGTCGATGAAGGGCTTGAACCTTCCGTCGCTATGGCAGAAATAGCTCGCAAACGAGGCATGAAGGTAGCGGTCACTACGGCTGAAGATCACGATTTTGGCAGCGAAAGCTATGACACCATTCTCCTTAATGGCACTCCGAGTTATATTACCGATCTTGGTGCCGTACTTCGTAAATGCTACAACGCACTTCGACCCGGTGGCCGCATTGTCGTTATCGACGTGCCTAAAGAGAGTAGCTATGGCATTCTCTACAACCTTGCAAAGTCGGTCGGAACATGGGATGATATATTGCTGAAAGGTTGCTATCCGCCAAATCCCTATCCTATCGAGTTTGTCAATGCGGCAAACTGGCGCACGACGGCCGAAAAGGTCGACCTAATGCATAAGGCCGGATTCTGCGACCTGGAGTATGCACAAACGCTCACTCATCATCCGCTCTACTCAAATAACTTTTTGGAAGAGCCAAGCGATGGCTACGAGCGCGGCGATTATGTGGCTGTTACAGGATACAAAAAATAGCAAATAAAAAGGCGACGAGCTCGGTGTTGAGTCTCGTCGCCGTTTGGTTTGAGCTACAGGTGGTGTTGTGCTCTATTTTAGTCTTATTGTATTAGAGTAGATGGAGTAGCTTTACATTATCATTATTGTGAGTATTATAGCTATAGCGGCGAGCATAATCGAGGAAATTATTAATGTTATTAATAAGGTTTTTGATATGGGCTTGAGCGAAAATATTGCCGAGATGCAGCCATAGGTAATGCTCCCTAAAATAGTGACGGCAAGAAGGAGCCATGTCAGAATCGCGCAAATAATCCCTGAGGAGAAATCTAAGCCCATGTTGTTAAGGCCTGCGGGGTTGTCTGTAATGAGATATGCGAGGGTGCAACCCGAGATAGACAGAAATCCCAGAAGGCTCCCTATCGTGGCAATGCCTACAATCAGTCCTACGATGCCTATAATGCCCTTGCCTATAATGGATAGTATATTGCTGAGATAGTTGACATCTTCTTTGTAGGGTGGTGGTAATGTGCCCGCCTCGGCCATGATAGTTTGGCCTACGGTATCAACGTTTATCGGCGTGCCATTCATTTGCAAGAGCTGTCGGGGTGTCAGCGCCGGTGGTATTATCATCCATGCTATCAAGTAGATGATGATAAATGGATATACTTTGATGAAAGAGGCGAGGGCAAATATGAGCACTATAAACAAAATGCGCATAATATTGGCATTCCAACCTAAGTAGGCCGCCAATCCGCTGAATACGCCGCCGAAAACCTTGTTTTTGACATTGCGATACAGCTTTTTATCCGACGGTAGGTTGAAACTGATAAAAGGTTTGTTGCCCGGTGTTTCATCACCGCCTTTCTGCTCTTGGTCGTGTGCTTGTGGCGATTCAGCTTTTTCTTCTTGGTCGCTATTATCCGACAAGTCTTCCGGGCGGCCCATTGTTTCGATCACTTTTTCAACATCAGAGAGAACGATTACGCCGGTACCGTTAGTTGTTTTCTCGTTGAAATGTTCTCTGATGCGGCTTTCGATATCGCCGACTATTTCTTCGCCTTCGGCACCCGTAAAAGTTATTTTCAGTTGGTGCAGATAGTTTTGTAGCAACAAGAAGGCGTCTTCGTCGATATAGAATATCTGGCCGTCAACGTTGGAGGGGTATGTGCGTTTCATATAGATTGAGATTTGTTAATGAGATGAGTAACGGTGAGGCTCATTTCTTCCCAGGAGTTTTTCAGCTGTTCGAGAAATTCAGTGCCGTTAGGGGTTATGGTGTAGTATTTGCGTGGAGGCCCTGATGTCGATTCTTCCCATCGGTAAGCCAGCAAACCGTCGTTTTTGAGCCTCGTAAGAAGAGGGTAGAGAGTCCCTTCCATTACTATGAGGTGAGCTTCTTTCATCTCTGTAATGATTTCGGAGGCGTAGGCATCGCGACGGCTCAGGAGCAGCAGCACGCAAAACTCCAGCATCCCTTTTCGCATTTGCGATTTTAGATTGTCGATGTTCATTGCTATAGTTTTAGATTGTAGATATTAGAGGGCGCCTTTTCTTTTACGCTGCAAAGTTATACACTTATAAAGTACTATGCAATACATAGTACTATTTTTAACATAGATTAACATCACGAGTGTAGCGATATCGCGTTCTCACTTTAAGGAACGCGCACACGCGGATGATTGCTATCAGAATCGGAAATAAATAAAGGGAGCGACGTCGGCGGTACGCAATTCGAGCACGAGTTGCACTGTTGCCATAAAGATTAGCAACTTAATAATCCACGGCGCCATTACAAAAATATCGGTAGCCAATTCCCGGAAGTGTGTCGGAAGAGCGTGCGCAATTATAATAACGAGTATTAATACCACCCACGTAAGGCGCGCTGAGACAAAGGCTGGAATATAGTCAAGAGAAAAATCTTTGAATACGGCGCAGATAATATCAATGGCGTCATTCCACGAGTCGGCACGGAAAAACACCCACAATGTCGCTACGAAAGCGATCGTCAAGAGCCACGATACAGTCTTTACAATCCAATAGTCGGGGATGCGAGCAAGCCATGGTTTCGATGCTTTATGTATTGCCAAGCCAACACCATGCATTGCACCCCAGAAAACGAATTTCCATGCTGCTCCATGCCATAATCCGCCAATCAGCATCGTGGCAAAATTATTTACATAGGTTCGTAGTGTGCCTTTGCGGTTACCACCGAGGGGTATGTAGATATAGTCGCGGAGCCATGTCGACAATGAAATGTGCCAGCGTCGCCAAAAATCGGTAAGGTTGCGCGACTTATACGGGAAATTGAAGTTTTGGGCTAATTCAAATCCCATAATATATGCGATGCCGATAGCCATATCGGAGTATCCCGAGAAGTCGCAGTAGATCTGCATTGTATAGCCGATAATACCCATAAGGGTCTCAAAGCCGCTGTAAGCTCCCGGGGCGTTGAAAATCAAATCGTTATATTGTGCTATATAGTCGGCTATAACAGCTTTTTTTATAACGCCGAGAATGATAAGCCAAAGGCCTGTGTAAAGCTCGGTGCGTGTGGCTTGATGATTGCGGTGTATCTGTGGCAAGAAATAATCGGCACGGACAATAGGGCCGGCCACAAGAGCAGGGAAAAAGGATAGAAAGAAAGCATATTCGAGCCATGTGTCGGTGGGTGCTACTCGTTGCTTATAGACGTCGACAATATAGCTTACCGACTGAAATGTATAGAATGAAATGCCGACAGGTAGAATGATGTCAAGCGGTTGAAAATTGCTTCCGACAAGAGCATTTACGTTCCATAAGAAGAAGTTAGCATATTTGAAATAAGCCAATATGCCTAATGAGCCAATAAGAGATAGAACGACGCAAAGTTTTCGTTTACGGCGGCTCATGCCCGGACGGCTCATTATTCGTGATAGCGTCCAATCGAAAATCGACGTCGCCAATAGCATGAGCACAAATATGCCGCTGCTTTTATAATAGAAATATAGGCTGAATGCTACGACAAACGCAATCATTTGCCAACGGTTACGGCGCAACAAGCCATATATCGGCATGAATATTAAGAACAAAGCCCAAAAAGTGCCCGACGAAAATAGCATAGGTTTGTCGGGCGTGTATGAGAGTAACTCGGCGATATTGGTGAGAATGTCGCTGATAGAAGGCATTGTCGTTATTGCTCGCTTGGTTGATGTACAAAAATTCGTTTAGCCTTGCCAGCGCTCTTTTCTGGCACCTCTAAAAGGATTGGGTGTAGCGCGTGCTGAGGCATCCATCGGGCAACGCTATCAAGCCATTCTGCAGCGGAGGTGCGTGTCGGATGGGCACCATCTTTCGATCGCTCAAACGACATGCCGTTGCTGAGGAAGAAGGCACCTTCGGGCGTGTTAGACTTTATAAGGTCGTTAATACCGGTGTCATCTTTCCAGTTTGGCGGGCCAATCCACACATAAGGTATAGTGTCGATATCGGCTAATATCTTTTTTACATATTTATCGCGTTTCTTCGCTATGTCGCTTACGAATAGTTCGTTAGAGCCTAAGCAGATAAATATATAAGAAGGGTTTAGTCGGTTGATATACGATTTTAGCTTGTCGGATTTACCCCACACCTCCGATGTTGAGCTATACCACATCACCGTGTACAGCGTGTGCCCGTTTTTGTCGGCATAAGCGGCAAGGCGTGGCCCGAGACCTTCGAGCATGGAATCGCCTACAAGCATTATTATCTGGGCGGTAGAGTCGCACGGCACAGGAAAAATCGACTCGGGTTTGTCGATATCGGGCACTGTAAAACAGGTGTCGCCATCGAGGTCGAAATTTTCGATTTCACTTTGGCCAAATATGCCATCGTATATTTCCGACGATTTTAATTGATGACCGGCTATCTCGGGTAAATCGAAAGCCGAACTAACGGCAAAGGCAACAAAGGCCGTCAGTAACAGGAGCCATAGCGCGATATAATGCTTGTTCATAATTAATTTCTAACTATAATATAGGTGCCGACATGACCGGTCTCAACGCGGTAGCGCCGCAATGCATATCCTTTGGCGGCTGCTTCGCCGCTCACAGGATGCCCCGTGAGCGAAAATACGTTGAAACGACTACCACACACAGGGCATTCGGCAAGATACTCGGCCTCGGTGTTGATAAAAAGACGCGTTTCTTTATGCCGTTCGACGGGGCACGCCAGGTCGTAGGCTTGTGGATTGCCAAGCACATCGGCTACGAGGAGTACGCCACCGAAGCCCGTATATGTCATTTCGGTGTAGGGATAGTTTGACGGTTCTCTTTTTTCTCTGATAAAATTCCTCCAAGTGAGGGCCCCCGACACTCCGTAGATATCCCAGTCGGAAACGGTTGAAAAACTAATGTTTACGGGGTGTACGGGTATACGGTCGTCGTCGAGCGTGTCGCATCCATGTAATACGATAGCCGCCACGAGAGCGGCGGCTATGATATTTTTATGTGATAACGATTTAAGCAAGGCGGGCAAATAGGTCGCCGAACTGGTCGGCTGCTTTTTGTAGAGTAGGACCAACGAGCGGGCGAATCATCATCGGAAGGTCGACATCGATTGTGCCCGTTACTTCGGTGCTTTCTTCGTTTATGGGTTTGAAATCAACAAGTAAAGTCATCGGAATAGGCGACCCAATGGCTTCGAGGCGAATTCTCTCATCGGTGCGTTCTACTGCTTTGAGGGTTATATCGCCAACTTGAGGTGTCGATATTTTAATAGAGTCGTTGGTGAAGCATACGTCGCCGACACGGCTACGTTGCTCGGCGTCGAGCTTATCGAGGGCCGATTGCATAACGGAAAAATCGCTGAATTTGGCGCTCAAAGCTTGTGCCGACTGGTTTACAACAGTTGCTTTTGAAGTATATTTAGACATAGCGGCGAGATATCAGATTTTGTCTCTTTCGGGTTGCCAGTTTGCCGGGTCGTGGCGCCATAGGCTAAGAGTCTGTAAATCGTTTTTAGTGATGTAATTGCTGTCGAGTGCTACTTCAAGCAATGCGTTATAGTTGCTCAGGGTTATCAGTTTGACACCTTCGTTGGCAAAGTTTTCTTCGGCCAAGGGGAACCCGTAAGAGAAGAGGGCTACCATACCCACCACTTCGCAACCGGCATTGCGGATTGCTTCAACAGCTTTGAGAGAGCTCTTGCCGGTAGATATGAGGTCTTCAATGACAACAACCTTGCTGCCTTGGCGTAAGTCGCCTTCTATAAGGTTCTCAAGACCATGATCTTTGGGCGTAGCGCGCACGTAGGCATACGGTAAGTTGAGTATGTCGGCAACGAGAGCGCCTTGCGCTATGGCACCTGTAGCAACACCGGCTATTGCTTCGGCTTCGGGGAAGTTTTCGAGAATAGTGCGAGTTAGCTCAACTTTGATAAACGAGCGCACTTCGGGGTGTGACAAGGTGCATCGATTGTCGGTGTATATCGGTGAATTCCAACCGGAAGCCCATACAAAAGGATTGGCCGGCTGAAGTTTTACTGCACTGATTTTTAATAGCTTTTCGGCTAATAGACGAGCAACGTTTTTCATAACTTTACTGGTGTGTATATTTTGATTGCAAAGGTACGGAAAATATATGAGATTCTTGCAAAAATAAAGGATATTTGACTCTAAAAGTTTTGCCAATAACTTAATAATTGCTACTTTTGTAGCGATAAAGGTGCGCAGGAGTTGTTCTTGTGCGCAAATGTTATGGTATCTGACTGAAATACAAATAACTAAATATATCGATAGATATCTTTTTTATGGCAGAAAATAATGAAAAACTGTTCGACCAATTTCCTGAGGTGAGCTATGCAGAATGGCGCGCCAAGGTTGAAGCCGACCTCAAAGGTGCCGACTTCGACAAGAAATTGGTGTGGCGCACTAACGAAGGCTTTAATGTAGAGCCTATCTATCGCGCCGAAGACATCGCCGGGCTTAAAACGACCGACTCGCTACCCGGCCAATTCCCTTATGTGCGTGGCACACGTACCGACAACGACTGGTTGTCGCGTCAAAACATTGTGGCCGACAATGCACAGGTAGCTAATGAAATAGCGCTCGACGTGCTCAACAAGGGCGTTAATTCGCTGGGCTACAAAGTGTCGACAGCCGACGACGTCGAAGTGTTCCTGAAAGGAATCTACCTCGACGCTGTTGAAATCAACCTTGACTGCTGCCCCGGTAAAGCTGTCGAAGTAGCAAAAGCACTTGTTGCCGCTGTCAAGGCTGCCGGTGTGGCCGAAACATTCCGCGGCTCAATCAATTACAACCCGCTGCGTCGCCAGTTGCTTAAAGGCTTCGAAGGCTTCGACAACGAAGCGGTTGTTAAAGAAGCCTGCGAATTGCTCGACGTAGTAGCCGACGTTCCCGGTTTGCGCTGCATTGCCGTTGATTCTGAAATACTTGCCAACGGTGGCGCTTTCATTTATCAAGAACTTGGTTATGCTCTCGCTTGGGGTGCTGCTTGGCTCACGGCTCTCACCGAAGCCGGTCGCAGTGTCGACGAAGTTGCTAAGCGTATAAAATTCAACATGTGCGTATCGTCGAATTTCTTTATGGAAATAGCGAAATTCCGTGCAGCACGTATGTTGTGGGCTCAGATAGTAGAGCAGTACAAACCCGAGTGTCTGTGCGCTGCAAAAATGGTGGTTAACGCAACAACATCGCGTTTCAACCAGACTATCTACGACGCTCATGTTAACTTGCTCCGTAGCCAGACTGAAACATTCTCGGCTTGCGTTGCCGGTGTCGATTCGATTGTAGTAACGCCATTCGACGTTGCTTATAAGCGCCCCGATGCTTTCTCAGAACGCATCGCTCGCAACCAGCAGTTCCTATTGAAGGAAGAAAGCCACATGGACAAGGTAGTAGACCCCGCCGGCGGTAGCTATTACGTTGAAAAATTGACTGTTTCAATTGCTGAAGAAGCTTGGAAACTCTTCTTGGCAACAGTTGATGGCGAAAATGGTTTCTTTGGCGCTGTAGGTAATGGCACTGTTCAAAAGGCTGTTAACGACTCGTGCGACAAACGTCATTCAGAAGTGGCTCGCCGCAAAGAAGTACTCCTTGGTACTAACCAATATCCTAACGTGAATGAAAAGGCCGACAACAAAATCGAAAGCACCGGCTGTTGCTGCTGTTGCGACGAAAAAGGTCCAAACGCCTTGTCGATGAAACGTGCGGCTACCGACTTTGAAGAGCTTCGTCTTGCAACCGAGGCTTCGGGCCGTCGACCCAAAGTGTTTATGCTCACGATAGGTAACCTGGCTATGCGCCTTGCTCGCGCTCAGTTCTCGACAAACTTCTTCGGATGCGCCGGTTATGAAATTATCGATAACCTCGGATTCAATACTATAGAAGAAGGTGTCGATGCTGCCCTGGCTCAGAAAGCCGATGTTATCGTGCTCTGTTCGTCCGACGACGAATACGCCGAACTCGCTCCGGCTGCTTTCAAATATCTTGCAGGACGTGCCGAGTTTGTTGTAGCAGGTGCCCCGGCTTGCAGCGAAGAACTACAAGCTGCAGGTATTAAAGACTTTGTACACGTTCGTTGCAATGTACTTGATACCCTCCGTGATTTTAATAACAGACTTCTCAAAAAATAATCCAACTGTCTCAGCCTTATAAATTATGAAACCCGATTTCAAAAATATTGATATTACGGCAGGGACAAATGGTCCCAAGCCGGCCGCTTCTCATGTAGAAGATTGGACAACTCCCGAGTTAATACCCGTAAAACCCGTATACACTAAGACCGACCTTGAGGGGCTTGAACACCTCAACTTCATGTCGGGTATACCGCCATTCCTCCGTGGCCCGTATAGCGCGATGTATCCTCTTCGTCCTTGGACAATTCGCCAATATGCAGGCTTCTCGACTGCCGCCGAATCAAATGCATTCTATCGCCGTAACCTTGCTTCCGGCCAGAAAGGTCTTTCGGTTGCTTTCGACTTGGCAACACACCGTGGCTATGACGCCGACCACGAACGCGTAGTGGGCGACGTAGGTAAAGCCGGTGTATCGATTTGTACTCTCGATGATATGAAAGTGCTTTTCGATGGTATTCCTTTGAACAAGATGTCGGTGTCGATGACAATGAACGGCGCTGTTTTACCCGTTCTTGCATTCTACATCAACGCCGGTCTTGAGCAAGGTGCCAAACTCGAAGAAATGGCAGGTACTATTCAAAACGATATCTTGAAAGAATTCATGGTGCGTAACACATATATCTACCCGCCGGAATTCTCTATGCGTATTATCGCCGATATCTTTGAGTACACATCGCAGAATATGCCCAAATTCAACTCGATCTCAATTTCGGGCTATCATATGCAAGAAGCAGGCGCTACTTGCGATATCGAGCTTGCTTATACTCTTGCCGACGGTCTTGAATACCTCCGCGCCGGTGTTAACGCAGGTATGGATATCGATACTTTCGCTCCGCGTCTGTCGTTCTTCTGGGCTATCGGTATGAATTACTTTATGGAAGTAGCCAAGATGCGTGCCGCTCGTATGCTCTGGGCGAAAATCGTAAAACAATTCAACCCCAAAAATCCCAAATCGCTTGCTCTGCGCACCCACTCTCAGACTTCAGGTTGGTCGCTTACAGAGCAAGACCCCTTCAACAATGTCGGACGTACTTGTATCGAAGCTATGGGCGCTGCTCTTGGTCACACCCAGAGCCTCCACACCAACGCTCTCGACGAAGCAATTGCTCTGCCTACCGACTTCTCGGCACGTATCGCTCGTAACACACAGATATACATCCAAGAAGAAACGCAGGTTACACGTGCTATCGACCCGTGGGGCGGTTCTTACTATGTAGAAGCTCTCACCAACGAGATAGCTCACCGCGCTTGGGAACACATCCAGGAAATTGAGAAACTCGGTGGTATGGCTAAAGCTATCGAAACCGGTCTTCCCAAGCTCCGTATCGAAGAGGCTTCGGCTCGTACTCAGGCTCGTATCGACTCCGGCCGTCAGACTATTGTTGGTATCAACAAATATCGTCTCGACCACGAAGACCCGATTGACATCCTCGAAATCGACAATACCGAAGTTCGCCGCGAACAGATTGAACGCCTCAACGATGTTAAGGCTAAACGCGATGAAGCTAAGGTTAAAGAAGCTCTTGCAGCTATTACAGAATGTGTACGCACTAAGAAAGGCAACCTCCTCGACCTCGCTGTCAAGGCTGCCGGCCTACGTGCTACCCTCGGTGAAATTTCAGATGCCTGCGAAGAAGTTGTAGGCCGTTATAAAGCAGTAATACGAACAATATCAGGCGTGTATTCTAACGAAACAAAACAAGACCCCGATTTTGAACGCGCACAGAAGATGTGCGAAGAATTCGCTAAACGCGAAGGTCGTCAACCACGTATTATGATTGCCAAGATGGGCCAGGACGGCCACGACCGTGGCGCTAAAGTCGTTGCTACAGGCTATGCCGATTGCGGTTACGACGTAGATATGGGCCCGCTCTTCCAGACGCCGGCTGAAGCCGCTCGTCAGGCCGTTGAAAACGACGTTCATATCCTTGGTGTTTCTTCTCTTGCTGCAGGTCATAAAACGCTTGTTCCACAAGTTATTGAAGAGCTTCGCAAATTGGGCCGTGAAGATATCATGGTTGTTGCCGGTGGCGTTATCCCCGCGCAAGACTATGACTTCCTTTACAAAGCTGGTGTTGCTGCTATATTTGGTCCGGGTACTCCCGTATCGGTATCGGCAATCAAAATGCTTGAAATCCTCAACGAGGAATAAAAATACTTCCCCAGAGTCCTCCATTCCCCATCATCTATGGAGGACTCAATCCCCGAAGGCGGTGCGTGTCGTGACGACAAGCACTGCCTTTTTTTACCCTGATTCAAAAGTAGCGTGCCCGATTTCGCAATCAGGCACGCCCTACAGCTCGTTTTTGATATATTTATAGTGTAAGATTGGATGGTAGTTCGGGCATAGCTCCATTTTGCGTACATACATAAGCCGAGGTAGCTACAGCGTTGTGGTGTGCTTCTTCAACCGATTTGCCGCGCAATATAGAGGCTATGAAAGCCGCCGTGAATGAGTCGCCTGCACCGACAGTGTCGGCAACGTCAACCTTTGGCGTTGGCTGGAATGATACCTTGCCTGGTGTAAATACATAGCTGCCATTTATTCCGCAGGTGAGAATGAGCATCTTAAGGTTGTATTTACCGAGTAGTATCCAGCATTTGTCTTGCAAGTCGATGCCCGGATATCCAAACATTCGGCTCACCGTTACGAGTTCTTCGTCGTTAATCTTCAAAATATTGCATCTCTCCATAGAGTTGCAAAGGGTCTCTTTGTTATAGAAATTCTGTCGAAGATTGATGTCGAAGACAACGAGGCTATCGTTGTCTTTCGGCATAGCATCGAGGAATCTGTTGATAGTGATGCGTGATACAACATTGCGTTGTGCAAGCGAGCCAAAGCAAATAGCACGTGTCCGCGTAGCTATTTCTTCAAGACGCGCCGTATATGGAATGTTATCCCACGCAACATTCTCTTTGATTTCGTATTGTGGCACTCCGTCGCTGTCGAGCTCCACTTGTACCGTGCCGGTAGGATAGGGCACTGTCTCGATGAGGTGCGGCAGATTTTTTGCGTTAAAATTATCAATAATCTCAGCGCCGAGAGCATCATCGCCGATAGCACTTACAACAATGCTGTCGAGACCGAATTGTTTTACATGGTATGCGAAATTAGCAGGTGCTCCGCCTATTTTCTTTCCTTCGGGAAGAACGTCCCATAGGGCTTCGCCCATGCCTACTACGAGTTGGTTATTCATAATCGCTAAGGTATTATTTTTTGATTTTTAAGGTATAATATATAAGGTAGAGAACACCTATTGTCATTACGGCAACAGCGCCGGCTTGGCCCATGGCATCGGCGGCATAGCCCATTGCGAGCGGAAATACAGTGCCGCCAAATAGTCCCATAATCATCAGGCCCGACACTTCATTTTTAACTTTAGGCTGGGCTAGAAGAGCTTGCGAGAATATTATAGGGAATATATTCGAGTTGCCAAATCCTATCATTGCTATGCCTATGTATAGCACGGTGAGGTTTTCGCCAACAAAAAGTATTGCCATTGCTGCAAGCATAAGAATGACGCTGAAACCGAAGAAAATGCGGGGCGACAGATAGCGAAGGATGAAGGCTCCGAGGAAGCACCCGGCTGTACGGAAAATGAAATATACGCTGGTGGCAAAAGCGGCTGTTTCGAGCGGAAGGCTGAGGCGCTCCATAATAATTTTTGGCGCGATAGTGTTGGTGCCTACATCGATGCCTACGTGGCACATGATGCCGAGGAAGCAGAGTAGTACAAAGGGGATGCCAAGGAGCTTGAGACAGTCGACAACGCTCGAGGCTTTGTCGGGTTCTTCCTCTTTAATAGGAGTTGCTGCAAGAACCGATATCGAGAGTACGCTCACCACAGCATAGATTACGAATAAGGCTCTCCAGCCAAGGCCGAAAGTAGGTAGCACGGTCGTGGCGCCCCACGTTGCCAAAATTGGAGCAAGGAACGAGGCGATAGCCTTCACAAACTGACCGAAGGTGAGGGTCGATGCCAGTTTATCACCTGAAATAAGGTTAGATACCAGCGGGTTGAGCGATGTCTGCATTATAGCATTACCAATGCCAAGAAGAGAAAAGGCAACAAGCATAAAGCCATAAGAGTTGCCCAAGAGAGGCACTAAGAGTGATAATGCGGTTATAACAAGGCTGATAAGCACGGTCTTTTTGCGGCCGATGCGGTTCATCAACATTCCGGTTGGTACAGAGAAGATGAGGAACCAGAAGAAGACGAGGGAGGGGAAAAGATTGGCCTGAGAATCGCTAAGACCAAGGTCTTTCTGAACGTAGTTTGATGCAGTGCCGACAAGGTCGACAAATCCCATAGCAAAGAAGCAGAGCATTACAGGCACAATCTGCATGAGTGAACTGCGTTTCATGGTAGGTGCTGTTGTGTTGTTCATAGTAGTTGATTATCAGATGTTAATATCGTAAATTTTAAGGTTATCAATACGTGTTGCGCCATCTTTGTCGCTCACCGACAGTGTGGTGTAGGGCGAGCGTGGGAACACAAGATTTGTCATTACGAGGCGGCCGTCGTTGGCAAAAATCTCAATGCTCGAATGGTCGATGAAAATACGCAGCGATAGTGCTCCGTCGGTGCTGAAAGCTTTGCCTTCCGACGGGTCGGGGAAGTCTTGGCTGAAGTCAGTGAGGCCACTATTCTTTCTGTCGAAAGATAGCACGTCGGTTGTAGGGTCGTATGTCATAAGCACTTCTTCGCCGAAGTTGTTGGAAAGTTTTATTAGGGCTTGAGTAGCCTTCTGTGTATTGAGATCGATACATATTTCAGCTAATCCGCTTGCAGGTAGCTTGTAAGAGCGAGCTTTCGCGCCGATGTTGACAGCCGTTGCTTTAGATACAACGTTGCCGCGTATGGCGTCAATCTCGGGCGAGGGTAGCGATGCGGCGTAGATCTGTCCGTCGTCACCTTTGTACAATTCTATTTCGCGCGGAAGGGTATTGGCACTGCGATATTGCGAAGTTGGTACCTCGGCGGCGTATTGCCAATTGCTCATCCAACCAATAGCCGTTCTACGACCTTGAGGGGCATTATTCCATGTTACGGTAGCATAGAAGTCTTTGCCGTAGTCGAGCCATTTTACAGGCACATTGCCGTCGGCATCTTCGTCGGCTTTGAATGTCTTGCCATCGAATTCACCGATGAAATATTGAGTGGCACTGCCACCAAAAGGCCCGCCAGGATTGATGTTGCATATCAACATCCATTTTTTCATATCGGTGCCTTTTACCGGCAGTTGGAATAGGTCAGGACATTCCCACACGCCGTTTTGTGCGCCCAATCCTTTGCCGAAAGCTCCTGTGTATGTCCAGTTTTTAAGGTCTGGCGACGAGAAAAACACCATTTCTTTATTTAAGGCATGGGCAAGAACGAGCTTCCACTCTCCGCTTTCCTTATCGAAAAAGAAATTAGGGTCGCGAGCTTCGCTATCCATCGTTATAGCCGGATTGCCCGGATATTTCACAAACGAAAGACCGCCATCGGTGCTATGTGCCAAGCTTTGAGTCTGGCTTCTGTCGGCCGACGTATACATAGCTATAACGGCATTTTTGCCAAATCCGGCAGAGTTGGTGCTATCGATAGCGCAGCTGCCGCTAAAAATTGTGCCGAGGGCGTCGGGTTCAATGGCAAGCGGTAGATGCTGCCAATGAACGAGGTCGGTTGATGTCGAATGGCCCCACGTCATATTCTGCCACTTAGAGCCATAGGGGTTATATTGATAATAGAGGTGCCACGTGCCATCGGCATAGAACATACCGTTGGGGTCGTTCATCCATCCGTATAAAGGTGTGTGATGATATGCCGGCCGATATTTCTCGCGGTTGCTCGTGTCGAAGGTGTCGGCATAGGCAAAACGGCTCCAGCAAGCATCTTCTTTGGCTTCACGTACCGATGAGCGGCTCTGCGATGTCTCGATGCTGAAAACTACGGTGTGGCCTTTATAAGGGCTAAGATCGAAGGGAACGGTGTGGTCGACTCTATATTTTGCGAGCCTAACGTAGATAGTTTTGTCGATATGGCCGTCTACGATAATGTTTACTTTAGAGTCTTCGATTGTTTCTTGTACGGGCATTAGTAGATATTTGCCCCGGTCGGCATCAACGCGTAAAAGCGCATGGTTGGTGCCGAGGAATACGGCTTCCGGACCCGACGCTGCAGCCGTTAATGCAAATAACGCTGCTAATAAAAATGTGGCAATGTTTTTCATGATTTATGGTATGAGGATTTTTTTCTGCCGCAAATCTAACCAATATAATATAAGTATTTATATAAAATATGTTGACTTGTATGCTAAAAATGATGCATTGCTACATTTTTAATTTCAAAAGCGATGTTTTTTATAATATTGTCTTTATCTTTGTAAAAACTTATATTACTAATCATGAAAAAACTCTCGAGTGTATTTTTTATACTTGCACTGTTTCTTCTGGTCTTTGAAAGTTGCCGCCAAGAGCGGCCATATCGTATAGCCGTATCGCAGTGCAGCTCCGACGACTGGCGGCGTAAAATGAACGACGAAATAGAATGCGAGATTATGCTTCACCCTGAAGCCGTTGTTGAAATAAGATCGGGTGAAGACAATAGTGAAAAGCAGATAGCCGATATTCGCTATTTTGTTGATAATAAATTCGATATAATAGTCGTTGCACCTAACGAGGCCGAAGCTCTGACACCGGTCATTGATGAGGTGTATAAATCGGGAATTCCGGTCATTATTTTCGATCGCAACATCAGCAGCGAAAGCTTTACAGCCTATTTGGGCGTCGATAATAAGGGCATAGGCGCCTCGGCGGCACACTATGCGTTGCACTTGACGCCCAATGCTAAGATTGTTGAGATACGCGGCTTGAGTGGCTCTACGCCGGCCATGGATCGTAATGCGGGCTTTGTCGAGGTTATAGCTGAAACTCCTGCTTCAATAGTAGCATCGGCCGACGGCAAGTGGAATTACGATGATGCAATGCTCGTAGCAGACTCTTTGTTGAAGGCGCATCCCGATGCCGATGTCGTATATGCTCACAACGACCGAATGGCGATAGCCGCTTCCGATGTAGCTCACCGCCTTGGCTTAGACCCGTATATTATAGGCATCGACGCTGCACCGGAAATTGGCATTAAAGCCGTGGCCGATGGCATTATCGATGCTACATTCCTATATCCCACCGAAGGGAATATGGTGGTTGATTTGGCTCTTTCTATTCTCAAAGGTGAACCATACGATAGGGTTATGATGATACCGGCGCTATCGGCTGTTGATGCTTCTAATGCCGATATTCTATTGAAGCAAAGCGAGTCGCTACAGGTTGAGACAGCTAATATAAAGGCTCTCAAATCGCAAGTCGATGAATTTTGGTTGAGACATTCGGCGCAGACAACTCTTTTCTATGCTTCAATTGCGATATTGGCCTTGTTGTGTGGTGTCTTGTTCCTATTGCTGAAAGCCTATTGGGTTAGAAAAAACAATCAGGCTGTTTTAGAGCGGCAAAACAAACTCTTGGAAAAAGAACGCGATACTCAGCGCTTACTCAACGAGCAACTCGAGGTTGCAACTCAGTCGAAGTTGGTATTCTTCACCAATGTGTCGCACGACCTTCGCACCCCCTTGACTCTAATAGCCGAGCCTGTAGCAGAATTGGCAGAGGCGCGAAATCTCACTCCGGAGCAACACTCGATGATGACTATTGCAAATCGTAATGTGAACATCCTTCGACGCCTGATTAATCAGATTCTCGATTTCCGCAAGTTTGAAAATGGCAAATTGACGCTTCACCTTACAGAGGCCAACTTCGGCACTCTGATAAAAGAGTGGTGTGAATCTTTCGAAGCTCTTGCTCGACAGCGAAACATTAAACTCACAATCGACGCTCCGGATAATGCCGAGTCGTATCATTATGCTGTCGACGTGGCTAAGCTTGAAAGGGTAGTTTTCAACCTCTTGTCTAATGCTTTCCGTTATACACCCGACAATGGGTCGATAAAGGTTTCGTGGTCGAGCGATAATGAGAATTTGTCATTGTCGGTTAAAGACACAGGCATCGGTATAAGCAAAGAGGATATAGCAAATATTTTCGAGCGCTTCTTCCAGGTTGATAAGGTAAGCTCGCAAGGCTCGGGTATAGGCCTGGCTTTGACTAAAGCTCTTGTTGAGCTGCATGAAGGCACCTTGACTGTCGATAGTGAGCCTGGAAAAGGTAGCACTTTCACGATAACGCTTCCGGTGAAGCATGTCGAAGAAAGGGCTCCCGAGCAACTCAACGGGCATATTTCTGAAAATGCGGTATTGGTCGATGATATTATCGAAGACCTGCCTGCCGATAATTACGACCAAAATGATAAGCCTCTGTTGCTTATTATTGATGATAACGACGATATACGCGCTCTTGTAGGCACCATGTTGGGCAAAGACTATCGTGTGATAGGTGCGCGTAATGGTTCGATAGGGTTACGTATGGCTGCTAAGTATGTGCCCGATATTATTGTGTGCGATGTTATGATGCCGGTTGTCGACGGGATGGAATGTCTTCGCAAGCTTAAAGAAGAGACATCAACGTCGCATATACCTGTTCTCATGTTAACGGCCTGTTCTATGGACGAACAAAGGGTTGAAGCTTTTGAAATAGGTGCCGATGGCTATGTCGCTAAGCCGTTTAATACAGCCGTGTTAGAAGCTCAATGTCGTAGTCTTATTGCCAATCGTCGCCGAATTAAGATGTCGGATATTGATACGCCCATTGCGGCAACGCCTTCGGCTCCGGCTTTAGGACAGACTGATATCGACGACGAGTTTTATGCGCAGTTCCTCGAAATCTTTAGAAATGAAATAGGCAATGCCGATCTTAATGTAGACAGCCTTGCCGGGCGCCTCGGCTTAGGACGCTCGCAGTTCTATCGCAAAATTAAGTCTCTTACAAATTATTCGCCGGTAGAGCTTATTCGTAATTTGCGGTTGCGCCATGCTCGAGCTCTCCTGCGCACCACGTCGAAGACTGTAAGCGAGATTGCATACGAAGTGGGGTTCTCCAATCCGGCGTACTTTACAAAGTGCTACAGAGATGCTTATGGCGAAACGCCGACAGCGCTTCGCGAAAATCTGCAGATGTAATAGATTAATATAAAACGAGAGGGCACACCTAAATCAAAAAAGGCGAGCCCTCTTGTTTGTGCGAATAGTGCTTATAGAGCTTTGACTATTTCTTCAGTGTCGCGCGCTATCATAAGTTCTTCGTCGGTGGGGATAACACAGACTTTGACACGAGATGCGCTCGATGAGATTGTGGTTTCGGTGCCGCGAGTCGATTTGTTGATTTCGAGGTCGATATCAACACCCATGAAACCTAATGTTTCGCATACTTCGGCGCGTAAGCCCGTCTGGTTTTCGCCCACACCGCCGGTAAAGACGATGATATCAACGCCGCCCATTTCGGCAGCATAAGCGCCGATATATTTAGTAATACGTAGTTGGTACATGTCGAGAGCCAGTTTTGCGCGTTCGTTGCCGGCAGCAATAGCCGCTTCTATCTCACGCATGTCGCTGCTCACTCCGCTAATACCGAAGACGCCGCTTTCTTTATTGATAAGATTCTGAAGCTCTTCAGCCGAAAGCCCGTGCTTTGTCATCAGGTAGGTGAGAGCGCCTGGGTCGACGTCGCCGACGCGAGTGCCCATCATCAGGCCTTCAACAGGGGTGAGACCCATTGTAGTGTCGATGCTCTTGCCTCCTACAACGGCTGCCATAGATGCACCGTTGCCTATATGACACGTAATGATGCGCTGCTTGGATATGTCAACACCAAGAAATTCGCATACACGCTGGCTCACATAGCGATGACTGGTGCCGTGAAAACCGTAGCGTCTAACGCCATCTTCGGCATAATATTTATACGGTAGCGCATACATATATGCTTTAGGCGGCATTGTCTGGTGGAATGCCGTATCGAAGACTCCGACTTGAGGCACGTCGGGCATAATAGATGTAATAGCTTCAACGCCGGTCATGTTGGCGGGATTATGGAGAGGCGCAATGTCGTAACATTCTTTAATTTTAGCCTTAACGTCGTCGTTGATAAGTACGCTTTGACTAAATTTCTCGCCGCCATGAACAAGTCGATGCCCTACAGCGTCGATTTCGCTATAGCTTGCTATGCAACCTTCTTTCGGGTCGGTGAGGTTGGTGAGGATTGCTTTAACGGCGTCGTTGTGGTTGATAAGGCCGAGCTCTACTATTTCTTTAGAGCCATCGGTGCGCTTGAATTTGAGGAACCCGCCGGCGAGCCCAATCTTTTCAACACCACCTTCGGCCAATGTTGCTGCCTGCCGGCCCTTGGTGTCGATAAGTTTATATTTTACTGAGCTACTTCCTGAGTTTATAACAAGAATTTTCATAGCATTAAATATTGGAATAAGGTGAAATTACAAGCCTTTCAGACCAATGGCCTGGTTACTGGTTATAATTATTGTTTTATAAATATCTTCGGGGAAACAACCGCGTGACAAGTCGTTGACGGGTGCGGCAAGGCCTTGAAGAACAGGACCCACAGCTTGAACACCGCCCAGTCGCTGTACGAGTTTATATGCAATGTTGCCCACTTCGAGCGAGGGGAACACTAATACGTTGGCTCGGCCGCTCAGCGGGCTGTTAGGCGCCTTGCTGCCGGCAACCGACGGCACTATGGCGGCATCGGCTTGGAGCTCGCCATCGAGTATTACATTTGGGTCGAGGCGATGTGCCAGTTTTGTCGCTTCGATAACTTTGTCGACGTTAGGACTTTTAGCCGACCCTTTGGTTGAAAACGATAATATAGCAACGCGTGGTTCTATTCCTGCTATATCGCGTGCTGTACGTGCCGCCGATATAGCTATTTGGGCCAATTCGGGTGCTGTGGGGTCGGGTACGACGGCGCAGTCTGCAAAAATGAGGATACCGTTTGTGCCGTATTTCGAGCCTTCGGGTAAAAGCATCACAAATGCTCCCGAGACAACGCTTATGCCGGGAACGGTCTTTATAACTTGGAATGCGGCACGAAGTACGTTTCCGGTGGTATTCATCGCTCCGGCTACTTGGCCGTCGGCATCTCCGGCTTTAACCATCAGGCACCCGAGGTAGAGGGGATTGGCTGTTGTCAGACGCGCTTCTTCCATCGTGATGCCTTTCGACTTCCTCAACTCAAAGAATAATGGGGCGTATTTGTCGATTACGCTTTCATCTTCGGGGTTTACTATGGTTGCGCTATCCAGATGTGTGAGGTTTAGCTCCCGAGCCATATTATGTATGTCGTCGGGGTTGCCTATTAATATTATGTCGGCGAGATTGTCGGCGATAATACGATCGGCGGCAGTTAACGTGCGCGGTTCGAGGCCTTCTGGCAGAACGATACGCTGGCGGTGTTGACGTGCCTTTGCTGTAAGATGTTCAAAGAGATTCATTTCGGATTATTGCGAAATAGCGGTTATGGTATTTATTTGCAAATATAGCGATTTTTACCTGATTCTTATTTGCAAAAATGTTGTTTTTTATTTCAAAATCGAAAACAATAATTTTTTCGAGGTGTTATAAATGTACTCATAATGTTCTTATAACTAAAATGTCACTTCTTAATTATGCCTATAACGTCGAAACCTAATAAAACTTACGAAGCGAGTGCCTTGATGGTAACGGCTGTTATTTTTTGTGATTATCATAGCATTACTCATATTCACCTTTGTCGATATCGTGAAAAGCGCGACTTTGGCATCGATTATTGCTCCGCATTTGATGTGACGGGTGTAGGCTACCATAATAAAAGAGAGCACCTCAATTGTTGAGATGCCCTCGATATACTTCTATGTGGCGTTATTACCGTATGTTATTTCTTACCGAAATAGCGGTTGTAGAGGCCTTGGAAGCCACGGCCGTGGCGAGCTTCGTCTTTTGCCATTTCATGAACGGTGTCGTGGATGGCGTCGAGGTTGAGCTCTTTGGCACGCTTAGCGATGCGTAGTTTGTCGGCGTTGGCACCGGCTTCGGCTTGTACGCGTTTCTCAAGGTTTGTGCGGGTATCCCATACACATTCGCCAAGTAGTTCGGCAAATTTAGCAGCGTGTTCTGCTTCTTCGAAAGCGTAGCGCTTGAAGGCTTCTGCTATTTCGGGATAACCTTCGCGGTCGGCTTGACGGCTCATTGCGAGATACATACCAACTTCGCTGCATTCGCCGTTGAAGTGTGTTGTCAGGTCGTCGATCATTTGCTGGTCGCAACCTTTAGCTACACCGATTTCGTGTTCGGCAACAAACTGCACTGATGCAGTAGTGTCGAGTTCGTTAAATTTGCTGGCAGGTGCATTACAGATAGGGCATTTTTCGGGAGCGGTGTCACCTTCGTGTACATACCCGCAAACGACGCATATAAACTTCTTTTTCATAGTTTTACGGAATTATTTGTTGTTTTGATTAGGACTATTCAATTATGCCGTATTTTTTAAATACTTTGGTTATTTTTTCGAGAGCTTCATCAACTTGTGCCGGGGTGTGCGTAGCCATCAAACTGAAGCGTATTAGTGTATCTTGCGGAGCTACTGCAGGCGAAACAACGGGGTTCACGAAGATGCCTTCTTCGAGAAGGTCGCGTGTGATAGCGAATGTCTTAAAGTTGTCGCGTATATAAAGCGGTATTATAGGTGTTGATGTATTGCCGATTTCAAAGCCGCGGCTACGGAAGCCGTCGAGGGCCCTATTGGTGAGCTTCCACAGATTTTCCTGGCGCTCGGGCTCTTCAATCATAAGGTCGATAGCCTTGAGCGCCGCTGCCGTCGATGCAGGGGTGATGCTGGCCGTGAAGATATACGAGCGTGAGTGATGGCGTAGGAAGTTGGTAATCTCTTTATCGGTAGCTATAAAACCGCCTAACGATGCAAACGATTTCGAGAACGTGCCCATAACGAGGTCTACATCGTCGGTTACTCCGAAGTGATTGCATACGCCGCGTCCGCCTTCGCCGAAAACGCCTATTGAGTGGGCTTCATCAACCATCACCGTGGCATTGTATTTCTTGGCGAGCTCTACGATGCCCGGCAGATTTGCCACGTCGCCTTCCATTGAGAAAACGCCGTCGGTGACAATTAATTTTATTTTATTGGGGTCGCACTTCATGAGTTGCTTTTCGAGCGACTCCATGTCGTTGTGCTTGTACTTAAGCGATTGGCTAAACGATAGGCGGCGACCTTCAATGATAGAAGCGTGGTCTTGCTCATCCCACAAAATATAATCTTCGCGACCTGTCAGTGTCGAAACGACGCCAAGGTTCACGCCGAAGCCGGTAGAATATATCATAACGTCTTCTTTGCCGATATATTCAGCTATGCGGGCTTCGAGTTGCTTGTGCAAATCGAGCGTGCCGTTAAGGAAAGGTGAGCCGGCGCAGCCAGTGCCGTATTTCTTGATTGCGTTTATTGCGGCTTCTTTTATGCGAGGGTCGTTGACAAGACCTGTGTAGCAATTAGAACCAAACATCAGCACTCTCTTACCATTGATGGTAACTTCCGGATCCTGCTCCGAAGATATGGCGCGGAAATAGGGATATACTCCAGCGGCCTTTGCCTCTTGAGGTGCTGTATATTTAGAAAGTTTTGCCTGTAAAGGTTTCATAATCGTGGTTTGTGTTGAAAAAGCTATCTGATAGATGGCCCAAGAATAGACTGCAAAATTAGCAAAAAAAATGAAATAATAAGTTTTGCCAAAAAAAATTACATCAATCAAAAATGTTAAAATTGATGAAAAAACAAAGTACTTAGCTCATCGCAGGTGCTTTATAGTCTCCTCATGTCTCGCTCGACATGAAAATCTTTATCAGCGCCGGGTTAAAATGCCCTAAAAACACACCTTATATTTGCTAAATAGGTTTATATGTATTACTTTTGCGAAAAGTTTGTCTTATAATATAAGTGTAGAAAAGCTTACTATTTTAATTTGTAAAATTGCTTTATAGTGACTACGAAAAACAAAATAATAAAGGCACTGGCCGATCTTCCGGCTGTTAGGCGTTTTGTCGACCGCCCATCGCCGAAATGGATGGTTTACTTTGCCGACTTCTTTTTGATTGCCATAAGTTGTGCCTTAGCTCTTGTCTTTGGTGTACACAGCGACGGAGGAGACTCTTTTGTATATTCACCGCTGGCAATATTTCTGTTTGAATTTGTAATATATGCTATTCTCGCCGTCATTCTTGGCACGAGCCGATACATTATACGTTTGTCGGTGATAGAAGATACCTATCGCCTTGTTCTCCTCGTTCTGTCGGCAACCTTGGTGCTGGCTCTTATATCGACGATAACATATTTTTGCTGTGGCTTCTTCTATTTCACCTTCCGCAATATTTTTGTCGTAGGGCTTATGTCCTTCACGTTTATGTTGCTGATGCGTCTTGCTATAAAGTATCTCTACATATCTGTTGCCGGTGTTACCCAAAAAAAGAGAAGGGTAATTGTCCTTGGTTCTGCCATTAACTCTTTTTTCCTTGCCTCGGCGCTTAAGAGCGAGTTTGAAGGTCGATTCGACCCTGTTGCCCTGTTGAGCTTGACATCAAAGAAGATTGACAGCACCGTAAACGGTATTCCAGTTATTGCATACGACCCCGATAAGATAGCAGAGATTTTCGCTTACTACAAGTGTAAGACCTTGTTGTTCTTGTCGACACAACTTGAACTGATGCGCAGCGGCACTGCCGACGTCTTTCTCAAAAATCGCATTAAACTTTTGATGCTCAATCAAGTTGACGAGTTTGATGTTAATAGCAAGTCGATGCCTCGTCTATCGACTCACGTTCAGGATATACGCATCGAAGATTTGCTCGGCCGTGAAACCATTACCACCGGCAACCCTAACATACGCAGAGTGATGTGTGATCAGGTTGTAATGATTACGGGTGCTGCAGGCTCGATAGGTAGCGAGATTGTTAGGCAAGTGGCCTCTTTCGGCGCTCGCGATATAGTGCTTGTCGACCAGGCCGAAACGCCGATGCACGATATGCAGATAGAGATGGAAGCGTCATATCCCGACGTTAAAATCCATCTTTTTATTGGCGACGTGGCTAATCGTGAAAGAATGGAACATGTGTTCCAAAAATATAATCCGAGATATGTGTTCCATGCTGCGGCCTACAAGCATGTGCCGATGATGGAGCGTAATCCGGCCGAAGCTGTCATTACAAATGTTTTCGGCACGATAAATGTGGCCGATTTGGCGGTGAAATATGGCGTCGAAAAATTCGTTATGATATCGACCGACAAAGCCGTAAACCCGACCAACGTGATGGGGGCATCGAAGAGAATAGCTGAGATTTATACTCAAAGCCTATTTTTCAAAATATCTTCACAGAATAGCGAGGGCTCGACACGCTTTATCACAACGCGGTTTGGCAATGTGTTAGGCTCTAACGGCTCGGTGATTCCGCTTTTCCGCAAGCAGATAGAGCAGGGCGGGCCCGTAACTATTACTCATCGCGACATCATACGTTATTTCATGACAATACCCGAAGCCTGCTCGCTGGTCTTAGAGGCTTGTGTTATGGGTAGCGGTGGCGAAATCTTTGTATTTGATATGGGGCAGCCGGTGAAAATATGGGATTTGGCCACACGTATGATTTCTCTGTCGGGCCTGAGACCGGGCGAAGATATCAAGATAGTAGAAACAGGGTTGCGCCCCGGTGAAAAACTCTACGAAGAGCTGCTCAATGAAAAAGAATTGACCTTGCCAACACACCATAAGAAAATTATGATTGCAAAGGTGCGCGCTTACGACTACGACGAGGTGCTTAACCACATCGAAAGGCTTCGTAAGAGTATCCATGCCGGTGGTGGACACGATATTGTTACTGAAATGAAACTTATCGTTCCGGAGTTCAAATCAAATAACTCAGTGTGGCAACAAGTTGATGCTGAAATAAAAGAACACAATCAAGATAATGAAATCATTCACGAGAAAGCTGATTGAGTTTGTCTTGCAAATAATATAGTGCAATGAAAAGAATTTTTATAGCAGTTTTCGCCGTTTTTATGCTCGGTGTCTCGAGTTCGACGGCTTTTAATCTGAAAGATTTGTTTGGGGGAAGTAGCTCAAGCAGCGAAACAGCAACTACAGGCGATAGCAAATCGTCGAGTGGCGGATTGCTCGATGCTATCGGTGGTTTTGTTAATAATACGATAGCAAATAATAAGTTTACTATCGACGACCTCGTTGGTAGCTGGGAGTACACCTCGCCTGCTGTATCGTTCCAAAGCGATAATGCTTTAAAGAAGATAGGCGGTGCTGGGGCGGCTACAGCGCTCGAAAATAAATTAGAGCCCTATTACAAGCAGCTCGGTTTCACCAAAACGAGTCTCGTGGTTGAAAAAGACCATTCTTTCGTTCTTAAAATGGGCGTATTGACTCTCAAAGGTGTCGTAGAAAAAGATGCATCAGGCATGCTCGAGTTTAGTTTCAGCGCTTTTGGTAAAGTGTCTCTTGGCAAGGTTAAAGCCAATGCAACAAAGGCGGGGTCGACGTTGAACCTCACTTTCGACGCTACCAAAATGATACAACTTTTGACCAAAGTGTCGAGTGTGCTGAATAACTCGACATTGAATACCCTCGCTTCTTTGCTAAACTCCTACGATGGAGTTTACATGGGCTTCAAACTCAAGAAGAAATAATTGCAGTGCCGCGTAGCACTATTTCTTCGTAGCTACAATTTTTGTGAAAGAAAATCGATGATGCGACGGCATGCTTGTCCATCGCCGTAGGGGTTAGCTATGCGCTGATTGGCTGCGTAATATTTTTCATCATCGATAAAACGAGTGGCCTCCGCTACTATTTTATCGTGGTCGGTGCCTACAAGGCGTATCGTGCCGGCTTGTAGTGCTTCGGGGCGCTCGGTGACGTTTCGCATAACCAATACGGGCTTTCCCATCGATGGAGCCTCTTCCTGAATGCCGCCACTATCGGTGATAATGAGATACGACATCTTCATCATATAGACGAATGGCAGGTAATCGATAGGCTCTATGAAAAACACGTTGGAATAGTGCTTGCCTTCAAACATGCGAGCTATCGGTTTCCTGACATTAGGATTTAAGTGCATCGGATATACAAAGTCGATATCGGGATATTGGGTGGCAAGAGTCTGTATCGCGCTGCAGATATTCATAAAACCTTCGCCGAAATTCTCGCGGCGGTGTCCGGTAATAAGCACAAGGCGGCGCCCGCCGTTGGTAAGGCGCGATGTGTCGTAGCCCAACGATGCTATTTCGGCTCGTATCGGTTGATGAGTAGCCCTGTCGGTTTCGATTTTGTCGGAGACTAAGCGAAGAGCGTCGATAACGGTATTACCTGTAATGCAAATATTCTCCTCCGGGGTGTTTTCGGCCTTAAGGTTGGCGGCGCTGATTGCTGTGGGAGCGAAATGGAAAGTAGCGAGTCGTGCCGTAAGCCGCCGGTTCATTTCTTCGGGCCACGGTGAGTAAATGTCGCCTGTCCGGAGCCCTGCTTCGACGTGTGCTACGGGAATCTGTGCATAGAATGCGCTCAGTGCCGCTGCTGTCGATGTAGTGGTGTCGCCATGGACCATAACGAGGTCTGGCCTGTTTTCTGCAAAAATATTACGCAATCCCAATAAAATGAGCGACGTGATATCGTAAAGGTCTTGACCTTGTTTCATTATATTTAGGTCGTAGTCGGGCTGGATATCGAATAACGTGAGCACACTGTCGAGTAATTCTCTGTGCTGGCCTGTTACTACTACCGATGTCTCAAAGAGATCGCTTTGCTCTTTTAATGCCTTTACGAGCGGTGCCATCTTGATGGCTTCGGGGCGTGTGCCAAATATAAGCATTATCTTCTTTGCCATCGGTCAAAATTGCTTTGTGGCCAACCACCACGCAAATTTTATGTAAGAAATATTGCGTGTTATCCGTTTAGGCTGGTTAATAAGACGATAGGCAAATTCGATGTTGTGGTCGATCCACCACTTCGGGGCGCGTTTAACCTTTTCGGTGTAAACATCAAGGCTTCCGCCGAGGCCTTGATACACGGCTTTGTGCCGCTTGAGCATATCGGCCATGAGAAATTCCTGTTTAGGAGAGCCCATGGCAACGAATACAAAGTCGGGCTTCTTGTCTACAACATCCGATATCAGTGTCTCGCGCTCTTCATCGCTTGAAAGATATCCGTTTCTGTTGCCTACAATCTGTATTCCGGGATATTCTTTGCGTAGTTTCTCGACAGCGATATCGTTTACCTCTTGAGTCGCTCCGATTATATAGAAAGTGCGAGAGTTGTGAAAACGCTCGATAATTCTAAGCCAAAGTTCGCAGCCGGCTATCTTCTCGGGGTGAGCACCTTTTTGGCGTGCTGCCATAACGGGCCCGGAACCATCACAATATGCTATGTTGTTGTTGATTATATCGAGGGTGACAGGCGTTGCGTTCAATATTTTTTCAGCGTTGATAGCTACGAGAATGCCCTTTTCCTTATCGGCGAAATCGATGAGCGCATCAATGTCGGCAAAGGGATACACCATTACACCGCGAAGACTTATGCGTTGAGGATATTTTGAATTTTGGTCGAAAGGCATTGCTTAGCGATTGAAAACTCCACAGAAGTCGAAAATGATTTTTGTATCATCCCGTACCAGGCTCTTGAATACTGAGTGAGCGGTGAGGAATACTACGATATCGGCCTCGTGATATGCTGTTACATAATCGGTGAGTTTGAACACGTGATGCTCGGTAATGTTGGGCTCGACAACGAGGATGCGAGAATTGCTGCCTTTCTGCATTATGCGACTTATAATGGTCTTGGCAGGGCTTTCGCGCAGGTCGTCGATATCGGGCTTGAAGGCCATACCCATCATAGCCACTACCGGTTTGCGCTTATGCTCGATTTCAAAACTCAACATAGCGTTGATAACCTTTTCGGCGCACCAATCCGATTTATAGTTATTTATGCGTCGTGCGTCAGCTATCAATTTCGCTTCTTCGGGGTAGGCAGATGTTATAAAGTAAGGGTCGACGGCAATGCAATGGCCTCCGACGCCACACCCCGGTTGTAGTATGTTGACACGTGGGTGCTTATTAGCCAATTCTATTAGCTCCCACACATTGATGCCAGCGCGGTCGCATATCAGCGACAGCTCGTTGGCGAAAGCTATCTGAACGTCGCGCGACGAGTTTTCGGTTAGTTTGCACATCTCGGCTGTGCGGGCGTTGGTGGGGTGCAATTCTCCTTTAACAAAATGGCGATAGAACTCTATCGCTTTTTGTGTTGAGGCCTCATCTAAGCCGCCTATGACGCGGTCGTTGTTAATGAGCTCGTAAATAACATTGCCGGGCAAAACTCTTTCGGGGCAATAGGCTATGTATAGCTTCCCTTGCAACTCGGGCCGCTCTCGGTAAATGAGTTGAGCCATCTGCTCGGTGGTGCCTATAGGCGAGGTCGATTCAATCACATATAAGTCACCCTCTTTCAGAAAAGGAATGACGGCTCTGGTGGCGGCCTCTACAAAAGAGATGTCGGGCTGATAGTTACCCTTAAAAGGTGTTGGTACTACGATGAAATAGGCATCGCATATTTCAGGAGTCAACGACGCTCTGAATGCGCCCGTGGCAACAACTTGTCGAAGTTTGTCATCGAGACCGGGTTCGACAAAATGCAACTCACCAGCATTAGTCTTGTTTACTATAACAGGATTAACGTCGACACCTAAAACATTGATACCGTTCATGGCGGCTATCGTCGCGGTAGGGATACCGATGTAGCCAAGACCCATAAAACATGCTTTCATAGTGTATACCTTTTCAAAATTCGCAATTGCAAAAGTATACATTTTTTTTCGATTTGGCAAACATTTTGTATTTTTGCAAAACAAAACAATGGGACGAATACTTGCCATAGACTTTGGTAGAAAGCGGTGCGGCATAGCTGCTACGGATCCGTTACGTATAGTAGCTTCCGGAGTCGCTACCGTGGCCACGTCATCGCTTGTCGATTTTGTGAAAAAATACATTGCCGACAACGGTCTCGATTTCATTGTGGTGGGAGAACCGAGAGATATGAAAGGAAATCCTTCGGAGTCGACTCGATATCTCCTCCCCGCTATTGAGCGTCTGCGCCAAGCCATTCCCGATAAGCCTATAGTGTTTTTTGATGAGCGTTTTACCTCTGTGTTGGCTCATAGAGCCATGATTGACGGAGGCCTTAAGAAAATGGCTCGTCGTGACAAAGCCCTTGTTGATGAAATCTCAGCGACAATAATATTAAACGATTTTCTGGCCGGAAGGCAATATAAAGAATCAGGACTATGAAATTACCTGTATATCTATACGGACATCCGGTGCTCCGTAAAATATCAACACCAATCGAGCCGGGATATCCCGGACTGGAACAACTTATAAGTGATATGTTCGCTGCAATGTATGAGTCGCAAGGTGTAGGTCTTGCGGCACCCCAAATAGGTCGAAACATCCGCTTGGTGGTTATCGATGCCGACCCTGTCGCCGAAGAGTTTCCTGAGTGCTCTGGCCGTAAGTTGGTTCTTATCAACCCCGAAGTGGAGATACTCGAGGGCGAAGATATTTCGCGAAGTGAAGGCTGCCTGAGCCTCCCCGGAATATCGGAAAATGTTCCGCGTGTCGAGAATATTCGCCTACGGTGGCTCGACCAAAACTTTGAGGCGCATGAGGAGCTTATATCGGGCTTCCTTGCCAGAATAGTGCAGCATGAATGCGACCATCTCGATGGTAAAGTATTCATCGACCATATATCGGCTATCCGTAGACAGCTTATAAAAGGAAAACTCAACAATATAGTAACTGGGCGTGCGAAGGTCGACTATCCCGTTCGTTGGGCACCAACGGCTAAACGTCGCTGAACGCTTTACCCGTAAACATCAGATTTTGTAAACAACTAAAACAGATATATCGTGGCAGACGACAAAAAAGTAATATTTTCGATGGTGGGCGTGAGTAAAATATATCCACCGCAGAAACAAGTATTAAAAGATATCTACCTGTCTTTTTTCTACGGGGCCAAAATTGGTATCATAGGTCTTAATGGTTCCGGTAAGTCTTCACTGCTTAAGATTATAGCAGGGATAGATAAGGAGTATCAAGGCGAAGTGGTGTTTGCACCGGGCTATTCAGTAGGCTATCTTGAACAGGAACCGCAATTAGACCCCGATAAGACCGTTATAGAAGTGGTCCGCGAGGGTGTTCAGCCTATTATGGATTTGCTCGCTGAATTCGATAAGGTAAACGAAGCCTTTGCCGACCCCGATGTGCTCGACGATGCAGATAAGATGGACGCTTTAATAGCGCGCCAGGCCGAGCTGCAAGATGCCCTCGACGCTGCCGATGCATGGAATATCGACTCACGTCTCGAACGCGCCATGGATGCCCTCCAATGTCCGCCCGACGACCAGGTAATATCGACATTGTCGGGTGGCGAACGCCGCCGTGTTGCACTCTGCCGTCTTCTATTGCAACAACCCGATGTGTTGTTGCTTGACGAGCCTACCAACCACCTCGATGCCGAATCTATCGACTGGCTCGAACAGCACTTGCAGCAATACGCCGGGACGGTTATTGCTATTACACACGACCGATATTTCCTTGACCATGTAGCAGGTTGGATTCTTGAATTAGACCGCGGAGAAGGTATCCCTTGGAAGGGTAATTATTCATCGTGGCTCGACCAGAAAACCAAGCGAATGGCGCAAGAAGAAAAGCAGGCGTCGAAGCGTCGTAAAACGCTCGAACGTGAGCTCGAATGGGTGCGTATGGCTCCTAAGGCACGTCAGGCCAAAGGTAAAGCGCGCTTGAATTCTTACGATAAACTGCTTAACGAAGATCAACGCCAACGTGAAGAGAGACTCGAAATATTTATACCCAACGGACCTCGCTTGGGCAACAAAGTTATCGAGGCCAGTCATTTAGCAAAGGCTTTTGGTAAAAAGCAGCTGTTTGCCGATTTGTCGTTCTCATTGCCACCTAATGGTATTGTAGGTGTCATAGGCCCCAATGGTGCCGGTAAAACTACACTTTTCCGTCTTATTATGGGGCAGGAAGCGGCCGATAATGGCACTTTCGAGGTGGGCGAAACAGTAAAAATAGCCTACGTTGACCAAACACACCACGATTTGTTGCCCGAAAGAACTGTCTATGAAGTAATTTCTCAAGGCGTTGAAACATTCCGCATGGGCGGACGTGATGTAAATGCGCGGGCTTATCTGTCGCGTTTCAATTTCACCGGAGCCGACCAGGAGAAGAAAATAGCTGTGCTGTCGGGCGGTGAACGCAATCGCCTGCACTTGGCTATGGCTCTCAAAGAGGAAGGTAACGTGCTTCTGCTCGACGAACCTACCAACGATATCGATGTCAACACGTTACGCGCTCTCGAAGAGGGCCTCGACGATTTCGCCGGTTGTGCTGTCGTGGTGAGCCACGATCGTTGGTTCCTCGACCGTATCTGCACGCATATTCTTTCGTTTGAAGGCGATGGCAATGTAGTATTTTACGAAGGCTCATATTCCGATTACGAAGAATATAAAAAACGCCTTAACGGTGGTAAAGAACTGCCGCGACGCCGTTATCGTAAACTCATGGAATGATAACGCGGCCGCTTTAAAATAAAATTCGTAATTTTGCACAAAGAAAAACAGCAAAAGAGATGTTAAGCAAAATAAACGAGATACGCGCCGAGCTCGAAGCACTTCATGCTGCCAATGTAGCCGAAGTAGAGGCGCTACGTATAAAATATCTAAGTAAAAAAGGTGCTATCAGTGCCTTGATGAACGACTTCCGTAATGTCGCCGCCGATAAGAAACGTGAACTCGGGCAGGCGCTGAACGAGCTTAAAACATTTGCCACAGAGCGAATAAACAATTTACGTGAAGCGGCATCGGCAGGTAACGACGCTGCCGACGGCCTCGACCTTACGCGCACCGCAGCTCCTGTGCGCTTGGGCACACGCCACCCATTGTCGCTTGTGCGTGAGCAAATTATCGACATTTTCCGTCGCCTTGGCTTTACCATAGCCGAAGGCCCCGAGATCGAAGACGATTGGCATGTGTTTGAGTCTCTTAATTTTGCGGCCGATCACCCGGCACGTGATATGCAAGATACATTCTTCATCGGTCGTAACCCCGAGGTGTTGCTTCGTACGCACACATCGTCGGTGCAGACTCGCGTTATGACAAGTCAGCAACCGCCGATTCGTATTATATGCCCCGGACGTGTTTACCGCAATGAGGCTATTTCGGCGCGTGCGCACTGTTTCTTCCACCAGGTAGAAGCTCTCTATGTCGACCGCAATGTTACTTTTGCCGACTTACGGCAGACCTTGCTCTATTTTGCTCGTGAAATGTTTGGCCCGCAAACCCAGATACGTTTGCGCCCGAGTTATTTCCCTTTCACAGAGCCGTCGGCCGAAATGGACATCAGTTGTAATCTATGCGGTGGCAAAGGATGCTCTTTCTGCAAAGGTACAGGGTGGGTAGAAATACTTGGTTGCGGAATGGTCGACCCCGCCGTCCTCGAGGCGTGTGGCATTGATTCGAAGGTGTATTCGGGCTTTGCTCTTGGCATGGGTATCGAGCGTATTACCAACTTAAAATACCAAGTAAAAGACTTGCGCATGTTCTCCGAAAACGATGTGCGCTTCCTTGAGGAATTTACTGCAGCACACTAATCTATTAAAACGAAGCCTGTCGTTATGGCATCTTACTCTACATTGCTCAACTTTGCCGCGGTAGGTGCCGGTGGTATGATTGGGGCAATGCTACGTTATGGTATACAGCACCTTGGCCTTTTCGAGCAAAGCTATTGCAACACTCTCACGGTGAATCTTACCGGTAGTTTTTTGATGGGTGTCGTGTGGGTGTTGCTCAGCCGAGGAGGGGCGCCGGCATGGTGCAACTTATTATTTATGACCGGAGTGCTTGGCGGATATACGACCTACTCGGCATTCTCTCTCGATTTTGTCAATCTCTTGCGCCAAAGTCGTGTCGTTGAGGCTTTTGTATACTGGGGCATAACAAGCATTTGTGCTCCGGCATTATGTGCCCTTGGGTATTTTATAACAGATAAAATATTGAAATGAGGCAGGCCGATAGATACAAGGCTATCATCGAGCGATTTGCTGTAGAGATGCCGACGGCTACTACCGAACTGAACTACAGAAACCCGTATGAGTTGCTTGTGGCGGTAATATTGTCGGCTCAATGCACCGATAAAAGAGTGAACATGATAACGCCCTCGTTTTTCGACACTTATCCAACTATCGACCTGTTGGCTAAGGCATCGCAAGACGATATTTACCAGCTGATAAAATCGTGTTCCTATCCAAATAATAAAGCAAAATCGCTGTTGGGAATGGCTCGTAAGATTGTCAACGATTATAACAGCGAAGTGCCCGACGATATGGATTCGCTCTTAACTATTCCCGGAGTGGGGCGCAAAACGGCAAATGTAATACTATCGGTCATTTATCAACAGCCGGCAATGGCGGTCGACACTCATGTCTTCCGTGTATCGGAGCGCCTTGGATTGACAACGAGAAGCAGAAACCCGCTTATGACAGAGCGAAAGTTGGTAGAAAATATACCGGCCGATTTGCTCGGCACGGCCCACCATTGGCTCATCCTTCATGGTCGCTATGTATGTAAGGCGCGGGTGCCTTTGTGCAATAAATGTTTCCTTTCCGATTTGTGTAGGTACAAAAACAACAAAGATAAAGCAGAACAAAATAAGGTAAGTAGAATTAAATCAACTGCAAAACCAATCTAATAGGACAATTAAAAATGGACGAAAACAACTTGATTATTTTTATTATTGAGGTTCTTGGCACGATAGCCTTTGCAATTTCCGGTATACGCCTTGCCGCCGCCAAAAGCTTCGATTGGTTTGGAGCTTATATTATAGGTCTTGTCACGGCAATAGGTGGTGGCACTTTGCGCGATGTACTTCTCGGTATTGAGGTCTTCTGGATGCAGTCGTGGATGTATCTTGCCGTAACCTTTATATCACTTGTTACGGTGATAGTTTTCCGTAAGGTATTAGTCAAAGGTATGCGCACACTCTTTCTGTTCGACGCCATCGGCCTTGCTTTGTTTGTCGTTATAGGTATAGAAAAGACCTTTATGGCCGGATATCCGGCATGGGTGGCTATCGTAATGGGTATTATCACCGGTTCTTTTGGTGGCATTACGCGCGACATCCTCATAAATGAAGTGCCATTGTTTTTCCGTAAAGAAGTGTATGCCACAGCTTGTCTTGCCGGCGGCCTTATTTATTGGTTGATGAGCTTTATACCGATCTGGTCGCCTATTTTATCGCAAGTAAGTTGCGCGGCTACGGTAATTGGTTTGCGAGTGGCGGCCGTACACTATCATTGGTCGTTCCCGATACTGAAAGTCGACCCTCGCGACTTGCCTGAAGAATAGCCCTATCTAATTTTTGATGTAGGTGCGTTTTACGCGCTGAGACACCGATGTCAGCACTTCGTAGGGTATAGTGTTGAGGATATCGGCTATACGTTTAACAGGGATCTGTGGACCGAAAATTTCGACAGTGTCGCCGATGGCTACATCGGTGACTTCGCTTACGTCAATCATACATAGGTCCATACAGATATTACCAATTGTAGGACATTCAACGCCTTTTACTGAAAAAGAGGCGCGTCCGTTGCCAAGACGTCGGTTGATGCCGTCGGCATATCCGACAGGGATTGTTGCTACCCGACAATCGTCGCGTTGTGTTATTCCTTTGCAGCCGTAACCTATTGTAGTACCTTTAGGCCAACTACTTAATGAAATAATATGCGAGCGGAAGGCTGCCACCGGTTTGAGGTTATTGGCTTGCTGGCCCTCGACAGGCGAAATACCATATAGCCCTATGCCAAGTCGGGCCATTTCGTAGGAGCCGCAATCGGCAAAACGCATCATGCCTGCGGTGTTGAGTATATGTCGGCGGAAAGAGTAGCCAAGCCCCTGTTGCAACATGGTAGTACATTCGTTGAATGAGTGTAATTGCTCATTAGTGTAATCGTCTAAGTCAAGGCAGTCGGCCGTTGCGAGGTGGGAAAATACTGAACTCACTCTCACTGTATTAGCTCCTGCTATAAGTGCTGAGATATCATCAACTTGACTCGGTGTGAAGCCCACACGGTGCATACCCGTGTCAAATTTAATATGAATGGGATACTGCACTGTGCCAAACGATGATGCTTCGGCAAGCAGTCGCTCAAGCTCTACGATAGAGAATACTACAGGCTCGAGATGATGAGCAAATAAAGCCGGATAGCGATTGGTGACGGGGTTGAGTACCATTATAGGCATCGTTATTCCTGCTTCGCGTAGTGCTATCCCTTCTTCGATAACAGCAACGGCAAGGTATGCCGCGCCTTGCGATTGTAGCGTCTTGCCAATCTCAATCGGGCCCAACCCGTAGGCAGAGGCTTTGACCATTGCGATGATGCCGGTGCCGGAGTGAACAAGGCTACGATAGTAGTTGTAGTTGTGAATCAGGGCGTCAAGGTCTACTTCGAGCGTCGTGTCGTGGTCGGCCGATTCCATGGCGGCTGCTATTTCGCCTATTTTACCGTCGTTCTTGCCGAAAAGCATTATCTGTTTGTTTCGCAGTAATTCGCCGGCATGATAGCGGTCGATTAAATCGGCGATATCGTCGCTCAGAATAATATTGGAAACATCAGATGAGGCGTTGTGCAAACGCGCATATTCGTCCGATATACAGATTGTTGTTTCTACACCGAATGCTTTAGCCAATTCAAAAGCTTGACGATAAATGGCTAATATAATATCTCCACCGAGACCACTGCGGTGTTTCAAATCGTCGAGTATTAAAACAGAGCCGTGTGCCGGTGTAGCTCTTCGACGCATGAAGTCGAGAGCCTCTTGCAACGAACGTAAATCGTGCGTGAAATAATCGCAGATAATGGTGTTGCCAAAATTACCGTCGGTAATCTGTCTTTTTTTGTTTACGAGAGTTCTCCCGTTTATTACTTTATTGCGTTTGTCTTTGGCAATGCCTTGTAATTCAAGTGCTTTGTCTGCTAATGCATGGTAGATAGTCGGGAAAAGGCCTTTTTCAATTGCATATAGTGCAGCACCTCTCTCGTTATTTTCAAATTCTTCTTTAAGCAAAGAAGCGATGAGCTGGTCGGAATTATCGTATATGATAGTGTCGCAGTTGGCGAGCACTTTCAGCTTTTCTTTAATTTTGTCGGCATGCGATGTAAAGGCCTCATCGTGCTCTGCTGTGATGGGTGTTATGATACCAACTTTATGCGATTTGCCTAAGACGGATGCCAGAAAGTCGCCTTGCCCCGGCCCATCGATACCGGCTTCGGTAATCATAACATCGGCATCTGTTTCGAAGTACATCAATCGACGCGAGTTGTCATCTTCATCATAATAAGTTTTGAATTTGACGGCATCGCTTGTCATATCCCAGATAGCTAATGGAACGCCTATACTCGAATTCCAGCTGCGAGGACTTCTACGCACGTCATAACCGAGATCTAAGAGAGCGGAGTAGAGCAGCTCTTTGGTTTTTGTTTTACCGACGCTCCCGGTTATTACAATGCCATTATCGAAGTGGTTTAAACGCTCGCGAGCGATTTTTCCTAAAGACTCCGGTACGTCGTCGGTGCGGTAGAAAGTGGCGTCGGAGGTGGCGTACTCTTCGGGAATCTCTTCAACGATAAACGCCCGTACACCCTTTTTGTATAGGTCGGAAATATAGCGGTGGCCATCGCCTATATCGGTGCGTATTGCCGCAAAGATAGTGTCGGCCGGAGAAAAAACAGCGCGGCTGTCGGTGGTGATGTATTTATATTTATGGATGCTCATAAGATTTGACGGTGTTGTTCGGCAAGGAATGATTTATGAGCTTCGGCCACTTGAGCGAGAGTGTGAGAGGAGAAGTAAGCGATGCCGAAATTTTCATATATATAGTCTATGGCAACTTGCGACGGGTGTTTCATGTCGGAGGCATAGAAGCGATAGTCGCGCAAATCGTCAATCATAATTTCGTAGGAAGGAAAATAGTGTACAAAATTGTCGTACTTTTTGCCTAATTGCATGGCGGCAAGGTGTAGAGTGCTTTTGCTTATAGTGTTGCCGTTGAGCCCGTCGGCGAGGTGCCGTATAGGGCTTATAGTGAGTATTACGCCTTTTACACCGATTTTTTGCAATAGTGTTAAGATATCATCAAGTGCTGTCACACATTCTTCCACCGATAGCAGTCGGCGATTAAAACATGCCGGAGCAAACTTATGGCAGTTGCCTACCGCTTGCCCGCTGCTGTTATGACTGAAAATCCATGCCGACCCGAGGGTGAGTATTACCGTAGAAGCACCACCGATAGCATCAGATAGTATGTCGAGAGTGCCGTTTACGAGCTGCAATACACTTTCGGCGTCAGAGCCACTATAACGCGATGCATAATCGAGGCAATGAAAACCTCGAGGGCCATCATATAGCTCCTCGGCAGTATAGTGTTGGCGAGTAACGGCCCTCTTAATGCACTTTGCGAGAGATAGCGGGTTGTATAATGGCCCGAATGGATTGTGTAGCGCATTAAATCCGTCGGCCTCGAGCCGAGAGCCAATCTCATCGGTAAAACATGAGCCCAGCAATACCAGCTTGTCGGAGTGGCTTATCTGAAGATTCGACTTGCTAATTTCTATTTCGGTACGAAAGCGCATAGATAATCAAAACATTTGGAAGTCGATAGATAGGACCTGAAACTCGGTGCGGCGGTTTATCTGGTCGGCAGCTTCTTGGTCGTCGGGCGATAGTGTCTGAATGAATTCTTCGGTGAGTGTGACGCCTTCTTCAAATTGCGGATATTCGCGCGCAAGTTTTTTGGTTATTGTCTTCGGGCGCGATTTGCCATATCCTTGGCTTTGAAGTCTTTCAGGTGAAATGCCTACCGAGATTAAATAATCTATCACCGAGCGGGCACGTCGGCTCGATAGGTTGATGTTATATTCTTCCGAGCCTTTGCGGTCGGTGTGCGATGCCATTTCGATGGTAACATTTGGGTTGTCGCGTAGAATCTGAGCCATCTCGTCGAGAGCGTCTTTTGATTCGGGGCGCAATGTGGCGCGGTCGAAGTCGTAGAAAATATTCTCAATAACAACAGGCTTTGTTATCGACGACAGGATGAAATCTACGCTATACTCGGCATCTTCTTCGGCGATATCGCTTGTAAATTCTTGCTTGGCATTCAGATAGTTTTTAGCGCCGGCCAGCATAACGTAGCTCACACCTCTGTCGAGCGGAAAAGAGAATGAGCCGTCGTCGCGTGCCACTTGTTTACGGTTGGTGCCATCGTTGCCGACGATACGTATAATAGCATTAGGCACCGGTTCCTCATCTTTATCGAGTACCCAACCCGATATTGTTATTTTAAGTTCCGGAAGCTCGAAAGAGAAAATATGGTCATAGCCTCTATTATCGGTGCGATTTGAGCTGAAGAAACCGCTTTCACCATCTCCGAAGGTAATGCCGAAATCGTCGGCGGACGAGTTTATCGGTGTGCCCATATTGGTAACGTTCCAGCCGCCTGAGCGCGTCAGTTCGGCTCTGAAAATATCGAGGCCGCCATATCCCGGATGCCCGTTTGAGGCAAAATAGAATACCGAATCACTTCGGAACGTGGGAAACATTTCGTCGCCAGGTGTATTAATCCATTCGCCGAGATTTTCGAGTGAGCCTTGTCGTTCTTTTAGATTGATACGCCAGATGTCGAGACCTCCTTGCCCACCCGGCATATCGGAGGTGAAATAGAGCCATTGACCGTCGGGTGATACCGCCGGATGTGCATAGCTCGACAGAGTGTCGTTTGTGATATCAAATTTTACGGGAGCACTCCATTTAGCATCTGAGCGCTGTGAAGTGTAAATCTCGACGCCGGTGTTGGCATTAGGTTCGCGACGTGCCCGGCTTAGATACATAGTGCTGCCTTCCGGTGAAAAGGCAATAGCGCCTTCATCGGCATCGCTGTTCACATCGCCTTCAACGGGTTCGGGTCGAGTCCATTCGCCGCGTTCGTTTTTGCCGACAAACCAGATGTCACCTTTCTTCATGCCCGTAATCTCGCTCTTAGCGTTACCGGTAACCTTTTCGTTGGTAGAGGTAAAGTAAAGTTGGTCGTGAGATGCATCGGAAAAGACGGGAGAATAATCTGCGCGTCGAGAATTAAATAGCTTTGCGTTTTTCACCACATATCGAGTCGCTCCTTTCTTGTCAAGAGCCATTTGAGCGCCTATAAGTCCGTTTTGTGCGAGTTTGTCGGCCGGTTTCCAAGCAAGATAATCTTTATATGCTTTTATGGCGGCTGAGTATTTGCCGTCGGCGGCCATCATCTGACCCATGCGCAGATATATAATAGAGTCGGGGTAGCCATATCGGGCAGCGTTTTGATAAGCTGCCGACGCGCGGGCATATTGATTGAGCCTGCGATGACACTCTGCCATGCGAAATGCAACGACACCGCGTTGTTGTCGCTCTTCGCGCTTGGTAAGCTTATTATATATTTTGCGATAAGTGCGCGAGGCATCGTAGAACTCGCCGCGAGCCATTTGCTCATCGGCTGTGGCGAGCTTGACGCCGCGGCATGACGATAGCACTAAGGCGCTCAATAACAAGATAAATGTGAAATATTTTACTCTCATACATTATTAACGTAGACCGGGCCTTGTTATTGTAATATGACTGTGGCCTGTCGATTACATTCTACAGCCATGTTGCACGACCGTGATTTTCGTTAAACTTTTACAAAGATACGAAACTTGCGCGACTTAAACACGTTGCACGCTATTTTTTCTAAATTTTTAGATAGTGCAATAATTTACGGCCGCACAGCTATATCTTTGTGCTTTCCCACTTAAAATTCAATGATATGTTTAGAAATTATTTGTTTTCCATTAGCGTGGACAGCATCTGTTATGCCGTGGATAAACTCTCGCCGGAGGTTTTGTCTTTTTCCGTTGAGCCTTACGTCGATAGGGCTTGGAGAAAAGTGCGCTATAAACTTAGAGGGTATGTTGTTTCTGCCAAGCGAAAATCGGGGCTTGATGGTGATTACTATGAATTGGTGATGACTCTGCCCGATGATGTATCGGCATGGTTTTGGCTTACATCAGATATAGAAGCCGCAGTGGCTGCCGAAGTCTTGTCGGTTATTACGTCTGATAGGGATATGAAAATGTTTTTCGATGATATGGCGGCAGATTTTTGCACTGCTCTTATAGATATTTGCAACGAACTCCTGTTAGTTGACGAAATCGACACAGACACCGAACTGCAGACGAGCCGGATTTAAGGGATAGAATGGTACTGAGAAGTAATTGCTGCCTCCGAAGAGCCCCCTGTTGGCATGGGTGTACATGATATAGAATCGTGTGCGGCTTAACTTCATGTTAAGATAGGCGTTGCAGAAGGGATAGTTTCCTATCTTGTATTCGTTTTGATTGACAAAAGAGGCTAATGCAGGCTGATAAGCCGGAGCGTAGTAGCTTGTGTAGTAATTGCAGTCAACACCGAGTTGGGCGTGCAGGGTCGCTATTCTGAATAGCAAATAAAGGTTGGAATATACTGCGAGTGTGGGTAGGGCAATGATGTCGGAATTAGAGCTTGTTTGATATGTTATCGAGTTGTCCCAGTGTAAGATGCCTACCTTAAAATTCTGTTTAAGAGAAAGTGAAAGCACCTGAACCGAGCCGCCGTATTGCCGAGGCCCGTCGGCACCGAAATAAATATGGTTTTGGAGGTTGGAGAGGCTCGCCCTGAGTCGTGTGCCGGTGCGCCCGAGGCTAACTTCACCGCCAAAAGTGACGGTGCGACGCTTGCCGAAGTCGTTTTGCCATACATAGTGATTAGAGCGATAGCGTTGCGTAAGATAGGGCGCTGTTTCATTTCTGAACTCTCCAAAAGCCCTGATATCGAGACTATCGCCTATAAACTTGAACCGAGTCGACACTTGGCCTTGCGCCTTTATTTCGCCTGCTGCTTCTCCGAGGAAACCGAGCTCGGCCGTCGCGGCATAGGTGAGGATAGAACCGCGTTGTTTTGTTAATTGAGCGCCTACCCATGCGAGTTGTTGTGTGGTCGATGGTGCGAATGTGCCAATGTTTTCAGGGAATGGCGTTAAATTAAGCTCTGCACGGTCGAGTGTATCGGCCGGGAGTGTATAGCGACGCACTTGGTGTGTGATATAAGCCGCCAACCCGAATTTAGCGTACTTGTTAAAGCCTTCGAGCAAAGATATGCCGACAGTGTTCGATAGCGACCAATAATTAGTAACGTCGTTTGTCTGTGTCGGATCTAAATATATATTTTCGAAATATCGACTCATTTCCGATGTTGAAGTGTCGATAAAAAGATGTTTTGCATCTTTATAGCGCAACGTGTGTATAAATGAAGTAACCGGAATATAAGTGCGTACAACCGTTGAATCATCGTCGGCGGTCTCTTCGTGCCAGTAGCCTACTTTGTAGCGGTTGTTAACATAAATATCGGTGCCCCATATATTTGTGTGGGCATTGCTCAATTTTGTGGGTATTGATTTGGGATCGATAGTTGTAATACCACCTTGAAGCTCTGCTGGGTCGGTGATATACAGCATATCTGTAATGCCGCCGCTTTCTTTGTTCAGAATGTTTGATTTGTTGAAATATGCTTGCAACTCATATCTGTCGCCAAGATATGAGCCCGACAATCCCCATGCAAAGCCCTTTGCGGCTTGATTGGAGTAACTACCCTTGGAGTAGGGATAGTCTATCATACCGCCTATCTGCGCTTTGGAATTTATATTTCCGGAAAAGATGCCTTGCAGACGCTCTTGGCTCGTTTCGCGAGTGCCTCCTGCATTGAATGAAAGGAGTGTCATCGGGATACGGGTATTGTAAAAACGCATTTTCTCGCTCGATGGTAGCCAACGGGCTGAGGCATCGCGGAAAAAGAAATCGCTAATAGCCTCGCGCTCGTGAAATATCATGTTTATGCCTTGTGCACCGTAATTACCGGTCGTAGCCCATGCCTCGCTTGCCGCCGAGGGTATGTAATTGCGGTAATAATTTAGCATCAAGGTGTCGAATTCGGCCAATTCGCGCAACCCGAGAGGGTCGATGAGTTTCCACGAGTAAGAGAGCGATGATATCGGCTTTAATTTTTTCTCGGTAATGCCGTTGTGGCTATGGCCGAGATCGTGTTCCTGGCCATATACCGAGAACGAAAATGCATACACGAAACATATTGCTATGAAACGCGTAATCAATGCCGATGTCAAATTCTTTTTCATGTGCACTGCAAAGTTACAATTTTTTTGCGTATCTTCGCGAGTGGAAACCTTTATCTATGCCAATGAAATCAAAAAAGATATTTTTACCTATAGTATGCATCGCTTTTTGTTTGGTGTTTTTTGCTACTTCGTGTTGCAAAGATAACAAGCTCGTGATATTGCATACCAACGATACACACTCCCAAATTATTCCGGGAGATGATGGCTTGGGCGGTGTTATGCGTCGCATGGCTGTTATCGACAGTGTTCGTAAAGCCGAAAAAAATGTTTTGCTTGTCGATGCCGGCGATGCCGTTCAAGGCTCTTTATATTTCTTTCTGTACGGCGGGCAAGTGGAGCAGGAGATTATGAATATACTTGGCGTCGATGCTCGCATACTTGGCAATCATGAGTTTGATAATGGCATAGATTCGCTTGCCACAATACTTGCTCAATCAAATTCGCCTAAAATATCCACCAACTATAACCTTGAAAATACCCCGTTGAAAGACATGTTTGAGCCATACATCATAAAAGAGTATGGTGGAAAACGTATCGGTATTATCGGTATCAATCTCGACCCAACGGGGATAATAAGTAAAGGTAATTATGACGGCTTGGAGTTCCTCCCTATTGTGGCTACGGCAAATCTCGCAGCCGGCATCTTGAAAAACGCCGCCGGTGTCGATGCTGTGATAGCCCTTACGCACATAGGCTATAATCCGAGTGGCCTTGTGGGCGACTCTATCCTTGCTACAAACTCTCGAAACATCGACATAATAATAGGAGGTCACTCTCACGACACTATTGACCCGACAACCGAAAAAGGCGCAATGAGAAGTAGCCTTATCAACCTTGACGGGCAAGAAGTTCTTGTTGTTCAGGCCGGAAAAGCCGGTCGTAATATAGGCAAAATCGAGATTAACCTCGACAGCCTTGGCAAGGGTGGCAGGCCTAAATATGAGCTAATACGCGTTGACGCTCGCTACGACGACTACTACGATAGTCGCCTTGCCGCGGTTGTAGATAAATATTCGATTGGCGTCGACTCGCTGATGCACTTGTGGGTTGGCGAAAGTCCGCGACTACTCAACGACAAAGACAACGGCTTGCTAAACTATTTCGCCGATTTCGTTTTTGAATCGGCCAAAGGTTACGCTCCGGGAATAGATTTGTCGATTGCAAACAAAGGTGGTCTCCGTGCTGCTATCCCCGAAGGTAAATTTTCGAAAGGACATGTTATCAACATGGTGCCGTTTGCCAACTTCTTGACCGTAGTCGACGTAAAAGGCTCCGATTTGCTCGATGTGTTCAATGTAATGGCCGTTACCGATGGTAATGGAGTGAGCAAAAACGTAGCAGCCAAATATATAAAAGATGACAGCGGCGCACGTGTTACCGAAGTCAAAATAAATGGCAAAGCAATAACGGCCGATAAGGTATATCGTGTGGCCACTATCGACTATCTCGCAAAGGGCGGCGATTATATGACCGGCTTGACGCGTGGAAATGTCGTGGCACAAAGCAAGAAAGCTATTTTTAATGAATTATTAGATTACATAAGCGATGGTAAAGGTGGCGTGATTGGATGCGACACTGTGCCTCGCTGGAATATTGAAAAATAAATTATTATGCGCAATTATCTCAAATTGTTAGCACTGCCACTGTGTTTTACAGCACTCGTATCAACGGCAGTTACGCCCTCCCTCGAAAAAAAACATCAGGCTGATGCCAATCATTGGGCCGACTCAGTGTATAACACTCTAAGCGAGCGTCAGCGGGTAGCCCAACTCATCTTCCCTGGCGTCGTGCCTACAAATGGCGAAAAAACAAAAGCCACACTGCATCGCTATATCAGCGAAGATGGTTGTGGCGGCATATTGTTCTCAGAAGGCTCTATCGCCCAGTATTCCGAGATGATAAACTATGCTCAGTCACAGTCGTCGGTTCCCGTGATGATAACATTCGACGGAGAGTGGGGCTTGGCAATGCGCATTAGAGAGGAAACACCTCGCTATCCGCACAACATGGGCTTAGGTGCTATCACCGATTATCGTTTGCTTTACGACTATGGCGCCGAAATGGCACGTGAGTGTCGCGCTATTGGTGTCCATGTCAACTTTGCGCCTGTTGCCGATGTAAACACCAATCCGGCAAATCCCGTTATCGGATATCGCGCTTTTGGCGAAGACCCCGAACGTGTGGCTAAAGCTACGGTGGCTTATTCCTTGGGCTTGGAAGATAATGGCGTACAATCAGTGTCGAAGCATTTCCCCGGTCATGGTGATACCGATGTCGATTCGCACAAAGCATTGACGAGCGTAAACCATAGCCGTGAGCTCCTTGAGGCTGCTGATTTGGTGCCCTTCAAAGAGTATATCGAAGCAGGATGCTCGGGCGTGATGGTGGGCCACATATCAGTGCATTCGTTAGACCCGACCGATCAACCGGCTTCTCTGTCGCCGGTAATTACAAGCGATCTATTGCGCAAAGAAATGGGCTTCGAAGGCCTTGTTTATACCGACGCTCTTGGCATGAAGGGAGCAACAGACAAAGCCGGACGCAACAATGCGTTGGCTTCGCTGATTGCCGGTGCCGACGTTTTGTTAAGCTCGAGAAACCCCAAAGCCGATATTGATGCCATTATGGCAGCCATCGATGCCGGAACAGTATCGAAGAGTGTTATAGAAGACCGTTGCAAACGCGTCCTACGTTATAAATACCTCTTCTGTAAAGACAACACCAGTGTCGACACCGATATACAACGCCTTTACAATACGATAAACTCTGCCGAGGCAGCATCGCTGATGCAGCGTCTGGCAGATGCTTCGATTACTGTACTTAAAAACGATAAAGATCTTTTGCCAATCGGCGACCTATCAGGCAAACGTGTCACTGTTGTCAACATTGGTGAAAAAGCCGACAATGCATTTACTAATACTTGCCGTCATTATGTGTCGGTTGGCGCGCATTTCACTAAGGGTGAAAACTTCTCGGCAACAACACTCGCCAAGATTAATGCCAACGATGTGATTGTGACTGCTGTTTATAACGACTCGGAGGCTTCGCGCAGCTGCTTGGCACAAGTAGTAAGAGAAGCAAAGAAACCGGTTGTGGCTGTCTTCTTTGTCAATCCGTATAAGATGAAGAAGTTTGAGGCATCACTAAAGAATGTTGCAGGCCTTGTGTTGGCTTACGATGATGTAGAAGCATTGCGCGTAAGTGCCGGTGAGGCATTGTTTGGCGGCATCGAAACATCGGGACGCCTGCCGGTAAATCTCAAAGGATTGGCAAAAGTTGGCGACGGTATTACTTTGAAAAAATCGCGTCTTGGTTTTGCGCATCCCGTATCGAAAGGATTCTCGCCATGGCTTGCCGATAGCCTCGACGCTCTTATAAACAAAGGTATCGAAGTTGGAGCATTCCCCGGCTGTCAGCTCGTTGTAGCTAAAGGCGGCGACATTATATACGATGGTGCTTTTGGACATCTGTCTACCTCGGCCGGAAGTAAAGCCGTTAATAAACAGACAGCCTACGACCTCGCTTCTGTATCAAAAGCCACCGGTACTCTTTCGGGTATAATGAAGGCCTACGATCAAGGCTTGCTAAACCTTGACGCAACACTCGGACAACTGATTCCCGAAATTACCGATTCGGCTAAGCAGACAATCACCGTTCGCGAACTCCTCTTCCACGAAACAGGAATGCCGGCATCGCTCAATGTATTCGATGCTGTGATGGATAAAGACACCTACACCGGTCCTCTTACCACAACACGTCGTGACAGCGACCACAATATTCTCATACAAAAAGGTCTCTATGGGCACGATCGCGCACGTCTGCGTACCGATATCCTCGGCACCCACAAGAGCGAGAAGTTCCCCGTTGAGGCATCGAAAGGTATATTTACCGGCAAAATAACATACGATACACTGATGCACCGCATCTACAACATTCCATTGCGCAAAAATAAATCGTATAACTATTCTTGCCTCAATTTCTGCCTACTGATGGACATTGAGCAACGCCTCACCGGTCGCTCGCACGACGAATATGTAGGCACGGAAATATTTGGTCCTCTCGGTGCTTATCGCACAGGATACCGCCCGCACACATCTATTGGCGCCGATAATGTGGCTTCGACTGAAAAAGACACCTACCTTCGTCGTCAGACCTTAACGGGATATGTACACGACGAATTAGCTAACTTCTCTGGCGGCCTGCAAGGTAACGCCGGCCTCTTCGCAAATGCCGAAGATATAGCTAAATTATGCCAGATGCTACTTAATGGTGGCACTTACGGCGACAAACGTATCCTATCGGAAGAAACGGCTCATCGCTTTACCACAGAGACAAGCCCGACATGCCGTCGTGGCCTCGGATATGATAAACCAGACAAAGAAAATCCCGATAACTCACCCACGTGCGACGAAGCTCCGGCTTCGGTATTCGGCCACCTCGGTTTTACAGGAACGGTATTCTGGGTAGACCCTGAAAACGAAATAGTCTTTGTATTCCTGAACAATCGCGTTAATCCTACTCGTGACAACGCGGCCTTTAGTAAGCTAAACATCAGACCTAAGTTGTTCAGTCTCGTTTATCGCGCGTTAGAGAAATAGCGTGTAATACAAGAAGCTTTATACTACGACATTAAAACGGTTGAAAGGGTGCCGCTACAGGCAGCCTTTCAATTGTTTTTTTTGTATTATAAAAAGAGTGTATAACGCTAAAAGTGATTGAATGGATTCTGAAGCATGAAGGTGAAATTGCGCTTGTAAGTTTTGAAAAAAAATCATACCTTTGCATAATTTATTTTTTATCAAATGAAAGAAGTGATTTATGAGGGCTTAAAATTTGAGCCTTATATCTCAAAGCAAAATATTGCCAACCGCGTGGCGGAACTTGGCAAAGAAATAGTGCGCGATTGCGCCGGGAAAACGCCCCTCTTTGTATGTGTACTCAATGGGGCGTTTCCATTTGCCAGCGATTTGTTCCGCGCTGTCGAGAGCATAGACGCCGAGATAACATTTATTAGGCTCAAAAGCTACGAAGGCACTTCGTCGGCAGGCGTTGTCAAAGAGCTTATAGGGCTAAATGAAAGCATCGAAGGTCGCACCGTGATTGTGGTCGAAGATATTGTCGATACGGGCAACACTATCTATCGCCTTATCGAAGATCTGAAAAAACAAAACCCGGCCGAAATAAAAATTGCCACCTTGCTGTTTAAGCCCGAGGCTTTGGTTAAGCCCGTAACCCCCGATTATATCGGCTTCAGCATCCCTAAAAAGTTTATTATAGGTTATGGCCTCGACCTGAATGAAAAGGCCCGTAATCTCAACGATATTTACATTCTGAAAGAGGATAAGTAATAGGTGTTGCGACGTGCTGTGTTGTATGTTGCAGGCCGTTTTTATGTGAGAAAAACATGAATATAGTAATATTTGGTGCCCCCGGTAGCGGCAAGGGCACACAAAGCGAAAAAATGATAGAAAGATATGGCCTCAGCCATATCTCGACAGGCGAATTACTACGCGATAATATAGCACGTGGCACCCATCTGGGACAGGTCGCTAATCAGTATATCTCTCAAGGGCTTCTTATCCCCGATGAATTGATGATTGAAGTGCTCTCGGAGTTGTTCAAGGAAAAACCGTCGATGCTCGAGAAAGGTGTCATTTTCGATGGATTTCCGCGAACGATACCCCAGGCCGAAGCTTTGTCTACGATGCTTGACGCTCACGGCACGAAAATTCATGCCGTTGTCGGCCTCGAAGTTGATGAAGACGAGCTTATACGTCGAATCCTTGAGCGTGGTAAAGCAAGTGGCCGCGCCGACGACAATTTAGACACAGTGCGTAAACGCCTCGATGTTTACCATAAACAGACGGCTCCGCTACGCGACTACTACCTTGCCGCCGGAAGCTATCATGCGATAGAAGGGAATAGAACTGTTGATGCGATTTTTGACGATATAAGCAAGTCGCTCGACGAGTATAAATCTTAATAAGTGCGAGATGTATATATTCGAAGAAGCTTATAACCAGGCGCCGTTCAACGATTTGGCGACAATATATCAACAAAGTTTTATTGATAATTTTGCATTGCCGGCACTTACCGACTACGTGTCGGGGAAAACAATCTCCTATGGCGATATGGCTCGCCGTATAGCCCGCCTGCACTTATTCTTCGAAATGGCCGGTGTTGCGCCCGGCGACAAAATTGCCCTATTGGGTAAAAATACTCCCAACTGGGTGATAACGTTCATGGCAACAATAACTTACGGCGCTGTCATAGTGCCCGTGTTGCACGACTTTAATCCGGCTGATGCTCAGCATATTATAAACCACTCCGATTCGGTGTTGCTATTCGTGGCCGATGGTATATTCCCCAATTTAGATTTCGACACAATGCCGCAAGTGCGCGCTGTTGTGTCGCTGGATAGCCGTACTATCATTGCGGAACGTAAACCGGCAGTAACCAATCGCCGACGTAAACTCAATAGCCACCGCTCGATAGTGACAAACCTCACCAGAGAGTTCCGTAAGACCTATCCCAAAGGTTTTACCCCCGACGATATTGTTTATAAAAAATTCGACGGCTCTTCGTTGGCTGTTATAAATTACACCTCCGGAACAACCGGATATTCAAAAGGTGTTATGCTGACGCTCGATAACCTTCGAGGCAACGTCGTCTTTGGCATTCGCTCCAACCTGCATTATCAAGGCTCGAGAGTGTTGTCGTTTTTGCCCTTGGCTCACGCTTATGGATGCGCCTTCGACATGCTTGTGCCTCTCGCTGTAGGATCACATATAACATTGCTGGGCAAGACCCCAACGCCTGTGGTGTTGTTGCGTGCCATGAAGCAGGTAAGACCGTCGTTGATAATCTGCGTGCCGCTGATATTGGAGAAAATATATCGAAAAGTTGTAGTTCCGCAGATTACGAAAAAACCTATACGTTGGGTCCTTGCCGTGCCCATGCTCGACAAAGCGGTATATAGCATTATCAGAGCTAAACTTGTAGATGCATTTGGTAGCGCTTTCGAAGAGATTATTGTTGGCGGTGCTGCTCTAAACCCCGAAGTGGAAGAGTTCTTGGCTAAAATAAAATTCCCGTTCACGGTAGGATATGGAATGACCGAGTGCGCGCCCTTAATTAGTTACTCTCCGTGGCGACGATTCAAAATAGGATCGGCCGGACGTACGCTCAAAGGCATTATGGAAGGTAAAGTTCTCGTCGATGAAAACCTGGGGAATGCACGCTACGACGGTGTTAAGCAAGGAGAGATTATGGTGCGCGGCTTGAACGTGATGAAGGGATATTATAAAAATCCCGAAGCAACGGCCGCTGTATTAGAAGAAGACGGGTGGCTGCACACAGGCGATATGGGCTGGATTGACCCCGACAACCGCACCATAAATATCCGCGGAAGATATAAAACGATGATTCTAACCGCTAACGGCCAGAATATATATCCCGAGGAGATTGAGGCGAAAATGAATAATATGCCTTACGTAAACGAGTGCTTGGTTATCGAGCGCGACGGACATCTCGTTGTCCTTTGTCACCCCGATGCCGACCAAGTAGAACGCGAAGGCCTCGACGCAGAGCAACTTGCTGAGGCTATGGAGTACAATCGCAAAAGTTTGAATAAGATTGTTGCTGCTTACGAGCAAGTACAAGCGGTTGAAATAGTACCTGAAGAATTTGAGAAAACACCCAAACGCTCTATCCGGCGCTTCTTGTATAAGTAATAATCACGCGTTCTTAGCTTAAATCTCAACACCCTGTGCTTATAGCTATAATCATATTGAGTGTGGCCCTTGTAGTCGCCGTCTGCTACATTTTTATGTTGACAGGCAATGCGGCACGCCTGCAAGAACGCCTATCGATGTCGGAAAAAGCGTTGGCAGAGCAACGTGCCGACTTCGATAAGATAAACTCAGAGGCTGAAGCACGGTTCTCGGCTTTGGCTACACAAGCGTTGTCGGTTAATAGTGAGGCTCTTCGGCAACAGACCAATCGCGGCCTGGCCGAAGTGTTGGCTCCTATGAAAGAAAACCTCGAGCAATTCAGGCAGACTATTGTTGAGAGCTACTCGAAGGAAGCACGTGAGCGCTTCTCGCTCGGCGAACGTGTGCGAGAGCTTATCGACCTTAATCATACGGTTGGCCGCGAAACGCGTAGATTGTCGGATGCCCTAAAAGGAAATAGCCGTATGCAAGGCGATTGGGGCGAAATGATTCTTGACAATATATTGGAGCGGGCAGGCTTTCGCCGCGGTTATGAATATCAAGTACAAGAGAGTGTTGTCGATTCCGACGGCCGACGCCTTCGTCCCGACGTTGTGATTTCATATACCGAGGGCCGAAAAATTATCATCGATTCAAAAGTATCAATACAAGATTATTTTGAGATGATTAACGCCTCCGACGATGTGGTGCGCGATAAATATGCCCGTGCTCATATCAATTCGGTGAAAAAACATATATCGGAACTTAAAAGCAAGTCTTATCAAGATGCCGGTTCTACCGCCGAAAAATTTGATTATGTACTCATGTTTATACCCCACGAAGGTGCTTTCTTGGCGGCTATGAACCTTGATAATACCTTGTGGGAGACAGCCTACGACAGCCACGTGCTCATCATATCTCCGACACACCTAATGTCGATAGTGAAATTGATAGAGCAAATGTGGCGCCAAGATAAACAGAACCGCAACGCTATCACTATTGCCGATGAAGCCGGTCGTATGTTAGATAAATTCCGCGGGTTTCTCGACGATATGGACAAGATGGATAAGGCTCTTAGTAATGCGCGCCAGGCATGGGACGATTCTTTCCGCAAGTTGGTTTCCGGTCCGGGTAATCTTATCGGGCGTGCTGAAAAAATGCAAGAGCTGGGCGCGAAGGCTAAGAAAAATCTGCCGGAGAAATATCGGTCCGACGATTAATTCTCTGCGTAGATAAAATTGCGAATATGTTTGGAGGAGGGGATAAATTTTTTTAACTTTGTGTGACTAACAAAAGAACAACCCAATGCCAACCCCGACTATACCTACACGAAAAATATCGGGAGAAAATTTGTGGGGCCATATAGCGGCGCTGATTGCTGTCGTCATGTGGGGCTATTCTTTTGTTTCATCGAAAGTTTTGCTTGAAAACGGCCTCGGCCCTATGCAGATATATGTCTACCGTTGGGTCCTTGCATATATCTCAATGGTGTGCATAAGCCATAAAAAATTATTCTCGGCATCATTGCACGAAGAATGGATGTTTTGCCTGTGCGCTTTATGTGCCGGCACTTTGTATTTCTTTGCCGAGAATACGGCCCTCGAATATACCTTGACAACTAATGTGTCGCTGTTAACCTCGCTCTCTCCTTTGGTAACCGCTTTCCTCGTTGGGCTGGTGTATAAAACAGAGCGCATAGGTGTGGGTATGTGGATAGGCTCGGTTGTTGCCATCGGTGGTGTCGTATGTGTCGTGCTAAATAGTAGCACATCGCTGCAAGTAAGGCCTTTGGGCGATTTCTTAGCATTGTCGGCAGCTTTCAGTTGGGCTGTTTATTCATTGATACTACGCCGCCTCAATGCCAATTACGACGTGTGGTTTATAACACGCAAGACATTCTTTTATGGTTTGGTTACGGCAATACCTTTCCTATTTTTTGAGAAAGACAATGCGCCCTTTATGGAAGTGATAGTGCGCCCCGAGGTATATGGCAATCTGTTGTTCTTGGGATTGGGTGCATCGACTATCGCATTTGCTGTGTGGGCTATTGCAATAAAGAATATCGGGGCCCTTAAAGCCAACAATTACATGTATTTGCAACCGATAGTAACTCTTGTCGTTTCGGCAATCATATTGCATGAATACGTAACGATAGTTGGTTATATAGGCATCGCTCTCATTCTTGCCGGATTATGGGTCGGTGAAAATATCGACAAAAAATATAAACGTCGAAGCTAAAAATTACTTACAATGACATTGCCAAACGACCCTTTCATGTTGCTTAGTTTTGTCAACACCTTGTTGCGTGACGAGTATGATTCATTAGACGAGTTATGTAAATCATACGATGTCGATAGCAAGGAATTGTGCGAAACCTTGGCCGCCACTGGATTTGAATATGTGGCAGAGATAAACCAGTTCAGATAAAAATGAGCGATACAGCATATCTTGAACAATTAAATACAGCGCAAAGAGCGGCGGTGGAGTATCTCGACGGGCCACAACTTGTTATTGCCGGGGCAGGCTCGGGCAAAACTCGTGTGCTCACATATAAGATAGTGCATCTCCTCAAGAATGGCCATAACCCCCGCCGCATCTTGGCGTTGACGTTCACTAATAAGGCAGCGCGTGAAATGCGTGATAGAATATGCACCCTTGCCGGTGACGATACTGCTCAAAAACTCTGGATGGGTACCTTTCACTCTATCTTTTCGAAGATATTGCGCATCTATGCCGACCGCATCGGTTTTAAGAGCAACTATACGATATACGACACATCCGATTCGAAGTCGTTGATTAAAAGTATAATACGCGATTTGAATTTAGACGATAAAATATATCGTCCGGGAGTGGTGATGTCGGATATATCTACGGCGAAAAATAACCTGTATTCTCCTGAAGCATACGCTAACGATGCCGAATTGATGAGAGCCGATGAAGTTTGTCGGCGCCCAAGAACGGTGGAAATATATAAGACCTATCGCGACCGTTGTCGTATAGCCGGAGCTATGGACTTCGACGACCTGTTGTTTTATACAAATGTGCTATTGCGCGACAATCCCGATGTGAGAGAGCACTTCCGCTCTTATTTCTCATATATATTGATTGACGAGTATCAAGATACCAATTTTGCGCAGCACTATATCGTGATGCAGCTCTGCGGCGATAAGGCCGGGCTATGTGTCGTCGGCGATGATGCCCAGAGTATTTACTCTTTCCGTGGCGCAAATATCCGTAATATACTCGACCTTAAAAAATCATTCCCCTCGCTGCGCACATTCAAGCTCGAAGAAAACTATCGCTCGACTCGTAATATTATAGGCGCGGCAAATACTCTCATTGCGGCAAATAAAGAGCAGATTCCAAAAGAGGTCTTTTCCAACAATTCGGAGGGTGACAAGATTGAAGTTGTGCAGTGCTACAACGAGTATGAAGAAGCCTATCTCGTGGCTAATCGTATAGCTCAGGTGCGTATGCGCACGCGGTTGCCATTAAACGAATTTGCTGTCCTTTATCGCACTAACGCCCAAAGCCGTGTCCTCGAAGAAGCTTTGCGAAACAGAAATATTCCCTATCGCATATATGGCGGCTTGTCGTTTTATCAACGTAAGGAAATAAAAGATGCTATTTGCTATTTCCGTCTCGCCGTTAATCCAAACGACGATGAGGCTTTCCGCCGAGTCGTCAACACACCCAAGCGCGGAATAGGCGATACTACTGTGAGAAAAGTTCTCGCGGCGGCAATAGGAAGTAACGTGAGTATGTATAACGTGGTGTCGGAGCCCGAGCGTTATGCGCTCGATGTTAACAAAGGCACTTTGGCGAAATTGCAGGTCTTTACAGCCATGCTACATTCTTTTGCCGAAGACAACAGCAATGGTGCCAATGCTGCCGACCTCGCCCGAAATATAATATCCACGACAGGGCTGATGCAAGAGTATATGTCGGATTCAACGCCCGAAAACGTCTCGAAAAGAGATAATATGCTCGAACTTCTCAACGCAACCGACCGATTTGTCGAAACAACACGCGAAATGCGCGGTGATGCTAGTCTGGGCATGTCGGAATTTTTGGCTGAAGTTTCGCTCCTCACCGATCAAGACAGCGATGTCAACGACGGCGACTGTGTTACCTTGATGACCATTCACGCCGCTAAAGGCCTTGAATTTGGCGGCGTATTCGTCGTAGGTGTTGAAGAAGACCTATTGCCCTCGGCTTTAAGCACACATAGTGCCAGAGAAATTGAGGAAGAACGACGGCTGATGTATGTTGCTTTAACGAGAGCAAAAAACTATTGCATGGTGAGTTATGCCGGTAAAAGAATGATAAACGGCAGGCAGGAGCAAACGTTCCCGTCTCGCTTCCTTCGTGATATCAACCCTAAATATCTGCGACTGATGACCGGCACGTCGCTCGATGCTTCCTCCAATTACGGCTACGACAACCGAAAGTATAGATATGATGACAATTCTTTCGGCGTGTCGACTAAGCCCGAACAGAAATCGGCAATCCCCCCGGCCTTACAGCGCAACACCGACATGCCTAAGCCTCGTGCACAAGCGCCAACGGCGGCTGGTGGATATGCTACGCACGCTGCTGCAGACCTTAGGGTGGGGCAACGTATCGAGCACCCTAACTTCGGGCTCGGTGTTATCAAGCAAATAGATACTTCGCAGGCCGATAATCGTATCGTTGTGAAGTTCTCATCTTCGACACAAGAGCGAACTTTGTTATTAAAATTTGCACGTTTCAAAACCTTATCATAAATGACTTCCAAGCAACTCCCTACGCCTTTTTTTATCGTTTATGAAGACCGCTTGCGAGCCAATCTCGAGTTGATAACAGATGTGAGCCGACGCAGTGGTGCCGAGATTATTATGGCATTTAAGGCAAACGCATTGTGGCGTACTTTCGACATAATAAAAGAGTACTGTCGTAATTGTACGGCAAGTTCGGTAAATGAATTGTTGCTTGGCGCCGACACTCTTGGAGGCGAGATTCACAGCTATACGCCTGCCTATACCGATGCAAATATCGATCTTTTCATTAGGCATAGCACTCACATAACGTTTAATTCGCTGAGTCAGTTGGCAAAATATGGCAAAAAAGCTCATGCGGCCGGGGTCGCTGTCGGCCTCAGAGTGAATCCGAGATGCTCTGTGATAGAGACAGATTTATATAATCCGGCATTGCCTGGTAGCCGTTTTGGCGTTGGAAAAGAAGACTTAGCCGCCGGTCTTCCGCCCTTTGTCGACGGCTTGCATTTCCACGCTTTGTGCGAATCGACTTCTTACGACCTCGAAAAAGTGTTGCAAGCTTTCGAACGCGATTTCGGACACTTACTTCCGGTCCTCAAATGGGTCAATATGGGTGGCGGTCACCTTATGACTCGTAAAGGCTATGATACCGATCACTTAGTGAATCTGATAAATGATTTCCGCCGACGCTATCCCAATCTCAAGGTGATACTCGAGCCCGGCAGCGCTTTTACGTGGCAGACAGGCGACTTGGTTAGCAGCGTTGTCGATGTTGTTGTAGATAGAGGCATACCTACTGCAATACTCGATGTGTCGTTTGCTTGCCACATGCCCGACACTCTCGAAATGCCCTACTTGCCTGTTGTAGCCGAAAGTTACGACCCATCTGAAGGTGCTAATACAGATGGCGAGCCGCTGAGAGCATGGCGTCTCGGAGGTAATTCGTGCCTGAGTGGCGATTTTAAGGGCGATTATTTCTTCAAGGAGCCCTTAACGCCCGGATGCCGCATAACATTGCGAGATATGAACCATTATACCACAGTGAAAACCACGATGTTTAACGGAGTGCATCATCCCGATATCGTATTGCAACGGCTTAATGGCGAGTGTGAATACTTGAGAAAATTCAATTACGATGATTATAAAAACAGAATGAGCTGAAATGGCAACGTTGTATTCTGTGATAGTGCCCGTTTATAACCGCCCCACAGAGGTCTACGACCTTTGCGAGAGCCTTTTGGCACAGTCGTATAAAAATTTTGAACTCGTAATAGTTGAAGATGGCTCCACTGTGCGCTGTGACGATGTAGTTGAAAGTGCGCGCCAACGTGGGCTTAACGTTTCATACTACTACAAAGAAAATGAGGGCCGATCCATTGCGCGCAACTATGGCATGGAAAGGGCTTCCGGCGATTATTTCATCTTTTTTGACTCCGATTGTGTAATCCCGCCGGAGTATTTTGCCACTCTCGACAGAGAATTAGGAGAACTTCCCATTGATTGCTTTGGGGGGCCTGATGCTGCGCATGAGTCTTTTAGCGATACTCAAAAGGCAATAAATTACTCTATGACGTCCTTTTTGACGACAGGAGGAATACGCGGAGGACGAGTGCAACTTGAAAAGTTTGTGCCGCGAACTTTTAACATGGGCTTCAGTCGACGGGTATACGAGCGTGTCGGCGGTTTCCGCGAAATGTTTTCGGAAGACATCGACATGAGCACGCGAATACGTCAGGCCGGCTTTTCTATCGGGCTGATTAGAAATGCTTTTGTCTGGCATAAGCGACGTGTCGATTTTAAGCGTTTTTTCCGTCAAGTTTATGTCTTCGGCATGTCGAGAATAACTCTCAAACTGCTTTATCCCGATTCGCTTAAACTTGTGCATTTGTTACCGGCTCTCTTTGTCATTGGCCTGTTGGCATTCATCATTGCCGGAGTTTTCGTGTCGCCACTGTGGCTTTTGCCGCCGCTTATCTATTTCGTCGCTGTATTCATCGGTGCTTTATTATCCACGAAATCTCTTAAAATAGCATTGCTTGCAGTGCCCGCTGCGCTTATACAACTGTGCGGATATGGCGTGGGCTTTATTAAAGCATTTGTTGTCAAGATATTGCTTCGTAAAGGACGTAATATCAACGAAGAAATTCTCATACGCAAAGGAAAATGAAGAAAAACGACAACCTACCCAGAGAAAAAGCTTTAAGTAAGGGTTTTAAGGCTCTTAGCGATGCCGAGCTAATGGCAATCCTCTTTGGCACTGGCATTAAAGGAAAAGGGGTGCTTGCCTTGTGTGAGGAGATTCTTGAAGAGTATGGCGGACATCTCAGTAAGATAGCGCGAACCGAAGCCCACGAGTTTATTAAGCAGCACAAAGGGATAGGCCCGGCTAAGGCTCTAACATTGCTCGCCGGTATTGAGTTAGGCGTAAGAGCGGCCTCCGATGCCGTCAGCATAGATGAGCCATCGATTACTTCGTCGAATACGGCATTTGAGTATATGCACAAACACCTATATAACCTCGACCACGAGGAATTCTGGGTGTTGTTGTTGCGAAACAATCTGAAGCCTTTGCGTGAATTTAAGGTGGGGCAGGGGAGTCTCACGGCTACGGCCGTCGATGTGAAGATGGTGTTGCGCGAAGCCGTTATTAACAATGCGGCGGCCATGATGATTTTTCACAATCATCCTTCGGGGTCTTTGACGCCAAGTCCACAAGACGTGTCGTTGACAAGAAAGATTTCGGAGGGCGCTAAGTTGTTCGACATTAAAATGCTCGACCACATTATTGTCGGGCATAACGCCTTCTATTCGTTTAACGATGAGGGTAAAATATAACGGCGCAAAGGTTTAATCGCAACACCAAAATTTACGATATTTTAATTTTTATAAGCCCTAAAAGTTAATGTTGCGTTAAAATTTGACGCTTTATTAAACGATTTTCTGTTGTGTTTGTCAAAGGAGCAAACACAACTCATAAAACGTAACACTACTATGAAAAAGAAAATCTTAGGCTTAGCCTTAATCGCCGTATCTATGATTGCACTCCCCTCTGTGGCGCAAAACACCGACAACGCTTCGGTTAAAACCAACAAGGAAAAGAAAGTTAGACAGGATAAAAAGGTGGCGCATAAAGCACACAAAGAAGTATCTCCTTTCGACGGCCTCAATTTGAGCGACTCGCAGAAGTCTCAGCTTCAAGAACTCAATAAAAAGCGAGCTAATCAGCGTAAAGAAGATATGAAGCAGGCCGCTAAGCAACGCCACGAAAACGACTCCACTCTTCGTGCTCAACGGCTTGCCGACCGCAAAGCATACCTCGCCGACGTGAAAGCTATTATAGGCGCTGACCAATATGTGGTATTTCTTGAAAACTTCTACCTCAAGGCTGCCGATAACAAAGCGTCTCAGCAAGTTAAACGAAATGTGCCTACCCATCGTGCTCCAGATCGCAGAATGGCACCAACGAAACGTCCCGACCGCAAGTTACAGCCTCAAAATGGCGAACAACATCCTACTCCCGACCAAAAATAAGCATAATAATACAATCTGTAAAAACTTAGTATAGCAATTTCCTGACTGCAGGAAGTCCATAAGTAGAGTTGGAGGGTGTGTCAATTAATTCTTGGCACACCCTTTTTTGCGTAGCTCCCCTTGTCTTCATCCTTATCGTCATCCCCCTCCCCCTCTCAGGAGACAACCAGATCGTACAAATTAACAACAAAAGTCAACCATTTTCGGGCAGCCCCCTCTTATTTTTTTGTTTTTATCATGGAAAAACGTTTACGGCAAACATTGTTGTCATTTTAATTTTTTTAAGATGCGCTAATGCAATTACCGAAAATTTTTTATTACCTTTGAGAAGTTAATTTATTATCTTTCTTGTGAGCATCCTTCATAAATTTGCGATGAAGATATTTGTATTGAAACCGAGTTTGGATGTGGGGGCTTTTTATTATGGTCTTGCGATGGACGATGCGATGAGCCTGATTTAGTATATTGAATTATTAACTATTAATTAAGTATTTATGAAGCATTTTTCTAAAACAACAGCTTTTTGGATTGCATTTGGCTTATCCATTCTTTTATTCGTAATTACTTGTTGGTCAGCTATCTACACCGACACAACACCGTATTGGGTAGAGAGCCTTGGGTTCTTTATCCTTAGCTATATTTGTTTTCAAGAGTTTGCCAAGCGCATCGCCGATATAAGCCCTTGGTTTATTGGTGCGGCCATAATTTTAGGCCAAATACTTCTCCACATAGCAATTCGCATAAGTGATTTCTATGCATCTTTTGGATCTCTGATGATTGTCGCATCAACAATTGTAGCGGTACTGCTTGCCATATTTTGTTACAAAAAACAGCGGCCATATGCATTTGTAGTTTCTTATATCGTCATCTCTCTATTCAACTCTGTAGGAGCTGATTTGTGGAGAAAATTTATCGAAAGCTTGGCAGGTTAAGAAATTTCTACTCAAAATCAATTGCGGTGCAAAAGCACCGAGTTGAATTTGACACAAGGCAAGACATTTTCAGTGGCGTCTTGCCTTTGTCGTTTTTTTTACGCCCAAATTTTGAATAGGAGCCAAGATGTGATGATAGATGGCCGCCCGGAATTTGAGGGCTTTTTACCGTTCATTTGTCAAAAATCGCCTAAAATTAGTCGGATACGCCGCTTTGAATACACTTTTTAACTGATATATAACGTGTATATGGAAAATTTTTACGACTTTTGCACTTTGAAAAAGTGGCTACATGCCGCTGAGTACAAAACATTATGCAGTTGACAGCAAAAATAATAGCTCAATATATAGGCGGAACTGTTGAAGGCGATGCCGACGTTTCCGTCAATAATTTTGCCAAGATAGAAGAGGCTACGCCCGGAACACTTACGTTTCTGGCCAACCCTAAGTACACACCACATATATACACCACAGGCGCATCAATAGTCTTGGTGGCTAACGATTTTGTCGCCGAGCACCCTGTTGCGGCCACGCTGATACGTGTTGCCGACCCATACTCGGCCCTCTCGGCACTGATGGCCCTTGCGGCTCAAGTTTTGCAGCCAAGCCCCACCGGCGTTGAGAGCGCATGCCATATAGCCGATGGCGTGGAAATACCCGACGATTGCTATGTCGGGGCCTTTGCATATATCTCGCCGGGGGTAAAACTCGGACGAAATGTCAAAATCTATCCCCAAGTATATGTCGGCGACGGCGTAGTTATAGGCGATGATACGGTGCTTTATCCCGGCGTTAAGGTTTACTATGGCTGCAAGATTGGCAAACGATGCATTATTCATGCCGGTGCCGTTATCGGTGCCGATGGTTTTGGCTTTGCCCCCGATGCCGCTGGCGTTTACCATAAGATACCGCAACTCGGCATTGTCGAAATAGCCGACGATGTGGAGATTGGTGCAAATACCACTATCGATCGCTCTACGATGGGGCGTACGTTCATCGACCATGGCGTTAAACTCGACAATCTTATACAGATAGCCCATAATGTAGAAGTAGGAAACGATACGGTGATGGCTTCGCAAGTTGGTGTTGCCGGGTCGGCTAAGATAGGAGCTCACTGCATGATTGGAGGACAGGTTGGCGTTGCCGGTCACCTCACTATCGGCGACAATGTAACTATCGGCGCGCAGAGCGGTATACCTAAGAGTGTGCCCGACGGAAGCCGTCTGATGGGATATCCTGCAGTCCCCGCAGGCGATTTCGCCCGTTTGGTGGCTTTACAGAAAAAACTGGGCAACTTGTTCTCGCGTGTCGACCATATTGAAGAAATTCTTAAAGAAAAATAAAGATATATACCCTGCTATGAAGCAATTAACTCTTAAAGGTGAGTTTACTCTCCGCGGCAAAGGATTACACACAGGAGCTCATATCGAAGCTACTTTTTGCCCGGCTCCCGATAACCACGGATATAAAATACAACGTACCGACCTCGAAGACCAGCCAATTATAGATGCACTTGCAGAAAATGTCGTATCAACGATGCGTGGCACAGTGGTGGCTAAAGGTGAGGCTACGGTTAGCACTATCGAGCACGCCATGTCGGCACTGTATGCTTGTGGTGTTGATAACTGCCTGATAAAGGTCAATGGCCCCGAAATACCTATCCTCGACGGAAGCGCCAAACCTTTCTACGACGCTATTTTAGAGGTGGGACTCGAAGAGCAAAGTTCCGACAAAGATTTCTATTACGTTAAACATAAGGTTGAAGTTGTCGACCCGGAGACAGGCTCGAAACTTATGCTTTTGCCCGACGATGAATTTAGTCTCGATGTCAAAGTAAATTTCGAGTCGGAAGTACTTGCCAACCAGTATGCAACATTAGACCATATTGCCGATTTCGGCACCGAGATAGCGCGGGCCCGCACATTTGTGTTTGTTCGTGAAGTAGATGAATTATTCAAGGCCGGCCTTATCAAAGGCGGCGACCTTGATAACGCTATAGTAATATATGAGCAGGCTAAGCCACAAGAAGAGCTTGACAAACTTGCCGACCTTATAGGCGTGCCTCACCACAACGCCGATGTGTTCGGTTTCATCAACGAGCGTCCGTTGATAGCTCCCAATGAGCCAGCGCGCCATAAACTAATGGATCTTATCGGCGATATTTCGCTCATAGGGCGTCCGCTTAAAGGACGTGTGATAGCAACGAAACCCGGACATACCGTCAACGTTCAACTCGCGAAAGCCCTCCGGAGTGATATCAAACGCCAAGAAATACAGGCGCCGATATACAATCCCAATCAAGAGCCGCTGATGGATAACAACGAAATACGCCGTTGCATCCCTCATCGCTACCCATTCCTCTTGGTTGATAAGGTTATCGACAAGAGCGATAATTTCATTGTCGGTGTAAAAAATGTGACCACCAACGAACCCTTCTTCCAAGGCCACTTCCCGCAAGAGCCTGTAATGCCGGGAGTCCTTCTCGTCGAAGCGATGGCGCAGACGGGCGGATTGCTCGTGCTGAGCGTAGTTGATGAGCCGGAACGTTATTCTACCTACTTCATGAAGATCGACAATGTGAAGTTCCGTCAAAAAGTAGTGCCCGGAGATACTCTGATATTCCACGTGTCGTTTATGACACCTCTACGTCGTGGCATGGCTGTGATGAAAGGTCGTGCTTTTGTAGGCGAAAAAGTGGTGAGTGAGTGTGAGTTTATGGCTCAAATTATAAAAAACAAATAATAGAGAGCAATGAAACAACCGTTGGCATACGTCCATCCGGCTGCTAAGTTAGCACCTGGTGTTGTGGTTGACCCTTTTGTTACAATCGACCAAAATGTCGAAATTGGCGAAGGGACACGTATCGGTAGTAATGTTACCATTCTCGAGGGTACGAGGATAGGCAAGAATTGCACAATATTCCCGGGGGCTGTAGTCGGAGCTATCCCGCAAGACCTCAAATTTAATGGCGAAGACACGCTCGCTATTATCGGCGATAATACAACACTGCGCGAGTTTGTAACGGTAAACCGCGGCACTGCCGCTCGCGGCCGTACGGTAGTAGGTAGTAACACTCTCATTATGGCATATAGCCATGTCGCTCACGATTGTATTGTCGGCGACAACGTCATTATAAGCAATGCGACACAGCTCGCCGGCGAGGTGATAGTCGATGATTATGCCGTGATTGGCGGTGGCAGCTTGGTGCACCAGTTCTGCCACATCGGGGCTCATGTAATGCTACAGGGTGGAGCACTCGTAAACAAAGATATACCACCCTTTGTCAAAGCCGCACGAGAGCCCATAAGCTATACCGGTATAAACTCTGTTGGCTTGAGGCGCAGAAACTTCAGCAGCGAAACTATCCGCGAGATACAAGAAATATACCGCTACCTATATATGAACGGTATGAACATCAGCGAGGCGATAGAGCGTATTGAAGAAGAATTGCCGGCCACGAAAGAACGTGATGAGATTTTGCAGTTTGTCCGTAACTCTAAGCGCGGTGTTATCACCTTGCGTAACGGATAGACCGCGATTACGATATACGCATAGCCGGAGGGTCCGTCGCTCGTTGATTTATAAGCAGCGAGAGGAAAGTCCGGGCAACATAGAGCACCATATTTCCTAACGGGAAGCTATCGGCGACGGTAGAGTAATGTGACAGAAAATAACCGCCTCTCACGAGGCAAGGGTGAAAAGGTGAGGTAAGAGCTCACCGGGCGCCACAGCGATATGGCGTGCCGCACATCTTATGGGTTGCAAGGTCAAGTATACCGGCATTTAAGGGTAGCTCGTCCATTGCCGGGGGGTAGACCGCTCACGGCCTCAGGGCCAGATAAATGACGGACGGCGCGGCATAACTCTGTAATAGACAGTATGCCGGCTACATAACCCGGCTTATACTCCGACTATGTGTTTTTTTTAATAACTCTAAATTGAGATTGTATAATGGCAGAAAAAGACGATTGGATCACTTATCCTACTGTTGACGACAACGGAAATACTATCATCGTAACCGGTCGTCTTGATGTCGAAAAGTTTCGTAGTCGTGAGCGTAATAATATTCGCGTTGAAATAACGCTCCCATATACAGTGTCGGGCCACTTAGGTTTTCCCGATGATGAGTCATCACGTCTATTGGAAGCTATTACAAATTCCTTTGAGGCTAATTTGAAAGGAAAAAATACGGCAATTCTCACCGGGATATACACCGGAGCCGGAGAGCGTAATTGGGTTTTCTATACTTTTGCAACACAGGTGTTCAATAGCTTCTTAAATCGTGCTTTAGCTGATTTCCCGCTTCTGCCACTTAAAATATATGCCGAAAACGACCCCGATTGGGCTGAATACGATGAAATGATTGGTGCAATAACCGAGTCATAACCAAATCAGCGATTTAGAGTTAATACAATATTTGCCTTGTTGTGCCCTTGTTGTACCGTTGTTGTATGTTGTGTTACTGCAGTTTTCGCAGTTTTGACCATATCTTTTGGTTAGCATTGTAAAATTTTAGTATATTTGCAAAACATTTACGCAGGTTTTATCTGCTACAGAATAAAGTAACCGACAGAGTGAGTGACTCTAAATCGTAATATCTAAGCTAAATATATGAAAAACAATAAGGTACTCGGGCTATTCTTGGCTGCCATATTCATTTTTCTTCCATTGGTGGCACTTAGCGAAACTGCTCCACGCTGGATTGATAAAGGCGTGAAAGAGCTTGATAAAGGGCGCTCCAATTCTTCGTATAGCTTCCACGTATTGCATTACGTAGAACCGATCATAGGCACGGGGACAGTGGGTATCGGTAAAACAGACCTTCTTGTAGCTTATGCCGACTCGCTGTATAATGAAACACGTGGTGGCGCTGTGGTTGTCGATAGCATCCCCGCCTTGGCCGAAGCCCCGACCACATATATATTGAAATTGGGTAGTGAAGCGACTCCGGTAACGGTGTATGCGCAGCTTGTCGACTATTATGAAGAAACGGAAGACTTCCCCGATGGTTTATACGAGTATAACTTATACCAATTATATGCTATTTCGCAACCGAACGTAGAGCCTCAGTTCGACGAATTCGCATTGACAAATAGATACAACGCTTTACCCATTGCCATGTCGATAATTCCGGGTGCCGGTCAGATTTATAAAGGGCAGGTGGCTAAAGGTATTATCATATTGGGAGCTGAAGTGGCGATGCTTGCAGGCACTTTATATGGCACATTCGAGTATCATCACTATAAGAAACTAGCTAAAGACCACTCTGAATTCTACGAAAATTATATTAGCAAGACAAATACGTTCAAGCAGTTGCGATTGTTTTGCGCGGTGGCGGGTGCCGGTTTGTATGCATACAACCTTTTTGATGCGGCATTGTGTAATGGAGCGAGATATGTGAAAATCACCCGCAAAAACGAGCAGCCCATAAAACTCTCATTCGTGCCAATGGTGTCGCCCGAAACGACCGGTGTGAGTCTTTGCTTGTCGTTCTGATGCTATTCGTTCTGCGGCCTCTTTCTCTCGTTTGTTGCCATGCCTATATGCTATAGCAAGATTTGTGGCTACTAGGCAACAACTACCGATAAATCGATATGAATATCTTAAGGAAACTTATATCTTCCTTATCCACAACTTCTTATCAGCCGTTCATTGTTAATAGAACGGACTATCATTCGCACATCCTGCCCGGTGTCGACGATGGCGTCTCGACTATTGAAGAGTCGATAGCAATACTTGAGCTCTTTGAGGCTGCCGGAATAGAGAAACTGTGGCTCACGCCTCATATCATGGAAGAGTATCCCAACGAGCCTTCACAGCTTATAAGCATTTTTAATGAACTTAAAAGTAGCTATGACGGTAGGTTGGAGCTAGCATTGGCTTCTGAAAACATGATAGACCAACTATTTGCCGAGCGACTTTCGACGGGCGAAATACTACCGATAACATGCCCGGCATCTTCTCTGCCGAAGTCTACTTCGCTATTACTTAGCGGCGTTGAAAAAGATAAAAACGTCGATTTGCTATTGGTAGAAACATCTTATTTTTCGCGCCCGGCATATTTCATCGAAGTAATCGAAGATATTATCTCCAAAGGATATATACCTTTGTTGGCGCACCCTGAGCGATATATATATATGGGGGCGGATGACTATAAACAGTTGTATGATATGGGCGTGCTGTTTCAGCTTAACATTGCTTCTCTTAGCGGCAGTTACGGGCCTGATGTCAAACAGCGGGCAAAGGCCTTGTTGAAAGATAATTATTATATCTTGTCGGGAAGCGATACCCACTCGTTTCGACAAGCGGAGTATATCACATCGCTGTTCGATGAGAGCGTTTTCAAAAACTGATAACAGGAGTCGGTATGGTCTCACGTCGCGCGTAGTACATGATGGAAACTCCCGAAACCACAAAATGGTATGTTGCGATTGTTCATACCAATAGTGAGCATACAACCGCCCAGCTTTTAGAAGAAAAAGGGATTGAAGCTTATGTCCCGCAACAGCCCATAGTAAGAATCAGGAAAAGTGGCAGAAAGGTTAAGGCGGTAAAGACCGTTATCCCTGGAGTAGTGTTTGTGAAGTGTACTGAAACCCTGCGAAAAACAGTAGTGGTTTACCTCCCCACCGTGTCGCGTTTTATGATGGATGGCACCGCTAAAGAGCGTCGTGTAGCGGTAGTCCCTGAGCACCAAATTGAAATCTTGCGCTTTATGGTAGGCCAATCCGACGTTGCCGTCGACATTGAGAGTCGCCAATTTGTCGTTGGCCGTAAAGTGAGGGTGGTTAGAGGTGCATTAAAAGGCCTTGAGGGTATTGTCAGGGAAGTAAAATCCGGTATGAATGAACTTATTGTTCAACTCGATATGATAGGATGCGCTAAGTTGTCGATAGAATCGGCCAATTTAGAGCCGGTAGATGATTAAGACTCCAATTTACTGACCAGTATTGAGATCCCAAATTCGGTCATCACTCCCGGCGGTCAGGCTTTCTCCTATTGTTCTTCTTTGAAATAAATGATAAGAAAATCGCATTAAAATTCCGGCAGGTTTTTACGATATTTTTTTGGTTGTAATAGCGTAGTAATGATATTTTTTGTTAATTTTGTAATAAATATTATAGGCTAAAGTGGGTTTGAAATCTGGCTTTGGCATATTATTCTTTTGCGGTTCGTTATCGGGTGTGTCGGTAGCGATGCCGTAGGCTTTTTCATTTGTTAATTATAACCATAAATATAACAGTATTAGATTATGCGTAAATATTTGGTATATATACTTTTATACTGCATCTGTGCCGGTATTACCGGTTGCTCGTCAAGTCGAAAAATTGTTTATTTACAGGATATAGAGCCTGGAATATCAATGATGGTACAAGAACCAAAGCCAATAAGATTTGATAAAGGCGATAAGCTTAAAATCGTTGTGCACAGCCGTGATGGTGAGGTTGCAAAAGTATTTAACATACTCGATAATTCAGGCCAAGGAAATGGATATCACTCAACCTACGTCGTCGACGACAACGGCTGTGTCGATATGCCGGTTTTGGGCCTTATCAAGGTGGCCGGTCTAACGCGCCAAGAAGCGATTAACGAAATTAAATATCGTCTTTTAGAGTCAAGAATGTTGAAAGACCCAGTTATCACGATTACGTATGAGGGAATGGGCTATTCAATGCTCGGCGAAGTCGGCTCTCCCGGTCGTAAAAGTATATCTCGCGATAGAATAACCCTACTCGAGGCTATTGCCGAGTCGGGCGACCTTACTATTGATGGTCGTCGCGACAACATCCTTGTATTGCGTACCGAAAATGGCAAACAAGTGCCCTACCGTGTCGACATCCTTGACACTCAGTCGCTTTACTCCTCACCCGTATATTATCTGCAACAAAATGATATTGTTTATGTAGAACCGAACGAAAGAAAAGCTAACACATCTTCAGCTAACGGTAATACTCTTCTTACACCCGGATTCTGGATGACTGCAACTTCTTTTGTTATCTCATTAGTCCTTTTAGTTACTAAGTAATTATCACAATGGAAAGATTTGTAGCTCGTCAAGCAAGCAACGAATCGGCAATGTCGAACAATGTCACCGGCTTGAAGGTGGAAAGCATTGCTATGATTCTTAAAAAGATTATTTATCTTTACTCCGACAACTGGGCGTGGTTCCTTTTGGCTTTTGCTCTCGCTTTTGGCGGGGCTTACTTTTTTCTAAAGTCAACGCCGCCGGTATATGAAAGAACTGTTTCGATATTGATACGAAATCGACAGGATAGCGAAGAAAAATGGATGAGCGGATTGGGTATCAAACCTGTAAACTCAAACATGACCAATGAAATGGAAATGTTGAAAACAGCTAAAATTGCCCAAGAAATAGTGCATCGTCTTAACCTGAATATTGAGTATATAGAGCCAGGCACTTTTCATGATAACCTCCTGTATGGAACAGACTCTCCGGTTAAAGTTGCTTTTTTAGACATTCCGGAAGATAAGTCGGCATCGTTTGTCCTGGATGTAGCAGTTGATGGCGCTTTAACAATAAAAGGATTGGGAGGTAAAGACAAGGCTGAGAACCAGATAAAAGGTCACCTTAACGATACTATTACCACTACAATAGGTCGCATCGTGGTTACTTCGACTTCGCCTGAAGGCGCCGTGCCGACAAAAGACCTGACTGTTCTGCACAAAAGCGTATATTCGTCGGCCGCCGCCGTAAAAGCGAATATTTCGCCTGTGTTGCGTGTTAAGAACTCGACTATTATTGATATAAACTATCGCGACGTGTCTAAAAAACGTGCCGAAGATGTTCTTAACACTTTGGTTGGTGTTTATAACGAGAATTGGATAAAAGATCGCAATCTCAAGACAGTAAATACCGACAAGTTCATTAAAGAACGCCTTTCATTGATCGAAGATGAGTTAGGTGATGTAGAGCGGAGTATCTCGGCATGGAAATCGCAAAATCTAATCCTTGATGTTAAAACCGAAGGAAGTATGGCTCAATCTCAGGTTAATGAGGCCGAGCATTCGTTACAGCAACTCAGCAACCAAGAATATATGACAAGATATATTAGAGATTATCTTACCGACGGACAGCACGATAATCAACTGTTGCCGGCAAACTCGGGTATCACAAACTCTAATATCGAATCACTTATCGCACAATATAATGAAGTGATGTTGAAGCGAAATAACCACCTTGCTTCAACTTCTGTTCATAATCCTTTGGTTAAAGACCTTGATGAGAACTTGGCCGCCCTCAGAGGTTCGATATTGCAATCGTTGGATTACGAGCTTGTTATGCTTCAGTCAAAAGGCAATCAGCTGCGTGGGCAGCGCGGACAAGCCGTGTCGAGAATTGCTACGGCACCCCAAAAATCTCAGCAATTGCTATCTGTAGAACGTCAACAAAAGGTTAAAGAACATCTCTATTTGTATTTGCTTGAGCGCAGAGAAGAAAATGAGTTGTCGCAGGCTTTCGATGTATATAACAACCAATTTATCGAGCCGCCTTTTGGCAGTGGCGCACCTGTGGCCCCGGTTCCGCAAAAAGCCTACATGTTGGCTTTCCTTATCGCTCTTGTAGTGCCTACTGTAATATTGGGCGCTAAAGAGTTTTTCAATACAAGAATTACCGGACGTAATGACTTGGAGGGCTTAAGCGTACCATATGGCGGCGATATTCCTTTGTTTGATGATGGTTCTAAGAAATTGTTAAAGACAAAAGATGGTCATAAAGTTACTCCGGCGGTTGTTGTGAAAGAACACAGCAGAAACATCATTAATGAAGCTTTCCGAGTTATTAGAACAAACTTAGAGTTTCTATTAGGTTTTGGCAACAATCACAAGATTGTAATGTTGACGTCTCTAACTCCCGGAAGTGGCAAAACATTTATCTCAGCTAACCTGTCACAGGCTATTGCAATAAGAAAAAAGAAAGTAATAGTTATCGACCTCGACCTTCGAAAGGGCTCGTTATCGCGTTATGTCGAGAGCCCTAAAGTAGGCGTGTCAAATTATCTTAGCGGTCAAGAAGGTGATTATCACAATCTTATTGTTAAACTTGAGAAGGTTGATGTCTTGCCATGCGGTTCTTTGCCTCCAAACCCTGCCGAGCTTCTTTATTCACCGCGTTTTAAGCAGATGCTCGAGGGATTAAAGCAAGAGTATGATTTTGTGATTTTAGACTGTCCGCCTGTCGAAATCGTTGCCGATTCAACTGTGATAAGTATGTATGCCGACTTAACGCTTTTTGTAGTGAGAGTGAAGAAGCTATACAGAGACATGTTGCCTGATATCGAACAGTGGTATGCCGACAAGAAATATGGCAACCTTGCTATTATATTGAATGGCGTTGAGAAGGTAAGGGGCAAATACGGCTACCATCGTTATGGCTATCACTATGGCTCTTATGGCTATGGTTATGGCAAAAGCAAGTAATCGGGGGCCCCTTTGAATTCGCTCCTGTAATTAATCAACAAATTAAAACTATAAAAATTGGCTAAATCTATCGACGAGTTTACTCAGTGGGACAGCGTTATCGTGCCAAAAAGAGTTTGGTTCGACCTCGACCTGAAAGCTTTATGGAGCTATCGCGACCTTATAAAAATGTTTGTAAGGCGTAATCTTGTGGCCTTATACAAACATACAGTCCTTGGCCCGTTTTGGTATGTTCTACAGTCGCTCCTCACAATCTTAATATATATGTTTATTTTTGGTGGCTTGGCTGGATTAGGAACCGAAGGAGTACCAAAACCACTTTTCTACATGAGTGGTATATTGATGTGGAACTATTTTAACGACTGTTTTTCCGCTACAAATAACTTTTTGGTTACCAATGCAAACCTCTTCGGCAAGGTCTACTTTCCCAGATTGGTGTTACCGATATCGTCGGCTTTGTCTTCTCTCGGTAGAATGTCGGTCCAGTTTATGCTATTTTTGGTGATATATTTCTGGTGCATCTCAATCGATGCCGCAATATATCCTAATTGGACTTTATTGCTCTTCCCCGTTTACTTTGTCATGTTGGCATTATTTGGTATCTCCTGGGGCTTGTTAGTGACTTCCTTTACTTACAAATATCGTGACCTTCAGATATTAATTACATATTTTCTGCAGTTGTTGATGTACGCAACACCTATAGTCTATCCGCTGGAAGTGATTCCCGAAAAGTATCGTTTGTTCATTAGCCTTAATCCGCTATCACCACTTTTCGATGCTTTTAAATATGGTTGGCTCGGTACCAGCAATTTTAGTTGGCTGTCGTTAGGTTATAGCTTTTTATGCATGATGGTCTTCCTCATAGTATCACTCTTGATATTCAATCGTGTAGAACAAAATTACATGGATACTGTCTAACCGGAGGATTTCAATTATGAGCGACATTGTATTAGACTTCAATAACGTAAGCAAATTATACTCCCTCAGAAGTGTCGGTGCCGGAACTTTAAGCGACGACCTAAAGCGTTGGTGGCAAATGAGGGTGAAAAAGGAAGAAGACCCTTTTGAACTTTTGGGTGAGGAAAATATTCGCAGCAAAAAAGGCAATACCAATTTCGTCTGGGCATTGAAGGATGTTTCTTTTCAAGTCCGACAAGGCGAAGTGGTGGGTATTATGGGGCAAAACGGCTCTGGGAAATCTACCTTATTGAAAATTCTTTCGCATATTACCACACCGACAAGGGGATATATCGGTATTAAAGGACGGGTAGCCTCGCTCTTGGAGGTAGGCACCGGTTTTCACCCCGACCTTACAGGCCGCGAGAATATTTTCATGAATGGTACAATCCTTGGAATGAGTCATAACGATATAAAGCGAAGATTTGATGAAATCGTCGACTTTGCCGGTATTGATAGATATATAGATACTCCGGTAAAACGTTATTCAAGCGGTATGACGGTGCGTCTTGGCTTTTCGATTGCAACATTCCTCCTGCCGGAAATTCTTGTCGTCGACGAAGTCCTTGCAGTTGGCGACATGGCGTTCAAGAAAAAAGCGATAAATAAAATGCTGTCTATTTCTCAAGACGAAGGCAGAACCGTCCTTTTTGTTACACATAGTACTCGCAACATGCAATTGCTATGCAGTAGGGGCATTGTTCTCGACAGCGGACACATGAAATACGATGGCGATATACGATCGGCTGTTCGCAAATATCTTAGCGAGTATGCGATTAGCAATGGTTATAATGACGAAGCCTTGCCGTTAAACACTCAATACGTAGGGATTGATGGAGACCCCGCTATTATCGCTCTGACGCGTGCCGTGCTATCGTCGACGTCAACTAACGATGGCGCTTTTGAGAATTCTTCACCGATTGAATTGGAGTTTGACGTTGTAATAGGTCGACAAATGGACGAAATCGTGATCGGATTTAACATATACAGCCAATATGATAGCCCCTTGGCGCGTGCCGACTACAACGACATTAACCAGATTAAGACCTTATCTCCGGGTAAATATCGATTCTGTTTCGTAATTCCCCCCTATACTTTAGCTCCAGGCTCTTATAAAATTGTATTCGACATCCAGGAGCGTCACGTTGCAAGACAAACGACAGAAAACTCAAATTTGATGTTCGACGTTGTCTCCGGGATAGATAACTTTGGCAATGTATTCCCGCGGGTAAGTCAACGCAAATCTTCATTAATCCACGAGAATTGGGTTGTTGGTATGGAACGGATTGAGTGATATTCTAATCAGAAATTACTTGGACGCTCAAAAAATTCTTGTTGTTATCGTAACTTTCAATGGTGCAGACTATATAGATGCGCCTATGGGCCGACTATGTAACGGCCTCGAGAATATCGATTTGTTGGTTGTCGATAACAATTCCGACGATAATACCGCCAAAATAATAAAAGAAAAATATCCGTCGGTTAGATTAATATCTAACGATAACAACATAGGATTTGGTCAGGCCAATAATATAGGGCTTCGGTATGCTATTGAAAAAGGCTATGATTACGTCTACCTCCTTAATCAAGATGCATGGATTGAGCCGACGGCAATAGCAACGCTTGTTGAAATCGCAGAAAAACATCCCGATTACGGCATAATATCTCCGATGCAAGTATATGCCGGCGAACGAAAGATTGACAAGGTGTTTTCTCAAAGCCTTCCCAAAGAATTAAAAGACGATTTTATAATACACGGGAATTTACCTGAAGATCTGTATAATGTCTCCGGAAGAACTCTCCAGGCTGCACACTGGTTGCTACGTTGCGACGCTCTGCGAAAAGTAGGGGGCTTTTCTCCAACTTTTTTCCATTGGGGTGAAGACTCCAACCTCTGTCGTCGAATGGAGTTCCATGGCTGCGCTTTGGGTATCGCACCTAAAATATTAGCCGTGCATAATCGTGAAAATCGTAATGAGAGACCCGAAAAAAATTATCATTTACGTTTAGTCTCGTGGCTTGAGGCTATTAGCGACCCCACTCGAAAGAAAAGTAAGGCAATCAAACGCACACTTGTGTTGATGTCCGATTGCTTAATTTACCGCCCAACGTGGTTTCTCCCGTTGTTATTTAAATTTATAAAGAGCTTGCCGGCGACCTTAAAGAATAGGAAGTTATCTATGCAAGATAACGGTGCATTTTTGTAATGAAAATTAAGGTCGTTTACATTTTAGTTTGTGACGAGCATAGCAAATATGTAAAGCAGGCTTCGTGGTCAATGTTTTCATTGAGGTATTATAACCCGCAAGCACAGATAACTCTCGTTACCGATAAAACAACGGCAAAAATTCTTAGTGGGGATAGCCTGTCAAAATATGTAGATGAACTTATAATAAAAGACATCCCGACAAATTATTCAACCACTGAAAAATCGCGATACTTAAAAACTTCTTTGCGTCAAATAATAAATGGCAAGTTTATCTTTTTAGATACCGATACAATTGTTTGGGGGCCAATACAAGAATTATATGACAAAGATATTGAGATTGGTGCAGTACTAAATAAACACGAACTTTTGGCTGATAGACCGTCGAAAGTCGTGCAAAACTATGAGGCTACGACTGGAAATGTGATAGATGCCTCGATGCCTTATTTTAATAGTGGAGTAATGTTGTTAGATGATACCTCGCGCGTACATCAATTCTTTGAAGAATGGCATCAGAGGTGGTGTGAAGATAATAGAGTATACCGATTACACGAAGATCAGCCTTCATTGGCTTTGACAAACGAAAAGCATCATTATTTGATAAAAGAACTCGACGGGAAATATAATTGTCAGGTTAAATGTAAGAGTTCAGAAAAGTATATCACCGATAGCATTGTTGCTCACTATTATGCTACCGCAGATAAAAAATGTGCTATTAATAGCGACTATATCAACAATTCGCCGCAGTCCGAACAGTCTCTTTTAGATATTAAAGCCCGTGTGATAAAAGGATTTAATCTTAAAAATAAAAGAAAAATGAGTTTAGATATTCTCATCCCTACCTTTAATCGTCGAGAACAACTTATTAAAAACTTAACACACCTTTCTACCATTATACGACAGATTGATTACGATATCAGAATAAAAATATCGGATAATTGCTCCGACGATGGCACCTATGAGGCTGTGATTGACTTTATAGAATGCAACCCGGATATTATAATCAAAATTCGCAAAAATGATATTAATGTAGGACTGCAGAAAAATTTATTTCTCATTTTGGAATTGTGTGATGCAGAGTATGCAATGATTCAAAGCGATGATGATTATTGCCAATTAGACTATCTTAGAAATGCTATAAATGAAATCAAAAATGATAACGAAATCGCTTGCATCATACCTTCACACATAAAAATAGAACGAGCCTCAGAAGATGTACGGGAAAAATTATCTTACCGTGATGACTCTCTTGTCTCGACCTTATCATCTCCGGGGTTTGATAATTTGCTAAACAATAATTGGAGAGCAAATTTGATAACGGGCATAATATTCAAAAGCGAAGGCTTATTCGATAGTGTGGTGTCAAGAAACATTGACAATATGTATATTCACATATACTATGTAGGCTTTAATTGTTTGCGAGGCAAAACTTTATATCTTCCTGAGTATCCCGTATTGGCATCTCGAGATAATGTGAGATTTTGGAATTATGATTCCACCGGCTACCTGAATGATATTTATCAAAATTATAAGGCATTACAACTGTCGCAGTATAAGAGGTTTCGATTAGAAAATGAAATGAATAAACGGCAGTTTTGGCGAATAGGGGGCTTAAACCATAGCGGCGCTCAGATCTTTAAGTGCATGGTTCTTTTGTCGCATGGACCTAATACCTCATTTTATGGTCGATTACTACATCCTATTTTTAATATATGCCGGTTATTTTACAGAAAAAATCATAAATTCCGCAAGAAATACAAGCGTTTTGCACACGAAATCTCGTGTTTTGCAGATGTAGTTAAAAGAAAACTTCATATATGAAAGTGGTAATCCTAGCCGGGGGAATCGGTTCTCGTATGGGTGACGAAACTCGAATCAAGCCGAAAGCTATGGTCGAAATTGGCGGTTTGCCGATTTTGATTCATATCATCAATATTTATTCTCATTATGGCTTTAATGAGTTTATAGTATGTGCCGGATATAAATGCAACTACCTTATCGACAACCTTGGCGAGCATTACCACATTGCACCCGTGAAACATGATGATTTTGCCTTTGCCTTCCATAATGCCGGAAATATGGCTTGTAATATTATGGTAGTAGATACAGGTGAGTCTACACAGACCGGTGGCCGGCTTAAAAGAGTGCAAAAGTATATCGGAGACCAAACTATTATGCTAACCTACGGAGATGGCCTGTGTGATGTCGATTTGACAAAACTACTCCATTTTCATCGTGCTCACGGAAAACAAGCAACCATAACTGCTGTCAGATGGCCTGATACAATTGAGAAAGGTGTTGCCGATATCGACACAAACGGACTTGTAAGAGCTTTTCATGAAAAAGGACATTCGGGAGAGCTGATAAATGCCGGTTTCATGGTTTTGGAGCCTCGTGTATTTAATTACTTATCCGATGACAATTCTATCTTAGAAGTTGATGCTATGATGAAGTTGTGCAATGATCGAGAACTTATGGCTTATCGACACGACGGATTTTGGCAGTGCATGGATAGCGTGGAGGAAAAGGAATATTTGGAGAGTCTGGTAGCAAGCGGGACTCCCCCGTGGATGTAGGATTTTAAATTTCGACTTGATAATGATAACAACAATATTACAACAAGATTTCGACTATTCTCTATTGAAACTATCCGAAGTAGAGAAGAATAAACTGAAAGATGCCACTATCTTAGTTACCGGGTGTGCGGGTTTTTTAGGTTACTATCTGCTGAATTTCCTTAACAACAAATCAGATGTATTTGGGTTTAGAAAAATTATTGCACTTGATAATTATATATTAGAACGCCCGAAATGGATAGATGAGTTATCGGAGAATAATAAGTTTGATATTCGGAAGTTTGACATCGTAAACGACAGCCTCGACGTTCTATGTGATATTGAATCTGTCGATTATGTCGTTCATATGGCGTCGATTGCCTCACCGACATATTATCGTTCTCATCCGATTGAAACAATAGAAGCCAATGTCTTGGGCCTAAAAAAACTATTAGACTATTATAAGAACAAGAATTTGCGAGGCTTTCTATTTTTTTCCTCCAGTGAAATATATGGCGACCCTACCCCCGAGGCTATACCAACCGATGAAGAATATAGAGGGTCTGTATCGTGTACCGGTCCGCGCGCTTGCTATGATGAATCGAAACGAATTGGTGAGACTTTATGCAGAGTATATGCCGATAAGTTCGATATGCCTATCGGAGTCGTTCGTCCGTTCAACAACTACGGACCAGGTATGAGATTAGATGATAAACGAGTGGTAGCCGACTTTTCGCATGCCGCCATAAATAATTCGGATATAGTAGTATTGTCCGATGGCATGGCAACGAGAACTTTCTGTTATATTTCCGATGCTATAGTGGGCTATCTCAAAATATTGCTTCATGGCGATTATGGTTATTATAATATCGGCATTGATTCCGATGAAATAAGTGTTGTGCAATTAGCCGAGTTGTATAAGAAAATAGCCGAAGAATTATTAAATTATAAAGGAGAAATCGTATTCAGACAGTCTGATGACAAAGATTACCTTACCGATAACCCTTCGAGACGCCGCCCTAATATAGATAAAGCAAGAAAAATATTGGGTTATGATCCAGAAATTAGTGTACAAGATGGGGTAAGGCGCTTGTTGCTGCACTTAAAAGAAATAGAGAAGGTATCGCAGATATGGTAATTTCAGTAATAGGTTTAGGTTTTGTTGGCCTGACAACCGCTCTGGGACTGGCGAAATATGGTCATACCGTGTATGGTATAGAAAGTGACGAGAAACGATTACAGACCATTAGCAGTGGTTTGCTGCCATTTCAAGAACCGGGCCTCGATATTGCACTGAAAACCTACATTGATAGAAATTTTTATCCGACACCGAGTTGCGATTGCTATAGCGCTTTGAAAGAAAGTGAATGCATATTTTATTGTGTCGGAACCCCGACGGGGCAACATGGCGAAGTCGATTTGAACCCATTATTCGGTGCTATCGATATGACCTTAAAAAATATCACAGATAATGAATACCGAGTTTTTGTTGTTAAATCTTCTGTGCCTCCTTCAACCTGCTCTTCAAAGTTGATACCATATATTGAAGAACGGAAAAGAGATTTTAATTACTCCCTGGCTAATAATCCTGAGTTTCTGAGAGAAGGCCACTGTTGGGAAGATTTTATGAATCCTGGCCGTATTGTAATAGGAGCAAACGACGATAAAGCTCAGGGAATATTAAAAGACGTTTATTCGCGGCAGTCGGCCCCATTACATTTCGTGTCGCTGAATACGGCTGAGTACATAAAGTATCTGTCAAATTCGGTATTGGCGTGTCTTATCAGCTTCTCCAATGAGATGGCAATGTGCGCCGATAAAATCGGCGATATCGATGTTAAACGGGCTTTTAAGATTCTTCATGAGGATTCTCGCTGGGGAAATGGTGGCATGGCTTCGTATTTCTACCCTGGATGCGGATATGGCGGATATTGCTTGCCGAAAGATACTAAAGCATTGTTATCACTCTCAGAATCAAACGGATTTGATGCTGCCATTCTGCGTGAAGTAATTTCAACGAATGATAAAATTTCCGAATTTACAATCGACAAAATAATTAAGGAAGTTATTGAAAACAAGAGTGTTAAAATCGGTATTTTAGGGCTTTCATCAAAGCCCGCTACCGACGATGTGAGAGAATCGCCAAGTGCCAAGATAATAGCCGGCTTGTTAGCTCGTGGTTATAAAGACATATTAGGTTATGACTCACTTGCCGCGAAAGCATTTGATAATAGCTATCCGGAGCTTAGAATCCGATATTGTGATACGTTTTCACATATATTAGACGAAGCAGATGTTTTTATTATTCTTAGCGCCACAGAGGAATTCAAAGATTTGGCGAGTCTAACTCAAAAAAAAATAGTTGATTGCAGATATCTTTTGTAAAATTCTTAACAATCTATGGAAGAACAAGAAAGACTCAAAGAGGAAATATTGGCTTTGACAGCAAAGTATTATACATTGGTTCATGCCACCTCAGAAGATTTTTTCATCCCCGATCGTGATTCTATACGTTATGGGGGAAGGGTATTCAACGAGAATGAGCTGAAAAATCTTATAAGTTCTTCATTGGATTTTTGGCTCACTGCAGGTGCGTGGGCTAATAAGTTTGAAAAAGATTTTGCTAAATGGTTAAACGTTAAGTATGTAAGTTTAACAAATTCTGGGTCTTCAGCTAATTTGCTCGCTTTTTTTGCATTAACATCTCCCTTGCTTAAAGAAAAAGCTATAAAAAGAGGTGATGAAGTAATTACTGTTGCATGCGCATTCCCAACGACAGTTTCCCCTATAATGCAATTTGGAGCAGTCCCTGTTTTTGTTGATATTGACTTAGATACCTACAATATAGATTGTTCTTATTTGGAGAAGGCCCTTTCGCCGAAAACAAAAGCGGTTGTCTTGGCTCATTCATTGGGCAATCCTTTTAACGTGGAAGCTGTGTATAAGTTTTGCCAGAAGCATTCCTTGTGGCTAATAGAAGATAATTGTGACGCTTTAGGTGCGGATGCTTCTGTTGGTGGAATCACCAAAAAAACGGGGACATGGGGCCATATAGGAACATCATCGTTTTATCCTGCTCACCATTTAACGATGGGGGAAGGTGGGGCTGTTTACACAAACGATCCACTTCTCAACAAAATAGTGCGTTCTTTCAGAGATTGGGGGCGTGATTGCAATTGCAGTGCTGGGGTCGACAACTCTTGCGGGTGTCGTTTCTCGGGCACTTTTGGTAATCTTCCCGTGGGATATGACCACAAATATGTCTATAGCCATATGGGGTTTAATTTGAAGATAACCGATATGCAAGCAGCTATTGGGTGCGCGCAACTGGAAAAACTTGATTACTTCGTAGAAAAGCGACGCGAGAATTTTAAAAAATTAAGCGATGGTCTCGATAATATAGCATGGCTTCAACTCCCCAAGGCAGAGAAAAACACGAATCCATCTTGGTTTGGCTTTGCTATCACAATAAAACCCGGAGCCCCTTTTACAAGAAATCGACTTACGTCTTATCTCGAAAAACGTAAGATTCAGACAAGAACAATGTTTGCCGGCAATTTAATTAAACATCCGGCTTTTGACCAATTTATGCCCGGCAGTGATTTTAGAGTGATAGGTGAACTCAAAAATACCGATTATGTTTTAGAAAATACTTTTTGGATAGGAGTTTATCCGGGGCTAACCGATAAAATGGTCGCATTTATCATTGAGGCTATCCGTCAATTCGTTAGTGATTTCTTATAGCGATATGAAAATTCTTGTCACCGGTGCTACTGGCTTTGTTGGAAAAACGGTTGTGAAACAACTTATCGCATCTAACGAGTTTTGCGTAGCATTGCTCGTACGCCAGCCCAATCTGGCATCTACGCTATTTGGAGAGAGTGTCGAATTGATTGTTAGCGGAAATAGTATGAGAGAAAAGATTATAGAGTTCAACCCTGATCTCGTACTACATTTAGCTGCATTTATTTCTAACGCTTCAGATACAGAAACTGTAAACCAATTGGTAGATTCAAACATATTGTTTACAACAAAATTGTTGGAAGCTCTCTCGGCTACTGATTGTAGTTTTTTTATCAATGTTGGGAGTTTTTTAGAATCTGTCAATGTCAACGGCTCCGTGTCTCCATCTAATCTTTATGCCGCCACAAAAGCAGCATGTAGGCCGATTCTTCAGTATTTTAAAGAAATATATCAATGGAAATGGGTTAATGTTATTCTTTACACTCCTTATGGAAGAGTGAATAGACGGAAAAAGGTGATTGATTATATGATAGAGGCTTTAGATTCAACAGAGCCCATCCCGTTTACAAATGGATATCAAGTGCTCGATTTTATACATGTTGATGACATTGCTCGGTTCTTCTATTTGCTCCTAAAACAAGTGCCGAATTTGCCGAATGATTTTATAGAGTTCCAATTAGGCTCCGGTGTCGGTTATGATATAAGAGAGATCGCAAATATTATTGAGGACATAAGTGGTAAAAAAGTGAATGCCGATTGGGGGCGTCTACCATACGACAAAATTAATCCGATGCGTTCGGTAGCACAGATTGCTCTTGCTAAGGATGTTTTAGGTTGGACTCCCGAAATCGATATTCAAAGCGGCATTAAAATTTTATTAGAAGAAAATGCCATTTTGAAAACTAAGTGAGCCCAATCTGTGGGATGGAGAATAGATATTTGATTTTGTATGAAAGTCGTTTACATATTAGTAAGTAGTGAATCAGATTATTATGCCGAGCAAACGCTTGTGTCGATGTGTTCGCTTAAGCGTTATAATCCGTCGGCTGAAGTTTACTTGCTCGCCGATAATGGCACCTTGGGCAGATTGAACGGCTCTCGTGCTTTCGTTAAAGATTATGCCGATAAAATTGTAGAAATAACGCTCGGGCAAAAGTATAAATCGATACAAAAATCACGCTTTATTAAAACATCGCTGCCTAAGTACGTCGATGGAGACTTCCTCTATATCGATAACGACACTGTTGTTACCGGCCCTCTCGACGATTTAGAAGACTATAAATGCGACGTCGGAGCTGTGTTTAATCAACATCGCGATGATTGGAATAATGATGGTGTGCATCCGCAGTTGAGGCAATATTATGAAGTAACCGGAACGCATCCAGACGATGATGATAAGATTTCGCACTATTATAATGGTGGCGTCATTCTTGTCAGAAACACTCAAACGGCGAAAGATTTTTTTGATTTATGGCATAATTTATGGATTTATAGCTCTACAAAATTGGGCTTTCATAAAGATCAGCCCGATATGTGGCGTGCTAATTATCAAGTCGGTAATCTTATAAAAGATTTGCCCGGATGCTATAATATGCAGAGCATATATCCAAAGCGCTCAATAATTTTTTTAAACGATTGCCGCATATTTCATTACTTCAGCAGTAATATGAAATTGTTGCCCAGGCTTAGCTTTAAAAATGAAGCTTCTCTTCAACTTGTACGTGATAATGGTATTACTGGCGAGATTGAGCAGCGTATAACAAATATTAGAGTCGAATACATCGACAATGTAACTTTCTTGGCTAATATTAATGTAGAAATAGAACACGAGCCTTATTTTCTGCTATGTAGAAAAATACTTAGCTGGTTCCCCTTCCTAAATTCAATTGCCAACGTAATTTATAAAATCAAGAAAAAGATGCGTGATCAATAGGTGCGATTATCGAAATTTAGTATTATGAAGAAAATTACCGTACTCATCCCGTGCTATAACGAAGAAGATTCTTTGCCGCTGTTGTGGAACGAGTTAAAAAAACTCGCCGATGACAATAGAACTTATCAGTGGCAGTTCCTTTTTGTTAACGACGGCAGCACCGACAATACTTTGGATATTATCTGCAACTTCAGAGCTGAAGATGAGCGTGCTTGTTTTATTGATTTATCAAGAAATTTCGGCAAGGAAGCGGCTATGCTTGCCGGTTTCGATAATGCCGATGGCGATTGCGTCGTTATTATGGATGCCGACTTGCAGCACCCCGTTTCGGTAATTCCCGAGATGGTAATGTATTGGGAACAGGGATATGACGATGTATATGGTAAAAGGAAGGAGCGTGGCAAAGAGTCGTGGTTGAGGAAAAAATTATCGCTGGGTTTTTATAAGTTCCTTGCCGATACTTCCGACATAAATATTTTGCAAAACGTGGGCGATTTCCGCCTCCTCGACCGTAAATGTATCGAGGCGCTGAAAGCGCTTAGAGAATCAGAGCGTTATACCAAGGGCTTATATAGCTGGATTGGCTTTAAAAAGAAAGAAATAACTTTTGAGCAACAAGATCGGCTCGCCGGACGCTCTTCGATGGGCTCCAGAAATCTTACCAATTTAGCTATTAACGCCATAACGGCTCATTCTACAGCACCTATAAAGTTTATGACGGTCTTCGGGCTCTTCGTGTCGTTGGCTGCAGTTGTATATTTGCTATTCATTATCTGCCGAACAATGCTTTATGGCGATCCCGTGAAAGGTTTTCCTACCTTGGTGGTGATAATTTTATTTCTCGGCGGTATTCAGATTATGTGTTTTGGGATAATAGGTGAATATATTGGCAGGATTTTTAATGAGACTAAAAATCGACCGGTATATTTCGTAAAACGAGTTGAAAAATAATCAGTCCAGCTCAGTGTCTGTGCCGAAAGCAATATCTGAAAATCTGCGCGTGCTTCTTAGTTTCGACGTTGAAGAATTCGACCTTCCGCTCGAAATGGGCGCTAAGATTAGCGAAGACGATATGTTTGAGATATCAAAAATAGGAACTGAGCGATTATTGAACCTCTTGGACGATTATAACATCGAGGCTACTTTTTTTAGCACAACCGATTTCGCCTTGCATGAGAAAGACATTATACGCCGGATTATAGACTCTGGGCACGAGTTGGCTTCGCATGGCTGTAATCATCAGCAACCCTCACTCGATTATTTTGAATCTAAGAGTATTCTTGAACGCTCATTCGATTGTCTCATAAGCGGTTATCGTCAGCCCAGAATGGGGAACGTCGACTATATAAAGTTGAAGAAAGCCGGATATAAATATGATTCTTCATTACACCCTACATTTATGCCAGGCCGATATAACCATCTGAAGCGCCCTAAAACGCCGTTTTTTCAGCATGGTATAATGGAGATTCCGGTTTCGGTTACTCCTGCTTTGCGCATCCCTCTGTTCTGGCTTGCCTTACAAGCATATCCGATGCACGTATATAAATCTTTGTGCAAAAGGGCTTTATTAAATGCCGAGTTGCTGGTTTTATATTTTCATCCATGGCAATTTGCCGATTTGACGTTAGCCAATGTAAAAATTCCGGCTGCGATAAAATATAATTCCGGTGACAAATTATTGACACGATTGGCCGAATTAATACTTTTTCTAAAAAAATATAATGCAGAGTTTTTGACATTTTCGCACTTCTATGAAAAAGCACTTTAAACATTTTTGGAAAGCGTATCTTGCGTTCATTGCAATTTTCGGAGCAATGTTTCTCTTGAATTATCTGGCACCGGAGTATAAGGACGATTTTAGTTATAAATTTAATTTGGCAAAAGGCATGAGCCAAAAGGTGGCGTCGATACAAGATGTTTTATTGTCGCAATACACACACTATTTTACTACCAACGGACGCACTCTTGGTCTTATAGTAGTGCAGCTATTTAGTGGAATCTGGGGCAAAATAGCGTTTAACGTCGTCAATGCCGGCGTTTTTGTGTTATTTATTACACTCTTAACGAAATTTGCAGGTAGAGTAACAGCTCTTAATATTATTTTCATTTGTGCCCTTATTATATTGTTTTTTCCGGGTTTTGCTGAAACAATGTTATGGATGACAGGTTCGGTAATTTATTTATGGACATTTGTGGCGGTATGCATGGTATTGTTATCTATCCCATCTTTGCAACGGCGCACGATTCATCGCATTGACTGGCTGTTGTTAATACCCGGTATCATAGCCGGTTGGACTCTTGAAGGAGTTTCTATCCCATTGGCATTAAGCCTGGGAGTGTATATGCTTGTGTATCGAAAGGAAACTTCTAAAAGCGCTCTATTACCTTTGGCTATCGGTGTTTCAGTAGGTGCGATTATGTGTTTGGCCTCTCCGGGTATTATATACCGAGGATTGAATCCAAATAAAGGAGTGCCCGTTAGCTTAGTGGAGCGACTTTTAGACGGCTGGGAAGCTATATCTCAGGCCGGATTTGTATATATTTTGACGTTAGGCGTTTTTGTTAAACTAATAATTGAGCGGCGCAATGCATGGCATTGGTTAAAGAAGGCCTATGTTGATAACATTATTCTGGTTAATGCGCTTGCGTTGTCGGTAGCTGTTGTCTTTGGTTGTGGATGCGGCAGTGCCAGGGTCGCATCCGGTGTCGACTTGTTTTCATTGCTGATAATATTGTCTTTCATTAAAAAATATCCTCGATTGGCCATTAAGCCAATAAAGTATTTAGCAATAGCCT
>JAFLUA010000007.1 GCA_022508985.1 Muribaculaceae bacterium
GTAGCGAAATTCCTTGTCGGGTAAGTTCCGACCTGCACGAATGGTGTAATGATCCGGACACTGTCTCAACCGTGAGCTCGGTGAAATTGTAGTATCGGTGAAGATGCCGATTACCCGCAACGGGACGGAAAGACCCCGTGAACCTTTACTGCAGCTTAGCATTGGGACCGGGTGTGCGATGTGTAGGATAGTCAGGAGACATTGAAACAGGTACGCCAGTATCTGCGGAGTCGCCCTTGAAATACTGACCTTTGCACATTTGGTTTCTAACTCGCATAATGCGAGGACACTGCTTGGTGGGTAGTTTGACTGGGGTGGTCGCCTCCAAAAGAGTAACGGAGGCTTCTAAAGGTGCGCTCAGGCCGATTGGTAACCGGCCGCAGAGTGTAATGGCACAAGCGCGCTTGACTGAGAGACCGACAAGTCGATCAGGTAGGAAACTAGAGCATAGTGATCCGGTGGTTCCGCATGGAAGGGCCATCGCTCAAAGGATAAAAGGTACTCCGGGGATAACAGGCTGATCCCTCCCAAGAGCTCATATCGACGGAGTGGTTTGGCACCTCGATGTCGGCTCGTCACATCCCGGGGCTGGAGAAGGTCCCAAGGGTTAGGCTGTTCGCCTATTAAAGTGGCACGCGAGCTGGGTTCAGAACGTCGTGAGACAGTTCGGTCCCTATCTGTTGTGGGCGTAGGAGATTTGCGAGGCCCCGACACTAGTACGAGAGGACCGTGTTGGACAGACCACCGGTGTACCGGTTGTTCCGCCAGGAGCACCGCCGGGTAGCCGCGTCTGGCCAGGATAAGTGCTGAAAGCATCTAAGCACGAAGCCCCCCTCAAGATAAGATCTCCACATAAGGGTCGTCAAAGACGATGACGTTGATAGGTCGCAGGTGCAGAGGCGGTAACGTCTATAGCCGAGCGATACTAATAACCCAAACCCTTTCCGCAAAAAAGTAGTAAAGCATGCGACGCCAATAGCGAGCATGCACGAACAAATAGAGCTGTCGGCCCAGCCACCGACAGTTCCGGAAACGAACTAAAGCTCGACGAAGATTGAGCCACCGCGAGATACTCCGCAGCAAAGCTTCCGATATGTAGCTCTTTTTTACGAGATATCGGCCGCCCGTAGTCGCACAACGGCTACAAAGCAGCGATAGTGCAACTGTTCGGGCGACAGAGCAAAGACACTAAGGTGGTGATAGTGCAAGGGCTCCACCTCTTCCCATTCCGAACAGAGAAGTTAAACCTTGCCGCGCCGATGATACTGCGAAAGTGGGAAAGTAGGTAACCGCCCCCTGTAGCCCTCGAAGACATCTGTCTCCGAGGGCTCTTTTTTGGTAGCTACAAGTAGATATAAAATAATATATTATCAGAGAGCTGTTAATCATTTCTCAGAATTATGGCGTATCTTTGTGAAAATATAGTAGCGTTATGAAAGGTAATTTTGTATATTGTAATCCCACTAAGATTTATTTTGGCGATAAAGCGCAAGAAAACCTATCGCAAGCTTTAAGTAGTGTTGGCGATAAGGTGTTATTAGTTTATGGCAATGGTTCTATAAAGCGTAATGGCGTTTACGACGATGTAAAAAGGGCGTTGAATGATGCGCATAAAAAAGTAGTAGAGTTGTGTGGTGTAATGCCTAATCCAACACTTGAAAAACTTGAAGAGGGTCGTGCTGTCGCTAAAGAGAATAATATAGATTTTATCCTGGCTGTAGGCGGAGGCTCTGTGATTGATTATGCCAAATCGGTAGGCGTCTCGGCATGGTATGAAGGAGATGTGTGGCAAAACTTCTGGGTTAATCAAAACGAACCGGAAGAAGATGCCAAAATCATTCCTGTAGGAGCCGTCCTTACAATGTCGGGTACGGGCTCCGAGATGAATGGTGGCACTGTTATTACTAATACTGCCTCTAAGATGAAATTGACGAAAGTATTTGGCAGTCGTGTTATGCCAAAATTTGCAATATTGAATCCACGATACACCTTCTCTCTGCCGAAATATCAGATGGTAGCCGGAATTTATGATACCTTTAGTCATATAATGGAGCAGTATTTTTCTGATATGGATGGCGATTCGACATCCGATTACATATCGGAGGGCCTTATGCGGTCGGTGATAGCGTCGAGTAGAGTAGCAATGAATGACCCTGAAAACTATGAGGCGCGTTCTAACCTAATGTGGGCTTCATCGCTTGCTCTCAACACATTGATAGGGCGAGGGAAAAAGCAAGATTGGATGCCGCACATGATTGGTAAAGCAATCTCGGCACATACAGATGCAACGCATGGTATGACACTATCGGCCATTGCTTATGCCTATTATCGGCACGTAATGCCATTTGGACTGAGCCGTTTTGCAAGGTTTGCTCGTGTGGTATGGGGAATTCCGGCAGAAGGTAAAACCGAGCAGCAACTTGCAGAAGAAGGCATAGAGGCGCTAAAGGACTGGATAAATGAAATAGGTGCGGCATCGGATATTCTAAGTCTGGGCGTGACAAATGAAATGATACCGGCGATAGCCGACTCTACAATAATCAACGAAGGAGGTTTTAAGAAATTATCTAAAGCCGAAGTAATAGAAATATTGGAGGCAAGCACAAAGTGATTACGACATGTAATGTATAATAAAAAATCCGGCGAGAAATACATCTACCGGATTTTTTTGCAGCGAATCAGGGAATCGAACCCTGGTCTCCACCGTGAGAGGGTGGCGTGCTAGGCCACTACACTAAATCGCCGTTTGCATCGCAAAATTACGTTCTCTTTTCCAAGTGTGCAAACTTTTATGTCGATTTTAATATTTTTTTACAATTAAAGCGGCAAAAAATTGAATATTGACTGCAATTAAAATTTGTGCCTCTGTTATTTATTCTTTAATTTTGCAAAGAATATACACTTTTTGAAACGACATTACAGAACGATATGTTAAAACGCTTTTTTATTTCATTGTTAGGTACAGTAGCCGGCCTTTGGATATCGTTATTTATATTGATAGTCGGAGGCGTGATGTTGATGGGTGTAATTATTGGTAAAACGGCATCAACGTCGACAGTAAACATAGAAAAAAAATCTATTTTATATTTTGACTTGAGTGGCGATATCTCGGAGCGTTATCAGAGACAGCCATTCTTTCAGATGATACAAAGCTATGACAAGAAGTCGCTCACGCTCGATGAGATGTTGAGGTCTCTTGCTCTTGCCGCCGATGATAATAAAATAGAAGGATTGTATATAAAATGTTCGGGGTCGGCAATGGCCTCCGCCTCGCGCGAAGAACTTATAGATGCGATCGGTCGATTCAAAGCCTCCGGAAAATGGGTAATCGCATATGCCGACACGTATAGTCAAGGTGATTACCTTATAGCATCAACAGCGGATAGCCTTTTTATAAATCCGATTGGTAGCATTGACATTCATGGTGTAGGTGGTGTTACACCATTCTTCAAAAATATGTTTGACAAGCTCGGAGTCAAGATGCAAATTATAAAGGTTGGCACGTTCAAGAGTGCTGTAGAGCCTTATATCCTCACATCGATGAGTGAGCCGGCGCGTCTGCAAATGCAACAGTATTGCGATACTATATGGCGCTATGTAGCAGGAACACTGGCTGAAAATCGCACTATTCCGGTAGAAAATATATATGCTATGGCACCAGCTATGATTTCGACGCGCCAGACGGAAACATATCTCTCTGATCAGCTTGTTGATGCCTTAAAGTATAGCAGGGAAATGCCGTCATATTTAAGCGAATATGTGGGGCTTAAAAAAGATGCAGAGCCTCGACTCGTTACTCCATCGGAGTATCTAATGTCGAAGAGCGATGCTTTCTCGTCGCTCAAAGATCATATTGCTGTTTATTATGCCGTTGGTGATATTGCCGATAGTGGCGATGAGGGAATCGTAGGCGAAACAGTTACCGCCGACATAGTAAAGCTGGCCGATGATAAGCGTGTTAAGGGCCTCGTGCTACGTGTAAATTCGCCCGGCGGCAGTGCTTTTGCCTCGGAACAGATATGGGAAGCATTGGAGTATTTCAAGAGTAAGGGGAAGCCCTTGTATGTATCTATGGGCGACTATGCCGCTTCGGGCGGTTACTATATAAGTTGCGGAGCCGACTCTATATTTGCCGATCGTACAACCATTACCGGGTCGATAGGAGTCTTTGGTATGATACCTGATTTGTCGGGCCTTGTTACGGATAAATTTGGGGTGAATTTCAGTACCGTTGAGACAAATCCCGGCGCAACCGGCATCTCGTTAACTCAGGCGATGACACCGGCGCAGCACGAAGCGATGCAGAAAAGCGTAGAGAATATCTATGAGCTCTTTACTTCGAGGGTTGCTCAAGGACGTAAGATGTCGCAGGATGCTGTAAAAGAGATTGCTGAAGGACGAGTATGGATTGCTCCGGCGGCTCTTAATCTTGGACTTGTAGACCAAATAGGTTCTCTCGACGCTACAATAGGTGCTATGGCTGAAAACCTTGGCATGAAAAAGACTGAAGTCGTGCGCTATCCTCAAACAGAAGAAAAATTGTGGGAAAAGATTTTGCGCGAAGGCGGAAGTCTTGACGGGCTCGAAATTGAAGCCCCGTTTGATAGCGAGACGATGCAAAACCTATACATTTTGAAACAATTGCGTGAGATGAATCCCATTCAGGCGAGAATGGAAGCGGTTGTTGTGAAATAAAGAAACTATATCCAACGATGAAGAAGCGCTCGTGGTTTGCCAAGATAGTATTGCTGCCGTGTTCGAAGATATACGGAGCTATTACTTATATGCGCAATAAATTCTTCGATTGGAAAATTTTTAAGGAAGTTGAATTTGATGTCCCTGTTATAACCGTAGGTAATATCGCCGTCGGAGGAACAGGAAAAACTCCACATGTTGAGTACATTATAACGGCATTCAAACAAACACATCACATAGCGGTATTAAGTCGAGGTTATCGGCGAGACACTAAAGGTTTTGTTATGGCCGGCCGGACATCAACGCCACGCGACATTGGAGATGAGGCATATCAGATATATCATAAGTTCAATGGTGAAGTTGTTGTCGCAGTATGTGAAGATAGAGTTGTAGGTATCGAAGAACTATTGCGTATAGATCCGAAAATCAGTTTGATAGTTCTTGATGATGCATTTCAGCATAGATATGTTAAGCCGGCAATTTCGATAGTGGTTACCGAGTATAATTATCCATTATCGGAAGATAAAATGCTGCCTTACGGACGTTTAAGAGAGCCGGCACGTGGTATTAACCGTGCTGATATGGTTGTGGTAACGAAGTGTCCTAAAGGGCTTAAACCATTCGATTATCGTAGTGTGTTGAATGATTACGACCTCTTTCCATCGCAGCATTTATTCTTTTCGCACTATTCCTATCAGCCATTGAAACCGGTATTCCCCGAGGTAGCCACTTTTGTTCCGTATCTTGATTGGTTGACTCCGGGCGACAGCATTTTAGCGGTTGCCGGGATAGGAAACCCAAGGCCATTTGTGCGCCACATTAAAAGTTTTGGTGCAAAGGTGAAGGTTGATGTATTCGACGATCATCATCAATACACTAAGAAAGATATCGATTACCTCTTTGAACGCTATAAGCAGCTGAAAGGGAGTCAGCGTAGTATCATAATAACAACAGAAAAAGATGCGGTTCGCTTGGCTGCAAATCCATATTTCCCGTTCGACTTAAAGGCTGTTACTTATTATTTGCCTATAGAAGTGGAATTCGAAAGTCCGATGGGCGAGCCACCATTCGAAAATACGATAGCTAAGATGCTTCGTAACTATTTGGCACAGAGAAAACAATAGTAATCTAATATCATATATCGATATGCTTGAAAAAATTAAACAGACAGCAGATTTTTTACGCCATCATGCCGAAGGCGAAATGCCCGAAATAGCAATAATACTTGGTACCGGACTTGGTTCGCTTGTCGACCATATTGATAACAAACAGTATATACCATATTCCGAAATACCTAACTTCCCCGTGTCGACAGTGCAGGGCCATAGCGGAAACTTGATTTTTGGCACTATGGGAGGCAAGAGAGTAATGGCAATGCAGGGTCGTTTCCATTATTATGAAGGATACGATATGAAGACCGTAACATTCCCTGTGAGAGTTTTTAAAGCGCTTGGAGTGGAAACCCTTTTCGTATCAAATGCCGCAGGAGGTATGAATAGAGGATTTGTTGTGGGCGATGTTATGGTTATTACTGACCATATTAATCTGTTTCCTGAAAATCCTTTGAGGGGGAAGAATTACGAAGAGCTTGGGCCGCGATTCCCGGCAATGACAGAGCCATACGACAAAAAACTTATAGCGCTTGCCGATAGCATAGCAGCAGAGAAAGGAATCCGCCTTGTACATGGAGTATATGTAGGCACTACGGGCCCAACGTTTGAAACGCCTGCCGAATATGAATATTTCCGTGTTATAGGAGGTGATGCCGTAGGTATGAGCACCGTCCCCGAAGTAATAGTAGCCCGCCATGCCGATATGCGTGTTTTCGGCATATCCGTTATAACCGACCTTGGTGGAAAAGATATCACCGAAGTGCCGTCGCATGAAGAGGTTCAAAAAGCCGCTCTCAAAGCACAGCCTACGGTAGAGGCGCTCGTGAAGTCTATGGTTGAACGCTGCTGATAGAATACAAATGTCGGACCAACAGCAAACAGAGATATCGCAACTCGGTGAATTTGGCCTTATTGACCGACTCACCGAGAATCTCGATAGTATCAACGAGTCTACGTCGTATGCCGTAGGTGATGATGCCGCGATACTTAATTATCAAGGCGATACCGACATTCTCGTAACGACCGATATGTTGTTGGAGAACGTCCATTTCGACCTCACTTACGTGCCACTCAAACACTTGGGCTATAAAGCAGCAGTCGTTAATTTTTCCGACATTTATGCTATGAATGGCACCCCGCGGCAGATCACAGTTTCGTTAGGGATATCCAAGCGTTTTACGGTAGAGCATATAGAAGAGCTCTATTCAGGGATACGCCTTGCCTGTGCAATTTATGGCGTAGATATCGTCGGTGGTGATACATGTGCTTCACATCAAGGCCTTGTTATTTCTGTAACCTGTATAGGCGACGCGCCCCGAGGAAGGGCAGTAAAGCGTTCAACAGCTAAAGATACCGACTTGATATGCGTAAGTGGCGATTTGGGCGCGGCATATATGGGTCTGCAAGTGCTTGAACGCGAAAAAGTGGCGTCGGCCGGTCGTAATGACTTTCAGCCCGATTTTGCTGGCAAAGAATATTTAGTTGAACGGCAATTAAAACCAGAGGCACGCAAGGATATAGTGAAAGAGTTGGCAGATAAAGGAATAATGCCAACAGCAATGATAGATATAAGCGATGGGCTATCTTCGGAATTGATACATATTTGTCGGCAGAGTAATTGCGGCTGTCGCATATATGAAGACCGCATCCCCATTGACTATCAGACAGCTGTTATGGCCGAAGAACTTAATATGAATCTGGTAACTGCGGCCCTGAATGGCGGCGAAGATTATGAGCTACTCTTTACGGTGCCATTAGTCGATAGAGACAAAATCGAAAAGATGGCAGGAGTAAAGATGATAGGCTATATTTGTAAGCAGGAATTGGGCTATGCCATGGTAACGCGCGATGGCGGTGAATTTCCACTTCGTGCGCAGGGCTGGAATCCATTAGCATCAAATAACGACAACGAGGCGGAGCAATAATTTTGCACCGCCTTTTTGTCGTGTTGACTAATTTTCGTAACTTTGCATTACTCAAAAGATAATAGTACATTAAATTATGATAAACCGTAGTCTAATAAGAATCAAAACAGTACAGATTCTTTATTCGTATCTGCTAACACGCACCGATTTCAGACTAATGTCGGCCCCTCCTGCGGGAGATGATTCGCGTGATAAAAAATTTGGCTATTCGGTTTATCTTGACCTTATTTTCCTTCTATTAAAACTCTCGGGATTGCCTTTTGAACGTAGCAGTGCCGTAGTTATTAACGATCCTGCATTTAAGAAGAATAGAGTAGGACGAGCCTTGCGCGATGATGCCACGGTAAACGCAGTATTGATGCAACACCGCTACCGGAGCAATAAATTCGATTCATGTATAAACGAATTGGTCGATGCAATAAAGGCATCGGCTGTTTACGCCGATTATAAGAGGCGCCGCAAACTCGACATCGCCGATGATATTCAATTTTGGAATGTAGTTTTTAGTACTGTAATACGGAAGAATAAAGGCGTAGAGCGAGTTCTACGAGCCGACGAATCTTTCACGACGCGCGGTTTTGAGCAAGGAATTAAGAAGCTTGTCGACACCTTGTCGTCATTCGATGATTCCCGTTCGATGTATCTGAAAGCGCGTAACGACCTCGAAAAATCGCTATCGATGGCCTATAGCCTCTATCATGCACTGCTTGCCCTCCCTATTCATATAACAGCACTCCAGGAACAGCGAATTGAAGCGGCAAAAAATAAATATCTGCCCACGCCCGAAGACTTGAACCCAAATATGAAGTTTGTCGACAACTCTTTTGTCGCAGCACTGCGCGATTGTGAGGCACTTAAGCGATATATCGATGACAATCCGGAGGCAGATCCGTCGATGTGGCGCGATAGCGATATCATGATATCTTCACTGCTCGACAAAATCGTGGCATCAGATATTTATGCCAAGTATATAGATGATAATACATCGGATTATGCGACTGATGCCGCATTCTGGCGTGACATAATGCGTGTAGTTATCGTTCCGTCTGATGAACTTTCAGATGCTCTTGAGGCACGGTCGGTATATTGGAACGACGACCTCGATATTATGAGTACTTTTGTGCTAAAAACGATACGACGTTCTTATGCCGGGCTTACATCTAATATAGGCGAGTCTGATGTTGACGCTGAAATAGAGGTAGAACCGACAATCGGACGGATTGAATTGTTGCCGAAATTTATGAACCACGACGATGAAGTCTTTGGCTCGCAACTTTTTGAGTATGTAGTTAAAAATCGCGAAGTGTATCGCTCTTATATCGACCGCTTTATAAATACCGAGCAGTGGGATCCGGAGCGATTGGCTTTTATGGATATCGTGATAATGATGACCGCTATAGCCGAAGTCGAAAATTACCCAACGATACCTGTGCCTGTAACGTTTAACGAGTATATCGAAATTGCCAACGACTATAGCACGCAGCGTAGTGGCCAATTTATAAATGGGATTCTCTATTCAATAATTAAGATGTTGAATGATGAAGGAATAATAGCTAAACATTAAAATAAATTAAAGATATGACTAATTTTATTCTTCTTGATGCAGCAGCATCAAATGCCGGCAGTGGATTTGGTAGCATTATGATGATAGTGCTTCTATTCGTAATCTTTTATTTCTTTATGATTCGTCCGCAACAGAAACGACAGAAAGAAATTAAGAAATTTCGTGAGTCACTGCAAAAAGGCAGTAAAATCGTTACTGCGGGCGGTATTTACGGAACTGTAAGAGAAGTTCGCGATACATACTTTGTTATAGAAGTTAGCAACGGAGTTGCCCTTCGCATTGATAAAGGCTCTGTATATCCGTCGGCAGAAGATGCTAATCAGGCAGTTCAAGCCGAGCAGAAATAACAAAAAAGTCCTGTGATAACAGCAGGTGAAATGATTAAGAAAATTATTATTGCGTTGCGCTCACCCCGTGGGCGCGACACAATGATGTTTATGCTGTTTGTCGTCATCTCGACCATTCTATGGTCGGTAATGTCGCTTGGCGATGAACAGCAGTACGACGTGCGCTTGCCTCTGAAAATTACGCATATCCCCGATTCGGTCACACTGATATCACTCGGCCCCGATGCGTTAAGTGTAAGCATGAATGTCAAAGGTTCGCAGTTGCTTAAAATGGCAGTAGGCCAGGTGCCGACGGTTAATATCGATTTCCGTGGCTATCGAAGCAAGAATATGCTGCATTTGTCGTCGGCCGACCTTAAGGGCATAGTGCGTAATGCAACGGGCGGCTCGTTGGTAAGTTTTGTGTATCCCGATTCCATTTCGATACCCTACACATCGCACCGTGGGTTTCGACTTCCGGTAAAAGTTGAAGTTAAAGCCACCTCCGGCCCGCAGGCATCGTTAGTAGGACGCCCGAAATTATCGGTTGATACCGTCAGCGTTTTTGTTATCGGCTCCGACCTCCCCGAAGATTATCTGGCTGTTCCCACCGAAGCGCTGCGGCTTAGTGGCATCGAAACAACAACGACGCGTCGAGTTAAACTGTTGGGCCCGGCAGGGTCAAGGTTGATACCTGATAGCGTTGATATAACATTTGAAGTAGAGCCGCTCTTGTTTAAGAACCGTAAATTAGTTGTTGAGCCTATAAATGTGCCCGAAGGGATAAAGTTGATAACCTTCCCGGCTCAAATTGATGTTATATATATGGCTCCGGCAAGCCAATCGCAGAATGGCGAAAATCAGCTCAAAGTAGTGGCCGACTACAATTCGATACAGCCCGAATCAAAAAATGTGAAGTTGCATCTCACGGGAGTACCTGAGGAATTGCGTAATATCCATTTGTCGGCCGATAGTGCCGAGTATTTAATAGAGAAAGTGCTATGACACCGATAACCATCGCTATAACCGGAGGAATAGGCTCCGGGAAATCGGTGGTGAGCAAAATTTTGCGTTGCCTTGGCTTTCAAGTTTTTGATTGCGATAGCGAGGCAAAGGTGCTGATGGATGGAGATGAAAATATTAAGAAAGAAATAGCGTCTACGATAGACTCGCAGTCTATTTATCTTAATGGGGCAATAAATCGTAAGCGACTTGCCGAGGTAGTTTTCAACAGCCCGGCAAAACTTGAGATCCTTAATAAAATAGTTCATGGAGCTGTGCGAGATAGGATAGAGCAGTGGCGTCGGTCGATTGACGCTCCGGTGGCATTTGTAGAAACTGCTATACTCTATCAAAGTGGCCTAAACCGTAGCGTTGATGCTGAATGGAGAATTGTAGCTCCTGAAGAATTGAGAATCCTCCGAGTGATGAGACGAAACAATGCGAACCGCGAAGAAGTGAAACAACGCATTGAGTCACAGCAATTTGACCCTTCGGCAACCGATGTTCAACCGCCGTTGACGGAAATTGTTAATGATGATGCGACACCATTGCTTCCGCAAATTTTAGAAAAGATATACGATAAAAGCCGCTGACATTTTGCCAACGGCTTTTATCATAGAAGTGATACTTAATCAGCTATCAATTCTATCGGCGAGTTTATGGCTTTTAGACGCCATAGACTCAAGGAAATCAGCACTTTTTTCAACAACGTTGGCCGTTACTTCGCGTGCTTTGTCAAGTACAACGTCCATTTTGTCTTTTACTTTACTGCATGCCGATCGGCCTTCAACTTCTTCTTTGGCAATTTTGCATTTTGCCTTTGCCACGGTGCTCTGCACCTTATCTTGCACCTGTTTTTTAGCGCAAGCGGCCTTGGCTTTTACTTGGCATGCTTTCTCCGAGACTTTTTCATTAACTTGAGCCGCTGTTTCTTCAACTTTACATTTCACGGCTTTCGCCTCTTCTTTAACAGCGAGAGCTGCTGATTTAGCCGATACTTCGGCTGCTGATTTTGATACTTTTGCTGCACATTGTGCTGCTTTTTGACAATTCGTTTTCATAATAGTTTTGTAGTTGGTTTGATATTAAAACAATGCAGCTACAAAAAGGTTCTGTAGATGAAAACAAATTTCCTTTTAGTGTTGAACAATGGCCTTATTTTTTACTCTTCAGCGGAGGATTCTCTCTTGTTGTTATAAAATTCGATTACAGGTCCTTCTCCCGAAAATTTCAGTGCGCTATTAAATTCCGGCAGGCTCGAAAGCTCAACGTTAAGGTCGTTTAGTATGCTCACGCCGTTACCGATGATAAGCGGTAGATTCAAATCGAAAATGTCGTATAACGATGCGAATTTGACGTCAAGGTCGTTTAGCTTAGAATCTTTGCTGCTCTGATCATCTCTATCGCTAACACTTTTGTCTTGCCAATTCATTACAAAAGTAAATTTCGTAGGATTAGGATATGGCTCGGCAGTAAGAACATAAGTGCTTGATACCTTACCATTAACAAATTTATAAGTGTAAACGCCTTCGCCCATTACTGCAGATACTGTTTTTGAGCGTTCTTCTTCAAATGCGCGTGTGAGATGTTTATAAAAGTTTGAATTTGAAAATGTAACGACTTTGGTAACGCGATATAGCTTGTGCCTGCTTGCCGTGCGTTTCTCACTGTAAGTTACCGTAACATCGTTTAGGCCTTCAATTCGCTCGATGTATTTATCTATTTTGCTCTGTGCTGAAGCCGCAACAAAGGTTGCGACAAGCATTGAGATGCATAGTATTGTGCGTTTGAAATTCTTTGTTGTCATGTTATGTTGTTTTAAGAGTTTTCAAATATTTCACTACGTATTTGTTTTACAAGAATAGAGTCGTTGATATTATTAAGAGCGTTGTTTATAATGATTATATCTAAATCGTCATTAAAATCCGGCTCGGGAAGGGCTACGATACTATCGGCAATAGCTTCGGCTTTGATAAGACGATCGTAAATTTCGGCAATGTCGGTATATCGCTTCCCGTCTACAATAGCATAGCTGCCTTTGTAGCATTCATATAATTCATTTACAGGTTTGCGAGTTAATAATATTGCAGTAATTCCTATTGCAATAAGTATGGCCATTGTTGCAGCAACCGCAATAATTTTACTCCAATGCCTTTTTATTTTGGGTTCAACGCTTTTATCCGGTAGTGATGAATACCAATTAAACATAGCGCGATATTCTTCCAACTCTCCCAGATGTGATCTGGAAGAAAAAAAATCGTATAGTTTATTTTCTTCGGCAATACTTGTTTCCCCGTCAAGGAAACGATTTATAAGTTCTTGTATTTCGGTCGTATTCATAGTTTATTCATAGGGTTAGTTTTGAAAATTTCGGCGATACGCTTACGGGCTCGAGAGAGAGCAGTGCGTACAGCCCCTTCTGATATATCAAGAAGAGATGCTATTGCAGCGTTGTCATATCCCTCCAAGTGCCTAAGGCGTATAAGCGTTTGCTGAGGGTCGGGGAGCGACGCAAGAATAGAATTAACATAGTCGGTCGTTTGACGGCCTATAATTATATCTTCGGCTGACGGTTCCGACAGCTCTATGTCGTCGAATTGCAACTCTTTACTGTTCTTGCGCAATATGTTTATTGCGAGGCGTTTCGTTATGATAACGGCTAAGGCCTCTACCGACCGATATTCATCTAAATTATCACGCATGCTCCACAATTTGAGCATAGTATCCTGCACTATGTCGTCGGCATCGTCCTTATCGACCATGCGGCGTGCCGTCTTTACGAGTGTAGGCCTAAGACTTCGGGCTAATATTTCAAACTCTGTCGGTGTCATTTTACCCTTAAGACACGTCAACACTAATTTTGTTACACCAAATTACATATTTTTTTGCATCAACAAGGCCATTTTTATCTAATTTCTTGCATATATGGCGTATTCTTACGAACTTAGCACTCTGAATGCCGGCCATAACTATATATGATGTTCACGAATAGAAATTGGCATATAAAGTGGTCGCGCAACGCCCTCCGGTGTTGCGTAGCTCTTGCTGTGGCATTGCTTATTGTCGTGGCTGACTATTTGGCGTCGAATCTGTCGTTCCCTTTATTAGATGCCTCGGAGTCGTTGAGTCTTTTTGGCTATCTGGCGCAAGATAAAGAAGATGATAGTTTATCCGATGCCGTGTGCGTGAATGTAGCTATTGACAAGCAGCTGATTCCTATTGTCGATGAGTTTGGAGACACGATAGGAAATGTGCCGGCTACCGACCGTGAGAAATTACTCGATTTTTTGAAAGTAACGGCCCAATCGAATTATAAATACGTATTTCTGGATATCAGGTTCGAGAAAGGTCTTACAACGGCAGTCGACTCTGCTTTATTCTCCACAATTTTTTCCATGCCACGCTTGGTGTTTTCAACGCACCGTGCCGATGGAGTATATGAGATGGCGGATAGCGCGATTTATATTAAAAGTGCGTTGGCCGATTATCGCAACAATATGTTTTCAGGATTTACGCGATATGAGTTTATACAAGATGGCGAGGAATCGGTAGCTTTGCGTATCTACCGAGATCTCACAGGCAAGACCATTTGTCGCTGTGGCCCGATATACCTATCCGATGGCGCGCTGTGTTACAATATGCAGTTTGTACCCATGCCCTCCAATCTGGTTTTCCCATATGGCGAGCACGGAGAAATACGCTATCCCTATCTCGGAGCTCAGTTGATGGATATGCATTCTGACGCCGAACTTAAAGAAATGATGGATGATAAAATTGTTGTTATCGGTGATTTTGATAATGATTTGCATCAGAGTTATATAGGCGACGTGCCGGGGCCGCTGATATCCTATTATGCTTATCGATTGTTGTCGTCTGGCGGACATAAAGTTAACTACTGGTATATAGCGTTATTGATGCTCATCTATACCGTCATTGCATATTCTCTGATGCGATCTGAGACATTGACAGCGACTGTGATGCAAAAACTTGGCGTTGAATCGCCATGGGTTTTATTTCTTTTATCTTTCTTAGGTTGGGAATTTGTACTCACCATTTTGAAAATTCTGTTCTATATAATATTTAATATATCGTTTATAGCTACCTTGCCGACGGCGGCCTTTTCTCTTATATCGTTGTTAAAATCGATTGGGGAAGTGCGCAAATCGGCCAAAATACTCAATAATACAGCGTTATGAAAAAACTGATAAACTGTATCGTAGTCTTGCTGACTTTTGTTACAATGAGTGCAGCCAATAATATCAAAGACGTAACATTTCAGATTATGAAATTGAATACGCCAACCATAACGATTGCCGGTAAAGCTCTGAAAATAGGTGATACTTTCAAAGATCCGGCCTCGATAAAATGGGTTGACGATAAGCAATCGATGGAGGTTAAAGATTTGGCGACAGGTGCTTTATACCGTTTTTCTCGGCAGGTATTGGAAGGGAAAGGAGAGTCTCTATCGATTAAAGATTTTTTCTTAAGGACAACAAAGGCATCGAGTCGCGATACCGATTTTAAGATTTCTCTTGCCGAAAGTCCAGCTAAAGCACAATTCCCTGATAAACGATTAGCGCTCGTGATTGGGAATTCCAACTATTTCAATCTGTCGTATCTCAGAAATGCGCAGAAAGATGCTACGGATGTGGCATCGGCTTTGCTGTCACTTGGTTTTGACGTGTTGCAGATATATGAGTGTACATACAACGACATGAAATCGGCTCTAAATAAATTTTCATCAATGGCATCAGATTATGATGTAGCCCTATTTTATTTTGCCGGACATGGATTACAGGAAGATGGTAAGAACTATCTTATCCCTATTAATGCTGCATTGGAATATCGTTCGGAATTAGCGCAACTACTTAATTGTGACGATATTGTCGACCGTATGGATGCCGCCGGAACGCCTTCACGCCTTATATTTCTCGACGCTTGTCGCAATGCTAAGAAATCATGGTCGCGCGATGTTTCCGAGGGCCTTGCGCGCATGGAAGGCACGCCCGGTTCGGTTATCGTATTCTCAACGCAGAGTGGTAAAGTGGCTCTTGACGGAGAAGGTGATAACAGCCCCTTTGCAGCATCGTTGATACAAAATATTGTTAAGCCTAATTTGACTTTCTCCGATGCCATGAATTCGATTGTTAGAGATACGTATACACTCACCGACCAACGGCAGTATCCATTGCTCGTTGGTACCCTCTTCGATGATTTCCGTTTCAATCCCGGAGAAAAAGAAATTAAAACCGATGTAAAAGCTGTGCCAGCGAAACCGGCACCGACTGAAAGACAGCCCCAACCCGTAGCATCACAGCCAAAGCAGTCGAGCCAATTGCCCAAGCCTGTCGTCGATTTCTCTGAGCCTGGGTTCGATGTGAAAGTCACCAATGCATACCGCGAAGGCTCGTTCGCCATCTTCGATGTGCTGTTGACAAATAATACTTCGAAAGACTATAGAATGAGCGTTCATTATAAGAATGATGGTGTCACAACATCGGTATACGCAAATTCTTCGCAGATTTATTATACTAATACCGGCCTGACAATCAAAGTCGGTGATATCGATGTGGCTTCATCAGACTTTGTGGACCTGCCGGTTGGTATGCCTGTGGCTTTGCGTTTTACTGTTCGTAACTTTCCGCAGGGCATAACATCGATTCCAATGGTGAGAGTGGCATTCTACTTGCTTGACTCATTCAAGGCGATACATCCCACGCTTCGTATAACAAATATCCCATTTGGTGATAAAGCTACGGCACAAGAGGAGTCCTCCACCCAAAACGAAAATGCAAGCCCTACGATGCAGTCGACATTCGAGGGTTTTGATGTAAGACCAACGATGGCCGTCTATAGCGGAAATTTTGCTATATTTGAAATTACGCTTACGAATAATACCTCCCGAGACTGTAGGATGAGTGTTCATTATAAAAATGATGCTGTTACCACATCGGTATACGCAAGTCCTTCGCAGATATTTTATACAAATACCGGACTATCAATCAAAGTGGGCGATATGGATGTGGCATCATCGGACTTTGCTGACTTGCCGGTAGGAATGCCTGTGACGCTACGCTTTACTGTACGCAACTTCCCGCGAGGTCTAAAATCAATACCGATGGTGCGAGTGGCATTCCACTTGCTCGATAGTGGATCTCGGTCGACTCACCCAACGATCACTATCGCAAATTTGCCGTTTGCTGATTTGTAACAGTAGGAGAAGATTTTCTTTGCGCGTTGTTACGAAAGCCATACGCGGTAGCGGCCGTCACTAAAATATGCCGTCGTAATGTGGTTTGGAATAAAAACGAAAGCAAAACAAAAACCTTTTTGAAAAAAAGGTCTAAAAAACTTGCTTAGCTTAAAAAAAGTATATACCTTTGCAACGCTTTCCGAGAAAGCAAAATATCAAGGAGAGGTGGGTGAGTGGCTGAAACCACCAGTTTGCTAAACTGACGTAGGAGTAATCCTACCACGAGTTCGAATCTCGTCCTCTCCGCAACGAAAGCCGGGCGTAAGTCTGGCTTTTGTTGTAAACAAGAGTGGGAGAGGTTCAAAATTACCAATCATTCTCTTTCAAACTAAAAAGGGGCTGTCTAACAATAAAAAGTTGGGCAGTCTCTTTTTTGCATAAATAGAAGGCGATTAGGTGGCCGGGGAATTTATTTTCGGAAGATGACGTTTTTTGAGATTTTTGGGCCTAAAAACGGTCTTTCGGAAGCTTTTTGAGACAGAAAATGCCGTAAAAAAGAGCCTTTGGCCACTGCGAGGGCCCGTTTCCTCAGATTATGGGCAATGGCTTTCAGCCCGAACTCGATTTTCGCTCCGGTCATGCCTTTCAGTCTGAGTCGTCTGAACTTGCCGTTTTCTTTTATCTGCCCGAAGACAGCCTCGGGTTCAATGGGTCGGTTGCTTCGATGAACAAGCCCCTGTTCACTTGTAAGCAACTCCCTTGCTCTTGCTTTATAGTCGTCCAAAGTGTGATTGACTTCTATCGGTCTGTTCCGTTTTGATTTATGATACCCTCCACGCAAAGGGCATCCTTCACACCTGGTTGCCCGATAAATGCTTACCGTCTGCCCGTAGCCACTGGCGGTATAACGTTTTTCCTGTCGGATAAATCTCATTTTCTGTCCCATCGAACATACGTAGAAGTCATTGCCGTCGTTGTAGTAAAGATTTGATACCCGATTTTATCGCTAACTTTGCCATGTTATGTAATGATTATTGGTCTATTTATCGCTTGTAGCAAAATTTAGATTTGGGAAATTAAAACTTTATTATTAATTTTGCGTTAGAATCTTAGATAAGACCTAAATAATAAAAATTGGCGAGGGTAATGCACCGCCGCCTGGTTAATCTAAAAAAAGAGGATATCACTAATAGGTATCCTCTTTTTATTTTTTAATAGTATTAATCTCTCCGTTTCCAAATACGCAAATTATTTGTTCGAGCGAATGCTGAATACCGCCTAAAACTTGTTAGACAGCCTCCCTCAAGAATAAAAATTAATTGTAAAGTTATCAATTTGGTTATTTTCGAGTTCTCTATCAATAGCGATACTCTTAATAGATATCTAATAATTGAGAAATATTCTAATATAAGCAGCGATTAGAGAAATCACATGTTATTAGAAGATATAGGATGAATCGTTATTAATAACAGCATTGTATGGTCATAAAAAGATAATTGCAGAGGTCGCATTGGGAAACTCGGCAAGATTGTATTTTCCCATTCATTTTTTCTATTTTCATCTACGTAAGCCAATAAAAGCCGTGCAGGAGCTGTCGCATTTATGGCATGATTTTTATGGGATGGTTGTCCTACCGCTAAAAGTGTTTCCATTTCATGTTCCAAATTGATAGGAGCTAGGAATGGATATTCATCTCCTAATAGATAATTGGTAATATTGAAATCAAATAAAACACCAATAGCGTCTCTTACAGTCTGTTTTAGATAATTATGAGTTGTATCTAGCTGTTGAATATTGGCATTATAGGATTCAAATGTTTGAAGTAAATCAATCCGTTCTGTTATTGACGATTTATTAGTTTGAAAAAAAGTATCAAGATGACTTGTTGGGTCTAAAATGCGAAACATTTGACCATCAGAGTTTTTCGCCACTCCTAAATGATCTTTGTATTCTTTCTGCCACTCGCGCAAAGTTTCATTGAAACTCACCAATCTGTCGTAAGTTCTCCCGATTTCAATAGAGAGGTCATGATACTTTCTTAGCCACATACCAGCTACATTGAATTTGATTTTCATTTCTAAGTACCGATCTCTCTGTTTTTTAGCCTCGGCAGCTACATTTTCAACTTCTTCACGGAGTTGTTTCCTTTTTATACGCACCCACCATTTATAACCGCACCAAGCAAGTATGCAAATAGCTAAACTAATTAAAGTTAATATTCCAATTATATAACTTCCACTAAAGTACCATCCAAACCCTAAAGCAATAGACAACCCTGTAAAAGCGAAAATTGAATTACGTAGATACTTTTTATAGTCTTGTATCTTGTTAGCGAAAGATTCTTCAAGTTGCTGTTTTCGAGTTTCGCTATTGATAAATTGTATAGCCTGGGCATTCTCAGCAGCAAGGGTAATATTCTTTTGAACATTGGGCATGGCAAGCTGCTGAAGTAATCGTTGGTAATATTTATAATATTCAGAATAAAGATTTTGCTTATTGGTTAAATCAATCCGTGTTTTAGAAATTACATTCCTAATTGCAGCAGTCTTTATCTCGATCTCTGTAGCATCGAAATTCGCTAAAGTCGTCGGGACTTCATGCACTTCATTACCGAACCCATCTGTTATTTGAGTAATAATACAAGCAAAATCCAAATATGCAGGGTCATCAAGATAAGAAGTTGGAATATAGCAGTAGCCATTCTCACCAAATTCAGGACCCCAAGAGTTTCTGACAATGTAGAAATTGTTTTCTTCAGAATAACCTACGATAACCATTGCATGCCAACCCTCCTCCTTGGCATCCTTTGCATCATCTGGATGTAATATGAACGCTCCATCTTTTCCGAGATTATCATATATTTTTAATGAAATACCTATAGGATACCCTTCTGATAGAGCCGATGTAAGAAGTTTATGATTGTGTTCTAATGTCTTTGTCTTATCTGGGTCATTGATTAATGGAATTTGTTTGGCACATAAAACACGATGGTTTTTTGCATCTTCTTCTGCTTCCTGTGTTGGGGCTATTAATGATGAAGTTGTATCATATGTATATAAGGAATCCAAGCAAACACCATGCGTCCCAAGAATTTCTAATTGTTCATAAAAATTACTGCCTCCACCTGGGCGTCCGTTTAATACATTGGAATAATAATAAAGATATGCGGGACTCAAAATATTTTCGCCTTTAATACCATTCCTAGCCATAATTGCTTCATACATGGCAACAACTGCAAATGAAGTACAAGATCCCAAATCTAATTGATTGCGAGTCGGCATAAAAAAATTACGCAAATCAACTGTAGTTTTAGGAATGAGGTTAGGGGTGGGACAATATTTATCTTGTAAAGGTTGCTCTTTATATTCTATATCTTTTAATTCTCCTGTGGGTCTTTTCCAAATATGCTTAACTTCCTCTATATTTTTTCGTAAATTAAGTGTTTGTTGAAGTTGATCTAATTCATCTTCTTTATCACGAATAAAAGAAGTGATATTAAGAATTTCTTGTTTAAGACGTTTAATCTCTGGAATAGGATTTATTGCTTTTTCATTCTCAGGACTCTCTTCGAATTTTTCAGTTATACTATTCCAATTATATAGTTTTAGGCTATCAAAATCATTTCGAATTGGTAAATCTGAATGACCTTGACAATATTCATTATAAGTTTTTACATAAAGATCGATAGGAATTGTGCAAACATCATCTAATATTAAAGGTGGATTCTGATATTGAATGCCTCGTAGATTGGCATTATCTCGACCCAGAACTAATGCTAATATAGCTTCTTTTTCGGGGAACGTTAGATCTCTATCCTTGAGTAAATTTAAGATTTCAGATTTAAGTTGACTAATATTATCTTCAATTAAAGGAGATGCATCAGCAAGAATTTCATTTTCTGTTTTATCTTCAGCTTTGGTTAAAGGTTTTATATATTGTCCATAAAAATTAGAATATCTTTTGTCGATATTAGAAAGAAGTATATCTGCTTTATGTGATGCTCGTTGTAAATCAACATCAGTATTATTTATTCCTACATTGTCTAATGCTGCAATGAATCCTAAACTTAATAGCTGATTAATAGCATAATCCTTGTCAAAAGAAAGCGATGCAAGACCAACAGATAGATTTTCTCCTTTATGTGAGGATAACAATGAAGGAGATAAAATTGAATAATAATCTTGAATTAGTGCTAATTGAAAGAATGCAATATATTTGGCTAAACTTTTTAATGTAAAACCTATTGGTGCACCATTAGCTGCAAAATCGTCAATAATAGAATAAGAAATACTAAAAGATGAATCAGAACATATTGAACTTAATAAGCTTAAGCATTCTTTTTGTTTTTCTGATCCCGAAGTCGTATTATTTATATTCTCAAAAATATTCTGCAAATTACATGACAGACCTACTATGTGAACGGTTTTATTATGTTGAAACTGCAAGCATGCTTTATATAATCTATCTATTTGAGAAATGGATGAATCTTCAAATAATGGGATGACAGCAATAACATGCAATGTCGTATCTGAGGAAGTCATCCGTATTAATTTTTGGAATGTTTCATTCAACTTTTGTAGGATTTCTTCGATAGTACAACTAGCAACATCAATAGAATCATACGAAAATGCACAATCGCCAGTTGCTCTTATTATTTGAGCAACTTGCGATTCGCAATTTCTGGTTAATGATGAAGTCCAAATGTTTACGGACGAGGTCATTTTTATGCAATATTATTAAGTATATATTCCATTTCTTTTTCAATTAAATCCTCCTCTGCGGGATAATGTTCAATATTTTCAATGGGAATAGGACATTTTGAAACTGTTTGTAGATAAGTATTATCTTTACAGGATTTAATGGCTTTCTCAGTAAGTACTTTAGCAGGGTTCTCAGGCCCTGGAACATCTAATTGTATAATATCTTGCTTAATTTCATTGCTAAGTATATCAATATTATCTTCAAAGAAATGGAAAGCTTCAGATCTAGTCTTACCCATATTTATCCACCAACCTCTTAAGGCTTTACCTCCTAATCCACGACTCTTAATTTGATATTGTTGTGAACTGGCATCGTATCTAATTAGATCATATACGATTGCATTAATCCAAGCTTCAAACAATCCTGTAGGTATTTCACGAGGCATAAGATTAAACCGCTCTTTAGCCATTCGATTACAAAGATTTAAATCCCAATGAGAGCCATTCGGTTTTTCACTTTCCCAACGGTCGTAATCTGTTTCATAATGGTCAAGAGATTTTATAGCAAAAGCTGGGATTACACCAAGTTGACGATATATGATTACTCTGTCTGTCAATCCAACTTCAGAGAATTGAATGTCTTTTGCTCCTGAGACGATATTCTGGAAAATATTGTCTTTAGCTAATCTGGAACGTTGTTTATTTGCGACTCCTATATAATAACATTCAACAGGTCTTTCTCTTAAATCGGCATCGAAACCTCTAAAAGTGAAAGGAAGTAAGGGCAATGATTTCTTGACAGCTTTGCTAATGAGAAGTTTGATCTCATCATTGCTAAGATTGTCAAGTGCATTATCCACGGTCATAGACCTATATTCTTTTACTTTAGGGAGCGAAGATATAAAACGTATAAATGCATCTTCGGTCTGAGAAGAAGTACAACCCGAGAGAGAAGATATTCCTCCGTCAGATTGCATTGATTTGGCAAAATCATTAAATACAATATCCGACATGGGACATTCTATTTTTGAAGCATAATCGGAAGAAAGATCAAACTGGAAGAAACTATTATTGGTTGTTGATTTTAATAATTTCTGAATTTCATTATTACATTTAGAGCGAATGGCCTGAAGATTATTCATTATTATATCAACACGGCTTATCGATTTATTAATTCTTTGTTTTAACCAACCATAAAATTGACGAGCCATTTTACGCCGTTCAATTTCACGTAGATTAATTGCAAATCTTTTAGTCTGATTTATAACTTCTTCTTCATAATCTTTACGATTGCGCTTGAAGAGGGTATTCATACATGCTTCTAATTCTTTACAAGCAGTTTTCAAGGTTGATTCAATTCGTGGTTTTTCGTCTTCCAGATTCTCTTTTTCTTCTTTCATTTCTCCATCGCATAATTCAACCTGATGAAGAATAGAAAACAATATTTGTTGGCATAGATAAATGCCACATTCTCTATCTGCTTGTTCTTTTAATAGACGCGTCAATGATTCATCAACGTTTTTCTTCAATTCTTCAAGTTTCTCATCTAACCTACTTTGAGGTTCAACAGCTGTTTTCGAAAGATATTCTTCACATTCTGGTAAAGCATTGTCAGGGTTGTCAACATCAGAATATATATGTTGAGGCATTGGAGCCATAAAATAGTCAATTACATCATCTCTACCATTATTTTCACGAATGTGTGCATTGTCAAACCAATTATTTGCAATTATTGCAGGGTCATCACATCCTCCATTTAACATTTTGTTAATTAACTGGAGTATCGCTTTCCGCTCATAGATATTTGAAAGAAGTTTTCCATCAAAAACTATTTCAGCGCATCCGAACCCTGCAGCCCATGCTTTTTTATTTTTAACATCCATTGTTCCATCAGCGATAAGTTTGCTAACATTATCACTGACAGAATCTAAAGCAACCCCCAACTCTCCAACTGATGTAACAATAGCTAAAGCTATCATTTGACAGAGAGGGTCTACATGATTAAAGGTGTCACTATTCTCATTATAATTGTCGATAAAATATAAAGCATTGAAAGGCCGTTCTATCACCCTGTCAATATTATGGAACCATTTTATTTCGACAGGGACAGAATCAGGAGTCAAATGAGCCAAATAATCTAAGTCTATAATAGCACCTTTACCATTTGGTTTCACTCTTGCAGACATTGCGCCTGCTACCATTGAACGGAATACATCAGATAGAACGGCATAGCCCGAAATCTTGATTGAGGGGAACATCCTTTTAATAAGATAGGCCGTATTAAGGAAAGTTCCGCTTCCTGTGCCTCCACCTAAAGAGAAAACCATATGCACCTCTGTCTCAGTACCCAGCAAATCGTAATCTGTATTATCAATAATACTTGCATTATTGATTTCAGTTATTTTATTATTTATAAATTGCTGAACATTGCTTTCGTTAACTGTTATAGCGAAGCGTCCATTACTTCGCATTTGACCAGCACCAATCCTCAATTCTGTAAGTCCAGATACATTTTTTTCAGGCATCCAATCATACAATTTCTGATTTCTACCGTTCAAATATATTTGAGTTGGGTTCTCAACCGAAATGCATAATTGTTCTGATGCGTTTAGTTTAATCTTTTCACCATTGTTGGCAATGACAAAGTTATTGTCCAGCCCTGGTTTATCCGTGTCTATCCCAATAAAACCAATCATGGGTGGAATTTGCCCATAATTCTCGTAAAACATTTTTTTAGCATTAAGTATCGCCTTTACACCTGTGCCTCCTAAACCAATGAGGAGCGTTCTTCTTAATTTTGCCATATGTTTATTTTGAAAAGATTATTATTCTTAATTAAACTCAATATTAGTTATATCATTTGTAGTACGGTTAGTTAAAGTCCCATGGTCATATTGATTGAATATAGCCGAAGGATAAATTTCCCACCCGTCCGAAAGTTTATTTTTTGTTTGAAGTTTCACTTTCTTTTTTGCTCCTGAAGGTAATATTATTAATTCAGGATTAAATAGTTCAGATTTTATGTATCGTATTTCTCCTGTAAAGATTCGAGATAGAAAACTCTGAGATTTCCTCTTAGAGGTGAGAACAATTTTTCGTGCACCTTTAATCTTTTTCGAGAGATAGTATGAATTTGGACCTGTAAGTTGTATTTTACTCATTTTTATTTTAGGGAAAACCATCCTTCTTATAAATAAGAACCACAACATTAAAAGGATTAGAATGCCGATTCCTATCCAAAACATTATGGTCTTTAATGGATTCCAGCCGATTTTATATTCAGTTGACAAAGTAGTTCCATAAAATTTCTCAATTGGTAAGTTATTTACCATATTGAGCGAATTATAATTTTCTGGTATCAGCTCAAAATAACGCTTGCCTTCTTGTGCATTATGATTAAAAAGAACACGTACGATTGCCTTTTCTCCTGGGATTAATTTGATTACATCTCTGATTCTTAATGGTTTATCATTATACCAAGCCTGGAAATCTTCTTTTTCCCCTTCAGGTAAGGAGAATTTGAGAGAAATTTGAGTGTCTTGAATTTGGTTCTTAAATATCGGTGATAAATCCCATTCTATTGATTTATCTTCAGAAGAAGTACTCCATAAAAATGAATCATGCCATGTAATACCTTCTACATTTATTTCTTCTAAGTTATTTGCAAGAATCAATTGGATTGGAACTTCATCAGAAACATGTACTGTTACTATAGGATTAGCGATAAAATATCTTTTATCCTTACATTGTAATGAAACATAAAATTCATAATCACCTCCCCCCAATTGTTGATGTATTTGAGTTAAATCAAAACCATCTTTGGGTTTTAAGGATATAAAGATTTTTCCATTCGTAGCCTTGTTCTCATGTATTATAACGTCAAAGATTGGGTCATCCGAAATTACATCTAAGTCATAACTCCCAGGGATATTAAATGAAATCTCTTTTTTATGATATAGCTCTTCGATATCCGTATATACATCTGAACTTATATCAGCTATTTGCGGAATGACCTTATCATAACATTGCACAATAAAAGCATCAGAGCAACCATCAATCGCAGCTTTAATTATGGGATCTACAACACCGTTAGTGAGTGCCACATAAAATAGACGGGTACTTTTGTGATTACTGCACCAATTCGTAATAGTTTCAGCAACTTTCTGCGGAGTATCACCATTATTTGGCTTTCCATCAGTCAATAGGTAAATCTTGTTTTCTTTTTTTTTGTCTACTTTTGCAACTCCAGCATTAAGTACATCAGAAATGTGTGTATATCTAGCCTGTTTTATATATTTCTCGAATGCATCTTCAATATTCTGTTTGTGTAAATTATATTGCCCTGAATTAAAGGAAAATGATTGATAAGCATTATCTCCAAATGGTATGATTGTAAATTGTGAATTTGGGACATTTGATTGTGTAATTATAGTGGCTTCTAGTGCGGCTTTGGCTGGATCCCAAAGTCCATTCGTTTTCATTGAGCCAGTACAATCAAATAAATATATATTGCTTTTCTCTCGCTGAGCGACAGTATTAAGCGTTATAAATAAAATGAAAAGAATTGTAAATAGTTTTTTCATGGATTCTGAGATTAGGATTCCATTTATCTTTCCAGACCCGATTCCAAAGCCTTATTAAAAATGAAAGAAGCGAGGAACCGTATACCACACTTCTAATTTGGAGGCCCTGAGATTGCCCGAAGTACTGATGTGAGGAAAGCGGCCCACGCCTATGGCGTGAGAACCGCCATGCTTCTCTTGTACTTCTTTAAAAATTTCTCAGATTTCCAAATTACAAGTTAAGCATAACGCTTCTTATATGTATTTTCTGTCGAGAAATACTTCTCCGAATGCAAAGGTACAAAAAATATATGGTAATAAGAATGAAAACTTAAATTTTCCTACTTTTAAAATTGATAGAAACGATTTGACTGTTAATGATATGAATAAGGGACAAAAGTCTATAGATATTCATTGGTTCGGTTGACGCATAATGCCAATATTTGATAAGACTCTATATAGACAATCCTTATATTTCAATCACCATGTACGAATATACACATGCAAAAAGAGGCTGTCAAACTTGTTAGACAGCCTTTTTACTATGCGAAGAAGACGAGATTATTTCTCCACTGCATTACGAAAGCGCTCATGCGGGCTTATGTGAGAACGACCTTTGGTTCGCCATCACTTGGACCTTGCCATGGCATACCTTCTGCGTTACAAACCTCAATGGTGCCACTGTGAAAGGTGGTAGAGTGTGTCTCACCTCCGAAGGGAAGAATTTTCACCGTCCAATCGCCGCTATCGCCCTGCACGATATTAAGTACAGCCATTTTGTACTCAATACCATTAAAGATTATACGGTGGGCCAGGATGCTATTACTTTTCATCGGTGGCAATAGAATCGGAAGAGACTTCGCTATTTTTCTCTGTCTTGAGAATTCTGCTAAGTTTGTGTACTGCAAGCCTTTTGCTGCGATATTGATCGTGATTGACACGCTTGCGTATCATTTCAATGCTATCGATGGCGAGCGTTGTGCCATGTCGGTTTTCACCTTCGAGAAATCCGTAAAGTCTGTTTGCCTCGAGCAGTGAGTCGGTCTGGAAGTATAACTCCTTTCTACCATCGCCTGCCAATGATTGCGTCAAATAGTCGATAGTGCCGTCGGCATATTCGGCGACTAATACCCAACGACTATTTTCGGTGTTGTTGAATAGTTTGGCGCGCCAAATATAGATATCGCCGCGCTCCCAGTTGGGGTCGCTTGAAAAGTTAAAAGTAAGAGTTTTAGATGGAAGACGGTCGTTAATATATATGTGACGAGCTCTTGACCACACATCTACGGAGTCACCGGCAATCGATAGAGCTGCTTCTGCCGCTATTCTGTTTCCTGATTCTATCATCCGATGCTCAAGGATTTCGATAGTGCGGTCGTAAACATCCATATAATAAGTAATGTTTCGGCCATACCAAGCCAGCGAGGAATCAACTTGCTCTGCTGTAACCTTATGCTTAGCGTAGACCGATTGCTTAAGAGTCTGCTTGAGAGAGTCGTTGGAGTAATTGTTTCTGTTAATTTCGATGACGGCTTCGGCCGTGTGAACATCGGCCATAAGTCGCGCCATCTTTTCGGGCTTTATAAGGTGTGATGGCACCTTTGAGCACGAAATGAGCAAAACTGCTATAGCCAATATGTTAAGCAGCCTTTTCATTTTTATCTGTAGAAAAATTCAGATATTTGTTGTAAAACAATATTATAATCGCCATACCGGTTGTTATGGCTGCATCGGCAATATTGAATACGGGGTCGAAAAACGAAAATGTCTTACCGCCAACGAGTGGAATGAAATCGGGCCATTCAAAAGAGAAAAGCGGGAAATAGAGCATGTCGACAACATAGCCGTGAAAAATGCCGCCATAGCCTTCGCCCCATGGCACAAATTCGGCAAGAGCATAGGGTAGAGGGTTGGTAAATATTTCTCCGTAAAATACGCAATCAACGATGTTGCCGAAAGCACCGGCTGTTACCAATGCAATACTTGCCATGTAGCCGGCCGGCACTTTTGCCGATTTTACGAGCTTAAATATATACCAGACAAGAAAGCCGACTAACACTATGCGAAATAGGGTAAGAAATAGCTTGCTGCCGAGCTCAATGCCAAAGGCCATGCCATTGTTCTGTATAAAGCGAAGGTGAAACCACGAAAAAATTTCAAGGTCTTCGCCAAGGTAGAAATGTGTTTTCACCCACAGCTTCATAGCTTGGTCGGCTATTATTACAGCAGAAATCACCGCGACGGCAACGAGTGCCAATTTTTTGTTTTTTGTCATTGACATATTGCGTGAAATTTCAATGCTCGGGATTGTTTTTCTCTTCTACGCAAAGAGTTGCGTGCGGCACAGCGCGTAGGCGCTCTTTCGGTATCAGTTTGCCTGTTGCACGGCAAATTCCATAAGTCTTGTTGTCGATGCGCACAAGCGCAGCCTGAAGATGCGATATGAATTGGCGTTGGCGCTCAGCCAATCGCGCTGTGGCTTCACGTTCGAGCACGTTGGCTCCTTCTTCAAGCACTTTGAATGTTGGTGACGTATCGGCTGTGCCGTTGCCGTCATTGTTGCGCAACGAGGAGCAAAGCTCTTCGTATAGAGCTGTCGCTGTTTCTATTTTAGAAAGTATAATTTGACGGAATTCTTCGAGTTCTTCGTCGGAATATCTTACTTGTTCGGCCATGATTTTATTTACAAACTATAGGTTGAACAATTAAATATTGTAGTTATAAGATGATGGCGCCTCAAAAAAACTTGTTTCGAGGCACCACCATCGTGAGGGTTATGCTAAAGTGATTACAACGCCGAGTTTAAGGTCGTCGATATCAAGTATTTCTACTTCGGCATCGTTGTCAGCCTGTTTTACAACGATGCTGTCGGCAAGAACTTGAGTGGCAATATAATTGCCCGATTCGTTTACTACGTCGTCGGCTTCGTTGCATGGGATGAAACATACGTTTATGTGGTCGGTTATGTCATAACCGCGTTTTTTGCGTATGTTCTGGACGCGATTGATAATTTCGCGGGCCAGGCCTTCGCGGAATAGCTCGGGAGTAACGTCTATATCGAGAGCTACCGTGAGCATGTCTTCGTTTGCAACGAGCCAGCCGGGGATGTCTTCCGATATAATCTTCACATCGGCTATATCGACAACGGCCTGGGTGCCATCGATGTTTAGCGTGATTGAGCCGTTATGCTCCAACGCAGCTATGCTCTGACGATCGAGCGATTTTATCATCGCGGCAGCCTGTTTCATTTGTTTGCCGAATTTCGGGCCGAGCTTTTTGAAATCGGGCTCAACACGTTTTACAAACACCTCATTATCAGCGGCTACTATTTCGAGGCGCTTAACATTAACCTCTGTGAGCACGATATCGGATATCGCTTCGAGCACCTGTGCTGAGTGGGCATCTGGCGCCGGCACCAATATCTTGGCCAGTGGCTGTCGAACTTTGAGATTAGCTTTTTTGCGTAGAGAAAGCACGAGCGATGTTAGACGTTGGGCCACGTCCATGCGTTCTTCAAGAGCAGCGTCGATAGCCGATTTGTCGGCTTTGGGGAAATCGGACAAGTGTACCGATTTCGCCGATTTACAGTCGGTTAGGTCGCGATATAATCTGTCGCTAAAGAATGGTGCTATTGGTGCGATAAGCTTAGCGATGGTGAGCAGACATGTATGCAGCGTTTGGTATGCCGCAAGTTTGTCGGTGTCGAGTCCGCGACCCCAGAAACGCTTACGATTAAGACGTACATACCAGTTCGATAATTTGTCGAGGACAAACTCGCTTATTGCACGCGCCGCACGTGTCGGTTCATAATCGTCGAGAGATTCCTCAACAGTTATGATAAGACTATTGAGTAGTGATAAAACCCATCGGTCGAGCTCGGGACGCTCAGCGAGTGCTACCTGAGCCTCTTCGCCCGTAAAACCATCGACATTGGCATACATGGCAAAGAAATTATAGGTATTAGAGAGGGTTGAGAAGAATTTTCTCGACACCTCGGCTACACCTTCGCTGTCATATTTGAGGTTATCCCACGGCGATGAGCAGGATATCATATACCAGCGCAACGGATCGCTACCATAGGTTTCGATAGTTTCAAACGGATCTACGGCATTGCCTTTGCGCTTCGACATCTTTTCACCATTTTTGTCGAGGACGAGACCATTAGAAATTACGGCTTTGAATGCGCACGAGTCAAAAACCATAGTACCGATGGCGTGTAGGGTAAAGAACCATCCGCGAGTCTGATCAACACCTTCGGCTATAAAATCGGCAGGGTATAGGTCGCCACAATCGAAAGCCTCTTTATTTTCGAATGGATAATGTATCTGTGCATAAGGCATCGCGCCCGAGTCAAACCATACGTCGATAAGGTCGGTTTCGCGTTTCATGGGCTTGCCTGTTGGTGATACTAAGATGATATCATCAACATAAGGACGGTGGAAATCAACTTTCTCATAGTTTGCTTTCGAGTAGTCGCTCGGTATAAATCCTTTGTCTTTTAACGGATTAGATTGCATTACGCCGGCAGCTACCGCCTTTTCTATTTCAGCATAAAGCGTTTCGGCGCTATCGATGCATAATTCCTCTTCGCCGCTTTCTGTTCGCCAGATGGGAAGCGGTGTGCCCCAATAGCGGCTTCTTGATAAGTTCCAATCTTGAAGGTTCTCGAGCCATTTACCGAATCGGCCGGTGCCTGTAGAAGTAGGCTTCCACTTGATAGTGGTGTTCAATTCCATAAGGCGCTCGCGTACGGCAGTAGAGCGGATAAACCAGCTGTCGAGGGGGTAATAAAGCACAGGTTTGTCGGTTCTCCAGCAATGAGGATAGTTGTGGACGTGTTTTTCTATCTTGAACGCTTTGCCCGACGCTTTGAGATCCATGCATATAGCGACATCGAGAGTTTCGGTGTTTTCATCAGCATCGGGGTCGTACGCATTTTTCACGTATCTGCCAGCCCATTTTGAGTATGCCTCTACGTCGACCATCTTGGCTACGAAATCGGCATCAAGGTCTTCAAGACGGTAGAAGCGTCCGGTAAGATCGACCATCGGGCGCAAATTGCCGTCTTTGTCAATGAGGTGCAACGGAGGGATACCGGCGGCACGCGATACGCGTAAGTCATCGGCACCGAATGTGCCTGCAATGTGTACTATGCCAGTACCGTCGTCGGTTGTTACATAGTCGCCGGCTATAACTCTGAACGCTCCTTCGCCCGGATTTACCCACGGTAGGAGCTGCTCGTAGTGGAGGCCTACAAGCTCGTGGCCGCTGAGTGTCGCCACAACTTCGTAAGGCACGAGTTTATCGCCTTTGGTATATTCTTGAAGCGCTAAATCTTTGGCCTTAGGATTGAAAATAGTGTTAACAAGAGCTTCGGCAACAACGACGGTGACGGGCTCTCCCGAGTAGGGATTGTATGTGCGGATAACACAATATGTAATAGATGGGCCTACGCATAAAGCCGTGTTCGACGGCAAGGTCCATGGAGTCGTTGTCCATGCTAAGAAACAGGGGGTGCCCCAACCTTGCATCGCAGGTATCGGGTCGCATATCGTAAATTGCGCGATACATGTAGTATCTTTCACATCGCGATAGCATCCCGGCTGATTGAGCTCGTGCGAACTTAATCCTGTGCCGGCTGCAGGCGAATAAGGCTGGATGGTATATCCCTTATATAATAGGCCTTTTTTGTAAAGCTGTGCGAGAAGCCACCACACCGATTCTATATATCGGTTGTCGTATGTAATATAAGGGTCGGTAGTATCTACCCAATAGCCCATTTCGTTGGTTAGAGTTTCCCATTCGCGAGTGTATTTCATTACTTCGCGGCGACAAGCTGCATTATATTCATCGACAGATATTTTCTTCCCGATATCTTCTTTTGTAATGCCAAGAGAGCGCTCCACTCCAAGCTCTACAGGTAGACCGTGAGTATCCCATCCGGCTTTGCGCTTTACGTGAAAGCCCTGCATCGTTTTGTAGCGGCAGAAAAGGTCTTTTATTGTTCGAGCCATCACGTGGTGTATGCCGGGCATACCGTTGGCCGATGGTGGCCCTTCATAAAACACATACGAAGGCGCACCTTCACGCAGCGCTACACTCTGCTCAAAAAGATGATCGGCATTCCATAGCTCGAGCATCTCTTTGTTTAGCTCAGAAAGATTTAATCCGTTATATTCTTTAAATTTCTTCATAAAAAGACAATGCTTTTTTATTCTTACGATTCAATCTGTTAATCTAATTAGTTACGAAAGGGTGCGTCTGCAATTAAAAGCGGACACACCCTTTTCGGTATCTTGAAGCGAAAAGTCGCGATTATTATTCTGCGGCAGTGGCTTCTGTTTCTTCTGCAGCAGGTGCTGCTTCTGCTTCTGCGGCGGCTTGAGCGGCTACAGCTTCAGCTTTTTTCTTGGCCACGAGTTCTGCTTTAGCTTTGTTCTTAGCTACTTCAGCATCGTGACGCTGTTTTTCGGAAAGTTTGCGTTTGTCGGCTTCAGAAGTCTTTACAGCATTTTCTTTAGCGTCTTTGCTTGCTTTCCATGCATTGAAACGACGTTCGGCCTCAGCTTGGTCGAATGCGCCTTTTGCTACACCGCCTTGGAGGTGTTTCATCAGAAGAACGCCTTCGTGTGAGAGGATAGAACGTACTGTGTCGGTGGGTTCGGCACCAACATTCACCCAATACAAAGCCCGCTCGAAATTAAGAGTAATTGTAGCAGGATTAGTGTTCGGATTATAAGAACCTATCCTTTCAATAAATCTACCATCTCGTGGTGCCCTGCTATCGGCGATAACAATAGGATAAAACGCATAGTTCTTGCGACCATGACGTTGTAATCTGATTTTTGTTGCCATTTAGAGTTTTGTTTGTAATTGGTTTTATATAATTTGCGGTGCAAAAGTACGATTTTTTTTTCATTCACCAAAATATTTCACGCATGCTTTTTCTTTTTGGTATTTTCATGAGTAGAAATTGTGTTAACAGGTGTTAAATGTTCGTGTGATCTAAACAAACACCGAATTTTGTTGTTGTTAAAATAGAGAGTCGTTTATGAGACATAATCTATAAACAGATGATAACGAAAAAAGCAATACAAGAACTTTACAAAAAATACCGTAAGGCGCCGGAGAGCCCCGACTTTCTCGATATGCCATTGCTCTTCGATTACGCATCGAAATACCACGATGTGACTATCGACATGGACGGTACATCCGATACGCTGGTCATTCATAGCATTGATTGCGATTCGCCGTTTCATCGAATAGCGCTTACGAGCATTCACGCATTTGTCCCTTTTGAAGATTGGCTCGCAATCGTGCTCCATTCGTCGATAATATTTCTAAATCGCAATTGCCCGAAAGTAAGTATAAATATACGTACCGAGCCCGTGACTTTGATGGAGAGAATAAAAGGAATGTTCTGATTGAAGAGGGTGGCGCTTCTAAATCCCGATATCTTAAGGACTCACTGCGAAGTACCCTATAACGTTTCCAAAAACGAGCATCCAAGAACGAAAAATGTCTTGTTTGATATGAAAAAAAAACGTAACTTTGCACAAATTCAAAGCCACAATTTAATATATGGAAATTAAAGGAAAAATTATTCACGCGGCTGAAGAGCAATCTGGCGTTTCGAAAGCCGGTAATGCGTGGAAGAAAAAAGAATATGTGCTCGAAACGATCGACAGCCAATACCCACGTAAAGTTGCCTTTACATGTTTTGGCGATAATGCCGATAAAATTATTCTTCAAGTAGGACAAGTAGCGACGATTTATTTCGATATTGAATCGAGAGAATACAATAACCGTTGGTACACCGATTTGCGTTGCTGGCGTGCCGATGTAGAGCAGCCCTTAGAAGCAGGCCAAGCACAACAGACCGTACAGTCTGTTGCACCGGAAGGTAGTGCTGTACCTCCACCACCGATGCCCACCGGTACCGATGAAGAATTACCTTTCTAATAAAGAATTATAGATATACAACACAATGCGGGTGTGTGAAATGTGTTACACCTGCCTAATAAATGAGGGTGTATCAAAGTTTGGTTTGATACTCCCTCCTATCCGTTTAATAAAGACTATTCAATGGCTACCGAACTTAAAAATTTAACAAAGCGTTCAGATAACTATTCACAATGGTATAACGAATTGGTTGTCAAGGCTGACCTTGCCGAGCAGTCGGCAGTGCGTGGTTGCATGGTGATAAAACCTTATGGCTATGCCATATGGGAAAAGATACAACAGACATTAGACCGTATGTTCAAAGAAACCGGCGTACAAAATGCCTATTTCCCCCTGCTTATTCCCAAGTCGTTTCTATGTCGCGAAGCCGAGCACGTTGAAGGCTTTGCAAAAGAATGTGCTGTTGTAACGCATTATCGTCTTAAGAACGACCCTAACGGAACAGGTGTTATTGTCGACCCGGAAGCCCGTCTTGAAGAAGAGCTTATCGTTCGCCCAACATCGGAGACTATAATCTGGGGCACATATAAAAATTGGATACACAGTTGGCGTGACCTGCCTGTGCTGTGCAATCAATGGGCTAATGTGATGCGATGGGAGATGCGCACGCGTATGTTCCTCCGTACTTCCGAGTTCCTTTGGCAAGAAGGCCACTGCGCTCATGCCACGGCTGAAGAATCGGAGGCCCGAACCGTGCAGATGATAAAGATATATGCCGAATTCGCCGAAAAATACATGGCAATGCCGGTGCATATTGGTGTTAAGACCGCCAACGAGCGTTTTGCCGGTGCTCTGAATACGTATACCATAGAAGCCATGATGCAAGATGGCAAAGCTCTTCAGGCGGGTACTTCGCATAACCTCGGACAAAATTTTGCGAAGGCTTTCGATGTAACATTTGCCAATCGCGATAATCAACCGGAATATGTATGGGCCAATTCCTGGGGAGTATCGACACGTCTCATGGGTGCTTTAATTATGACGCACTCCGATGATAATGGGCTTGTGTTGCCGCCACATCTTGCTCCAATACAGGTTGTTATAGTGCCTATCTATAAGAATGACGAGCAGCTTGCTGCTATAACAGACAAGGTGAAGCCAATTGTTGAGCGCCTCACCGCACTCGGTATCTCGGTTAAATACGACGATGCCGATAATAAACGCCCCGGCTTCAAGTTTGCCGATTATGAACTAAAGGGAGTGCCTGTACGCCTCGTTCTTGGCGCTCGCGATATAGAAAATGGCACTGTTGAAGTTATGCGCCGTGATACTCTGGAGAAACATTCCGCACCACTCGAAGGCATAGCCGACTATGTTAGTGCTTTGCTCGAAGAAATCCAGGATAACATCTATCAGAAGGCGCTTAAGATGCGTGCAGCGCAGACGTATGTATGCGATAGTTACGACGATTTCAAAGCACGAATCGAAGATGGCGGTTTCTTCTTATGTCATTGGGATGGCACTCCCGAAACCGAGGAGAAAATCAAAGCCGACACCAAAGCCACGATTCGTTGCATCCCCATCGATGGTGATGACACTCCAGGCGTCTGCATGGTTACTGGAAAACCATCGAAGCGTCGCGTGATTATAGCAAGGAATTACTAAAGTCCCGACGAGTCGCAAAAACGACCGTATTGTTTACGCCGCAATGGAAAAACCGGTATCACTCGAAGTCTTTAAGCCCGATACTTCTTCGGCACTCGAATTGCCTTATGCCGATGGTGGTATTCAGGCCGGCTTCCCTTCGCCGGCGCAGGATTATATAAGTGAGTATATAGATCTTAATAAAGAATTAATACGACATCCTGCAGCTACATTTTATGGTAAAGTTATCGGTAATTCAATGGAAGAGGAGGGCATAGAGCCGGGCGATATCCTTGTGATAGACCGCTCGCTCGAGCCTTCTGATGGCGATTTGGCGGTGTGTTGCATCGATGGCGACTTTACCTTGAAGCGCATACGTCTTGCCCCGGGAGCCGTCTGGCTCATACCTTCTAATGAGTCCTACGACCCGATTTTAGTTACGCCCGATAACCGTTTCGAGATATGGGGCGTGGTTGCATATACTATTAAGAATAATCGTAGACCAAGGCCAAGGCGTCGGCAACGTAATAATTGAATGCTATGACGGGCCTTATTGACTGCAATAACTTTTTCATTTCGTGTGAGCGCATCTTTAATCCCCGCCTACGCTCGATACCTGTTGTGGTATTGAGTAATAACGATGGATGTGTTGTGGCTCTTTCGAATGAGGCTAAAGCCCTCGGGCTGAAGCGCGGCAATCCTTTCTTTCAGATTAAAGATATCTGCGACCGCAATGGAGTGGCAGTCCTCTCCGGCAATCATCATCTTTATGGCGACATATCGAGCCGCATTATGGCTACAATATCGTCTGTCGCCGGCTCTGCGCATATATATTCCGTAGATGAGTGCTTCATAGATATCGACACAAATGACGAAGACGAATACATCCCATTCGGTCGCGAAGTTGTGCGACGTGTGCGCCGCGATGTTGGCATCCCGGTTTCGTTAGGTATTGCTCCAACGAAAACTCTTGCCAAGATAGCATCGCGCTTTGCGAAAAAATACCCCGATTACCGCTGCGTATGTGCCATTAATAATGAGTATCGGCGCCGCAAGGCATTGGAACTAACCGAAATAGGCGATGTGTGGGGTATGGGGCGTCGATTGGTTAAGCGTATGGCAAATTATGGTATAACGCGTGCGCTTCAATTTGCCGAATGGCCGCTTGAAGATGTTAAACAGATTGTCAATGTCAATGGCGTCAGGACATGGAACGAACTCAATGGAGTGGCCTGTGTCGATATTGATATGTCGGAAGTCGATAACGATAATCAGCATCAGAAACAGATATGTTGCACCCGTTCATTTGGCCAGATGTTGACTACTATCGAGCAACTGTGCAATGCGATGGCCTTCTTTTCGAGTATGATAGCACGCAGGCTTCGTGAGAAACATGCCGCAGCGGCAGGCTTGACGGTGTTTATACATACTAATTCGCATCGCACCGATTTGCCACAGTATTATAATAGCGCCTTCATACCGCTCCACGAGCCTACAAACGACACGATGATAATATCTGAAGCTGCCACAAATGCCCTAAAATCGATATACAAAGAAGGATATAGCTACAAAAAGGCCGGCATATTTATAACCGACCTATTCGATGAACGCCACATACAGCAATCGCTCTTTGCTGATAGCGAAGAGCGTAGCCGCCGAAAAAAATTGATGCAAGTAGTAGATTCGTTAAATTCGTCGGTTATAAGCCACGATAGCGTGCACATTGCAGCTTATATGCCGCTTGAGTTAATTGCAAAGAGCGAATATCGCTCTCGCAATTTCTCGACAAGAATGTCTGATATAATAAACGTGAAAACTTCGATATAATGGATTATAAACAGTTCCGCAAACGATTGACAGAGCTTACGGGCCGCGACAATGCCGATGTCGATGCACTCGTAGAGTCGTTGTCGATAATTCTTCGCGACTCGTGCGCCGACATGGATAATGTAGCCATACCGACATTTGGCACTTTTGTCCCCGTTAAGCATAAAGAAGAAGTACGAACCGATCTTTCTTCGGGCAAACGAATGCTCTTGCCCCCTGAAATTACTCTTGAGTTTCACCCGGGCGGTATGCTCCAAAAAAGATTGCGCAATGAATAATACACTTACTCTTTCTCAATTGATAACGCGTTTAGCGAAAGTGTCGAATACCGACACAAATACAGCGCGTCGTTTCCTCCGCTCTTTTTTTGCTACGATAGAAGATTCGCTCATAAACGGTGAAAGCGTAACTATCAAAGGTATAGGCACATTTGTCCGTAGTACCGACCCCGAGTTTGGCGCCGAAAGCGGTGTGGCTTTTATACCCGACGAAACTTTTGCGGCGGAGATAAACGCTCCCTTCTCTATATTTGAGCCTGTTGAGTTTGCCGGCGATGCCGACGAAGCCGATTTAGAGCAAACACTCGACGAGTGTATACAGGCTAAGGACGAGCCGGTTGCAATGCCTATCGTAGAAGAACCCCAAAGCCCTATTACAGAGCCGCAGCCGACAATGCCTGCTACTGAATTCCACGAGCAGCCCGAGCTACAACAGCGGCCAGATGAGGTGGATATGCCTGCCGCTGATGAATCACACGCAGCAGAGCTTTCTGATTTTGGTGCAGAGCCTATAAACCTACTTTCACCAGAGCCGGAGGAGTCTGAAGACGACATTGAAGAAATCTATGAGGAAGAGTCGCATAGCGGTAGAAAATGGCTGTGGATAGGAGTTGTGCTACTAATAATTATAGGAGGATTGATAGGTTATTATCTGGCAGTAGCCGAGCTTGACGATGAACTCATTGAACTTCAGGAAGAAGAATTTGTGGCTGAAGAAGAGAGCCTTGTCTTCGAAGAAGTCGCTATTGAAGAAATCGCCCCCGACACAGTTCAAGTTGAAGAAGTATCTGTCGAGCCGGAGGCAGCAGATGTAGTAGATGTTGCCGAGCAGCCTGTTGTCGTACAAGAACGTCGCGACAGAGTAACAAAGAGTCTTGCTGCTTTAGCTCGAAAGTATTATGGCGTTGATATCTATTGGGTCTTTATCTATCAAGCAAACGCCAAAAAACTTGGCAATCCCGACAAAGTGCCGGCAGGAATCGAGGTTGTAATCCCCGATAAAAGTTCTTTTGCCGAAGCTACCGAAGAGAAAACAAAAATTAAAGCTCGTCGCTTGATGGCCGAATTGAAAAAGTAGTCTCTAATGTGAGTTTTTACTTGCATTTTGTTATAAATTGTCTGAATTATGTGCCTTAGTCATATGTTTTATAACATATCGCTAAGGCATATTTAATATTTAACTAATTTTAATATTATAAATCTTTTCTTTATTTTATCCGGTAAATCGGTTGTAAAGTTGTGAAATGTATAATATTTCAGGCAAATTTCTACATTAATAGTATTTTGAATTGAAAAAATCAAATCTGTAAAAAGTGGCGGGCTTTTTCTTTGTTTGGTAATTTGAATCCTTTGCTTTACTTTTGTCATGGAAATGATTCAACGAGCATTAACAAATGCTTTTTCATCATAAACAAATCTGGAATAGACATATAAATCTAACATTAAGTACTATGTGTAAGAAGGCAATGGCTGTCCGTGAGGATAGCCATTGTTTTCTTTCCTATATACCAATATATCTGCGGTATAATTTTGCTTGGATATTTATCGCTAAAAACCTGTTACTTAGTCTTTGCCGGTCGGGCCTTGTATCCAATTTTAGAAAATCCGGCTTTTACCTTTTCGGCGTCGGTCTTGGTTTTATTGTACGTTATAGTAACGGTGCCATTTGGAACTGAAGTCTCAACTTTGGTAACGCCCTTTTCAAATCGCAAATTCTTCTTTATTTTGTTCTCGCAGTTGGAGCAGTGCATTGGTGGCTCAACGTTGAAGCACACTGTCGTATCGTTATTTGTTTTGGCCGAGGCAATAAATGCTATTGATGCAGCGGCTAATAGCAAAAATGATTTCTTCATTGTTATATATATTTAGTTATGTTGAATCGGAATCCGGCATACACGACAGCTCCATGAAGGGGGCCGTATATCATTGTAGCATCGAAATCAGGGCCCCAAGGGTTGGCCGCTCCTATTATAGGATTCTTTTGTCGATACCCGGTAATGTTCTCACCCCCTATATAGATGGCCCAATTTCGGAAATTACGTGTTGCTTGAAGATTTAGCATGCAATACGGCTTAAATCGTGAGGCCCACGGAACGCCGCTTGTGGTAAGATATGGCGTAGGCATGCGGCCGCTCCCATTTATCGACATACTTGCATCAAATTGCCAAATGCCCATGTTGGGGGCATACGATGCCGTGACAAGCCATTTCGATTTTGACATTAAGGGCTTTTCATCGAGTCCGTTGCCATAATCACTTTTAACGTCGGTGAGGCGATAGGCTGCCGTTATCGTTAACTCTTCAATAGGGGTTACCGCAACTTCTGCTTGAAAGGTATGACTGTAAGAATGACCATGCAGAGAGTAGATGTAGACAGCATGCGGGTCTCGGTCGAAATTGATACAGAGTTGACGTTGGAAATCGGTGTAGTAGTATTCAGCACTCAACGTGAGTTTTTCGCCGGTAAATCCGGGCGTCCAACTGATGCCTGCACCATAGTTCCATGCCGCTTCTTGTAATGCTTTATCCTCAATCTCTAATTTTCGCGATGATGCAAGAAGATAATTTAACTCAGCCAGTGGGTGTGCCGACCTATACCCGCGCCCTGACGAGGCATTAATTGTCAGTTCGGATATAGGGTTATAGCGCAAGTGTAGTCGAGGAGTAAGCATCGACCCATAGGCCGAACTGTAATCGTATCTTGCCCCGGCCATCGCTATTAATTTAGAGTTTAGATTGTAGGTATATTGTATATACGCGCCGCCAACAGCCTCTGATGTGTTGTCGCTAATTTTATTAGCATTGAGGTCGTTATTGAGTCTATAGCGTTGACCATAGTAATCGTAATTGAAACTTACTCCGGCCGATAGGGCATGCAATTCTTCATCCCATTTACGTTCGAACATAAGCGAGGCGTATGCTTCGCGTTGACTTACATCGTATGCTTTGTTGCCATAACTTGCATCTTGGTCGTGATAGACGCCCGACAGAATAAGCGCAACATTGCCTTCGTTGTCTTTGTCAAATATATAGGCATTCTTTGTAAATATCTCTGCCCGTCGGGTGTCGATATTTATCTTATAAAGTGGCGAGCCGTTTTTGCTGTCGCTGTGATGATTGGTCTGCCCGCTTTCGCGTCCTTCCGCTATAAAACGTATGCCTGCTTGAAAGACGTAGTTGGTAGATAGATATGCCCAGCGGTTCATCGCCGCAAATTGCTTAAGCTTAGGAGTATCCATAAAGCCGTCGCCATTTTCATCATGCGCTGCAAAGGTGTTTTCTCCGTGAAGTAATAAGCCCGACGACCATTTATCACCAAAGTGCAGGTTGCCGTCGGCGTTGATTTCTGCCTTGCCCATGTGGTCGACATAGGCGTTTAGCGATAAAGAGGGGTCGGCCTGTGGCTTCTTCATTTCTACATTTATCTGGCCGCTTATCGACTCATAGCCATTTTTTACGGAGCTTGCTCCTTTCGATACTTGTATCGACTGCATCCATGGCCCCGCGATATATCCGAGGCCGTAGGGGCCGGATGCTCCGCGGAAATTGGGGATGTTTTCTGTGAGCATTTGCACGTAAGTACCCGAGAGCCCTAATAGACGGATTTGACGTGCGCCTGTTGCCGCATCACTATAGCTGACATCAACCGAGGGGTTTGTCGTGAAACTCTCTCCAAGGTTGCAGCAGGCTGCGCGTGTCAATTCTTTGGCCGATATAAGTTCTGTGTTTGTCGCCACTCGTTTTAGCTTACGGAGGCCGGTAGGTGTGCGTACGACAATCTCTTGTAGCGATTGCGCGTCGCTATCAAGAGAATCTGTGTCGGTTTGAGCCTTAACACAGAAAGCCTGTAGGGTTGTTAAAAATATAAGGATGTTACAAAACAATCTTTTCATCAATTATGCACTCATGTGTATTGTGATGCAAATTTAATAATGTATCTACTATTATTTGCCGAATTTATTTATTTTAACATTGCTATATTGCGATAAAATTATTCCCGACAGAACGCGCTCTGCCGGGAATAAAATATGATTAATATAATTATTTACAGGTGTTTAATGTTGTATTATCACTTTCTTGCCGTTTACGATATAGAGACCTGTGGCTAAATTATGAATGTCAGATTCTTCGGTAGTAGTCATTAACAAAGTCCCTTGTATGTTATATACGCGATATACCACAACTTGAGCTTCTGTTACTATCTCAACACCGGTTTGGTCTTCTTTTGAAATCACTGTCACGTTACAACTTGCAAACACGTTGCCGCAAATAGCCGTAATATTTGCAACGCCCGGGGCAACAGCTGTTATCACGCCTTCGTCAGATACAGTGACTATTTCGGGGAAGTCGGAGATCCAAGTAATGCTTTGGTCTGTGGCCGATTCGGGATAAACGGTCGCGGTAAGTGTGAATGTTTCATCTTCAGTGAGTGTAATTTCCGTGCTATTAAGTTCGACATATTCGGCCGGTGTTGCTTCTACCGTAACCTTACATGTTGCAGTCAGATCACCACATGATGCTGTGATAGTAGCTTCACCTACTGCAATGGCTGTTACAAGACCTTTTGCATCGACGCTTGCAATTGTGGCATCACTTGAGCTCCACGCGATGGTTTTATCGGTCGCATTGCCCGTTACCGTTGCTTCGAGTTGCATGGTCTGTGTGGCCTTGAGGCTTATTTCGGCATAATTGATAATGATTTCATCTTCTTCAGGTTCTTCAACTGTTACTTCACACGAGGCGGTTGCTTCGCCACATTTTGCTGTTATTGTTGTGGTGCCTGCGCCTACGCCTGTAATATTACCATTGTTGTCAACGGTAGCTACTTGTTCGTTTTGAGTAGACCATGTTACAGTGGCGAAAGTGGTATTTTCCGGAAGAACTGTAGCAGTTATCTGCTGAATCTGACCGGCCTTGATAGTAATTTCTGTGGCACTTAAGGTGATGCTTTCGGCCTCGATAGCGTTTACAGTAACCAAGCATGTGGCGCTAACCGAGCCACAAGTTGCGGTGATTGTCGCAGTGCCAATCGAGATGGCTGTGACAATGCCATGCTCGTTAACCATAGCGACATTGGCATCTGATGAGCTCCATGCGACAACATCGGTTGCATCGGCCGGTTCTATGGTAGCAATGAGGTCGTCCATGTCTCCAATTTCGAGAACCAGACTCTCGGTGCTCAGCGTAATTGCCTTTGCCGGTTGCAATACCGTAACAGTGCAGCTTACAAATACATTTCCGCACGTAGCTGTAATGGTTGCTGTACCCGGAGCAACGCCGGTTACGGTGCCATTATCTACAGTCGCTATTGCCCCCTGGTCGCTACTCCATGTGATAGTAGCGTCAGTCGTTGTCTCGGGGTACACTGTCGCTTTTATCTGTTGTGATTCCCCAACGTTTACAGTCGTTGATGTCACATCAAGAACAATCTGCTCTGCCGGTGTGGGCTCAACTATTACTTGACATGTTGTCGAAACGTTACCACAGGAAGCAGTGATAGTGGCACTACCTACGGCTATTGCCGTTACAACACCTTCTGAAGAAACTGTTGCGATTGTGATGTCGGAAGAATTCCATGTAATGGTCTTGTCGGTTGTCTCTTCTGGTACCGTTGCCGTCAATTGTTGTGTTTGTGTGGCTTTGAGAGTTATCTCAGCGAAGTTAATGATGATTTCGGTAGCTTCGGTCTTGACAACACTAATTTCGCATTTGGCACTAACATCACCGCACGTTGCGGTGATAGTAGCAGTGCCGAGAGATAGGGCAGTAACGTTGCCATCTATTGTGACCAATGCCACGTCGGTATTGCTCGAAGTCCATGTTATAGACTTGTCGGTTGTCGTCTCAGGCATAACGGTCGCACCTAATTGCAAGGTTTGGTTAACTTTCAATGTAGCGGAGTTGTTGGTAAGTGTTATTGATTCTGCCGGTGTCGGATTAACTGTCACAATGCAGTTGGCTGTGAAACCGCTGCACATGGCACGGATAGTTGCTGTACCTACGTTAACAGCAGTGACAGTGCCATCAGAAACAATTGCTACATTCGGATCGCTTGTCTCCCATGTGACAATGGGATAGCTTACATTTTCGGGTTCTACACTTGCCGTCAATTTTGCAGTTTCGCCCGATTTTAATGTCAGTGTCTCTTTGTCGAGTGTGATAGACGTCGCTTCTATTGCATATACTGTGATGGCAAGTTTGCCAATTACACCTCCGCATTCTGCTGTAATAACAGCGCCGCCTGGAGCTTTCGCTGTAAGTTCTCCTGTCGTTTCATCTATAGTGGCTACATCAGCATTTGATGTAGCCCATTTTATGGGTGCTGTGATAGTGGATGGCAATACTACGGCCGACATTGTTGTAACATCTCCAACATAAAGGTCTTTAGTGAGAGGGTTAATTTTTACGACTTCCAATGAGTTTGGGGTTACCGTAATTTCACAGCTGGCGCTAAGTGTTCCGCAGGTAGCTGTCACGGTGGCAACTCCAATCATACGCGCGATCACTTTGCCATTGTTGTCAATGCTTACTATTTTTTCTGATTCAGGGCTCACTTCCCATACGATGTCGCCACATGCTTCTTCTGGACTCAGTTGAGCGGTGAGTCGACTGCTCAGTCCGAGAGATAGATTCAATGCAGATGGTGTGACTGTTATTTGTTGAGCTTCAACGTAAATCGGTTCAATGGTTGAAAAATTGCTCCAAAGAGAACTTTTGCGATATGTCGAAATGGCGCTATTATATACTTTCAATACCCCTTGTGAATAAGTTGTTGAGGAGAATGAATCGTACGATAAAGCCGGTATCGATTTATTGAGTGAGATAACTTCTGTAAGATTTCGGCAATTGAACGCAGATGAGCCAATAGAGTTAACGGTTGCAGGTATCGTTACGCTTGTAAGTCCTGAACACCCGGAAAATGTTGATGCTGGTATGGAAATGACGCCTTCTGATAAAGTGACCTTTTTTAGCCCGACACAGCTCTGAAATACGGCCGTACCCATCTGTGTGACAGAGTTGGGGATGACAATTTCTTGTAATGCCGTACATCTTGCGAATGCATAGTCACCTATCGTCGTTACAGATGCAGGGATCTCAACCGTTTCCAATGACGAACACGATATAAATACACTATTCGGAAGCGATGTTATAGATTCGGGTATTGTTATCGTTGTTAGATTAGAGCATCCAGCGAAAGCATTGATGCCAATACTCGTTACAGTAGACGGTATAGTAATGCTGCTCAGGTTTGCGTTTGTTGAAAATGCGGCTATGCCAATTTTTTCTACGCCGGCCTCTATCGTTACACTCGATGCTTTGTCAAAACCGTAATCACCGACAGCAACTACCTGATATGTAACGCCATCTTTTTGAACGGTGGCAGGGATGGTAACAGCGCCGGTATTATTGTTGCCGTGTGTAATCAGAAGCTTACCCGGAACGACTACTGAACTGCCTGCTCTTGTTTGACAAGTTTTGGCATCTTCATTGAGGATTGTATACCAGATGTCTCCACTTTGAAAATCTAGAGGATTTTCAGCTGTAGTAGCCTCCTGGGCTTTACCAACTACTCCCAGCAATGGAATGAGAAAGAGTAAAAATAACTTTTTCATAAATGAAATATTGAGTTTAATTTTATTTCTGATGTGGCTTGTTTGCGTTGATAAATTAACTCGTACCGTTGTCCTATACTTAGGCTGCGACTACACGCGCAAAGGTACAAATTATTTTTATCAAGCAAATCTTCTTTGAAAAAAAATAAAAAGTATGGCAGAAATTAATTGTTGCCCGATTAAATTTCCTGCAAATTTAGTCAACATAGTTCAATTACCCCCCCCTATTAGTTAAATTAAGTTAAAAACTATGTATTATAAAGCATTCTGTGTCATTTCCTAAAATTGGTTGACAGATAAAGGTCGGATTAGTTTATAGCTTATTGAATGGTTTATAGCGTTTATCGTGTCATGCTCCTATTTTATGGGAAAGCCGACTTTGTCTTTGTCGGTGATTTTTCGTATCACTTTGCAAGGATTACCGGCGGCGACAACCCCCGATGGTATATTGCGTGTTACAACACTGCCGGCACCGATAACAGAATCGTCGCCGATCGTCACACCGCTAAGGATAGTGCTTCCACCGCCAATCCACACGCGATTACCAATGGTAATGGGTTCCGGTATTAATGCTCCGGCTATACGCTCGGTGGCATCGAGCGAATGGTTTGCAGAGTAAGCGCTCACATTAGGTCCTATAAGAGTATTATTTCCTATTGTTATTTGCCCGCAATCAAGAAGAGTACAACCGAAATTGATGTATACATCGTTACCGATGCTTATGTTTTTGCCGAATTCGCATGTAAAGTTGGGCTCCATCCATACTCGTTCTCCTACTTTTTTGAAAAGTTGTCGCATGAGCTCCTGGCGTTTTTCAACTTCTTCGTCTTCTGTGCGATTAAACTCCTTAAAAAGCTTTTTTGCTTTAACTCTTAGGTCAAATAAATCGGCGTCAAAATCATTATAAATTTGATGCTCTTGCATTTTATCCCATTCAGTCATAATATATTGGTTATTTTGTTCTATAAAATAAAAGCCACTCTGTGGTGGCTTCATTTGCGGAAAGACAGGGATTCGAACCCTGGGTACCCGTAAGGGTACAACGGTTTTCGAGACCGCCCCGATCGACCACTCCGGCATCTTTCCTTGTGGTGCTTGGCTTTTATCGCTTTTGCGACTGCAAAGTTACAAAGACTTTTTAATTACGCAATATATACTACCAAAAAAATGACATAAATAATTATTAATTATAGCTATCTGAGTGCCTATCTTACGCTTGGTGATACACTCTGTTGCGCCACAGAAAATAAAGGGCCAATGCGCTAAATAGTGCGCTAACTATTGTAATGGTTGGTGACCATAGCGTTGGTTCGTCACTAAAACTATCAAGCCCTTCTGCCTTGATTTGGTACCAAGCTGTTATGACAAACATCAGATTGTTCAATATATGCGCGGCAATGGGGGCCCAGATGCTACGGCTCCATATAAGAAGATAACCAAAATAAGCACCGAGTAACACTCTGGGTATAAAACCGAAGAGTTGGAAGTGTAATGCCGAAAAACAAATAGCTACAACCCATATGGCCACGTGGCTGTTGACTCCACCGGTTAGTAGCAAGCGTAGGAAGCACCCGCGGAAAAGTATTTCTTCGGCAAAGCCTGCAAAAACACCTATTATAAGTGCGTTGACAATGAGATTGATAGCGGAGGTGTCGGCCATCATGCTTTTAATAAGCTCAAAGGCGTTGTTCTCGATTTGGCGGGCAGCTATTTCAAAATCGCTCATCGACGCGGGGAGCGACAGATGATAATTCCAATATATTATGGCCTCTTGCAAGGGTATTGATATAAAAAGAAGTGCGGCTATAATGCAATATGTTAAGGCTGTAGGCTTTCGTGTGAGACAAAGTAATTCAGCCGGTTTTCGGCTGACAAAAATTGCCGTAACTACGGCAGGAACGATGAAAGCAAGCACGTCTTGTATTACAGTGCTAATGCGAATTGCCCCGAGTGGTTTGTCTATCATGATTCGTCCGAGTAAATACGATAGTGCGCTTGTCATTATAAAGCAGACTAAAAACAGGCAGAGTAATAGTAATAGCCTTTGTCCGAGTGAAAGCACGAGGTCGGTTTTTTTCATTTTATATTTTGGTGTAAAATGGTTGTACAATAGAAATATATTCATCGGTAAAACTACCATCGTTGTTGCGTAAATATAGCGTCTGGGTATCGTATGACCCATCTTTCGGGCTGAAATCCCATAGCAAGCGTGTCGCCGCTTTGCTCGGTGCAGTGTGCACACGAACGAGTTTGCGGAGCTTGAGCTGAGACAACTCTGCTTCGTAGATTATCTCATGTTCGAGTTCTGACGGGCTTATAAATCCTAAATGTCCATCAGGTTTAAGCCATTTTCTTGCACTCTTAACAAGGGTGGCATAGTTCAACCCACCACTTTGGTGTCGCGCCAAAGCTCGGGTTTTGTCGTCTGATGTTATGCCGGTAGTGAAATAAGGGGGATTGCTGATTATCAAATCAATAGGCTCGTTGGGGGTATGTTCTGCAAAGTCGCGGAGCTCGAGTGTTAGCCGCCGGCCCCATCCTGTTTTTGCGAAATTTTTTTTAGCAGCGGTGGCAGCATCAATGTCAATTTCGATAGCAGTGATTTGCATATCGCTACACACTTGAGCGGCGATAAGTGAAAGTAACCCCGACCCACAACCGGCGTCGATTAGGGTGTGGGCCGCGCTATGCATAGGTAAAAACCACGCACCAAGCAATACGCTATCTGTGCTGATTTTCATTCCGCAACCATTATCGTCGATATCAAACTTTTTGAAATGAAATACGCCCACAACTATATCTTTTATTTGACTACAATTTTGCTTTCAGACACTCCTATGTTATGTCTATCGAAAATATCACGGGCGCGCTTAGAAAAATCACGTGCACGGGTCTTCCATATCGCGCTTTCAACGCTATCTGCTTCCATAACGCGGAAATTGTTTTCAGGCGATGAGCCGGCGATGGTGAAAAGCAAATGATAATTGGCTTCAACAAGATGAACTTTCCCGAGATAATCATGCGACAACTTCACCCGTACAAGAGCTCCGCCGCGTGTGTCGGCCGTTTTCATATCTGACACAAAATTGCCGAGAGAATATACGATGAGCACTTTTTTGTTGTGATAGCGGTTGTCTCTAAACTCCATTGGCTGTATTACGTGCGGATGAGAGCCTATAATCATATCAACGCCAAGAGCCTCAAGAAAATCAGCTAAATTTTGTTGTGCTTTATTTGGCAACAACTTGTATTCATCGCCCCAATGTATGCATACACAGAGCATTTCGGCACCGGCAGCCTTGGCAGCCTCTACATCGGCTTTAATTTGTGCCCGGTTAATATAATCTACAACGACGCCATCGCGTGGCGATAGGCCGTTAGTGCCGTAGGTGTAATTAAGAAAGCCTAATCTGAACCCGTTAATGCCCTTAATCATCGGCAGTGCCATTGAGCGCGATGTGCTGTCGCAATATGTGCCAATATGGTCGAGACTGCGCTTGTTAAGTTCGCTTATAGTAGATTTGAGTCCGTGAGTCCCCCTATCGAGCGTATGATTGTTGGCGGTAAGAAAAAGGTCGAATCCGGCATCTTTGAGGGCATCGACAAATTCTGTCGGGGCGTAAAAGCACGGATAGCCTGTATGAGTACCTGCGCCAACAGGCGTTTCGAGGTTGACTACAGCGTAGTCAGCAGCGCTAACAAGTGGTTTTATTGCAGAAAAATAGGAGGAGTAGTCGTAGCTGCTGTCAGATTTCCGTGCGGCATTGAGCTGCCCTTGATGCTGCATGGCGTCCCCTACAAAGAGCAATTCCGTATCGCCGTATCCCGAAAGAAGAGACACTATCGATACAAAAACGGGAACAAGCCATGAGGCAATCATCGTTGCCTAAACTTAATCGCGCGCCTCGGCGGCTTGTAATGTATTAAGCATCAGTGATACGATGGTCATCGGACCAACGCCGCCCGGCACCGGGGTTATGGCAGAGCATTTTGGTGCAACATTTTCATAATCGACATCGCCACTTAGACGAAAGCCCGATTTGCGCGACGAGTCGGGCACTCGTGTCGTACCTACGTCGACAACGATAGCGCCATCGGCTACCATATCGGCCGTGATAAAGCCGGGGCGCCCGATTGCCGCAACGAGGATATCGGCACGGCGCGTAACAGAGGCGAGATTGGGGGTGGCGCTATGACATACCGTTACGGTGGCATCGCCTTGTGGACCTTTTTGCAACAACATTGCTGCCAACGGCTTGCCTACAATGTTGCTGCGGCCTACGATAACTACGTTTTTACCGGCTGTTTCAATGTTGTGGCGGCGCAACAACTCAACGATACCTGCAGGTGTCGCGGAATGAAAGCAGGGCAGGCCCGTTGATTGGCGGCCTACGTTTACCGGATGAAAACCATCGACATCTTTCGACGGGTCGATTGCTTCGATAACAGCTTGCTCATCAATGTGATGAGGCAATGGTAGTTGCACTATAAAACCATCAACTTCAGGGTCTTTGTTAAGCCTGTCGATTTCAGCCATCAAGACAGCCAGGTCGAGTGGCGTTTCTTTAGTGCTTTCGAGGCGGATAAGCGACGATTTGAATCCACAGTCGGCGCATGCCTTAATCTTATTGGCAACATATGTTTCACTGCCGCCGTCGTGCCCTACAAGAATTGCGGCAAGATGGGGGGCGCGGTGGCCCTGCGCCACGCGAGAGGCTACTTTAGCAGCGATTTCTGCCTTTATAGCTGCTGCTGTTGCTTTACCGTCGATTATCTGCATAGTGTGTTGATTTTTATATTATCGGCGACGCATTTGCTGCATTTGGCGCATCATTTGTTTAGGGTTAGAACCCATGTTGCTCACTTGATGCATCATTTTGCGTATTTGGTCGAATTGCTTCAATAGACGATTCACATCTTGTACTTTCGTACCTGAGCCTTTGGCGATACGCTGTATACGTGTGCCGCGCAGACACTCGGGATGCTCACGTTCGTATGGTGTCATCGAACCGATTATAGCCTCAATGCCTTTGAACGCATCGTTGTCGATGTCGACGTCTTTTATGGCCTTGCCTACGCCGGGTATCATAGATGCGAGGTCTTTGAGGTTGCCCATCTTCTTGATTTGGTTGATTTGTTTGAGGAAATCGGTGAACGTAAATAGATTTTTACGTAATTTCTTGGCGAGTTCTTCAGCCTCTTTTTCATCGTATTGAGCTTGCGCTTTCTCAACGAGCGATACAATGTCGCCCATGCCAAGAATACGGTCGGCCATACGGGCAGGGTAGAATATGTCTATACCATCGAGGCCTTCGCCTGTGCCTACAAATTTTATAGGCTTGTCAACGACGCTGCGTATCGATAAGGCGGCACCACCGCGAGTATCGCCGTCGAGCTTCGTAAGTACTACACCGCCGAAATCAAGACGATCGTTGAAGGTCTTGGCTGTGTTTACGGCATCTTGACCCGTCATTGAATCGACAACGAAAAGTATTTCACCCGGAGTGATGGCGTCCTTAATAGCCTCGATTTCATCCATCATTTCATCGTCGACGGCAAGACGGCCTGCAGTGTCGACAATGACAAGGTCGTAGTTGTGCTCTTTGGCGTATGCTACGGCACGTGTGGCTATTCCTATAGGGTCTTTAACGCCATCTTCGGTATATACGTCTACACTTATCGATTCGGCAAGAACTTTCAACTGGTCGATAGCAGCCGGGCGATACACGTCGCAGGCTACAAGAAGTGGTCGCATCGATTTCTCCGACTTGAGTTTCTTGGCGAGTTTGCCGGTAAACGTTGTTTTACCCGAACCCTGAAGACCCGACATAAGTATTATCGCCGGACGGCCTGTTAGCGTCAACGGTGCCGCTTCGCCACCCATTAGGCTGGCCAACTCATCGTGCACTATCTTCACCATAAGCTCACCGGGCTTAATGGCGTTGATAACGTTCTGCCCGAGTGCTTTTTGCTTTACGGTATCGGTGAAGGTCTTGGCTACTTTATAGTTTACGTCGGCATCGAGGAGGGCTCGGCGTACATCTTTAAGAGTTTCGGCAACGTTGATTTCTGTGATACGGCCTTGTCCTTTGAGAAGCTTGAAACTGCGTTCAAGGCGGTCGCTTAGTTTTTCAAACATATATTTATCGGGTATTGGTCGTGGTAATTATTTTACAAGTCGGTTAGTTGCAGTGTCGGGGAAAATAACGGTTGGCTTGAAGTCGCGGGCTTCCTCTGGAGTCATAGTGGCATAACTCATTATAATTACAATGTCGCCCGGTTGCACTAAGCGTGCGGCAGCTCCGTTGAGGCAGATTGTTCCTTCACCTCTTGGCCCGGCTATCGTATAGGTGTCGAGGCGTGCGCCATTATTGTTATTTACTATAAAGACACGCTCGCCGGGAAGAATGCCGGCTGCATCGAGTAAATCTTCATCGATAGTAATGCTACCGATATAATCGAGGCAAGCCTCGGTAACGGTAACACGATGTATTTTGCTTTTTAATACTTGGATATACATTTTAGTATCGAATGTTATCTATTAGGCGGACTCCGCCACAATATACAGTAGCGCATCCCACACAACCTTCCGAGCCGGCATCGCCCCAGCGTGTAACAGCTTGCATCGTGAGCGCATCTACAATCTGAAAATACTCAGCTTCAAGGCCTTCGGTGGCGTTGATGGCCGTTTCTGTTGCGGTGGCAACTTCGATGGGGCTCATCTCTTTGGCCTTGAGGTCGAGGCTCGCAAGTAGTAAAGCCCGTATCTGCGGAGCAATAGCGCGAGCCTCGGGTGTGAGGCGCACGTTGCGCGACGACATAGCCAACCCGTCGGCTTCGCGGACAATAGGGCAGGGTACTATTTCGAGTTTAAACCCTTCGAGCTCGACCATACGCTTTATAACGGCTATTTGCTGGAAATCTTTTTCACCGAAATATGCGCGTGTTGGTTTGGTTAGTGCAAAAAGCTTGCTTACTATCTGTGCCACGCCATTGAAGTGCCCGGGACGCATTGCGCCCTCCATGACTTCAGCTACGGGCCCAAGATCGAAAACGCGTGTATCGGCTTCGGGATATACCTCTTCGACGCTCGGAATGAATGCGTAGTCTACATTGCAGGCTTCGAGCATTCGGCAATCGGCTTCTTCTGTACGTGGATAAGTGCGAAGATCGTCGGGGTTGTTAAACTGGGTCGGATTGACGAAAACGCTAACTATGACGATGTCGTTTTCGACACGTGCTCGCTCAACTAACGAACGGTGGCCGGCGTGAAGCGCTCCCATCGTCGGAACAAGGCCTATTGTTTGCTGCGACTGTAGGGCCGAATCTACTACTTCGCCCAAGCGTTTTACTATACGGATAATTTCCATTTATCTATTGTTTCAGGCTACTTCGTGCCTATTGTTTTCGCCTGCAAAATTAATCATTTATAATAATATGGCAAAAAATGACCTCAATTAGCTTTAGCCCTTCGTTGTGTCTTTCTACTGCAAAGTTAAGGGTGTTTTGTTTATTATCTTGATAATATGTGTATTACGTTCTAAAATTTTCTGCTTTTGCGTTTTTTTTGAAAAAAAATTGTCAAAAATTTGTTTAAGTGAAAAATTGACAGTAATTTTGCAACGCTTTTGGCAAGGAACGGGCGTTTAGCTCAGCTGGTTCAGAGCATCTGCCTTACAAGCAGAGGGTCGGCGGTTCGAATCCGTCAACGCCCACAAAGTTAGTAAATGTTCCTTGTCGTAAAGTTCCCTCTCGTAGGGATAAAATTTAGGGCGTTTAGCTCAGCTGGTTCAGAGCATCTGCCTTACAAGCAGAGGGTCGGCGGTTCGAATCCGTCAACGCCCACAACCGAGAATGGTGCCGGAGTGATATGCTTCCGGCATTTTTATATGCCGATATGTGATATTGCGGAGTAATAATTTCCGATAGTTGAAGGCAAAATGAAGGTGGTGGCGCCACATGTTAGAATGCATCTGCCTTGATTAAACAATTATTTTCTGCAAAATAACGACACATTGAGAGGTTTAAGACAAGATTTTCATACCTTTGTAGTATGGAAAAGAAAATTAAATGTTTATATTGTGGCAAAATCGGTTCAAATATGTTGGCCGATCCACACGACTACACTGTTGTTTCTATTTACCACAGCAAGCGAACTGATACAGAGTACTACTACAAGTGTCCACACTGTTGCCAAATAACTATTTATCTTTCGACTCCAAAGTAAAATAGAGCTCCAAAAAAACTTTCTGAAGGTAGGGGCAAAAAAAGAGTCGTAAAAAGTTGTCAGTATGGCAGAAAATGTGTAAATTTGCGGGCCATTACGAAAAAAGCGTCTTACCAACGCTATAATAAGTAACTGATTAATACGTATTAAAGAGATAAATAGCAATGAAAAAAGACATTCATCCCTCCAACTATCGTGAAGTGGTTTTCAAAGATATGTCTAACGACGAAATCTTTATCACTCGTTCGACTGTTGCCACACGCGAAACCATTGAGGTTGATGGCGTTACCTATCCTTTGGTAAAACTTGAAATCACAAGTTCTTCACACCCATTCTTTACCGGTAAGCAGAAACTCGTCGACACCGCTGGTCGTGTTGATAAGTTCATGAGCCGCTACGCAGTGCGTAATAAAAAGTAATTGCCAAAAAAACAGCCTCGACCAATGCGCATGGTTTTGAGGAGGTCACGAAAAATAGCGAGGGCGTGTCACGATGATGCGCCCTTGTAGTATATTGTTGTCTAACGTTTTATGCCGCAAAAGGTGGCTCTAAACTTAAGTCAGCACTCCGGTTGGATATAGTGGTGCGCTGCCGTGCACTCGCGCAGAGTGTGGTCAACAATCAGATGGCGGTTGGCCATTGAGGATATTTGCGACATCTCGTGACTCACTAAAAGTATTGTGCTGTGGGGTGCGAGATCGGCTATTATGCGATAAAGGTGTTCTTCGAAGTGTTTGTCGATATAACTTAAAGGCTCATCAAGAATCAGCACTTCTGGTTGCGATACTATAGCGCGGCCGAAGAGTGCTCGTTGCAGCTGACCTCCCGATAACCGACCTATGGGCCTATTGGCCAGATCACTCAACTCGATGAGATTTAGCGTCTCAGTTATTCGTTCATTTCTCTGCTCCTTGGTCATGCTTTTGAAGGGTAGGAGTGCCGAGGCTATAACTTCGCGGATGGTTATCGGGAAATGGGCGTCAACGCTGTTCTTTTGGGGTAGATAGCCAAACCGTGGCGGGGTGGTGGCGGTCGCTCCGTCCTCCCTGTAAAATAGTATATCGCCTTTATATGGCTTCAGTAGCCCTAAAATAAGACGCAACAAAGTAGTCTTGCCGCCGCCATTCGGCCCGGTGATAGCAACGAAGTCGCCGCGGTCGACAGTGAGATTTATATCGCATAACACCTCTTTATCTTCTCGTTGAAAGTAGACATCTCGCAGAGAAAACAAGGGCATACGATGAAGGCTGTGTTCATGGTCGCATGCTGAGCATAAACAAGGAGAACTATGGCCTGGAGAGCTCATCGGCTATAAGGATTATTTGTTGCTCCCAATCGTAGGCGAGAGGGTCGATTGTAACAAGTCGAGACCCGATAGCATCGTTTATCGTTGTAGCCTGTCGTGTGTCATACTCTCGTTGCAAAAAGAATACTTTCACGCTATCAGCTTTGGCATGGTCTATCGCGTCTTTAACTTGTCGGGCCGACATTTCTTTGCTTTCCATACCCACGGCTATCTGGTGCAAACCGTAGTCTCGGGCAAAATAGCTTAGCGATGGATGCCATATCGCAAACGACAGTTTACGTTCCGATCTTAACTTGGCGCCTATATAGCTGTCGATAGAATCAAGGCGAGCGCAAAGTTGTGATAGACGCTTGCCGAAAGTGTCGGCTTGGTCGGGATAGACCTCAGAAAGCGCATCGGCCATGTTGGCAGCCATTTGCTTAGCTCCTGAAACCGATGTCCACATATGGGGGTCGGCTGCTTCGGAATGGTGTTCGTGCCCATGATGATGCCCGTGAGAATGGTTGTGGTGGCTATGTGAATGAGTGCCGTATAGTGGTTCTATACCTTGGGTAGTATTGACAAACAAACAGTCTTCCGATTTTTCTAATGCTGCCTCAAAGGGAAGGACTCCCGTCGCAAAAAATATGCGGCATTGAGCAATCTGCCTACGCTGGTTTATCGTTGGCTCGAAAGTCTCAGGGTCGGCGCCGCGTTGCAACACCGTCTCGATTTTTACGCCGCTGTCGACAAGTTGCTCCAATATCCAGCGTTGAGGCTCGATGCTCACCATTAAACTCCCATCTTTATGCTCGTGTGATGAGCATGCGCACAGAAGAAATAAAGACAAGATTGTTATATACTTATTCATCGTTCAATAATAATTTTGCCATAGAAGCGGCTGCATGGCGGCCATCGCCCATAGCGAGTATAACGGTGGCTCCACCGCGCACTATGTCGCCTCCTGCATAAATTGTAGCGATTGATGACTTGAGATTTTCATCAACGGTGATAGTGCCCCTATTGCTAACATCAAGTCCGGAAATAGAGTTTGGTATCAAAGGATTTGGTGAAACTCCCACGCTTACTATTACTTGATCTACCTCAATCGTGTCGATCGCGCCGTCGATGGCAACGGGCGAGCGTCGTCCCGAGGCGTCGGGCTCGCCGAGCTCCATGCGTTGCACTTTCATAGCGCATACGCGGCCGCGTTCATCACCAAGATATTCTACCGGGTTGCAGAGCGTCAGGAACTCAACCCCTTCTTCTTTTGCGTGTTCTATCTCTTCGATTCGAGCCGGCATTTCGGCTTCGCTTCGACGATATATAATCATAGCCCTTTCGGCACCCATGCGGCGTGCTGTGCGAACCGAATCCATTGCGGTATTTCCACCTCCGATTACAGCCACATTGCGGCCTTTCAAAACAGGCGTGTCGCAATCAGCGCGTCCGGCACCCATGAGATTGATGCGAGTGAGGTATTCGTTACTCGACATGACACCGGCCAAGTTTTCACCGGGTATATTCATAAAACGCGGCAAGCCGGCGCCGGAAGCTACAAACAAGCCTTTATAGCCTCTCTTCAATAAATCTTCGTATGAAAAAGTCTTGCCGATAACAATATTGGTGTAGAAATTCACGCCGAGTGCTTTTAGTGCGTCGAGCTCGGAATCAACAACTACATTTGGCAATCGGAATTCAGGTATGCCATATTTCAACACACCGCCAACTTCGTGCAATGCTTCAAAAACATCGACGTTAAAGCCTCGACGAGCCATCTCTCCGGCAAATGATAGCCCTGCCGGACCGGAGCCAACGACGGCTATTTTGATGCCGTTCGACTCCCGTTTTATGGTCGTTGGCAAGCCCTGTAGTTCTCGTTGTGTATCGGCGGCAAAACGCTCGAGATAACCGATAGCGACAGGCTCTTTTTTCATCTTGTTGTAGATGCAGCGACTCTCACATTGGCGCTCCTGCGGGCATACACGTCCACACACGGCAGGTAAAGCACTCGTCTGCTTAAGAATGTCGGCAGCTATCAACACTTTGCCTCGTTGAATATTTTTAATAAAATCGGGAATGGCAATATTTACCGGGCATCCCTCGATGCAAGTCGGAGTAGGGCAGTCAAGACAGCGTGTTGCTTCTCTTATGGCCTGACTTTCATCAAGGCCCTGATTAACCTCTTCATTGCACTTTATTCGATATTCAGGCGCCAGCTGCGGCATTTTTACGCGAGGTATTGCCACACGTTCTTTTGCTGTCATGGCATCGCGCAACTCTGCGCGCCAGGTAGCCTCGCGACCTTCATATATACTTTTCTCAGTCATAGCAAATCAATTAACAGGGTCATAGGTTTTCATGCGCGACATCATCTCATCGAAGTCTACTTGATGCGCATCGAATTCCGGACCGTCGACACATACAAATTTCATTTTACCGCCAACATTTACACGGCAAGCCCCACACATTCCCGTGCCATCAACCATTATAGTATTTAGCGAGCAAGTGGTGGGTATTTCGTATTTCTTAGTAAGCAAGGCGACAAATTTCATCATCACGGCAGGTCCGATAGCAACAACTTCGGCTACTTGCTCACGATTTATTACTTCTTCGACACCGGCCGTAACAAGTCCCTTGCGCCCGGCAGTGCCATCGTCGGTCATTACGATAACATCATCGCTGTATTTTCTAACCTCCTCTTCGAGTATAATAAGGTCTTTATTGCGAGCCGCAAGAACACTCACAACACGGTTGCCGGCCTCTTTGAAGGCTTTGATAATGGGTAGTAATGGTGCTACTCCTACACCTCCGCCGCAGCATAACACGGTGCCGTCGCGTTTGCCCACATTTGTAGCTTTGCCCAATGGCCCAACTAAATCGGTGAATGTGTCACCCACTTCGAGAGCACATATCTTGTTGGTAGAAATACCAACAGCCTGAACTACAAGTGTTATCGTCCCCATTACTTCGTCTGCATCGGCGATAGTGAGCGGTATGCGTTCACCTCCGGCTCCACAACGTACAATAACGAAATGGCCCGGTTTGCGCGCACGGGCTACTTCGGGTGCTTCGACTACGAGGCGCACCACTTTTTCTGAGAAATATGATTTATCAACAATACGATTCATATTGCTTTCTTATGCGTTATATTTTCCGGCAAAATTATAAAAAATAAATGAGAGTTTAATTATTATTCCGATTGTGATATTCCGTAGATTGTGTTATTCTTTTCTTCATTTGTATGTTTGGGCTAATTTTGCTAATTTTGGGCATCGTTTCCAATTCTTTGAACACGCATAGTAAAAATGAACGAAGTTTTTTTTGAAAAAGAAGAAATAAAAGAATTGCGTTGCTTGCACCGAAAATTACTGGGGACCCTCGGTGACCAATTGCCGCGTGCAGATATTAGGGAGATAAAAAATGCCATAGCCGATGCTGCAACGGCCGGCGTGTTAGAGCGCGACCGTTTCGGCTTTAATCCTATCATCACTGCAATGTCGACGGCTTGTGCTTTGTGCGAAAGTGTCGATGCCGACAGGAATATGGTTGTGGCTATTCTATTGTCGACAGTGAGCCGTGTAGGGCATATCGACAATAGTATAATTAAAGAGCGGTGGGGCGATGACGTGGCAAAACTTGTTGGCGGAATCGACAAGGTTATCTCACTTTACAAGCACAACGCATCGGTAGAGAGCGACAACTTCCGTAAGCTATTGCTAACGTTTGCCGAAGACATTCGCGTGATAATCATAATGCTGGTGTCACGTCTGGCCTTGATGCGCGCCATCAATCATCACCCGTCGGAAAAACTCGTGCGTGAAGCCGCATACGAAGTTAATTATCTGTATGCTCCCTTGGCGCACCGCCTGGGCTTATATGCAATCAAAAGCGAGCTCGAAGATATGTCGCTCAAATACAGCAATCGTGAAATGTATTCTCGTATTGCTCGAGAGCTGAATGAAACAAAGGCTAAACGCGACAGATATATCGATGATTTTATAGCGCCGATAAAAGCCCGCCTTGAGGCTGAAGGTCTTAAATTTGATATTAAAGGCCGTACTAAATCGATATATTCCATTTGGAATAAAATGAAAAAGCAACACAACACCGTAGAAGATATTTACGATTTGTTTGCTATACGCATTGTTATCGATTGCCCTATTGAGCGCGAAAAACCCGAGTGTTGGCTCGCTTACTCTATAGTCACCGATATGTACAGGCCCAATCCGGGGCGCCTTAAAGATTGGCTTAGCATACCTAAAAGTAATGGATACGAGAGTTTGCACATAACTGTATATGGACCCGAAGAACGTTGGGTTGAAGTGCAGATTCGAACACGACGCATGGATGCCATTGCCGAGAAAGGCCTTGCCGCACATTGGAAGTATAAGGGTATTAAAAGCGAAAATAGTCTTGATGCTTGGATGTCGAATGTCCGAGATATCCTTGAAGCTGCACATACGGGCCCTATGGAGCTGATGCGCAATTTCAAAATGGACGTTTATGCCCAAGAAGTTTTTGTGTTCACGCCTAAGGGCGATTTATATAAATTGCCTATTGGTGCCACTTTGCTCGATTTTGCTTTCAATATTCACACAAAAATTGGCACCCAGTGTGTTGGAGGCAGAGTTAACGGCCGTAATCGCAAGCTAAATTACCGACTCGTTAGTGGCGACACGGTTGAAATATTGACTTCTCCGCAGCAAGAACCCAGTCGCGATTGGTTGTCGATAGTAGTCACTTCGAAAGCAAAAAACAAAATACGAGCAGTCCTCAAAGAAAACGAGAATCGTTCGGCCGATTTGGGTAAGGAGTTGTTGCAACGTCGATTCAAAAATCGCAAAATTGAATTTGATGAGGCTACGATTTCCAAAACGGTGACACGTATGGGATACAAAAACACCATCGACTTTTTTAGTGCTCTCGGAAGTGGTGAAATTGAAGTTAATGCCGTTGTCGATGCTTATCTTGAATGTATAGCCCGACAAATAAAAGCGGAAGTCGGTTCAGAACGTGTGTCGGCCGCCGAATATATGATGATGCAAAGCGAGGAAGAAGCGGCTGTTGATGCCGGCTCGTCAGATATTGTCGTTATTGGAGATAATATCAAGGGCATTAATTATCGACTCGCGCGTTGCTGCAATCCTATTTATGGCGACGATGTTTTTGGCTTTATATCCTCGGAAGGCGTTATAAAAATTCACCGTAGCGATTGCCCTAACGCTGCGCACATACGCTCTAAATATGCTTACCGGCTCATTCGCACACGCTGGAGTGGCAAAGCAGGCGCTGAGTTCGCTGCCACGTTACGTGTCGTTGGAAAAGATGATATCGGCATTGTTACAAACATTACCTCTATAATAAATAAAGAAAAATCCGTAACTTTGCGAAGTATATCGATTGATTCTAACGATGGTCTCTTTCATGGCACCCTTGTTGTCGGTATTTCCGATACGATTGCCTTAAATCAGCTTATAAAAAAAATATCTACAGTAAAAGGTGTAAAAAATGTTCAACGCAATAAATAAAATCATCTTCGCGGCAATGGTGCTGTCGCTTCCGCTGTTGTCGTGTTCCGATAAGAATCGTAGCGATGCAAGCGCCCTGTTTGCTGAAAGTGAAGCGGCAATAAGTTCTGCTAATTATAGCGGAGCCTTAGTTTTGCTCGACACCCTCAACAGTCGCTATCCCGATCAGGTGGATATACGTCGTGATGCCCTTCGCCTTAGGGCGTTGGCCATGCAAGGCCTTGCAACCGATAGCATCGCTATTGGCAGTGAAGCTCTTGCCGTAGCTACTCTTCGTGTTGAAGAGTTGAGGCCTAAATTCCGCCATGTCGATAGCTCGGTGGGCCTGGAAGGTTATTTTATACCCGATGGCGCTCCCGAAAAAGTTATGACCACAACAGGAATACAAGCTCGTGTCTCGGACAAGGGATTTTTCTATATCGTTGCAAATTTGCAGGGGAAATCTATCGGCTTGAACTCTTTAGAGTTTGTCGATGAGACAGAGTCGGTATCTACTTCAACCATCAGTGAGGCTCGTATTGTGAAAGTTGAAGGCTCGGAGTCGGTAAGCTTTAACCCCGAAGACCTCGAGGGCGTAGGTGCCTGGCTGTCAAATCATAGCACAGCAAATAAAATAGTGATGCACGGCTCAAAGGGCTCTGTGAATGTGAAATTAGATGATAAATTGAGAACTCAGCTTGTAGCCTGCCATGAATTTAGCGAAGCACTACAGGCTCAGCGCCTAGCATCGATAAAACGCGAAAAATACGAACGTATGCTCGCAACTGCTCGCGACCAATTGGCTAATTTGCCGCAACCCGATCAATCGAAATGACAAACAATACTTTTCTTGTCACCGGTGGTGCCGGCTTTATTGGCACTAACTTCGTTAAGTTTCTTCTTAATGAAGATGCCGAGGCTAAGGTTATTGTTCTCGACGCTCTTACATATTGCGGTAATATAAAATCTCTTTCAGCCGAGATTGAATCTCATAAAATAGAGTTTGTTAAGGGTGATATTATCGACAGGCAGCTCGTCGCTACATTATTGGAGCGGTATACGCCTGCTTACATCGTTAATTTTGCGGCCGAAACTCATGTCGACCGCAGTCTCGACGATTCTCGCCCCTTTGTGCGAACTAACGTTGAGGGCACCCTAAATCTACTCGATTGCGCTACTGCCCAGCGAAGAGCGCAACTTGAAAACGGAAAGGAATCAACACTACGTAAATTTGTGCAAATAAGCACGGACGAAGTATATGGGCAGCTCGAAATTGATTGCCCCGAAGGTGCTCCTTTGTCGGCCGATACGTTATCGAAATTGTGCCGTGAGGATGCCGGTGTTACCTATGGCTCGTCTGCATTTACTGAAACGATGCCATTGTGTGCATCTTCTCCTTATTCCGCTTCTAAAGCATCGGCCGATTTACTGGCACTCGCTTATTGCCGCTCTTTCGGTTTGCCTGTCGCTATTACCCGTTGTAGTAACAATTACGGGCCGTATCAATATCCCGAAAAACTTATTCCGCTGATGATTAACAACATCCTCTTGCGTAAGCCTCTGCCGGTATATGGGCGCGGTCTAAATGTACGTGATTGGATATACGCCGAAGATCATGCACGCGGAGTATATGCGGTGGCTACCGCCGGGCGCGTAGGGCAAGTGTATAATCTTGGTGGTTATAGCGAGCGCCGTAATATAGATGTTGTTAAAAAACTAATCAACATTGTGGCCTCACAGGTTGATGATAATGCCGGAATAGATGAATCGCTCATATCTTATGTTGGCGATCGCCCAGGACATGATATGCGATATGCTATTGATGCGTCAAAAGCTATCGACGAACTCGGTTGGCGGCCGCTTACAAGTTTTGACGACGGCCTTAAGGCTACTGTCGCATGGTATCTTGCCAATCGCCAATGGCTCAACGACATTGTGAGTGGTGATTATCTGTCTTATTACGATAAAATGTATTCAAATCGCTGAATATGAAAGGTATAGTACTTGCCGGGGGGTCAGGATCGCGACTTTATCCCATCACAAAAGCAATTTCTAAACAATTGGTGCCTGTCTATGACAAGCCGATGATATACTATCCGATATCGGTGCTGATGTTGGCGGGTATTCGCGATATTTTAATTATCTCGACGCCTGCCGATTTGCCTCATTTCCGTACTCTTTTTGGCGACGGCAACGATATCGGTTTAAGAATTGAATATGCCGAGCAAGCGAGACCGGAGGGGCTTGCTCAGGCACTTACAATAGGCCGTGACTTTATTGGCGATGATGCTGTGTGTCTCGTCCTTGGTGATAATATATTTTATGGTCAAGGATTTACAGAGATGCTGCTGAAAGCGCGTCGAGATGCCAATTGCGGTGTGGCCACCATATTCGGCTATCCGGTAGATAACCCGTCGCGATATGGGGTTGTGCGAGTCGATAATGAAGGCAAGGCTCTGAGCATTGTCGAAAAGCCGGCTAACCCTCAAAGTAATCTCGCTGTTGTCGGTCTGTATTTTTATCCCTCCGGTGTATCAGAAATCGCAGAGGCGGTAAAGCCTTCGGCGCGTGGTGAGTTAGAAATTACTTCGGTAAATGAAGCATATCTAAACGCCGGGAACCTCGCTGTGCAGTGTTTTGGCCGTGGCTTTGCATGGCTCGATACTGGTACTATCGATTCGCTGATGGAAGCATCGGCTTATATCGAAGCTATTCAGAAGAGGCAAGGCCTACTTGTGGCATCGCTCGAAGAAATAGCTTACCGCAGAGGATTTATCGATGCTAATCGCCTTAGTGAATTGGCTGAACCCCTCTTAACAACACACTATGGCCAATATTTGAAGAAACTTGCTAATGGAGAAATTCACTGAACCTTGCATTATTGACCTTCCGCGTATTTATGACCCTCGCGGAAATTTGTCATTCTTACAAAACGGCGACTATTTTTTACCGTTTAAGATAGAGCGCGTTTATTGGATTTACGATGTACCTGCAGGTGCCGAGAGGGGTAGCCACTGTCACCTCAAAAGCCAAGGACTGCTGGTGGCTGTTTCGGGAAGTTTCAATGTTAGCTTATTTGATGGTAAAAAAACTTTGACCTTTACTCTAAATCGCCCGTACCAAGGCCTGTATATTCCACCCGGTTATTGGCGAACGATTGATAATTTTTCAACAGGTTCTGTTTGCATGGCTTTAGCCTCAACTCTTTATTCTGAGGACGATTACGTGCGCGATTTTGACGAATTTGTAAAAATGGTTGCTGATAAATGACCGAGCTGAAGTATCCTTTTCTTGATTTGGGCATTGTTAATAGCCGGTATGCTGCCGACTTGAAGAAAGCAGCATCGCGCGTTATTGATTCAGGTCGATATATAGGTGGCTGCGAAAACGATATCTTTGAAAAAGAACTGGCCGAGCTTGTCGGTGTTGACTATGCTGTCGGAGTTAGTAATGGTCTCGATGCCCTAAGACTTATTTTCAGAGCCTATATAGAACTCGGACAACTAAAACCCGGCGATGAAGTCATTGTGCCGGCAAATACATATATCGCATCTGTTCTCGCTATCACCGATAATGGTTTAGAGCCGGTATTCGTAGAGCCTGATAGTAAAACATACAATATCGATATTTCATTGCTAGAGAGTGCAATAACTTCTCGCACAAAAGCGATATTGACGGTACATTTATACGGGAGAGTCTGCTACGACAAATGTATGGCCGAAGTGGCTCGCAAATACAATCTTCTCATTGTTGAAGATAATGCGCAGGCAATAGGCGCCGAGGCTACTATAGAATCGTGCAGAGGAACTGCTAAGACCGGTTCTCTGGGAAATGCAGCTGCTTTTAGCTTTTATCCTACAAAAAATATAGGCGCACTTGGCGATGGCGGGGCTGTAACTACATCCGACAGGGCCTTGGCCGAGACCGTCAGAGTTCTTGCCAATTATGGCTCTAAAAGTCGATATAACAACGTCTTTGAAGGATTTAATTGTCGTCTTGATGCAATACAAGCGGCCTTCCTTAGAGTTAAGTTACAGCACCTGAATGAAGAGATATTGCACAGACGTGAACTCGCTGCAATCTACAGCACTACAATCAGTAACGTTCTGGTTAAAACTCCGTTAATTGACTCTCCCGACCGTTCTGTATGGCATCAGTATGTAGTTACTACGCCTTGTCGCGATAATTTGATTAATTATCTTGCGAACAATGGCGTTGGCACCGATATACACTATGCAGTACCACCGCATCGACAACCTTGTTATTCTCGATATGCACATCTTAAGCTCCCGATGACCGAAAAACTCGCCGGCGAAGTCTTAAGCTTGCCGATATCATCAGGTACTTCGGTCGACGATGCCCGTGAAATAGCACGTATTATCAATAATTTTACCAATGATTGACAACTCGCTGTTTACTCGACAGTTAAAAGCGCATTACCACACCTTTGGCTGTAAATTGAATTTTGCCGAGACGGCCTCTGTCGCCGACATGTTTTCCCGTCGCGGAATTTCGTCGGTAAGTAGAGGAGAGCAGCCCGACATCATTGTTGTTAATTCGTGTAGTGTGACTGCCGAGGCTGACCGTAAATGCCGCAGTGCTATACGCTCGTTCAATCGTCGTTTTCCCGATGCTTTAATAGTCGTTACAGGATGTTATGCTCAGTTGAAACCGCAAGAATTGGCCGACCTGCCCGGAGTGGGTGTTGTGGCCGGTGTGAATGATAAACTCGCATTGGTACAGCTCGTTGAGCGATATTTTGCCGACAAGCAACAACAATTGACTGTCCCTGATGCTAAAACGCTGAAAGAGTTTATGCCTTCATGCTCTCGCGGCGACCGCACTCGGTTCTTCTTAAAAGTTCAAGACGGTTGTGACTATTGGTGTACTTATTGCACAATACCCAAGGCTCGCGGGCGTTCGCGCTCGGGCTCGATAGACCAGATTGTAGCGCAAGCACGAGAGGCGGCCGAAGCCGGTGGTAAGGAAATTGTGCTTACCGGCGTTAATATCGGTGATTTCGGACGCTTAAATGGCGAAACATTCTACGACCTTTGTCGCCGCCTCGATGAAGTCGATGGCATTGAGAGATATAGAATATCTTCGATTGAACCCAATCTTTTAACCGACGAACTTATAGATTTTGTGGTTGCTTCACGTCGCTTTATGCCGCATTTCCATATACCGCTGCAAAGCGGAGATGACGAAGTGCTTAAGCTTATGAAACGACGCTATGATACTGCATTGTTTGCCGCTAAGATTGACAAAATACGCAGTGTGATACCCGATGCTTTTATCGGTGTCGACCTTATTGTCGGGGCTCGAGGTGAGACGCCCGAAAGGTTTGACTCTTCCCGCAAATTTGTCGAGAGTCTTGATATATCGCATTTGCATGTGTTTACCTACTCCGAGAGGCCCGGAACTCGTGCGCTTGAAATAGAACATATCGTTTCTCAAGAAGAAAAACATGCGCGTTCGGCTATAATGATGAAAATCAGTGCAGAAAAACATAAAAATTTTGCAGAACGGTTTGTGGGCTCTTCTCGCCCCGTATTGCTTGAGCATAGCCGTGAGGGCAAACTCCTTGGTGGTTTCACAGATAATTACTTGCGCGTGGAGTGTGATTTGCCTTCGGAATATGATAATAAGGTAGTCGATATGCTTCTTATTGGACTTAAAGATGATGGCGAAACTATAAAAGCGCATCTTGCATAAAATTTGACATGACTGATACACTTAAAGATATTGCAGTAATTATCTTAAACTGGAATGGCGAGCAGTTGCTGAAAGAATTTCTACCAACGGTAGTAGATAATTCCGATTCACGTATTTCCAGGATTGTTGTGGCCGATAATGGTAGTGATGACGCATCGCTTGACTTTGTTGCTTCTCAATTTGACGGTCGCGTCGATATATTAAGATTTGACAAGAACTATGGCTTTGCCGAAGGTTATAACCGAGCCATAGAGCACGTTGGCGATTACAAATATGTGGTTTTACTTAATTCCGACGTTGCTGTCGCCAAAGGGTGGGATAGGGCATTGTTCGACTATATGGAAGCTAACCCGGAGGCAGGTGCTTGCCAGCCCAAACTGCTGTCTTATAAACATCCTAACTACTTCGAATATGCCGGAGCTTCGGGCGGATACCTCGACCGTAACGGCTATCCTTATTGCCGCGGTCGTATCTTTTTTACTTGTGAAGAAGATAGTGGACAATACGATGATATCGCCGAAATATTCTGGGCAACAGGTGCTTGCCTCATGATAAAACGGAGCGTGTATTTGAGTGTCGGCGGCCTCGACAAAGATTTCTTCGCGCATATGGAAGAGATAGATATGTGTTGGAGAATAAACCTTGCCGGGTATAAAGTAGTTGTTGTACCCCAAGCTGTTGCCTATCATCTTGGCGGTGCATCACTTTCTGCAGGAACCTCACAGAAGACATACCTTAATTTCCGCAATAATCTATTGATGTTGCATAAGAATTTGCCCCGGCGTGATTACCGTTGGGCGTTGATAAAACGGCGTCTTTACGACACTATAGCGTGGCTCAGATATATTATATCCTTTGAGTTTAGAAATGCGCTTGCTGTTTTGAGGGCTCATCGTGATTACGCTAAAATGAAGAAGAATTACGCCTCGCATCCCGATAAAAATTTGATAAAAGACAATACAAATATTTTGGTAGAGTATTACATAAAACGGCATCGTAAGTTTTCGCAACTGAAATAGTGCCATGAAAACTCTTTCAATAGTTGACTATCAGAACATAGAGCGTGCTTCGATAGTGTCAAAATTCTATTTTAAGGGTGTGAAGAACGGCATTTTAGCCGTTCTTATGGTAAAAAAGATACCAAAATATTTTGAAAGTTAAAAACATCTTGTTAATTTTGCGATATAAATGTTTGTCAAACCTTAACAAATACCAGCGAATTTAACCTTAAAACAAATAATACCTAAACAACATTTCCCCTTCGAAATATAATCAATCATTTACTAATAATTAATTTAATTTTCAGTACATTTAATTAAAACTATGGAAGCTCAAAAGCCCAAAGCTCAGGCAAAGCCGAGCAAGAAAAACAACGCCCCTGGCATCAAAAATGCTTCATGGGTAATTGCAATTTGCGCTGTTATCGCAGTTTGCCTTTTCATCTTCTGGTTCGGTAACGACATGCACTTTGATGAAGATGGTCATCCTCAAAACATCTGGGGTACTATCTACAAAGGCGGTTTCATCGTGCCTATTCTTCAAACGCTTTTCCTTACCGTTATCGTTCTTGCTGTTGAACGCGGTATCGCTCTTTCTGCAGCAAAAGGTAAAGGCAACATCGCTCAATTTGTAGCTAAGGTTAAAAAATGCCTCGAAGTTAACGACCTCGCCGGCGCTCACGACCTCTGCAAAAAACAGCAAGGTTCTGTAGCTGCTGTTGTTGAATCAGCGCTTATCAGCTACGAAAAAATGGACAAAGACACTGTCCTCACTAAAGAACAAAAAATCGCTAACATCCAGAAGCAAATCGAAGAAGCTACTGCTCTCGAAATGCCGACTCTACAACAGAACCTCCCGATTATCGCTACGATGACTACCCTCGGTACTCTCGTTGGTCTTCTCGGTACTGTAATGGGTATGATCAAATCATTCCAGGCTCTAGCTCAATCAGGTGCTCCTGACTCAACCGAGCTCTCCACTGGTATCTCTGAGGCTCTTATCAACACCGCTTTCGGTATCGCAACCGGTGCTTTCGCTGTAATTTTCTACAACTTCTATACCAATAAGATCGACCACCTCACTTACGCTATCGACGAAATTGGTTTCTCTATCGTGCAAACTTTTGCCGCTACTCACTAATCCCCTGTTTATCCGGTTTAACAAACTATAATCTAAAGTAATAACAGGTAAATATGGGAAAAGTAAAAATTAAAAAGAAAAGTACTCTCATCGACATGACCGCGATGAGCGACGTAACTGTTCTTTTGCTTACTTTCTTCATGTTGACTTCTACCTTCTTGCAGAAGGAACCAACTATTGTCTACACTCCTTCTTCTGTTTCTGAAGAAAAAGTGCCGGCTAATAACTTGGTTACGGTGCTCGTTTCGTCGGCCGATAAATCAGGCAAACTCGACGACCCTACTATTGCTGAAGGTAAACTCTTCATCTCGTTTACCGGTGATGCAGACTCAACGCTTTCCAGCGAAAAAATTCGCGGCATGATGCTCGATGAGGCTGTGTCTATCTACAACGACCTGCACAAGAACAATCGCATCGCACTTAACGACGCGCAGAGAAGTGCATTCCGTTCATGCAACATGATTGGTGTGCCTTTCGAAGTGCTTCCCGAAGTCCTTTCGATGAGTATTACTGAGCGCGACAAGTTTTTAGGCGACATGACCAACCCTAAAGTTGGTATTCCTATCGACGGTAACAAAAACCGCGATGGTCGTCTAAACGACTTCCAAGTTTGGCTTAAAGCCATCTACAACGTCGCTCAACGTATTAATAACGAGCAAGCTGAGGGCCTTACCCCGGAGGAACGTTCGCAACTTTCCAACCTTTATACAGCACTTATGCGTAAAGGTCAAGGTATTGCTATCAAAGCCGACAAAGACACTCCCTTTACAACTGTCCAGTTGGTATTTGACAACCTCCAGACTATGAAACTGAACAAATTCAGCCTCATGACAGCGCTCAAGTCTGAAAACGAACCCACACAATAAAGTAAAGTCAACGAATATGGCACAAATTGATACATCTTCAGGTGGCGGCAAAAAGAAAAAAGGCGCCCAGAAAAAGATAGCCATCCATGTGGACTTTACTCCCATGGTGGATATGAACATGCTTCTGATTACTTTCTTCATGCTCTGTACTACGATGATCAAATCGCAGACTCTCCAAATTGTCCTTCCGACAAACGAAGACGTTAAGAAAGAACAACAGAGCCAGGCTAAACAATCGGAAGCTATCACAATGATTCTTGATACTGAATATAATGGCGACAAACCCGCTGTTGATGCCGAAACAGGGAAAACCCTTCACAACATCTACTACTACGAAGGTATTGCCGACACTACATTCAGCACCGACGCGTATCTTAAGAAAGAGCAGTTTATCGGTAACGTAAACCGCGAAGCTCAAGGTATCCGTAAGATCCTCCGCAGCAAGAACGAAGAGGTTATGAAAGAGTACGAAACTCTTAAAACACAGTGGAAAAACAAGGAAATCACAAAAGAAGAATTCGACAATCTTGCTAAAAAGAATGCCGCCGACTCTTTGAAGACTCGCCCTGTTGTTGTGATCAAACCAGGTCCCAACACCACTTACGAAGGACTTATCAATGCTATCGACGAAATGAATATCAACCAGATTTCTCGTTATAGCATTGAGCTCCCGACTCATACCGACACCCTTTTGTTGCGTCACTACGAGCAAGCTCATGGCGAAACTATCATTCGTCCTACTATCCGCGCTACTAAGGCCGTTGCCGCTTCTACAGTTGCTTCGGACGATGAATCTACCCCTAACTCTTAAATCATTTGAAGAAAAATGGCAAAAGACGTAGATCTTACCTCAAAAGAGTGGCGCGACTTAGTATTCGAAGGTAAAAACAAAGAATTCGGCGCATATAAAATGCGTGAATCTTCTGTTGAACGCCACACAAAAGCTATCGTTTGGGTTTTAATTGGTGTTGCTATTGTTCTCATCCTCCTCATATTGTCGGTTACCGGCGTATTCTCGAAAGCGGAAGACGAGCAAGTTGCTGTCTCAACCGAACAAGAAATCGCCACTTTCGACAGTGAAGAAATAGAAGAAGAGGAAGAAGAAGTCTTCGTAAAACCCGAAGAACCCGAAGAAATTATTGCTCCAGAAGAAGTTGCTAACCAACAGCAATTGACCGACCTTCTTATCGTTGATGACAAAGATATAGAAGAAGACAAACAGGTTAAGAACCAGCAGGACGTCCTCGATAACGAAGCTGCTGTAGGTTCTGTCGACATCACCGAAGGTACTAACGACCTTAACAAAATTGCTATTAAAGAAGAAGTTATCGCAGCACCTGTAGTTGAAGACGAACCCCTCTCAATAGCAATGGTTGAACAAAAACCGGAATTCCCTGGTGGTGAAGCCGAATTATATAAATGGCTCAGCAACAATATTTCTTATCCTGCTGCAGCATCTGAAGAAGGTGTTCAAGGACGCGTAGTTGTTGAATTCGTAGTTGGTAAAGACGGTTCTATCTCGAATGTTCGAGTTGTACGTCCTCGTCACCCCGCTCTCGATAAAGAAGCTCTCCGCGTGGTTAAAGCAATGCCTAAATGGATGCCCGGCCGTAACAACGGCCAGCCCGTTAAAGTTACTTACACTCTCCCCGTAACTTTCAAATTGCAGTAAGAATTATTCCTTTCATCATAAAAGCCGGCGTTTTACGTCGGCTTTTTTTGCGCCTAACAGTAGTATAAATGCCTTTAACCGTGCATTAATCAAATTAATCAAATTCTTAAAATTCTAAAAACTATGAGATTTATTTGCACGACATAAAAATAATTCTTACTTTTGCTCGACATAAAAGCGTTTATCATACGCTTCTTTCTTGACGATTCAGAATCTCGCAAATTCATAAATCGGAGTCAAGATGAAGTAACGATAGATGTCTTCCGTTGTGTGATTATTAGTATAAGTATACATGCTATTATAGTCACTTACGTGAGGCTCTTCGTTGCTCATTCTACTCCGATAGGCAATGCGAGAGCCTTGAATCGTGGGAGGAGCAATGAATTTGGCTCTCACGTTTTTTTTATCATTAAACATTGATGGCCTTGATTAGACACTTTTATGCAAAGGTGCCACAGTTATTGTCAAGTTATTTGAAATAATTAATTTATTAATAATATAAGACTATCATGAAAATCAAGACATTAACTTCAATGTTATTTTTGATATTAATGGCTCTGTCTCTTGAAGCTCAAGAAGTATATGTGCCTAATATCAAAGGCGGAATAGACCCATTAACGAGAGCTGTGACAATGGGAACTAAAACAGGCAATGGGATGTTAGCTCTTTATGGCAAGAAAATAACTTCAAGCCTTGTGTTAGATGGTAAGAGTTCTACAACATTTTTGCCGCGCACTTCAACAATGTTCTATGTATTTACGCCAAAAAATTTACCTGTTCAAGGCTGGAAATTAGTACCATTAAAATCTAAGAAAGATCATAGGGAGCTGCCGTTTATGAAAACGGGTGCTTATACAGGATCGAAGACCTCGCTTGACGACATTCAACTTCTTGTTACAAAGTTAACAGATGAAGTTTTTGAACTACGTCCAATTGGTGATGTTAAAAATGGTGAGTATGCAATCGCATATATAGAAAATGGAGTCCCTACAATTATCTATGATTTTAGAGTCGAATCTAATATGCCGCCATACCCCTCGGTTAGTCATGATGTAGTATTAGCTGAGTTTGCTCCTTCGCCTTCGACGAATTCTTTAACAGATTCTGATGATTTTTCAAATGCGATTATACGATGGTATTTTGATTCGGATCCTCGAGGTGCGAGAATATTCTATCGTGTGATTTCAAATGTGCCTTCTGAAGTAAAGAATACGAATGAGTCTTATCTTACTACGACCCCATTGGAAGAAACAAAAGCATTGTCAATACCGGGAATAACATATGAAAACTCAAATAATGTTGTTATAGAAATTAAAGTAAGTAAGCGAGGCTACGAAGAACAAATTAAAAGATATAATGTTAGACAAGTCCTTGATCAACAAGAGATAAGTGGATTTTTTGAATTAGTTGAAAAATAATAATAATTAACTTAATGACAATATCTATGTTTAAAAAAATCTTGGGGTTATTTTTAATCCTATCAATTTCATCAAATCTGAGTGCGAAAGACTTAGAAGCTACTCTTGTTTCTGACCCGGAAGGTGCTACGGTTTATCTAAATGGAATGATCGTTGCACAGACAACTCCCGCAATTATTAACTTAGATAAAAAGCATATCGAAAAGAATTTGGTATTGCGTTTTGACAAAGCCGGTTACGAAAGTAAAACGGTAATAACAAGTTTGAGCAAAAAAGACTTGAAAAAGGGCGCGATAATATATGCTAAAATGGATAAACTTCCGGATGCAGCTGCCGTAAAAGCAGAGAAAGTTTATAAAAATGATCCAACGATACCGCAAGGTCAAGCAAATGCACGAGTGAGTCGTGATAACCCTGGTGATACCGAAATGGAACGTACAATAATCAGATGGTATTTTGACTCGGATCCTCGTGGTGCACGTATTTATTATCGTGTTATTTCAAACAATCCTGCTGAGGTAAAAAATACAAATGAAACCTATTTGACGACAACACCATATGAAGAAACTAAAAGCTTTGGAATACAGGGTCTTACATACGAAAATTCGCGTAATGTGACAGTCGAAATTAAAGTATCAAAGAAAGGCTATGCAGATCAAATTAAACGATATAATGTTAGACAAGCATTAGATCAACAGGAAATTAGTGGCTTCTTTGAACTTGTTCCTACTGATGCCGATTAAAATTTAGTGACTATATACAAAGAGGGTTTGCTTAATTGAAGTGAACCCTCTTTGGTCTTTTATTCCCGTTATTTGAAAAATCGGGAGAAAAAGATTGCCGAATAAAAAATAATATATAATTTTGTATCGCAGATGCGGCAGTAGCTCAGTTGGTAGAGCATCAGCTTCCCAAGCTGAGGGTCGCGAGTTCGAGCCTCGTTTGCCGCTCAAGTTTATAAGCGTAGAGGGTGTCTCAAAATTTTCGTTGAGACACCCTCTCGTTTACTTTTAATTACAAAATTTTTTGGAAGTAGAATACCAGAGCCGCGCTCTCGATGCCTTTAATATGTTTTGAAACGGATCAACATCAGTGGCTATTACCGGTTAACGAAGACGGTCGTAGCTGCGTAGCAAGTTGATATCTTTGCGTATAAAACGATAGGCCAGTGCAGCGCATAGAGCGGCAACAACGCATAGACTTAGACCGCCAAACCATATCGGAGTCGCGCCCGGAATAACAACGGCTATTATAATCGCGCCTATTATCAAGGCTGTGCAGAGAAGCACTAATGCCATCACGGTGATAGCCTTTTGTTGTTTAAGGTTTTTATATCGGCATAATGCAACCACGAGCAAGAGTGCTATCGCACTGCAAAGTATTAAGAGAACAGGCAGGCTATAGACGTAAATAGGCGTCGATGAAACGCTATCGTTTGAGCATACCGATGCTAACGGGGTCGCGATAGAGAGACCCACAAGTATTATTGCTATAAAAAGCAAGAGGTTTTGCCAACGTTGTATTACCATAGATGAATTGATGTTTAAGAGTTAGGAGATGATAAATATTAAGAGCTTAAAAATTATAGAATATTGCCGAAAACACTTCCGTTGCGACGATATCGCAAAATATCGTTGATGAGGTTGAGCGACTCGACATTTTTTGCCCCCAGATCGGTAAATCCCGGGTCGATAAGTTCTTCGATGGGCTTGTCGATGTCGTCATCTTTGAGCGTTGCCTCAATGTCGGTTAAGGCCTCTTCACGACGTCCGGTAAGCCATTTCATAATTGCGAAACGGCGTTTTGTGCGTATAGAGTCGCTCGCTTTATTGAAGTATTCAAGAGCCGACGAGTATTCGCCTATAATTGTTGCCGCCCATGCCAAGTCGCCATTTACAGAATTGTCATTTTCGGGCAACAGATATTCGATGTTAAGATACACCTCCATGGCATCGCCCCAGCGGTGTAATTTGCTGTAGCATACGGCTAAAATCTTCAAATAATCGATGTTATCGCACTGCTCCGATTCTATCGGCAACATAACATCGAGAGCCTCATCGGGTTGATTTATTGTTATTAGTGACCGTGCAAGCGATATTGTTGCAAAGTAGTCGCCGGGTTCCTCTCGCAATATGGAGCGATAGATGTCAATTGCACCTGAAATATCGCCCACAGTGTATAGCGAAGCAGCATATTTATACAGTTGTACTTTAGATAACCCTGTTACATAGCTCAAGAGACCATAAACACAAGCAGTATCAGTATAGCGCTTGGATTGGTATAATATATCGGCTATTTCGCAGTAGATATCAACGTTCATTATCCCATGTAGAAACAATATAGGGGGAACTTCAGAAAATGGGCTATTTAGTTCGTTGCGGGCTTTGTATAGCTTGAAGAAACGATATAGATTCTTCATGTGGTTGTTAATCAACGTCACACGAGAAACTTCCGACGATTGCTTTATCATTTCTTGAGCCTCATCGGAGTTCATCATCATATAAATCTGATGAGACATAGAAGAAAACGCTGCCGAATTTACCTGCGACGGCGATTGAGCCATCGACAGAAGCAGTGCATACTTGTCGCTATCACACAAAGATGGCATCATGGCAATGGTATCTGCCATAGCCGCGCCCTCGCTGTCGACAACTGTTGCCAAAGCGCTATGCGCTGTGTGGAAGGGCAAAAACCAATTGGGCATTGAATAGAAGAAATCGAAATGGCGCATCTTGCCGAGAGTCGACATAAATACATCTTCACCATTCTTCTGAGCTTCTACAAAGCGCTTTATAGAGTCGAAACCTTCACTGTTAATGTTGTCGGAAAGCCAATCAGAGTTTACCAAGTCGTCGATATTTTTCGGATCGATATTCCGTAATTTGTCCTTGAATTCACGTCCTATTTTTCTGAGATCCGGATTAATGCCGCTGAAATAGTCGGGGGTACTATCAGTGGCAAGGGTGCGGCACCATTCGCGAGAAATGAGTGCGAAGTCATCGGGCTGAGCTTCAATCAGACGCTTTACATACGAGTCACATTGTAGCTGTACTGATTGTTGCCAATTGTTGGCCGCGATAACAGTCCATATAGCTGCTAAGGTCGAAATCTTGGCTTCATCATTTCGGTGTGCCTGTAAAAGTATTTCGAAATAATTGTCGATAGGATATTTCAACAAAGCGAGCCCTATGGCATTTATCCATAGTGCGCGATCGTATACAGGCACAGCCTCATCGCTAATCATGGCCGCTATGAGTTTTGCAGTATCGTCTGTTACGGGATATTCAATCCAAAGGCGATTGAAAATATCATTAGAAATGCGTTCTATTGTGGCTCGTTGCTTGGTATCGGTCAACACTAAGGTGTCGGTCTTGAGCCTATCTTGTTCTGCGATGTAATCGCTAATAAGTGATTCAAGTGTTTCCTCAGGGCGCAAGGCTGCATATCGGAGCAGACCGCCGAATATGGTGCTGCCAGTTTCGGCCTCGATGGCAATTTCGATACGATGCAGAAGATCGTCTATTTGTTTTATTATGCCGTTGAGAGTCTCCGACAAATTTGACACTTCGTTGTCGGATGCTATGAATCGGAGCATATAGAAGTATTGAGCCTCAATGGCATCTACTTCTTTAGCAAATTGAGGCTTCTGCGTCACAATCTTTCGCAGGAGTTGAAAAGCCCGATTAAAAGTTTTGCTGTTGAGCAACCGGCGAATCTCAGCTATGGTTTGTGTAATATTTGTTGCTACGTCCATTCTTTGTTAATAATACTCTCGGGTATATATTGCTCGGGAATAAGTAAAAAACGAATGCCAAGAATATGCGTCGAGGGGATAAACATCCAATATTTATTGCTATGTTTTATATTCTTAATCTCGGCGTAGTTTATATTTATAGATTTTATCGGCTCGTAAGGTGCGTCGCTATTGGCATCGAAAGGGTAAAAATCGATAGTAAAATTGTCTTCATAGAACAACCATATTTGCGGCCGTGAAAGCCATTGCATCGATAAGCGGCCAACGATGGCTATCCATACAAAAGACATTAGGAGCGGATACACCACAAAAGATGTCATCAATGCAAGATACCAGTAACGACTGTCGTAGCATCCTGATACTCCCAATGCCAATACAATGAGTGCTAAGACCCACCATAGTTTAGATAAATACTGCAGCGCTTCGGCTTTTGCATATTCCGAAGCGCCGACAGTGAATTGTGGTGTTTTTACTAATGTCATCAATTTTTTGAAAGCGGTGCCACCTTCGTTTCTGGCGCTTTGCGGATACCATCACGGATAAGAAGAGCATCGATGGTAGGATCTTGTCCGCGGAAACGGCGGTAAAGCTCGGCCGGATTCTCTGTGCCGCCACGTGTGAGGATGTTTAGGCGGAAGCTATCGGCTGTTTCCTTGTCGAAAATGCCTTTTTCTTTGAAGAGCGCAAAGGCATCGGCATCAAGCACTTCGGCCCATTTGTAGCTGTAATAGCCGGCAGCGTAACCTCCAGAGAATATGTGGTTGAATTGCGGTGATGTAACAGCGCTTTCAGGTTCATTTTCAAATACTTTAACTTCTTTAGTCGCTTCACGCTCAAATGCGGCTGCATCGTCGACCGGTGAAGTGATTGTGTGCCACGCCATGTCGATGTAGCCAAATCGCAATTGGCGGATACAAGCATAGGCTGCTCCATATTGGCTCGATGCAACGAGGCGTTCTACAAGTTCGGCAGGTATTGCTTCGCCTGTTTTGTAATGGCGAGCAAAGCCATCGAGAAATTCTTTTTCGGTGAGGTAGTTTTCGTTAAACTGTGAAGGAAGTTCAACGAAATCGCGATATACCGATGTTCCCGACAGTGATTTATATTTTGTGTCGGCAAGCAGGCCATGGAGAGAGTGGCCGAATTCATGGAGGAATGTTTCAACTTCGTAGGGCGTTAACAGCGACGGCGTGTCGGCTGTAGGTTTTGTGAAGTTCATTACAATTGAAACGTGAGGACGAGAATTCTCACCTGTTTCGGTAATATACTGCTCTTTGAAATTTGTCATCCAAGCCCCGGGACGCTTTGATGCGCGCGGGAAGAAGTCGGTGTATAAAACGCCGATGTAGCGTCCGTTGGCATCACTCACTTCATAGGCCTTAACATCGGGGTGATACACTTCGATATTTTCATTAAGTTTGAATTGCAAACCATAAAGTTTAGTGGCAAGCCCGAAGACGCCGTCGATCACCTTGTCAAGCTCGAAATATGGGCGGAGAGCCTCTTCGTCAAACGAATATTTTGCGGCTTTAAGTTTGTTGGAATAGTATGAATAGTCCCACGGACAAATCTCTACCGGCTTGCCTTCAATTTGGCTTGCAAACTCGGTGAGTTCTTTCATTTCGGCGTGCAATGCCGGTAGATATGCTTCACGCAGACGGTCGAGCAAATCATAAACGGCTTCAGGCGTTTGGGCCATCGTGTGGCGTAATGAGTGCTGAGCGTATGTTTCGCTGCCGAGTAATTTGGCAATTTCGAGACGTATTTCAGATATACGTTTTATGTTTTCAATATTAGAGAATTCGCCGGCAGTGTTGCGCGAATTGTACAATGTGTACATTTTTTCGCGAAGGTCGCGACGCGAAGAATATTTCAAGAAAGCGATATACACAGGCTGGTCGAGTGTGAAGAGGTACTCTCCATCATGCCCTTTTTCTTTGGCAGCTTCGGCAGCCGCTGTCACAGTGCTTTCGGGGAGCCCATCGAGGTCGTTAGAAGTTAAATAAACTTCGTAAGTGTTAAGTTCTTTGAGAACATTTTGGCCGAAGGCCGTAGTCAAAGCAGACAATTCGGCTGACAACTTGCGATATTGTTCTCTGTCGTCACCTTGCAAGTTCGCCCCGGAATGAGCAAATGAATCGTATGTTTTTTGCAACAATTGTTTATCTTCAGTATCGAGGTTAAACAATTCGCGGTCGTCATACACTTGTTTTACGCGTTGCCATAGCGCTTCGTTGAGAATAATAGAGGTAGAGTAGTCGCTTAATTTCGCCGATGCTTCCATGGCAATATCCATCATTGTTGCATTGGAATTTGCTTCCAGGAGATTGTAGAATAAATTTAACACACGGTCGAGATCGGCGCCCGAACGCTCTAATGCCACTATAGTGTTTTCAAAGTCGGGGCGTGAACGCTGATTTGTAATGGCATCGATTTCTTGTTTTGCCAGTTCTATGCCACGGTCGATTGCCGGCATCCACATCGAATCGTCGAATTGAGTGAATGGAGCTGTGCCGTGCACCGTGTTAAAGTCGTTATAAAGGGGATTTTCTGCTTGTTTCATACAGGATGTCAGAAGTGTAACTATAGACAAAGCTGAAATAAAAAATTTTTTCATTTTGCGTTATTATTTGATTTATGATACAAAACTACAAAAAACGTGCCATAATTTGCCGTAGTGTATGCGTTAAAATATGTTTAACTATTGCGGCGGCCTATTCGCAAAGAAATAACTCTGTTGCGTATTCAACTATTATTGGCTATTTTTGCAATATAAATAAGGAAGATAGAAATGATAGAATATGTAAAAGGCGTACTTGCGTCGTTAACCCCTACATCGGCTACGATAGAAACTGCCGGAGGCGTTGCTTATTTATTGAATATCACATTGCCGACATATAGTGCTCTTGAGGGGCTGCACGATACGAAATTATTTGTGCACGAATCGATAAGAGAAGATGCATGGGTGTTGTATGGCTTCTCCGACGAACGCGAACGCGAGCTTTTTCGTTCGCTTATCGGTGTGTCGGGCGTCGGCGCTGCAACGGCCGTGATAATATTGTCGTCGTTGCAAGGCGATGAACTGGCTGCCGTTATATCGGGCGGTGATGTAAAACGACTAAAAGCCATTAAGGGAATAGGGGCAAAAACAGCTGAAAGAATAATTGTTGACCTGCGCGATAAAATAAAAGTGAGTGCAGATACGTTATTTACACAGACACCAATGCGCAGCGATGCTTTCGAAGAGGCTCTTGCGGCTCTTCTTATGCTCGGTTTTGATAAAAAACACAGCGAAAAAGCCCTCGAGTCGCTCTTTAGCGCCGATCCGGCTATAAAAGTTGAAACAGCTATCAAGAAAGCACTGTCGATGATGTAGTGGCGTCGACTGCTGAATGAAACAAGTTTCGATACGACATATACTATATTTTATTGCCGTGCTTCTCGTCGTGGGAGGTGCGTCGACCTTGTCGGTCAGAGCTCAGTATTTTACATCGGAGTTTAATGCGCCGGCACCTTCGACATATCCGAAGTCGTCGACACCTGCCGACTCTATTGAGATGCAGCTGCCAGTCAGGTTGACCGTGCCACAAAGTTATGACGATCTGATGCGTGACGAGACTGCCTACGACCTATCTACGCCATCGAATATTAAGACAACGGCAGAATACGACCCCGCAACAGGTTGCTACATCGTAAGGACCAAACTCGGTGATTTCGACATAGCTACGCCCTTTATGCTGAGTGCTGCTCAATATAATGATTGGCAGTTCCGTCGCTCAATGCAACAATATTATAAAGAGCGCAATATGGCTCTTATTACTGAGGGTGAAAAACAGCCGTTTAATATTTTTGATATGAATTTTGCGCTGGGGCCCTTGGAAAAGATATTTGGTCCCGGCGGCGTGTCGTTGAAAACGCAAGGATCGGTGCAGATAGCAATGGGTGTCAAGAGTAACAAAACCGATAACCCGGCGTTGTCGTTGTCGGCGCGGCGCAAAACCTACTTCGACTTCGACCAAAAGATACAAGCAACTATCGCGGCAAGTGTTGGCGATCGTATGAAATTTAATATGACCTACAACACCGACGCTACGTTCGATTTCGATAGTAAAAACCTTAAGTTGGCATACGAAGGAAAAGAAGACGATATCGTAAAGAGCATTGAGGCCGGTAATGTGTCTATGACGACCGGTTCGTCGCTTATACGAGGAAGTACGGCGCTGTTTGGTGTAAAAGCGAAATTGCAATTCGGCAAATTGACAGCCACTGCTCTTGTGTCGCAACAAAACTCTGAATCGAAAACGGTGAGTACTCGTGGTGGTGCACAGACAACAGAATTCTCAATCAACGCCGACCAGTACGACCAGAACAGACACTATTTCTTGGCACATTTTTTCCGAGATAATTACGACCGCTTTGCGTCTCGCTTGCCATACGTGTCGTCGAGCGTGAAAATTACGCGCATCGAAGTGTGGGTTACCAACAAGACCGGCAAATATGACCAATCGAGAAATTTTGTCGGCTTTATGGACCTCGGTGAAAATGCTGTCGTGACGTCAAGCTACTGGACCCTTAATCCGGCATTGCCAAACCCCGCTAACGCGTCTAACGACCTGCTGTCGATTATCAAAAACGACTTTCCGGGAGCGCGCAATATAAGCCAGGTTACACAAGTGCTCGACCCTCTTTCTGCTTATGGTATTGAGGGCGGCCGCGACTATGAAAAGGTTGAGAGCGCTCGTCTTTTAAGTTCGAGTGAATACACCCTGAATTCAACTCTCGGATATATTTCTATCAAAAGTGCGCTTAATGCCGACGAAGTGCTTGCTGTGGCGTTTGAATATAGTTACAACGGGCAAGTGTATCAAGTGGGTGAATTTTCGAGCGACATTACCTCGACCGACCAATCGCTCTATCTTAAAATGCTCAAGAGCACGACTTCTTCGCCTCACCTGCCAATGTGGGACCTTATGATGAAAAACGTATATTCGCTCGGAGGTTATCAAATTCAAAAGAGTAAATTCAAACTTAATATTAAGTATTTATCGGATACAACCGGAACGAAAATCAATTATTTACCTGTGCCCGGCCTAAATAATCAGTCCTTGCTGCAGGTAATGAATCTCGACCGGATAGACTCTAACGAAGAAAGCAATCCCGACGGATTTTTTGACTATATCGACGGATATACCATACAACCGTCGACAGGTAAAATCATATTCCCGGTAGTTGAACCTTTCGGCTCGCATCTTGCTGCTAAAATTGGTAATGAAGCACTTGCGAAACAATATGTATATCAAGAATTGTACGACTCTACACTCGTTGTGGCTCGACAGTATGCCGACAAAAACAAGTTTATTCTGACAGGTGAATATCAAGCATCGGCAGGCTCGCAAATTAGGCTTAACGCTATGAATGTGCCGCGAGGCTCTGTTGTAGTAACTGCCGGTGGTGTGCCTCTTATTGAAAACTCCGACTACACTGTTGACTATGCGATGGGTATTGTTACAATCACCAACCAAAGCATTATAGATTCGGGGCAGAATATAAGTGTGACACTCGAAAATCAATCGATGTTTTCCACTCAAAGAAAAACGTTGCTCGGACTTGACTTGCAATATCAGTTAAATAAAAATCTTAATTTAGGAGCAACATTGTTGCATTTCTCTGAAAAAGCACTCATAGAAAAGGTTAATATAGGCGATGAGACGGTAAATAACTCGATGATGGGCTTCAACCTTGCCTACAACGGAGAATTTATGTGGCTTACTAATCTGTTGAATAAAATACCGACGGTAAATGCCACCCAGCCATCGCGATTAAACCTTACAGCTGAATATGCTGCATTGATGCCCCATAAACAAAAGACGGGCTCTAATAAAGGTTCTTCGTATATTGACGATTTCGAGTCTTCACAGACCGGTATCGACCTCCGGTCGCCCTATTCGTGGTTCCTTGCCTCGACGCCTTACGACCCTTCTCCCGACGCTCTCTTCCCGGAGGCAGCATTGAGTAATAATCCCGATTATGGCAAAAATCGTGCTCTAATTAACTGGTATTATATCGACCGCCTCTTCACTCAACGAAACTCTTCGATGTGTCCGGGATATATAAAGAGCGATTTGAAGCAATTGTCGAATCCCTATGTTCGTGAAGTTACATCACAAGAGATATTCCCCGGACGCGAACTTTCTTATGGAGAATCGTCAACCATTCAGACTCTTAATCTGTCGTATTATCCCGATGAACGTGGGCCTTATAACCTCGACAATATAAATATAGATGAAAATGGAACTTTGCTGAATCCGGAGAAACGGTGGGGCGGCATTATGAGAAGAATGGATAATACCAATTTTGAGCAATCAAATATTGAGTATGTCCAGTTCTGGTTGCTCAATCCATTCCTCGACCCTGAAAACGATAATTACGAAGGCGGTGATTTGTATATTAATTTCGGCGAAATATCTGAAGATATACTTAAAGACGGCCTCAAAAGTTATGAAAACGGTGTCCCTGCCGACGGCAATAATCAGTATCTACAAGAAACGGTATGGGGTAGAGTTCCATCACAAAATTCGCTAACATATTCTTTCGATAACGCTTCCGGCGCTCGCGTCGCTCAAGACGTTGGCCTTGACGGCCTTAGCAATAATGACGAGTTTACTTTTAGTACATATCAAAACTATATCGAGGGCCTCACGCAAAAACTATCGCCGGCAGCAATAGAGGCTATGCAGGCCGATAATTTTTCGCCCTTAAACGACCCAGCCGGCGACAACTATCACTTCTATCGTGGATATGACTACGATGAGCAGCGCCTCGGCATCCTTGAGCGGTACAAACGATATAATGGAGTTGAGGGCAACTCTTTATCTCCTGAAGACGCATCAGACCCGCTATATCAATCGGCGAGAAGCGTCCCCGACGTAGAAGATATAAACCAAGACAATACGCTTAACGAGTACGAGCGTTATTTCCAATATCGAGTGTCGATACGCCCCGAAGACCTTGTTGTTGGTAAAAACTTTATAGCCGACAAACAAGTGTCGATACAACCTACGCGCGACGGCGGTCGCATCGAAGTTGAGTGGTTCCAATTTAAAATACCGCTGAACGAGTATGAAAAAATTGTGGGTTCAATCAACGATTTTTCTACAATTCGTTTTGCTCGCCTATTCCTTACGGGCTTCAAAAAAACGACTCACTTACGTTTTGCAACATTCGAGCTCGTGCGTGGCGAGTGGCGCACCTACGATTTCAACCTAAATACGCGAGGTGATGCGCCGGCCGAAGGTCAACTCGACGTTTCGGTTGTCAACATTGAAGAAAATGCGGCTCGTGAGCCCGTGAATTACGTCTTGCCTCCTGGTGTGACACGTATCACCGACCCCGGACAAAGCCAGATTACGCAGTTAAACGAGCAGTCGATGTCGCTGAAACTGACAGGGCTAAATGCCGGCGATGCTCGAGGCGTTTACAGAAATACTCAACTTGATTTGAGAAATTATAAACGAATGCAGATGTGGGTTCATGCCGAGTCGTTGATCGATAACATTACAAACTTGCGCTCGGGCGATTTCTCGGTGTTTGTGCGCTTGGGTACCGATGTCAAAAACAACTACTATGAATATGAGGTACCACTCGAGCTTACGCCCCATAATAAATATAATCGCTATCTGTTGTCCGACCAGTATATCGTATGGCCTAAAGCTAACTATCTTGACTTCAACCTGCAAAATCTTATAGAACTCAAGAAAGAACGCAACAGAGCCAAGCGAGCCGAAGAGAGCGGTGTAGGGTATGGCACACTATATGTGGGGCGCGATCCCGACAACGAACGCAATAGAATGTCAGTAATAGGCAATCCGTCGTTGAGTGATGTGCGTGTGATTCTCATTGGCGTGCGAAACAATTCTGCCGCAATGAAAGATGGTATAGTGTGGATTAATGAACTGAAGGTTACCGACTTTGACGAAGCAGGCGGTTGGGCCGCAAAAGCTAATGCCACATTATCAATGAGCGACATCGCTACTGTAAATCTTGGCGCTCATGTAGAGACTGCCGGATTTGGAAGTGTTGATCAAAGCCTAAACGAACGGCGCCTCGATGATTACCAACAGTTCAACGTGGCTATTCAAGCCGATTTAGGCCGTTTCGTGCCCGAAAAAGCTAAGTTGAAAGCGCCGATTTATTATTCGGTGACCAAAGAAAAAACGTCGCCAAAGTATAACCCTCTCGACCAGGATGTACTCCTTAAAGATGCCCTCGATGATTGTGAAACGGCTCAAGAACGCGATTCTATCAGCAGTTATGCTATTGAGCGATCTACGGTTCAGAATTTTTCTCTATCAGGTCTCAAATTCGATGTTCAAAGTAAGGTGCCTATGCCGTGGGACCCTGCAAACTTCACATTGAATTTCTCGTTTACAAAACAGGCAAAAAGTGACCCGACAACCGAATATGAAAATACAAACGACTATCGAGGTTCGTTTGCCTACTCCTATTCGCCATACATTAAACCATTTAAGCCTTTTGCAAAAATCAAAGGTAAAAGCAAAAATGCCAAATTCCTTAAAGATTGGGAACTTCAGTGGTTGCCAAATAATATTTCGTTCCTCACAAATATGTCGCGTTACTATTATGAACAGCAAACGCGTTCCGAATCGGATGTAATGTTCCAATTACCCGTTTCGGTAAGCAAAAATTGGTTGTGGGACCGTCAACTTTCAGTGTCGTGGAACATTACGAAATCGCTTTCTTTGTCATTCAACTCAAATACATCTGCTCGTATAGAAGAAACAATAGGTGCTGTGAATCGCCGACTCTTCCCCGATAGATATACCGAGTGGAAAGACACCGTATGGCAGTCGGTTCGCTCGATGGGTACGCCATGGAGCTATAACCAAACGTTTACCGGGCAATATAAAGCTCCATTCAGCAAAATAGCGTTCCTCGATTTCTTGACGGCATCGCTCAGTTATAATGCCACTTATCGCTGGGAACGAGGGGCTACAATAGATGGCTTGAAATTGGGAAATACGATAGCGAACCAGGCGACTTGGACTGCCGATGGTAGAATTAATTTTGAAACTTTTTATAATAAAATACCTATACTTAAAGATGTTACAAAACGTTTCGCAAACACTCGCCAAAACTCTGCCGCGCAGCGCAAAGCGAAAAAGTTTGAGCGTACTTATAAATTACAACCCGATACCACTCTTGTAATCAAACACAATCTGCGTACTAAAAAAATTAAGGTTACAGCTACGACTACCGATGGCAAACCATTCCCCGTAAAGACAAAAGAAGTTGATAATAATAATGTTGAGATTCTAACTAAGGGTACGGAGAATATTAAATTTACGATAGTCGAGGTGTTGAAAGAAGAAAAGAGCCTCGCTCGAAACATAGGCGAATATGCATTGCGTCTGCTCATATCACCGCGTAGCGTAGCTGTGAAATATCGCAATACACGCTCAATGACCTTACCTCTATTCGACCCTAATATAGGTAATATTTTCGGCCAAACCACTAATTACGGGCCGATGGCTCCGGGTCTTGATTTCGCTTTCGGCTTTACCGACGAACGTTATTTACAGCGAGCGCTCGACCGCGGCTGGTTGATAACAAGCGACGGGCAAACATCACCTTCGGTATGGGCTAAGACAAATGAATTGAATATCGAGGCCAACCTCGAATTGGTAAAAGGTCTTAAAGTTCAAGTAACCTTTAACCGCACCGATAATCGTAACTCGCAGGTGCAATTTATGTATGCCGATATGCCAACATCACTATCTGGGTCGTACACTAAAACACACTGTGCTATGTTAACCGCGTTGAAATCGTCGTCGGCTTCTGATGGGTATCAATCGTCGGCATTCACACATTTTATAGAAAATATTCCGCAGATACGTCAACGTGTTGAAGCACAATATGCCAATTCAAATTATCCGACAGGAGGTTTTATGAAAGAAAATGCTCATGCGGGATATCCTTTTGACCCGGCAGTTGGAGGTGTTAGCGAGACTTCGTCCGACGTCCTTATTCCGGCTTTTGTGGCAGCATACACAGGGCGGTCGGCAGCGACGGAGAGCCTGAATCCTTTCCCCGATTTTTCTGCCGTATTGCCCAACTGGCGTATAACTTATGACGGCCTTGTCAACCTTGGAAATATGCGTAATATCTTCAAGACGTTTACGCTTACGCACGCATATCAATGTACATACTCGGTTGGCTCGTATTCCTCTTACCTCAATTGGGTGAGCATTGGCGATAATCTTGGTTTTACGCTCGATGAACTTTCAGGCCAACCTATACCATCATCACCTTACAATATATCGTCGGTAGCTATTACGGAGCGCTTTGCCCCGCTTATTGGTGTGAATGTTACATTGAAAAATGACATCCAACTCAATGCCGAGTATCGCGACCAACGAACTCTTACATTGAATTCGTCGGCAGGACAGGTGGTCGAAGCCTCTTCTAAAGGCATCACTTTAGGCGTAGGGTATAAGATTGTGGGCTTCAATACAATCTTAAAAATGAAAGGGTCGCAACAAGGCGTCAGCAACGATTTGACTCTCAACGCCGACTTTTCTTTCCAAAATAACCAAGCTCTTATCCGTAAAATAGCAGAGAATTATTCGCAGGCGACAAGCGGCACTAATACTCTCAATATCAACTTTACAGCATCGTATATTTTAAGCAAACGTATCACACTATCGGCATATTTCGACCACCAGGTAAACACGCCGCTTGTTACTACAAGTTCTTATCCGACGAGTAATTCATCTTACGGTATTTCCTGCAACCTGTCCTTGGCTCGCTAATCTCAAAAAAAATGCGTAATTTTGCAGTCAGAATATGGAAATGACATCTGCAATATTAGTCACCGGCTGTAATGGTCAACTTGGAAGCGAACTTCGCCGTATTTTAGGCGATAGGGCAGTCTATACCGATATAGACACTCTTGATTTATGCAACCGAGATGAAGTTGAGCGTTTTATGAGGATTGGCGGCTTTGACTACGTAATTAATTGTGCGGCGTACACCGCTGTCGATCGTGCGGAAGAGGAAAAAATACAATGCCATGCCGCCAATGTCGAGGCCGTAGAAAACTTAGCACGCGCTGCGGCTAAATATGGCAGCCGAATTGTCCAAATATCAACCGATTACGTCTTCGATGGCAATCATTATACACCGTATCATGAGGGAGATAAGACAAATCCACTCTCTGTATATGGCATAACAAAGCGCAAAGGCGAAACGGCATTGCTCGGGCTGGCTCCCGAAAGCATCGTTATCCGCACCGGTTGGCTATATTCATCGTTTGGCAACAACTTTATGAAGAAGATGATAGCATTGGCGCAAAAAGGTGGTAATCTGAAAGTTGTGAGCGACCAGATAGGCACGCCTACTTATGCGGCCGATTTGGCAAATGCTATTGTGGATATAATTAATCAAACAAAATGGACCCCCGGCGTCTACCATTTCTCTAACGAGGGTGTGGCGTCGTGGTATGATTTTGCGCTTGCAATAATTGAGGAAAAGGCGATTGATTGTGCTGTAACTCCCATATCGACGGACGATTATCCCACAGCGGCTACTCGGCCTAAATACTCAGTGCTCGATAAAAATAAAATAAAGACAACCTATGGTATATCTATATCGCATTGGCGTGTAGCTCTCCGCCGTTGTCTTAAAGAATTATCATAAAATGGCTAATCTTACCGAAGAAATAAAGCGACGTCGTACGTTTGCGATAATATCGCATCCCGATGCCGGTAAAACAACATTGACTGAAAAACTCCTTCTTTTTGGCGGCGCTATTCATATAGCCGGGGCTGTTAAGTCTAATAAAATAAAGAAGACGGCGACAAGCGACTGGATGGAAATCGAGAAGCAACGTGGCATTTCTGTTGCAACATCGGTGATGGGGTTTAATTACGGCGATTATAAAATAAATATTCTCGATACACCCGGTCACCAAGATTTCGCAGAAGATACCTATCGCACCCTAACGGCTGTCGATTCGGTGATTATCGTTGTCGATGTGGCAAAAGGTGTTGAGACTCAAACGCGAAAGCTGATGGAGGTGTGCCGTATGCGTAAAACACCTGTTATTATTTTCGTGAATAAACTCGACCGTGAAGGTCGCGACCCTTTTGAAATTCTCGATGAACTTGAGGCGGAACTTAAAATCGCAGTGCGTCCGCTTTCATGGCCAATAAATATAGGAGCAAAATTCAAAGGCGTTTACAACATTTATGAAAACGGCCTTGATCTTTTTACCCCCGATAAGCAAAAAGCGACAGAGCGAATTGAAATAGATGATGTCAACGATTCTCGTATAGACGAGGCTGTCGGGGCCGATGATGCAGCAAAGTTGCGCGAAGATCTTGAGTTAATCGAAGGCGTATATCCCGAGTTTGTTGTCGAAGATTATCTTGCCGGCAATGTAGCTCCGGTATTTTTTGGCTCGGCACTCAACACTTTTGGCGTGAAAGAATTGCTCGACTGTTTCGTGAAAATAGCGCCATCACCACGCCCGGTAATGGCCGAAGAACGCAAGGTAGAGCCGGACGAAGAGGCTTTCTCAGGTTTCGTGTTTAAGATACACGCGAATATGGACCCGAATCATCGTAGCTGTATCGCTTTCGTAAAAGTATGCTCAGGTAAGTTTGAACGTAATGCTCCTTACAAGCAGATACGGACCGGAAAAACTCTGCGTTTTGCCGCTCCTACAGCTTTCATGGCGCAAAAGAAAAGTGTGGTCGATGAAGCCTTCCCAGGAGACATTGTGGGTATTCCCGATACCGGCAATTTCAAAATAGGCGATACACTTACCGAGGGTGAAAACATTCATTACAAGGGGCTGCCGTCATTCTCTCCGGAAATGTTTATGTATATCGAGAATGCCGACCCAATGAAAACTAAGCAGTTGGACAAGGGCATACAACAGCTTATGGACGAGGGCGTTGCTCAGTTGTTTATCCATCAGTTCAACGGCAGAAAAGTGATAGGTACGGTAGGGCAGTTGCAATTTGAAGTTATACAATATCGCTTGCTTCATGAGTATGGAGCCCAATGCCGGTGGGAGCCCATGTCGATGTATAAAGCATGTTGGATAGAGAGCGACGATGAGGCCGCCCTCGAAGCCTTCAAAAAACGTAAGCACCAATTTATGGCAGTCGACCGCGACGGGCGCGATGTCTTCTTGGCCGATTCGCAATTTGTGCTGACTATGGCACAGAACGATTTCCCCAAAATACGATTCCATTTTTCGTCGGAATTTTAATCAAATAAAAACCTATGATTTCAAAAGACACGCAACGCGAAATATGGCTTGATTGGACAAGAGTAATTGCTTGTTTTATGGTTATGATTGTCCACAGTACCGAGCCTTTTTATCTTGGTGGCGATGGTGCGTTGATACTTACTAAAGCAGAGGCTTACTGGGCCGCCTTCTTTGATTCGATAGTGCGTTCGTGTGTTCCTCTCTTCGTTGTAATGTCGAGTTACTTGCAATTTCCGCTCCGATATACAACAGCACAATTTTTCCGCCGCCGTGCCGTGAGAGTGATTATCCCGTTTCTTATTTGGACTGTAATATATGCCCTTGTTTGGGGTGAGCCTGTGCAGAATTTCAAAGATTTGTTGCTCAATTTCAATTATTCAGCAGGTCACCTTTGGTATGTCTATATGTTGTTGGGCCTTTATCTTTTAATGCCGTTGTTGTCGCCATGGGCAGAACGAGTAGGTAAAAAAGAGCTTAAATTTTACTTGGCGATATGGATTTTTACAACAATAATACCCCTTGTTCGCGATTGGACGGGAGGCGAACCTGATGTTGTATGTGGAGTATCAGGGCTTCCACGTCAAGCTTTGTGGCCCTTGTGGGGCGAAGCAAGCTGGAATTCATATGGTCTATTCTATTATTTCAGCGGCTTTATAGGGTATATGCTTTTAGGGCTTTATATCCGAAAATTCGTCGATGTCCTATCGTGGAAAAAAACATTGCTCATATCTGTGCCATGCTTCGCGGGTGGATTTGCCGTGTCGTTTATTGGATTTATACGCCGTGCCTTTATTATTTCTAACGGAGAATTTCCTATCTCTGATGTGCTTCAAAAGGCCGTATGGCTCGAAACAACATGGTGCAACGATACCATTGGTGTTGCACTGATGACGATAGGATCTATTTTATTGCTGCAAAAAATAAGCTGTGGTGGTAAAATTTACACTGCCGTTATACAACCAATATCTAAAGCGAGCTATGGCATGTATTTATCGCATTTGTTGGTCTTGGCAACGGTGTGCGGATTTGTGCGCGAATACTTTGGCGTAGGAGTCGACGCGTCGCTTGGCGTCTGGACTGCCTTTGTAGAGATAATGTTGTCGGCTATTGTTTCGTTTGTAATAGTGGCAATTTTGTCAATACTCATACAGCGCATTCCTAAAATAGGTAAATTTGTAATTGGCTAACAATTATAAATTGTTGATTTTTAGCGAATTGCTTAGCGTTTGTTGCCCGTTGAATTTTTTATCGTAAAGTCCAGTTCGAAATGCAATAATGATTGGGCCAAACAGAGATAACATTATTTTGAGCATAAAGGTTAAACAGACTTTGGAAATGGGGCTTCACAAAGCCGCAGCCCCTTTCCAAAGGTAGTTTAACCGCTTGTGCATTATGAGGCGATTTTACTGTTACGATAAAAGCGCCATAGTTGTAATGTGTTAAACTGTTAAATGAATTTATACAAAAGCTTTGTAAACTAACAGTGCTATCAGTGCCAATATAAGCACTATAATAACGCCTCCGATTAGGAGAAAATATTTGAGAGTCTTCAGTATCGAAGACAATGTCTCATTTGATTTCGCGGTAAAACTTTGCAAAAGATTTAATCCCGCCGTTCCGAGACTTAATATATCATCGGCCCAGCCCACCACAGGGATAAAGTCGGGAATAATGTCTATTGGAGATACGGAATAGAGTATCGCCACTACCATCCAGAACCACGCCCAGCCATTACTGGAAGTGGTTTGCGGAACTTGATTGTAATTGCTCATTTTCTTTTTATTGTTTGAGTTAATAATTCCTATTAAGTTATTTAGTTAGTCGCATAAATATAAAGTGCGGAACCTGCTGTTTCCCCATCGAACAACAGGCACCGCCAAGCGCCTAACCTCAATTCGGAATAACAGACAGTCCGCACCCTTTCAGGTATGCGAAAACTGCTCCTATTCTTCCCATGAGGTTCAAACCCCTTGCGGAGTTCAACAAAATTGGCGGTTTTGTTGTTCGGGGAATCCTAAGATTCACATCTCGTATGTCACAGGTCTTGCAGACCTGCGATACAAATATACAATTATTTTCACATTTTACCATCCGGGGTACGGATTTTTTTTTGTCTGTTGTTCGGCAGGCAAAATTATCTATGCTTCAAATTGTTTCAGAAAATCGTATCTGCGTTTTTGCCGCACGACTGCCAAATTCCGCACATTCCGTAAAATACGACTGAACCGTCATAAAAAAACACGGCACGACAAAAGATCTTCGGGCGTATTCATTCATCATTGCATTATTGTGTACCTTTGCAGCATCAAATCCATTTGCAATGACAACGCACAACAAAACCGCCAATCTCTCCTGTGCCGAGCGACTGAACACCGTCCTGCGGCTGCGACTGCTGCGAAACACTACGGGTGAACTCTCGGCACACACGGGCATCGAACTGCGCAACAACAGTTTCAGCAAGAAGGCACCGTTTATCGCCAAATGTATTCACAGCGGATTCAGCCGCGAAACAGAACAGAAAATAAGAAGAGACAAAGGCAATACAAAAAAGGAGACCGAAGTCTCCCTAAGTTTCAGTAATTTTGTATTGCATATGTCAAAACACATCAACTCGTCGCAAAGGTACCACTTATTTGTGGAGCGACAAAATCAAGGAACGAAAAGAGCCAAAACCCCAGGCTCAGATAGCGGCAGAAATCGGTAAGCATCCCTCATCGGTAAGCCGTGAGTATAAACGTAATGCCACAGCCAAAGGTGGCTACAATGACTCGGTTGCGCAGCGGAAAGCTGATGAACGAAAGCAGCGTTCGGCACTCAATAATAAGAAATCCGACTTGCTGTGGTGGCGGATAGAACAGTGGATTATCGAGGAACAATGGTCACCGGCTCAGATTGTCGGTGTCCTTAGAAAGGAAGGGACCCGTATATGTAAGCAGACTATCTACAACCATATTCACGCCGATCCTTCCGGCAAACTGTTGGCTAATACAAGACATAAAGGCAAGTATAACAAAAGACGGAAGGTAGAGCGCAAGCCCACAAAGTCCACTATCAAGAATCGAACGAGTATTCATGATCGTCCAGTCGAGGCAGACGGCAGCCGTTTCGGAGACTGGGAGATGGATCTGATCATCGGGAAGAACGGATACGGGGCTATACTGGTGCTGACCGAACGCTTGGAAAAGTTGCCACACGGGAGAAATGCCCGACATGTAGCCAAAGCTGTCGTAAGGCTTCTATAAGCTTATAAACTTAAAGGAGTGCTGACTATTACAACCGACAACGGTTCTGAGTTTGCCGCTCATGAACTTATTACCAAAGGTCTTAACGGAGTTACAGTTTATTTTGCCGATTCTTACTGTTCATGGCAGAAGGGTCTGGTTGAATACACAAACAAACTCATCCGCCAATACATCCCTAAAGGTTCTGATTTTTCCATAGTTACACCCCAATTTATCAAAAGAGTTCAATCTAAATTGAATAAACGTCTGCGTGAAAAATTAAACTTTTCTACTCCAATGAAAGAATTCTTCAAACATTTTTCGTAAAATTGCATTTGCCTTTGGACTCTTCAGTTGAAATTTTTATTTCGATGAAGGCAAAACTTAGCGTGATAAAGCGCTGTTATTTCAATTTTTTTTTGTAACTTTGCTTGAATTTAGCGCCCTACGGAGGCACCATACAATGATAAAAAAATGCACCTTCGGCAAGCGCCCAACTAAGTATTTATTATAATGCTGCAGGAAGATCGTATATTTAAAATCAATATTGAAAACGAAATGAAGACGGCCTACATCGACTATTCAATGTCGGTGATAGTGTCGCGAGCTCTCCCGGATGTACGCGATGGCATGAAACCGGTGCATCGTCGCGTATTGTTTGGGATGAACGAAATGGGTAATAATAGTAACAAGCCCCACAAGAAAAGTGCTAACTGCGTTGGCGAAGTCATGGGTAAATATCACCCTCACGGCGACTCGTCGATATATGGCACTGTATGCCGTATGGCGCAGTGGTGGTCGTTACGCCACACTCTTGTTGATGGACACGGCAATTTTGGCTCTATCGATGGTGACTCGCCCGCAGCTATGCGTTATACCGAAGTGCGCCTCGACCCCCTTGGCGAAGAGATGCTTCGCGATATAGAAGCTGATACCGTCGACTTTCAACCCAACTATGACAACTCGCGTAAAGAACCGGTTGTATTGCCAACACGATTTCCTAACCTCTTGGTAAATGGAGCCTCGGGTATTGCTGTCGGCATGGCAACTAATATGCCGCCTCATAATCTTATAGAGTCGATCAACGCTTGTATAGCACTGCTCGACAATCCCGAAATGACAATATCGGAATTGTCGCACATCATACTTGCTCCCGATTTCCCCACCGGTGGTATTATATATGGATATGAAGGCGTACGCGAAGCCTACGAAACAGGTCGCGGCCGCATTCTTATTAGAGCTAAAGCCGAGATTGAACAAAAAGATGAGCATGAATTGATAGTAATCACGGAGATTCCGTATGGAGTTAACCGTGCAGAACTCATCAAAAATATAGCAGAACTTGTTGTCGATAAGAAAATCGACGGCATTTCAAATATCAATGATGAGAGCGACCGCGATGGTATGCGAATCGTTATATCGCTTAAAACAGATGCCAATGCCAATGTCGTTCTCAACAAGCTTTATAAGCTTACCTCGATGCAGTCGTCGTTCAGCGTTAACAACGTTGCCTTGGTTAACGGACGCCCGCGCACATTGAACCTCAAAGAGTTGTTGCAGGCATTCAACGACCATCGTCGTGAAGTAGTTACGCGTCGTACGCAGTATGAACTTCGCAAAGCGCGCGAAAGAGCGCACATCCTCGAAGGTTTGATGATAGCAGTTCAGAACATCGATGAAGTAATTGCAATAATCAAGGCTTCGAAGACAACAGAAGAGGCTAAAGCGACCTTGGGCGAGCGTTTCTCGCTATCAGAACTGCAGACACAGGCTATCGTTGATATGCGTTTGCGCTCTCTTACCAATTTGGCGGTTGAAGAGTTGCAAAACGATATCGATGAGATTCACAAAAGAATAGCCGAGCTCGAGCTTATCCTTAACGATGAATCAATCCTTCGCGAACTGATAAAGAGCGAACTTGCCGAAGTTCGCGATAAATTTGGCGACGCTCGTCGCACTGAAATAAACTACGCGGCCGGAGAATTCAATGCCGAAGACTTCGTTGCCGATGAAGATATGATTATCACAATATCACATCTTGGATATATCAAGGCCACACCGCTTGCCGAATTCCGTGCACAAAACCGCGGAGGTATGGGCGCGCGCGGCTCTGTTACCCGAGATAAAGATTTCATAGAGCATATCTACACGGCATCGATGCACGATACTATGTTGTTCTTCACCGATAAGGGCCTTGTATACAAGCTTAAGGTTTACGAATTGCCGGAAGGTAACAAGCAGACCAAAGGCCGCGCCTTGCAAAATCTTCTGAATATAGAAGCCGGCGATAGCGTGAACGCCTTTATCCGTTGTCGCAACCTTGACGACCCCGAATATACTTCGACGCACTATCTCGTATTTGCTACCCGCAATGGACTTATTAAGAAGACATTGCTAAGTGAATATGCAAGAGTGCTGGCTAAAGGTAAGAAAGCAATTCTTATCCGTGAAGGCGATACGCTCGTAGGAGTAGAACTCACCGATGGTAATAGCGAAATCCTGATGGCAAATAAGCACGGCCGTGCAATACGCTTCCATGAAAGTGAACTCCGAGCTATGGGCCGCGTTAGTTCAGGCGTACGAGGCATGCGAATCGATGACGATGGCGAAGATGCTGTTGTAGGCCTTGTAGTTATGAATGAAAATACCGAAAATACTGTAATGGTATTGTCGGAGAAGGGCTTTGGCAAGCGTTCGCTCCTCGATGGTTATCGACTCACACGGCGTGGTGCACGTGGTGTCAAAACGATGAACATCACCGATAAAACCGGAGAGCTCATTGCCTTCAAGAGCGTAAATGATGATAACGACTTGGTTATTATCAATAAATCGGGAATCGTACTCCGTGTACATGTGGCCGATATTAGAGTAATGGGTCGTGCCACACAAGGCGTTCGCATTATTAATCTCGAAAAACGAGGCGACACCATAGCATCGGTATGCTGTGTCGATGCCGACCCCGAAGAAGAGACTATAGCAATAGCTCCCGATGCAGAAGAACTTCCGGAACTCACAACGGAGGCCGATACAGATGAAGCCGACGATGTTGAGCTCGAAGAAGATACAGAAGAAAATAATTAACTAATCAATACCGATAAAATCACCGTATGATGAAAAAAATCGCATTATTGGCTATCAGTGTTGTTACAACATTTGCGGCCACGGCTCAGTCAGCAGTCGTAAAAGAGGCTGAACGCGCTATGAAAGGTGGTAAAGAGGCTAAAGAAGTCGTTTCGATTATTACTCCTGCCTTGACCAACACCGAAACAGCAAATCTCGCCCAGACTTGGTATATACCCGGAAAGGCCTCGATGAACCAGTACGACAACTTGTCGGGACTTAAAGCCCTTGGCAAATTGCCTGCAGGTGCTGAAGTGCTCATGGCCAACCTTATTCTTGATGCTTACAAGTATTATGACAAGGTTTTGCCATTAGATTCGCTTCCCGATGCTAAAGGCAAAGTAAAACCCAAATACTCTAAAGAAATCTACGGCACACTGGCCGGCCACATTAACGACTATATCGAATCGGGTATTACGTTCTTCGATGCCAATGATTATGAAAACGCATACCGTTCGTTTGAAGTTTATAACAAACTTCCCGACTATCCTGAAATCAGAAAGCTCTTAGAACAAAATGGCACAATGCCTACCGATAGTATGCGTTCTGTAATATCTTATAATCAAGGCATTGCAGCATATCAAGCTAAAAACTTGGAAAATGCTCTCAACTCATTTTTGACAGCTAAAAAACTTGATCCGAGCGAGAAAAAACCGTATGATTTCGCTATTCAAGTTGCTACCGAATTGGATAAACAAGATGTAATTCTTGAGTTGGCTGAAGAGGCTCATCCCCGTTTCGGCGAAGGCGAACCTGCATATATGAAAATGATAGTGAACTACTATCTGCAAAACGGCGATCTTGATAAAGCATTTGAGATTATCAATCAAGCTATTGAAATCGACCCCAACGTGCCCGATTACTATATCGTGCTTGGTGTGCTTTATGAAAATGCCGATAACCGCCTTGCCGCTAAAGACGCTTATAAAAAAGTTGTTGACCTTGACCCAAATCACGCAATTGGTGTTTATTACTATGGCCGTCAGGTATATGAAGATGCTTGCGCTCTCATCGACAACTCGCCGACAAGACAAGAAGAGTTCAATGAGTATTACGCAACGAAGATTAAACCCGTATTGGAAGAATCGGCTCAAATTCTTGAGAATGCATATAGCTTAGATCCCGACAATACCGATATCTTGAAGTATCTCGAAAACGTTTATTATAGCTTGAACGACGAGAAGATGCTCGATGATGTAAAGAAACGTCTTGAGTATTAATACCAACGACACAAACATACAAAAAGAACGGCGGCCCATAACAAGGCCGCCGTTCTTTTTGTAGTATGTTGCGAAGATTTATTATATGCCTAAATCTTTCTTTATAGCTTCAATTTTTTTAGAAGCGTCGCGATTGCACCGTTCATAGTCACCGAGGTCAGACATTGTATCGTGCACTTCGATATAGAATTTTATTTTAGGTTCTGTTCCCGAAGGTCGTATCGATACTTTCGTGCCGTCGGCAGTGAAGTATTGTAGCACGTTTGATGTTGTCGGGAAGTCTAAATCGCAGACAGCACCTGTGCAAATATCGGTACACTTAAGATTGGCATAGTCTTTAACTACGTTAACAGTGCTACCGGCGAGTACTTTTGGAGGATTTGCCCGGAAGTCTTTCATCATCTGCTGTATTTCTTCGGCGCCTGTTTTGCCTGGACGAACTACAGAAATGCCTTCTTCGTGGCTATATCCGTTCTTCAGATATATTTCTTGAAGCATCTGGTTGAAGTCCATGCCACGGTCTTTAGCCCAAGCGCATATTTCAGCCATGAGAGAAATTGCCGAGAGCGAGTCTTTATCACGGCAGAAATCTTCGGCAAGGAACCCATACGATTCTTCGCCACCGCCGATGTAGCGAGCCGTGCCTTCAAGGTCGCGAATTACAGATGCAATCCACTTAAAGCCGGTATAGCAATCATACATTTTAATATTCTGATTGTCGGCAATAGCCTTAATAGTCTCGGTTGTGACAATCGTTTTAACAACATATTCATTGCCTTTGAGCCGACAGAGCTCGCGATTTCGGAGCATGATATAATTAAGCAGTATCATGCAGATTTGGTTGCCGTTAATTAGTTGATATTCGCCATTGTTATCACGAATAACGCAACCAATTCGGTCGGCGTCGGGGTCTGAAGCGAGCACGATGTCGGCATCTACTTCTTTTGCCTTTGCTATCGCCATGGCCATGGCCGACGGATTTTCGGGGTTGGGAGAATCAACGGTAGGAAAATCGCCTGATGGTATATCTTGCTCGGGCACGTGAATAATATTCGTAAAGCCGTAGTTGCGAAGTGAATCGGGAACGAGTTTGACACCTGTGCCGTGAATAGGAGTGTATACTATTTTGAGGTCGGAGTGGCGTTTGATAACATCTGGGTCAAGTGATAGAGCTTTGATTTTCGCAAGGAACTTCTTGTCGATATCTTCGCCGATAATTTCAATTTTCGATTTATCTCCTTTGAATTTTATCTCGCTGACACTCTGGATGCGATTTACGTTGTCGATGATATTTACATCGTGCGGGGCAATAATCTGGGCGCCATCGTCCCAATAAGCTTTGTAGCCGTTATACTCTTTTGGATTGTGCGAAGCCGTGATGTTAACACCACTTTGACAACCTAATTCGCGTATTGCAAACGAAAGCTCGGGAGTAGGGCGGAAGTCTTCGAAGAGATATACTTTGATGCCGTTAGCCGAAAAGATGTCGGCAACAATCTCGGCAAATTTACGCGAGTTGTTACGCACATCATGCCCTACGACAACGCTTATTTCGGGCAGATCCTTGAAGGCGACGCGTAGATAGTTTGCGAGGCCCTGAGTAGCAGCCCCCACCGTATAGATATTCATACGATTAGATCCGGCACCCATGATTCCGCGAAGACCGCCGGTGCCGAATTCAAGATCTTTGTAAAAACTTTCGATAAGTTCTGTTTTGTCTTCTGCCTCAAGCATACGACGCACTTCTGCTTGTGTCTCGGCATCATATCCATCTTTAAGCCACGATTGAGCTTTTTCCGTAACTTGTTTGAGCAGTTCGTTATTGTTATTCATAGTATTATTGTTATTGATTTTGTTATATGGCAAAATTAAGATTTTGCGGCAAGATATACAAATTTATGCATATCAATATTATTAGCTGATACGGCTCCAGTCGGTTTCTCTGTTTAGCATAGAAGCGAGCGCCGAAGCGAAAAAGCGATTTTCGTTTGCCGATAATGAGGGGTCGCTGTCGAGTAGGGCCTCGGCCGCACGACGAGCCATCTGTATAATCTGTCCGTCGTGAGCAAGGTTGGCTATCTTAAGGTCGAAAGGCAGTCCGCTTTGTGCCGTACCTTCGATATCGCCGGGGCCACGCATCTGCATATCGGCCTCGGCAATGATAAAACCATCGGTTGTCGATGTCATAAGTTCGAGGCGCTTGCGGGTGTCATTACCAATATTGTGCTTGCTCATGAGAATGCAGTGAGAACGATCGCCCCCACGACCTACGCGACCACGCAGTTGGTGTAGCTGTGATAGACCGAATCGCTCGGCATTCTCTATGACCATTGTTGTGGCGTTTGGCACGTTTACTCCGACCTCAATCACCGTAGTAGCAACGAGAATAGCCGCCTCGCCGGATGCAAACAATGACATCTGTTGATCTTTCTCGGCCGACTTCATTTTTCCATGCACGAGAGCAACTTTATAGGGTGCGAATATTTTTTGCGCGGCTTCAAATCCTTCTGTTACGCTTTTTAAGTCGAGCTTTTCATTCTCTTTTACAAGAGGGTATACAATATATACTTGATGCCCGGCCGCTAATTGAGTGCGAATGCCATTTATGACTCTGGTGCGTTGCTCGTCGTATCTCAAAACAGTAGATACGGGTTTTCGCCCGGGAGGCAACTCGTCGATAACAGAGACATCGAGGTCGCCGTAAACGGTCATGGCGAGCGTCCTGGGTATTGGTGTTGCCGTCATAACTAACACGTGCGGCGGAATATCGCTTTTTTGCCACAAACGAGCCCGTTGAGCCACTCCAAAGCGGTGTTGCTCATCTATAACGGCAAATCCTAAGCGATTAAACACCACTTTTTCTTCAATAACAGCATGTGTTCCAACCAGAATATGAATAGAACCGTCGCGTAAACCTTCGTCGATTAATCGTCGTTGTTTTGTCCTGGTAGAACCTGTTAGAAGTTTTACATTAAGGCCAATCTTCGCGGCGAGATTTGATATGGTTTCGTAGTGTTGCGTTGCGAGAATTTCAGTCGGTGCCATAAGGCAAGCCTGGTAGCCATTGTCGATAGCAAGAAGCATCGACATGAGTGCCACAAGAGTTTTTCCCGACCCCACATCGCCTTGAACGAGACGGTTCATTTGTCTGCCGCTAATAATATCGGCTCTGATTTCTTTAATGACTCGCTTTTGAGCTCCTGTTAAGTCGAAAGGCAAACAATTATGGTAGAAGTCGTTAAACCATTTTCCGATATGCGGCATGATATATCCCTGTATCATAGATTTGCGCTGTCGTGAGCGCATGAGCATATCGGTCTGGATATAAAAAAGCTCTTCGAATTTTAATCTAAGTTTCGCTCTTTCGAGTTTCTTGGGCGACTGTGGAAAGTGTATGTTGCGAATAGCCTCATCAATGCTCAATAGCCCGAGAGACTGAATAACGGATGGTGGCAGCGGGTCTCTTAGTGGCGTTTTATGAGCATTTAGAAAATTTACAATCGCGGTGTGTAATGCTTTAGAGCCCAAATTGCGTTGGCGCAATTTTTCTGTCAAGGGATACACCGCTCTTACTCCGGGTGCATTGTCGGCTGTTTCCGGCGGGTCGACCTCGGGGTGTGTCATCTGAAGTATGTCGTGGAAATAACTCGGTTTCCCGAAAAGGACATACTCTCTTCCGGTAGCAAGGCGTTTGCGCGTTTCGCGAACGCCTCGAAACCAGACGCAGTCGATTGTTGCAGTCCCATCAGTAAATAAGCCGATAAGTCGCATAGAAGCCCCTTCGCCTATAATGTTGAAACTTACGAAGCGGCCTCGTAATTGCAAGGAAGGGAATTCGCCGGTAGCTTGGTGCAAACTGCGTATAGAGTAGGTCTTTGTTCTGTCGATATATCCGGTTGGATAATGACGCAACAAATCAAAAGCAGTGCGAATACCGAGCTCCGAAGTCAATAGTTTACCACGCTCCGGACCGATTCCTTTTACATATTGTATGTCGAACCGTTTAAGTGCAAACATACTTCTTATTTACGGTAGGGCAGAGGATTGCGCAGATAGATTTTTGCTATTTCTAAATCGTTGGGATTGGTTATTTTTATATTCTGCGCGTGGCCTGCTACTTTTAATATTTTGATGTCGGCATACTTAGCTGCTATAGCTGCATCATCGGCCATAGTGTCGCCTTTGGCCAAGTCGTAGGCCTGTTTAATTTTAGTGGCCTTAAAAACTTGTGGAGTCTGAGCGTTGCAATATTTTATACGGTCGGTCGGTATAGCGTAATCGCCATCATTAATAGCGAGGGCTTCGGTTAGCGGCATTACAGGAAGCACGGCATCAACATCTTTTCTGCGAATGTGTGATAACATATTGCATATCATATCGGCATTAACAAGTGGACGCGCGCCATCGTGTATCATTACAATTGATTCGTTGTCGAATGTACCAGATATGGCGTTGATTGCGTTGGCTACAGATTCACTTCTTGCTGCACCGCCTTTGACACACATAATATTTGCATAATTATGCGCCGCTATTTCATTCCATCGCGACATGCCATCGTCGGATAAGACGACCACAGTGCGGGCTTTTGGCATTGCCTTTGCGAAAGTATCAATGGCGTGAAGCAGAACAGCTTTACCGGCAAGAGGCATGAACTGTTTTGGAATTTCGGAGCCAAAGCGAGTACCCGAGCCTGCAGCGACAATGATTACATAAACATTGTCGCCGCAGTCGGTTGTATAGTTGTTGTTATTTACCACGCAAATATAGGACGTTCGCCCATCATTTTGTTAACGGCCGCAGCTACCGCTTTAATGTTGTTTGCATCATCGGGCGCTGAAAGCACAGTGTTAATCATTTCGGCAATTGCCGGCATAAGGTCGGGCGTTAGTCCGCGCGTTGTTATCGCGGGCGTGCCGAGGCGAATACCCGATGTTTGGAATGGAGAGCGGCTATCAAAAGGCACCATGTTTTTATTAGCAGTGATATCTGCTTCTACAAGGACTTTTTCCGCAATCTTACCGGTTAGGTCGGGGAATTTAGAGCGCAAATCAACCAAAATGCAATGGTTGTCGGTGCCGCCTGATACTATGTTGTATCCCATATCGGCAAGAGCGGCGGCAAGAGCGGCAGCATTGGCGCGTACTTGTTTCTGATATTCTATGAACTCAGGTTGCAGAGCTTCGTGAAAAGCAACGGCCTTGCCGGCGATGACATGTTCAAGCGGACCTCCTTGGACGCCCGGGAATACGGCCGAATCAAGCAATTGCGACATCATACGCGGCTCGCCTTTTGGGCTGGTTTTACCCCATGGGTTCACAAAGTCTTTGCCCATTAAGATAATGCCACCGCGAGGGCCGCGCAGTGTTTTATGTGTTGTCGATGTTACGATGTGTGCATGAGGTAGTGGGTTTTGGAGAAGTCCGGCAGCTATCAATCCGGCCGGATGAGCCATGTCAACCATAAAAATAGCTCCAATTTCGTCGGCTACGCGTCGCATACGAGCATAGTCCCATTCGCGGCTATAAGCGCTCGCACCGCCAATTATGAGGCGTGGACGTTCGCGAAGACATGTCTCCTCGAAAGCATCGTAATCGATGCGCCCTGTTTCTGCGTCTACATTATATTCGAGAGCTTGGAATACAAGGCCCGAGAAGTTGACGGGGCTGCCATGACTGAGGTGTCCTCCGTGGCTCAGATTTAGCCCTATAAATTTGTCGCCGGGTTTCAAGCATGCCATGAAAACTGCCATGTTGGCTTGTGCGCCCGAGTGCGGTTGCACGTTGGCATATTCTGCGCCGAAAAGTTTTTTGATTCGCTCAATGGCAAGATTTTCAACTTCATCAACTACTTGACAACCGCCATAATAGCGGCGGCCGGGGTAGCCTTCGGCATATTTGTTTGTAAGGCAAGAGCCCATAGCTTTCATCACATCGTCGCTAACGTAGTTTTCCGATGCGATTAGTTCGATACCATCTCTTTGGCGGCGATGTTCAGCCGCAATAAGGTAGAAAATAGCACTATCTTGTTTCATATTTTTAGTTTGTTATTTTTTCTTTTTTACTGAAAAACCAAAAGTTCCGAGCAAATCTCCTTGTTTGTAATAAGCGCCGTGACTAAAATTCATCAAACCTGCATTCTCGAGTTTGAATTTCCCGCTATCGGAGTCGAGATACTTTTCATCGGCAAGGACGTTTACCACTTCAGCGATAAACATATCGTGGCTGCCGAGCGGTAGTATAGTTTTTACTCTGCATTCGAGCGAAAGCGGCGATTCTTCCACAGCCGGACACTCCACGGCAAACCCCGGATATCGGTGCAAGCCCGAAGCGAGCCACTTATCGCCCTCTCGACCGCTCTTAACACCGCAGAAATCGGTTGCTTTTGCCATCTCTGCCGTTGTTAAGTTCACGGTAAACTGCATGTTGCTTTTTATAATGCCGTAGGAGAATCTTTCCGGCCGAAGCGATATATAAAGCATAGCCGGATTAGTGCATATTATTCCGGTCCAAGCTACGGTGAGGAGATTGGAAGTAGTGTTATTACCACAACTCACCAGCACGGCCGGAAGTGGATATACGAGCGTACCCGGTTTCCAGTTTTGTTTCATCAGATGATTTCGGCTTCTGTTCCGTCGAAGCTGTGGTTGCAATAGTGACAACGCAATGTAACTTTATCGCGGTCGACGACATTGAATCGCGTGGGCATGGGCTCGTTATTGCTTATGCATTTGGGGTTGCCACATTTGACAATGCCCACAAGAGTGTCGGGAAGAGTCACACATCGTTTCTCGGCTACCTCATAGTCTCGGATAATATTCACCATTGCCGATGGGGCAATAATTGCGATGCGGTTAAGGACATCTTCGGCAAATTCTACTTCGGCAACTTTAATGATGCCTTTGCTACCAATTCGCTTACTGCTAAGGTTGTTGCCAATTGTTACCGATGTGCCCATGTTTTCAATGCCCAGAATTTTAACGGCTCTAAACAGAGCGTGCGATGGGATGTGGTCGACTACCGTGCCGTTGCGCAGTGCAGCTACGGCAAGTTCTTTTTTATTGCTGCTCATCGTTAGTTCTTTTTCAATGGGTCAATACCTAATACTTTTGTGAGAATTGCTTGTCGGGCAAACACGCCGTTTCGAGCCTGTTCAAAGTAGTATGCCTTCGGGTTGTCGTCGACGTCGTAATCTATTTCATTAACGCGCGGTAGCGGATGCAATATACGTAGAGTTGGCTTCGAGTTTGCTAACATAGAATTGTGAAGAGTGTAAAGATTTTTCACCTTCTCATATTCCATTATGTCGGAGAACCGTTCACGCTGGACGCGGGTCATATATAAGATGTCGCTGCTATTTATAACATCTTCGCTGAATTCAGTAAATTCGTGGAATTCGATACCTTCTTTACGACAGATGTTGATGTACTCTTCCGGCATTTTCAATTGCGGCGATGATACAAAATTGAATACCGGCTTAAAGTGACGCATAGCCATCAATAAAGAGTGCACTGTGCGGCCGTATTTGAGATCTCCTACCATTGTTATGGTCAATCCTTCGAGCTTGCCTTGAGTCTTCCGGATAGAGTAGAGGTCGAGCATCGTCTGCGACGGGTGTTGGTTGGCACCATCGCCAGCGTTGACGATAGGCACGTCGGTGACCTCAGTGGCATATTGGGCTGCACCTTCAAGAAAATGCCGCATCACGATGATGTCGGCATAATTAGACACCATTTTGATAGTATCTTTTAGCGTCTCGCCCTTCGAAGTGCTCGAAGTAGAGGCATCGGAGAAACCGATTACGCGGCCACCGAGCCGATTTACTGCCGTTTCAAAACTAAGACGTGTGCGTGTCGATGGTTCGAAAAATAATGTTGCCACAACGCGGCCGTCCAAAATTTTACTGTTTGGGTGTTCCTCGAAGTAGCGTGCTCGCTCGAGCAATTCAAGGATTTCCGATTTACTAATGTTGTCGATTGCAACAAAGCTACTACTATTCATAAAGCGTGTAGAGATTATTTGCAAAGATAATAAATACCTATGATAATTTGCTAAAATTAGTTACTCAAAAATGTTATAAAATTTTTTCTTAAAATATTTAGTGCAAAAATTTGAAAGATGGAAATAATGTATTACCTTTGCACCGCAATTGAGAAAAGCAATGCGAAAATAGCTCAGTTGGTAGAGCACGACCTTGCCAAGGTCGGGGTCGCGGGTTCGAGTCCCGTTTTTCGCTCAATAACCCCTCGCTGCCTTATGGCAGTATCCAACATGTCCGGGTGGTGGAATTGGTAGACACGCTACTTTGAGGGGGTAGTGGCCGTAGGGCTGTGTGAGTTCGAATCTCATCTCGGACACGAATAAGTAAAAGGGTGCCTCTTAACGATAAGTTTTGAGGCGCTTTTTTTGTTGAAAGTTTGAAAATAAAAAAATAGTTGTATCTTTGCAAAGCTATGAATAACAATGCTTCGATTTCAGATGCAAAGGCACTCGCGGTTGAAACTCTTCATCGTGAAGGTTGTTCGTGCGTGATAGCCAAAGATGGTGCAATTAAGCAATATCACAATCGAGGTGTTAAAGATTTGTTGTATTTGCTCAAAAATGAGCCGGAAGCTCTTGACGGCGCTTTTGTTGCCGATAAGGTTGTTGGCAAGGGCGCTGCGGCATTGATGGCTCTCGGATGTGTCGATTCTGTTTATGCTGATGTTATCAGTAGTCCGGCACTCGAAATGCTTGGCAAGGCAAAGGTCGTTGTAGAGTATGGCGAGTGTGTGCCAAATATCATCAATCGCGCTGGCGACGGTATATGCCCTGTGGAAAATCTTTGCAAGGATTGCATTATGCCTGAAGAGTGCTTGCCATTAATTGAGCAGTTTGTAAATGAAATGTCTAAAAAATGAAATAATATGCTATTAAAAAACAAATTAATCGTTTCTGCACTAATCGGAGCTGCTGCTTTGACCGGATGTGCACGTTCGAATAACACTGAAACATCATCTGATATGGATACACAAAAGAACGACACTGCGCTCGTGTATATGACGCGCGAAATCACGCCCGAGGCGCTCGTTAAGATTTACAAGGCCCTTGGCCGAGAAGCTAAAGGCGAAAAGGTTGCCGTTAAAATTTCGACAGGCGAGCCCGGTGGCCACAACTTCCTTCAGCCGGCTCTTATCGCCGATTTTGTAAAGCTTGTCAATGGCACTATCGTTGAGTGTAACACGGCTTATGTAGGGCGTCGCTTTTCGACCGAAGATCACTATAAGGCAGCAGAAGAGCACGGCTTTACCGCAATAGCTCCTGTTGATATTCTCGATGGCGACGGTGAAATCAAACTGCCGATAGAAAATGGTAAGCATCTTGAATATGATATCGTAGGCTCTCATTATCCAGACTATGATTTTACCATTATTCTTTCGCACTTCAAGGGCCATGCCATGGGCGGTTTCGGAGGCGCTGTGAAAAATATGTCGATAGGTATAGCATCGTCGAATGGTAAGAGCTATATCCATACTGCAGGAAAATTGAACACAGCAGAAGGTATCTGGGATCACACCGCCGCACAAGATGATTTCCTCGAATCAATGGCAGAGGCCGCCAAGGCTATTGCCGACCATTGTGGCGACAACATACTATATATAAGTGTAGCTAATAACCTTTCGGTTGACTGCGATTGCGATTCTGCGCCTGAAGATCCTAAAATGGGCGATATCGGTATCCTTGCTTCGTTAGACCCAATAGCTCTTGATAAGGCATGTACCGACCTGGTGCGTGCATCGGAAGACCATGGCAAAATTCATCTTATCGAGCGTATTGATTCTCGACATGGCATGCACACTCTCGACTATGGAGAGCAAATAGGGCTAGGCACACAGACATATAAACTCGTTAATATTGACTAATTCAAAGGCTATGCAAATGACACTTAAATTGCACTCATTGCCGTTTAACAATGTTAACACCTACATAGCTGCGGCACTATTTGTTATAGGCAATATCGTTTTGCCCCAACTTTTTCATTTTCTACCTGATGGTGGCCGCATTTGGCTCCCAATCTACTTTTTCACACTCGTTGGTGCGTATAAGTATGGTTGGCGCGTAGGCCTGATAACGGCAATAGTATCGCCGCTTGTCAATTCTATGCTCTTTGGCATGCCTCTGCCGGTGGCTCTACCAGCCATTATGCTAAAGTCTATTCTGCTCGCATTATTTGCCGGTTTTGCAGCTTCGCGATTTCATAAAGCTTCGATGGCTATTCTTTTAGGCGTAATTTTAGCTTATCAGGTGGTGGGTACACTCGGAGAATGGATTATGAAATCGGACTTCATGCTTGCCTGCCAAGACTTCCGTCTCGGGCTTCCGGGCATGCTGTTTCAGATAATAGGCGGCTGGGCCATTATCAATTATCTTATTAGAAAATAACAGTAATAAAGATTACTAATATTAATAGAGAAGGCGGGTCGCTGAGAAGCGACCCGCCTGTTTTAGTTTTATGCTTGCTTTGTTAAGCGTTCTTTACCTTTTCAACAACAGCAGCGAATGCTTCGGGGTTGTTGAGAGCAAGGTCGGCGAGCACTTTGCGGTTGATTTCGATACCACTCTTGTGTATAAGACCCATAAGTTTTGAATAACTTAGGTCGTGCATACGAGCGGCAGCGTTAATACGCTGAATCCAAAGGGCTCTGAAGTTGCGTTTTTTGTCTTTACGGTCGCGATAAGCGTAGGTAAGACCTTTTTCCCATGTGTTTTTTGCAACGGTCCATACATTACGGCGGCAGCCATAGTAGCCTCTTGTTAGTTTGAGGATTTTTTTGCGGCGTGCGCGCGATGCAACGTGGTTGACTGATCTTGGCATTTTTCAAATGATTTTTGAATGTTAGCGGCAGCGTTTAGTCGTTACTGCGCTTTGGGCTATACATTCGGTTAATAATGAAGATAAAAAATCACGAATTAAACTTTTGAAACGCTATTTCTGCGGCAGTGATTACTTTATGCCGAGAAGAGCCTTTACATTGGCAACGTCGACACGAGCAACGAGTCCTGCGTGTGTGAGGTTACGTTTCTGTTTCTTGGTCTTTTTGGTCAAGATGTGGCTCTTGAACGCGTGTTTTCTTTTGATCTTTCCTGATCCGGTAAGGGCGAACCTCTTTTTGGCACCGGAGTTAGTCTTAATCTTAGGCATTTCTTTTGTTTGTTAATTGTTAATTCGAGTATATAATCTGTTTGCCATCTCGTGGCTGATTATTTCTTTTTTGGTGATAACATTATTATCATACGTTTTCCTTCGAGGAGAGGCATTTGTTCTACCTTGCCATAGTTTTCAAGGTCGTTTGCAAAACGGAGCAGGAGAACTTCACCTTGCTCTTTGAAGAGTATAGAGCGTCCTTTGAAAAACACATAAGCTTTTACTTTGGCACCTTCTTGAAGGAATCCGATGGCATGTTTCAACTTGAAATTATAGTCGTGGTCGTCGGTTTGAGGTCCGAAACGAATTTCTTTGACTACAATTTTAGTCGATTTAGCCTTAATCTCCTTGGCTTTCTTCTTCTGCTGGTAAAGATACTTTTGGTAGTCGAGCACTTTGCAAACAGGCGGCTCAGCGGTGGGAGATATTTCAACAAGATCCAACTCAAGTTCTTCGGCTATCTTTCGAGCTTCATGAATGGAGTAGATGCCTGGCGTAACGTTGTCTCCGACGAGACGCACTTCGCGAGCACGAATATGCTCGTTAATGTTGTTCTGCGCCTGCTTTTGCTGGCGTGAGTCGCGGGGCCCTTGTTGACCATTAGCCGGGCGTTGAGCGCCGGGGTTATAAGGCGGTTTTTTATCCATTCAGAGTGTTATGACAGCTGTTTTAAGTTAATATTGAGTTGTTACAGTTTTATCATTTGATTGACTTCATCGGTCAAAAGTTCTGCAAAGTTAGTAATTTTCATCGAACCTAAATCACCTTCGCCCGATTTTCTTACAGAAACTTCATCATTTTCTGCTTCTTTTTCGCCGACAATGAGCATATATGGTATTCTTTTGAGCTGATTGTCGCGAATTTTGCGGCCGAGAGTTTCATTTCTGTCGTCAATTTCGAGTCTGATATCGGCATCTTCGAGTTGCGATGCAACTTTGTGTGCGTAATCGAGATATTTGTCGCTGACAGGTATTATTACCGCCTGTTCTGGAGCAAGCCACAACGGGAATCGTCCGGCAGTGTGCTCGAGCAATACGGCAACGAAACGCTCCATAGAGCCAAAAGGCGCACGGTGTATCATTACAGGGCGATGCTTGGCGTTGTCGCTACCGGTATATTCGAGCTCGAATCGTTCGGGCAAATTGTAGTCTACCTGGATAGTGCCGAGCTGCCAACGGCGTCCGATGGCATCGCGAACCATAAAGTCGAGTTTCGGCCCGTAGAACGCAGCTTCACCGAGCTCTGTACGAGCGTTGAGCCCTTTTTCTTGACAAGCTTCGATAATGGCATTTTCAGCGAGATGCCAGTTTTCGTCGCTACCGATATATTTTTCTTTGTGCTCAGGGTCGCGGAGCGATATCTGAGCCTCGTAGTTTTCGAATTTGAGTGCTTTGAAGATATAGAGGATAATATCCATCACCTTCAGGAACTCCTCTTTAATCTGGTCGGGAGCACAATAGATGTGAGCGTCGTCTTGCGTGAAACCGCGTACACGGGTCAAGCCGTGTAGCTCGCCGCTTTGTTCATAGCGGTATACAGTGCCAAATTCTGCCAGGCGCAATGGTAAATCGCGATAAGAGCGGGGTAGTGCACGGAATATTTCACAGTGGTGAGGACAGTTCATCGGTTTGAGCAAATATTCTTCGCCTTCTTCGGGAGTGTGAATTGGCTGGAATGAATCTTTGCCATACTTGGCATAGTGTCCCGATGTTACATATAATTGTTTGTTGCCAATATGCGGCGTTATAACTTGTTGATATCCATAGCGACGCTGTATCTTGCGAAGGAATTGCTCGAGGCGGTCGCGTAGAGCAGCGCCTTTGGGCAGCCATAATGGCAGACCGGCACCAACTTTATTTGAGAATGCAAAGAGCTCCATTTCTTTGCCAAGTTTGCGGTGATCGCGTTTCTTAGCTTCTTCGAGCAGAGCGAGGTACTCGTCGAGCATCGCTTTCTTGGGGAATGTTATGCCGTAGACGCGTACCAATTGGTTGCGTGTTTCGTCGCCACGCCAATAGGCGCCGGCAA
>JAFLUA010000008.1 GCA_022508985.1 Muribaculaceae bacterium
CCGTTGACAATATAAATGCCGCTCTTGAGTCCTGCGATTTGCTCGGGAGTAGCGTTTACAATCACGCAGCGTCCCATCAGGTCATAGACATTGTTGTTTGCTTTTATATCTTTATCATATATGATATCATTTAAGCCGGAAAATTCGATATTTCCGTTTTCATCGATACCTACCGACAGAGTCGATGCGAGCCCGTTTTCGGTTTCAACCGTAAAGTCTACTTCTCCTACTCCGGTAAATGTCACGATGCCGTTCTCAACTGTCGCTATCGATTCATCTGATACCGACCAGTTCATAACGGTGCAGGCACCTACGGGATATAGACGCACATTCAGAATTGCCGGAGTGCCGCTTATCGATTCAATAGATATTTGTGTCGGTTCAACGTCTTCCGTATCGGTCGAACTGCTAAGCAACGCCTTTATCTTTTCCATACGTTTTTGAGCCGACACCGTTACGACGCAGTTTACCGTATCGTCACCTACAGTAGCTGAAATTACGGCTTTGCCGGTCGGTCCCATTGCTACAATTAGGCCACATTCGTTAGCATAAGCTACTTCGGGATTTGATGTACTCCATGTCACTACATCGTTTGTACCGTATACGCCGAGCTGGAACACCTCGTCGCCGGCCATATCAACCTCATAATGCGACAACGCAATGGAGGTTTCTATGGTCAGGTATTTCTGGAAGCGGTTCCAGGGACTCTCGCGGGTGTATTTCTTGAGCGACTGCTCGGGAACCGTTATCGTGGCCGTCGAATATAGCGCTGTCGGGAATGTATGCATTTCTGCATACGGTGGCTCTATTGCCAGACACTTTATATTCTCGATGTTATTACATCCTTCAAAAGCATAATCGCCTATTTCATATAATCCGGCGCCTAACACTACATCCTTTAAAGAAGAACAATTATATAAAGACCTTTCACCTATTGCCTGTACAGAATTAGGAATAGTAATTTCTGTAATAGATGTACACCCCGTAAGCATAGCGTTCGAAATATTTTTGATACCTTCGGGCAAAGAGAGCGATTTAAGTGCCGAGCAATATGCAAATGCACTTTCGGCTATTGAGCTTACCTTATCAGAAAAGCTTATCTTTTCAAGATTGGTGCAATTCTGGAAAACACCCATTGATATATATAGCACATCATCGGGCAATGTCATTTCTTTGAACGATGTACATCCGCTAAATGCGTATGACCCGATATTGTTTACTTTCTCGGGGAGGCTTAAATCCGGGAGTGACGAACAATTGTAGAATGCATATGAGCCGATGCTGTTTACATTTTCAGGGATTTTTATTGTTTGAAGATTTCTACAATTAGAGAATGCATTTTGGCCTATCTGTGTCAGCGACGATGGCAGTTCTATCGACTGCAATGAGCTACAACCATTAAAAGCGTTATAGGGCAAGATTTCCAATGCTGTGGGGAGGGTGACTTTGCTTAGAGATGTGGCACCAGAGAAACTCGGTATTGTTGTGGCATCATCACCAAACACTACTTCGGTTAGTGAATTGATAGAAAATACATTGTTGAGATTGGCTCCTGTATTAACCGTCAACTTTTCTATGGGACAGCCATAGAACGCCTGCGAACCGACCGATTCCAATGACTTGGGCAAGACAAGGTTTGTAATCTTGTTATTATAAAACGCCTGATTGCCTATCGATTTAAGGGAAGACGGCAAATTCAACTCCTCGACAGAGCAATTATAAAAAGCAGTGTTTCCTATAGTTTCTACATCATCTCCAAACTCCACATTTTTAATAGTCTGAAAATTCGTAAACCAAGTTCCAATTTCTTTACATTCAATCCGGATTTCTTCCAACGGACAACCTCCGAACGCGCTACTACCAACCGAAGCAACGGATGCCGGTATGGTGATTTTAGTAAGAGCTACACAATCATAAAATGCGTTGTTGTCTATTGAAATTACATTGTTTCCAAGAGTCAGGGATGTAAGGGTCCTACAATTAGAAAATGCGTACCTTCCGATGGTTTCAACTGAATTTCCAATTGATACGCTTGTAAGAGCCGTACGTTCAAAAGCATAATCCCCTATTGTTTTAAGGGAATCCCCCAGTTTTACACTACTTAGAGCGTTACACCAGTGAAATGCGTATTCCTCGATTGTCGTTACCGAATCTCCTATAGTAACGCTCGTAGGTCCAAAGTTGTCATAACCGTTAGGAGTTCCAAATGCCATAGATCCGATTGAAGTTACGGTGTACGTCTCATCATTATATATAACCGTTTCGGGGATATTGATGATAGCCCCGTCGTACCCATGGAGATCATCTCCTCTGGTGACTTCTACAGTTTTTAATGAGTCGTCGGTAATGTTGTAGTAAATGCCGTCCGACTCAAAATCGTAGGCCGAGGCAGTTAACCAGCCTATTAAAAGGCTTAACAAAGTAATCAGTTTTTTCATTTGTATTCTATTTATGTTAGTAATTTTTTCGTTAATAAATTATTTCTATAAAAGCTGTTTGCCGTTGGTTGCATACCCTCACAACCTGTAGGCCTTGGGCTAATAGTTGGCCTATGATAGCGTTAGAAGGATGTCCATATATATTGGAACTACCAAACGACACAAAATAAATCTTGGCATTTGGGAAAGACGACGGAAGTTTTTGGTTATAATTTCGGCGGGCACCATGATGTGGTAACTGGATTGTGCCTATATTATCTTTAACACCGGAGAGATATTGGCATAAATCTGTGAGGATATCCATTTTCGTAGTAGAATTCATCTGGTTGAGGTCGGTATCACCTAAATATAGACAAGCGGCCCGTATTCTCTTTTCACAAATCGTTTGGGGTAGTAAATCCGTGGTCAGGAAAGTATCCATACTACTGTGTTTAGCTTTAGTGCAACAATCCGTACACGCACATCCCATATAAGTTTTTATCGAGCACTCCCAATAAAGGGGTCCTGAGTAAACGATTAGCGACGATTTATTTGCTCCATCACTACACACTTTCTTGTAAGCGTCGTTTATTTTGCGATAGTGTCCTTCAATATAGGCTGGGTCATTCAGGCATTTTTTGTCAATTTTCAAATTTTGCAACACGGACTCAAGTGCTGCAATCCTTGTTGACTCATCAAAATTATATGGCCGATAAGACCATCTTGGCAACCCATTTAACGAGAAGGCAGTACCACTCGAGTAGGTGTGATTTCCAGGCGGGATTCCATCTATTCTTAGCGATTCCTGCCGTTGGTTAGGATTGCTCGTGGGCACGTCATTTGTGCTTACAGGTCTGACCTCTATAATCTTTTCGGCCTTAAAATAATCCAAAGGATTAAGCAAAACATCCCTTTCATTTCCCAATTGATATAGGTAAAACCATCGATTCTTTTTGTCTATCAAAGGGACGACTACAGTTTTAATCTTTGTGTTCTTTAGCAACTCTCTGACACCATTGACATGATCGCTATCGAAATGCGATATAAAGAGTATATCAATCTCTTTTATATTTCCAAACGAACTTGATATCTCGCGCTTTAGTATTGTGGTATTGTTAGATCCACAATCGTAAACGACTACAGCGAGGTCGGTCTCATCAGCGCCTATAAAACGCTCGCTGATAAAAGTCCCTTGCCCTATAGGATGTACTGTCCTCAATAATTTCATTTCCATTTCATTTATTATTTTTTGCGGTATATAATGCGAGAGCTTTTGCTGAAAAACAATTTGCCGTAGAGCCTGTCGATTGGTGTAGGCACACAAAAAACGTGGACAAACTCTGTTTATCTGTTCTTGAGGTCTTCCACAACCTATCAACCAAAATAAATGAGTAAAGCCCACGCCTATGGAGAGGACGTGAGCATTTTCGCTTTACTCGTGGTTGATTTTGAAAAGTGGAAGTTTCAAGAACCAGATATAGCAAAAATGCTTTTCCTAATATGTAGAGTTAAGGTTTAATTCTATCGTTTTATATCATACGCAATAGTTTTTGAGTTGACAGTGCAAATGTAAGAATTTTTATAATAATAACGATAAATCCATTATTGGATTTTGTTATCAACCTACGGGTATAATGTATTTACTGAAAAGCGATTTTTTCACTCCTCTATAAATCAAATCGATTGTATATTCTTCTCAATGATGAGGTAAATATTTTTATAAGGAGCTATGGTATCGTTGGGGGATCTCAATCTATTTCGTCGTATAGGCGTTGTAAAGCATCTTTAACGGCGTCGGGGCTGTAATCGGCGACTATTCGACGCGCTTCTCTACCGCGGCTCAGAATTTTATTGTGGTCATCGATATAAGACCTCATGGCCTCGGCCAAAGACTCAACATCGCCTGGTTTTACTATCGTGCCATTGACGCCGTTTTCAATCAGCTCTGTAATGCCTCCTACATCAGTCGCTACCGACGGCATGGCATACACCCCAGCCTCTAACAGCACTATTGGCAGGCCTTCGAAATATGACGGCAACAGCATCACATCCGACTCACGCAGCAAGGCATCTTTCTCTTTGCCGAAAACGCAGCCTGCATAGTGCACCATGCTATCGAGTGCCAACTCTTTAACTTTCGATACGAAAGTTGAAAACTCGCCATTGCCACATACTGTAACTTTTATTTTACCTTCAAACCAATCACGATGAATGGTCAAAGCCTTGAGTATATCGTAAACGCCTTTATTCTCACACACTTTGCCAAGAAAAAGGAAATTTATCGGTCTACCTTCGGGCAATAGGCTGCGTTCTACGGGAGTTTCCGGGGCTTCTACGATATTGTTCACGACTCTAACTACCGGGCATTCCATCGTTTCGGTAAAATACTTTTGCCACCCGGCGGTCAAAGCAACGATGGCTTCGCACCGATGCAATATTTTTTTAATTTTACTTTCGCCCACCGCTGCCGCATAGTCGCGGAAAGCACCTCCATGGCTATGAAAAATGGTCTTAAAGCCAAAAAGCCTACCCCACGATAGTATTATTGATTTACGGATAAAGGACTTACCCACAGCACCATGAGCATGTATTATATCATAGCCCCTCAGGCGATAAAAGGGGATACGAATCATCACCCACAGCCACAAAAATAGCCCAGGCAAAGTTCCATGCCGGTTATTTGATGTAGCATAGGTAATATCGGACCAGAGCTTACGGTAGGTGCTGAGTAACGACGCAATACCGCCGAGCCCTTTGGTGTCAGGCCCGACGGTAATAACACGATGCCGCTTTGTAAGATTATGCTTAACGGCCACTTACAAAGGGTAGATTATTTAGACTCGGAAGACTCAAAGCGATTGTTAAGTCCCTCGATTATTTCAGCCGTAATATTGAGTGCGGGATTGAAATAAACGCCGGCTTCGCGCAATAGAATAGCATCGAAACCGCGAGTAGCGTTGTAATCGTTTACGAAGTTGCTAATAGAGTCGGATAGGCGTGCGCGTATAGCTAATTCGCTATTGGCGAGGCGTTGCTGCTGTGTAGCTAAATAACGCTCGGCCTCTTCGCTTTTCTTCTGGAAATTCTGCATATCGGCATCCATCGAAGCTTGCGACAGATACACGTTGTTTTGCTGTTTTTGGCTAATAGAATTAGCTAAAGACTGTAGCTCGCGCTGTTTAGATTCGTGCCATTGCTGGAGACGATTTATCTCGCGCTGTTGCTCTTCGAGAAGCTGTTGAGCAAGCTTATACGAGCTAAGAACAGAGTCGGCGTCGATATAGCGAATGTTAGTTACAACAGCAGCACCTTCGGCGTTTTCTACCGGGGCTGCAACGGCTACAGTTTTGTCGCTGCTTTTAGATGAGCACGAAGCCACAGCGATGATTGCCACGCAAGCAATAAGAGATTTTACTGTTACAGACAGTGTCTTCATATATGGTTTTAATAAAAGTTATCAAAATATCAGTCGGTTTCACTCTTCGGAAGCACAACCGAAGCCTTTCTCGCGCAATGCCTTTGAGTGCGACACATGCCCGTCGGGAAAACGGCCTCCTTTAACGAAAAGCACTCTCACGCCAAGGAGAATTACACACACAAGGACGACTGCTATTGAAAGAATGATTGTTTTCATTGTGAGAGAAAAACTTTCACGGTGCAAATATACACATTTTTGCGTCGCTTTTTTTGACTCTACAATTTTATTTTGTAATTTAGAGGTCGAATAGTAGTCTTTTTAACATTCTTTTCATGCGCTAAATCTTTATTAAATTATAAAACGACCTTATTATGACAATTAAAGACCTCAAGCCGGCTCTTGTATTTTCGATTTTTGACAAAATCAACCAAGTGCCCCGTCCTTCTAAGAAGGAAGAGAAAATACGTCAGTTCTTGCTCGATTTTGCAGCAGAGAACAACATAGAAGCCGTATGTGACGCCATAGGCAACATAGTAATGCGCAAGCCGGCAACCCCCGGTAAAGAAAACGCACCCACCGTTGTTTTGCAATCGCACATGGACATGGTGTGTGAATCGAATGACAAGACATTCGATTTCAATACGCAACCCATCAAAACTATTGTTGATGGCGAATGGCTCCGCGCCGACGGCACGACACTTGGCGCCGACAATGGCATCGGAATGGCGGCATCGCTTGCTGTTATGGTAGATAAGAGCCTCGTTCACGGCCCTGTTGAAGCACTTTTCACCGTAGATGAAGAGACGGGTCTTACAGGCGCCAACAACCTTGGCGAAAACATGATAAAGGGCACCATTCTTCTCAACCTCGACTCAGAAGACGATGCAGAAATCTTCGTAGGCTGCGCCGGTGGTGTCGATACGACATGTCACTTCACATATAAACAGACCGAAGCACCGGCCGACTATCACTACTTCAAGCTCGATGTTTCGGGTCTGCTCGGAGGTCACTCAGGCGGCGACATTCATCTCGGCCGTGCAAACGCCAACAAGCTGCTCACACGCTTCCTCTATGCAGTAGGCCTTAAGCACGAATACGCTTTGTGCGAAATCGACGGCGGCAACCTACGCAATGCCATACCGCGCGCAGCACACGCCGTATTTGGTGTTGAGAAAGCAAACAAAGAAGAGATCCGCGTAATGTTTAACAAATATGTAGCCGATGTAGAAAAAGAGTACGCAGGGCTTGAAGAAGGCCTTAAGCTGACCCTTGATAGCGTCGACCGCCCAGCATTCGCTATCGACAAAAAGACAGCAACGGCACTTGTTAAATCGGTATACAGCGCACCCCACGGTGTAATATCAATGAGCCGCGACCTCGAAGGCCTCGTTGAGACATCAACCAACCTCGCCTCTATCAAGATGCAAGACGACAAGCATATCGTCGTTACGACATCGCAACGTTCGTCGGTAGAATCGCGTAAGTGGGATATTGCCTATCAGGTAGAATCGCACTTCCTTCTTGCCGGTGCAAAAGTAACACATGGCGACGGATATCCCGGCTGGGCACCCAACCTCAACTCAACTATTATGCATATCACGTCGGAGGCTTACGAAGAGCTCTACGGCATCAAACCGGCCATCAAGGCTATTCACGCGGGTCTCGAATGTGGTCTCTTCTTGCAGAAGTATCCGTATTTAGACATGGTGTCGATAGGTCCGACACTACGCGACGTACACTCTCCGAGCGAACGTATGCACATCCCGGCTGTTGAACGCTTCTGGGGTCAACTCACTCGCACTCTCGAAAAAGTTGCCAAGCTCTAAACACATATTTTTATATACCATATTGCTTGTCGCCACCCTGCAAGGGGTGGCGCAAGCGCCTTTATTGCCTGCCGATGTCAAAGTCGACACCATCTATGTGATGGAAAGGGTTCCCGGGGGAGTAGACTCTCTTGGCCGCACATTTATACTGATCGAGGGCGATACGCTTCACACCTCGTTTATACCCGACCCATTCGCCAAGAAAGACAGCGATAAATTGACGGCTAAAGACTATAAAGAAATAGCCGAAGAGTTGGGTGTTGAAGTTGCGGCCATACGCGCTATTGTCGATATCGAGACGGGGAAATACCATAAGGGGTTATACGCCGAAGGCAAACCTGTGATAAATTTCGACCTCGCCTTATTTCAACGAGCGCTGCAAAGGCGTGGCATAAATCTTGGCAAATATTCAAATAGCCCGGCACTTCAAAAGCTCAACATACCTAAATACGGGTCTCTAATTGCGGCACAGCAGGCACGTCTGGATGCGGCAATGGAAATCGACAGCGTTGCAGCAATAGAGAGTACATTTTGGGGGATGTTCCAGATTGGCGGCTTCAACTGGAAATTGTGCGGAGCCAAATCGCGACAAGATTTTGTCGAGCTTATGAGCAAATCGGAGTTTGACCAGCTGAGGCTCTTCAGCAAATTTATAGTCAACACCGGCCTTGTAGATTTGCTGCGCACCAAAAATTGGTCGAGATTTGCGCGACTATACAACGGCCCCTCATACGCCACGCGCGGTTATCACACGCGCTTAGCTGCCGCTTATAAGAAATTTAGCGAAGAGGAACGGCGGGAAATACGGCCGCCATTGCTCGCAGAATAAACAAACTAAATAAAAAAAGAGGATGCCCTATACAAATGAGGCATCCTCTGTTCTATTTCAAAAAAACAAACTATTGGAGGGGTGTTTGCTCATAATAAGGGATATCTTCGAGTCGGATGTTAAATCTAAGATTAGAGTATGGTTTTATGGTTGAGTTTTCCATTGCGCCATATCCAACATCGTAGGGCACTATCAATTCGACAGTATCGCCACAATGCATCTTTGTGAGAGCCATAGGCCATCCGATAATCACGTCGGTGAGTTTAGTGCGGAAGATGCCGAGTTTACCATATTGATTGATAAGGTCGGATGAGTCGACCGGCGTGCCATCATAAAGGTGCAACTGATAGCGCACATCAACCGTGCTTGTATAAATCGGAGAAAGCTTGTCGGCCGTTTCTGCCGGGTCGTTGTAGTAGTGCAGCAACACATATGCACCGGGATTCCAATCGGGCACAATAACCTGGTAGTATGGCGTGCCGTCGGGGTTTGTGCGCGACTGCATTTCTACGAGCCAAGCATCGTTGAGTTCTCTCCAATCGCGATATTTTTCCCATGTAGTCTCTTCGCTTTTGATACAAGCGACAAAAGCCAAGGCTATTAGCGGAATTATAATTAAAAGTTTACGCATAATAATCAGAATTGTACTTGAGGAGCATTAGCGGCTTCTCTATCAGCTTCAAATTGAGGTCTTGCAGAGAACCCGAATACCGAAGCCCAGATATTTGCCGGGAACTGTTTTACAGTCACATTGAACCTCTTGACCACGTCGGTATATCGGCCGCGTTCTGTCGCAATACGGTTTTCAGTGCCTTCGAGCACCGTCTGCAGGTTGGCAAACTGTGTGTCGGCCTTAAGGTCGGGATAAGCTTCGTGCACTGCATTGACATATATACTTAGTGCTCTGTTTAGCGATTGCTGGGCCTCGTTATAGCTATTGAAAGCCTGTGGGTCGGCTGGCGAGGCTGCATCTTTGAGCTCATTAGCTTTGTTGTATGCGTCGGTAAGGCCGGCACGAGCGTTTGTTACACTTTCGAGAGTAGAACTTTCGTGTGCGGCATATCCTTTCACGGTCTCTACCATATTAGGGATGAGGTCGAGTCGACGCTGATATTGAACTTGCACTTTAGCCCAAGCCTCTTCGACTTCTTGGTCAAGAGACACCATAGTGTTATATTTCGATAGCCCGCTCGAGAAAGCTGCAATGACAATCAAAATAAGAATGCCTATAAAGATATATTTTTTCATAGTCGCTGTTATTTAAGTTTGCGAAGGAGAGAAGCCAGGCTCACGCGGTCGTGAATGAGACGATGCAGGTCGGCGATATTAACACGCGTCTGCTCCATAGAGTCGCGTTCGCGAAGCGTAACGGTGTTGTCTTCGAGGGTCTGATGGTCGACTGTAATGCAGAATGGCGTGCCAATAGCATCTTGACGGCGATATCGCTTGCCGATAGCATCTTTTTCTTCGTAATGTGTAGCAAAATCGAATTTCAGGTCGTCGACAATCTCGCGAGCCTTTTCGGGGAGTCCGTCTTTGCGAACAAGCGGAAGGACGGCACATTTAACAGGGGCCAACGGCGCCGGCAAGTGCAGAACGACACGAGTATCGCCGCCGGGAAGAGTTTCTTCTTCATAGGAAGAGCACAACACGCTTAAGAACATACGATCGACACCGATCGATGTTTCGATAACGTAAGGCGTGTAGTTTTCATTCAGCTCGGGGTCGAAATATTGTATTTTCTTACCTGAGAATTTTTCGTGTTGCGATAGGTCGAAGTTAGTACGCGAGTGAATACCTTCAACCTCTTTGAAGCCGAAAGGCATTAAGAATTCAATGTCGGTGGCAGCATTAGCATAGTGGGCAAGCTTGTCGTGGTCGTGATAGCGATATTTTTCATCGCCCATACCGAGAGCTTTGTGCCATTTAAGGCGCCACTCTTTCCACTGGGCAAACCACTTTAATTCTTCGCCCGGGCGAACGAAGAATTGCATTTCCATCTGCTCGAATTCGCGCATACGGAAGATAAACTGGCGCGCCACAATTTCATTACGGAAGGCCTTGCCAATCTGAGCTATGCCGAATGGGATTCGCATACGTCCCGTTTTCTGCACGTTTAGATAGTTGACGAAGATACCTTGTGCCGTTTCAGGGCGAAGGTATACCGACATAGCGCCGTCGGCAGTAGAACCCATCTCGGTTTTGAACATGAGGTTGAACTGGCGCACCTCGGTCCAATTCTTTGTGCCGGATATAGGACATACTATTTCTTCATCTATTATAATCTGGCGTAGAGCTTCGAGGTCGTTGGCATTCATAGCTGTTGCAAAACGATTGTGGAGCTCATCGCGATGAGCTTGATATTCGAGCACACGAGCATTGGTGGCGCGGAACTGAGCCTCGTCGAAAGCATCGCCGAAGCGCTTAGCTGCTTTTGCTATTTCTTTATTGATTTTATCGTCGATTTTAGCCAGATGGTCTTCAATAAGGACATCGGCACGATAACGCTTTTTGCTGTCGCGGTTGTCAATCAAAGGATCGTTGAAAGCATCGACGTGGCCCGAAGCCTTCCATATTGTAGGATGCATAAAAATAGCGGAGTCGATACCGACGATGTTTTCGTGCAACAAGGTCATGGCATCCCACCAATAACGCTTGATATTATTCTTTAATTCTACACCATTCTGTCCGTAATCGTACACGGCAGAAAGGCCGTCGTATATATCGCTTGATGGAAAGACGAATCCATATTCTTTTGCATGAGAAACTATTTTCTTAAAAACATCGTCTTGTTGAGCCATTTTCAATATTTGTTTTAATTGTTGCTAATTTGAAATGCAAAGTTACACATAATTATGCAAAAAACACGACGCTGCACATTAAAAACACTTAAAAGTGCCAATGAAGCGTATTTCGGCACGGTTCGGCAGGTAGTAATGCTCTGCCAAGACCAAAAAGTGATGTTTTTTTGCATAATTTTCAAGCGCAGAAGGCAAAAATTTGTCGGAGTGAAAAATAATTATTAAATTTGCACTCCGAAATCACTCGAAATAATAAAAAAAATCATATAGGCAATGAAACGTACATTCCAACCTTCTAACCGTAAAAGAGTTAACAAGCACGGTTTCCGCGAAAGAATGGCAACAGCCAACGGCCGCAAAGTGCTTGCTCGTCGTCGTGCCAAAGGTCGCGCGTCTCTTACAGTGTCCGATCATCTCGGCAGCAAGTAAGATAAAAGACACTCTTTTAGAGAAAAGCCACAGCCCGGAAGGATTTCTTCGCGGGCTTCTTTTTTATCATGGAGTCAACAAGACGAGAGCGCCTCAACTCGAAGCGCCCTCTCATAATTCATTAAACTGTTGACGTGATTATTCTTTGGTGGCAAGAGGTGCCGGCACGTTGTAAACGCGAGCAGCGAGTTCGTTGTCGAGCATATAAAGAGCGAGGCCGTCTTTGCCTATCATTTTGAGGCGGTCGATAAGGCCCTGGGCTGTTTCTTCTTCTTCAACTTGCTCTGCCACAAACCAATCGAGCTTGCCACGAGTAGCATAGTCGTGTTCGGCCTCGGCAAGAGCATATATGCTGTTAATCATCGCCGTAACCTTTTCTTCATGTGCAAGAGTAGCTTCAAAAGCATCGAGGGGTGATTTCCATTTAGTGGGCACTTCTGCGATGGGTTTAAGTTCAACCTTACCACCGCGCGACAAGAGGTAGTTTATGAAGATTTCGGCATGAGCCTGCTCTTCTTTAAACTGTACACGAAACCAATTTGCGATACCTGCGCAGCCTTCGGACTCGAAGTGCATGCCCATCGACAAATAAAGGTATGCCGACCAGAATTCGGCATTAATCTGAGCGTTAATAGCGTCTTGTATTTTAGGACTAATCATATTGAGAGATTGTTTGATTGTTAATTTCGGCAAAGATAATAATTATTTTCGTTTAAGTGTTTACTACGATAACACAAATCACAAAATTTTCGTTCATAGTATAAAAGAAACGGCCTCAGATCAAAACCAAGACCGCTTTTTATCTTAAGAAAACTTGTTTATCAGTCGTTTATAACCTCAAACTGTTCAACTTCGCGTTTATCGCTAAAATAATCGCCAAGGATGTCGGTATCGTCGTCGCGGCTGCCAACTACGAGGTTGTCGTATTCGCGCAAGCCGGTTCCGGCCGGGATGAGGTGACCGCAGATAACATTTTCTTTCATGCCTTCCAGCGGGTCGCTCTTACCTTGGATAGCTGCTTCGTTAAGCACCTTGGTTGTTTCCTGGAACGAAGCTGCAGAAATGAACGAAGATGTCTGGAGTGCGCTACGAGTAATACCCTGCAGAATCTGCTCTGAGGTTGCAGGTTGAGCGTCACGAACGACAACTTGCTTGAGGTCGCGTTGTTTCAGGAGCGAATTTTCATCGCGGAGACGACGTGCAGTGATAATCTGTCCTTCTTGGAGATTTTCGCTATCACCGGCATCGACAACCACTTTCTTATCCCAGATGCGATCGTTTTCTTCCATGAAGTCGCGTTTGTCAACAATCTGTTCTTCGAGGAAGTTGGTATCGCCACTGTCGAGGATTTTAACTTTTCGCATCATCTGACGTACAATAACTTCGAAGTGTTTGTCGTTGATTTTCACGCCCTGCATACGATAAACATCTTGAACCTCATTAACGATATACTCTTGAACGGCAGTCGGGCCCATAATATTGAGAATATCGGCCGGTGTTACAGCGCCATCGGACAGCGGTGTACCTGCGCGAACGACGTCGTTTTCCTGAACGAGGATTTGCTTCGACAGGGGCACGAGGTAGCTCTTTGGGTCGCCGAATTTTGGGATAACGGTGATTTCGCGGTTACCACGTTTGATTTTGCCGAACTTAACCTGTCCGTCGACTTCTGAAACGATGGCGGGATTCGACGGGTTGCGAGCCTCGAAGAGCTCAGTAACTCGTGGAAGACCACCGGTGATGTCGCCGGCGCCGCCGGTAGAACGTGTAATCTTAGCAAAAGTTTCACCGGCCTTGATAGTGTCGCCTTCCTTAAAGATGAGGTGAGCACCTACAGGCAGCGAATAAGTGGCGAGCGTAGCACCACCTTTACCGATGATGTTAACCGAAGGCACGTGTTGGCGGTCGCGCGATTCGATGATAACGCGGTCTTCAGCCATCTGGTGTCCGTCGGTATCGTTGCGGTATGTAACGTTTTCGATAAGGTCGGTGTAGCGTACTTTACCGCTATACTCGCTTATAATAACGTTGTTGAAGGGGTCCCATTCGCATATCACGTCGTCGGGCTTCACAGAGTCGCCATCGTTGAAGAATAGTTTCGAGCCATAAGGAATCGAAGCGCTCATCAACTGCATGCCTGTGTTGTGGTCGATGATACGAGCCTCGGCAAGGCGTCCGACAACGACCTTAACTTTGCCCTTAGCATTTGTTTCGGCATCGGAAGCTCCATCAAAGTCGACAGTGCGTAGCTCTTCGATTTCGAGTTTGCCATCGTATTTCGACACGAGTTTAGATGCAGCCGAAATGTTTGTAGCCACACCACCGACGTGGAAGGTACGGAGCGTGAGCTGAGTACCGGGCTCACCAATCGACTGAGCTGCGATAACGCCAACGGCTTCACCCTTCTGTACCATGCGGAGGTTAGAGAGGTTACGGCCATAGCATTTAGCGCAGACGCCACGTTTGCTTTCGCAAGTGAGCACTGAGCGTATTTCTACGCTCTCAATCGGCGATGCATCAATACGGTCGGCGGCATCGTCGTTGATTTCTTCGCCGGCAGCAACGATAACTTCGCCTGTCTGCGGGTCGATGATATCGTGTACTGATACACGGCCCAAGATGCGTTCGCCGAGCGAAGCGACAACTTCGTCGTTGTTTTTAACAGCCGTACATACCAGACCGCGGAGGGTGCCACAATCGTCTTCGTTGATAATAACGTCGTGAGCCACGTCGACAAGACGACGTGTGAGGTAACCGGCGTCGGCTGTTTTAAGAGCCGTGTCGGCAAGACCTTTACGAGCGCCGTGGGTCGAGATAAAGTATTCAAGCACCGAAAGGCCTTCTTTGAAGTTAGCCAAAATCGGGTTTTCGATAATCTGACCGCCTTCGGCACCTGCTTTCTGTGGTTTCGCCATAAGACCGCGCATACCGGCCAGCTGGCGAATCTGGTCTTTAGAACCACGGGCACCGGAATCGAGCATCATATAGATAGCATTGAAGCCCTGATTAGCCTCTGCCATTTGCTTCATGAGGATGTTGGTGAGGCGTTGGTTAACGTGTGTCCAGATATCGATAATCTGCTGGTAGCGTTCTTTGTCGGAGATAAAGCCCATCTGGAAGTTTTCCATAACTTCTTCCACCTGGCGATATCCGTCGTCGACAATCTGCTCTTTCTCTTGAGGTATCAGCACGTCGCCAAGGTTGAACGACAAACCACCTTGGAATGCCATACGATATCCAAGGTTCTTGATATCATCAAGGAACTTAGCCGAGCGAGGTATACCACATTTCTTAATTACTCGGGCAATGATGTCGCGAAGCGATTTTTTAGAAAGTATAGTGTTGATATATCCTATTTCTTCAGGCACATATTGGTTAACCAAAACACGTCCTACCGATGTATTCTTAACGAGATGACGCATTTTGTTGCCGTTTTCATCGACATCGTCAACCATTACGTTGATAGGCGCGTGCAAAGTTACTCTGCCTTCGTTATATGCAATTTCGGCTTCTTCGGGGCCATAGAAGGTGTGACCTTCGCCCTTGTCGCCTGTACGCAATTTGGTGATATAGTACAGACCGAGCACCATGTCTTGCGAGGGCACCGTGATAGGCGCACCGTTGGCCGGGTTGAGGATATTATGAGCTCCGAGCATGAGCATCTGGGCTTCAAGAATAGCTTCATTGCCAAGGGGGAGGTGCACAGCCATCTGGTCGCCGTCGAAGTCGGCATTGAAAGCCGTACAAGCGAGCGGGTGCAACTGGATAGCTTTTCCTTCGATAAGTTTAGGCTGGAATGCCTGAATACCAAGACGGTGGAGTGTTGGAGCACGGTTTAGGAGCACGGGGTGTCCTTTCATTACATACTCGAGGATATCCCATACAACAGGTTCTTTGCGGTCTACGATTTTTTTAGCACTCTTTACAGTCTTAACAATACCGCGTTCTATAAGTTTGCGGATAATGAAGGGCTTGTAAAGCTCAGCCGCCATGTTTTTAGGCAGGCCGCATTCGTGCATCTGAAGTTCAGGACCTACCACGATAACCGAACGAGCCGAGTAGTCGACACGTTTACCGAGCAAGTTCTGACGGAAGCGACCTTGTTTACCTTTGAGCGAATCGGACAGCGACTTCAAGGGTCGATTGGCATCGCTCTTCACCGCCGACGACTTGCGCGAGTTGTCGAGTAGCGAGTCGACAGCTTCTTGCAACATACGTTTTTCGTTTCGGAGGATAACTTCGGGCGCCTTGATTTCGATGAGGCGTTTCAAACGGTTGTTGCGAATAATTACGCGACGATACAAGTCGTTGAGGTCGGAAGTGGCAAAGCGGCCGCCATCGAGAGGTACGAGCGGACGTAACTCGGGAGGAGTAACGGGCACGGCCTGCAAAATCATCCACTCGGGTTTGTTGCGATTACGTGAAGCGCGGAACGATTCTACAACTTGGAGGCGCTTAAGGGCCTCTGTTTTACGTTGTTGCGAGCCTTCCTTGTTTGCCATGTCGCGCAACTTATATGACAGGCTGTCGAGGTCGAGCTCTTTAAGCAGCTCATAAATAGCCTCGGCACCCATCTTTGCGACAAATTTGTCGGGGTTTCCGTCTTCGAGCAGCTGGTTGTCTTTAGGCAGCTGGTCGAGAACTTCGAAGTACTCTTCTTCGCTGAGCAGGTCGAGTTTGTCAATACCAACACTTGTAGGAGCGATTTTGACATCGGCGGCAGCACCAGCATTGATAACTACATAACGCTCGTAATATATAATCTGGTCGAGTTTCTTCGACGGGAGGCCGAGAAGGTAACCAATTTTATTAGGGAGCGAGCGGAAATACCAGATATGAGCTACCGGCACCACAAGACGTATGTGCCCCATACGCTCGCGACGCACTTTTTTCTCTGTCACTTCAACGGAGCAACGGTCGCAGACGATGCCTTTGTAACGTATGCGTTTGTATTTACCGCAATGGCATTCGTAGTCTTTAACAGGACCAAAGATGCGCTCGCAGAATAAACCGTCGCGTTCAGGCTTGTAAGTGCGGTAGTTGATAGTTTCGGGTTTGAGAACCTCACCGCTCGACTTTGCGAGGATTTCTTCGGGCGAAGCAAGCCCGATAGAAATCTTCGAAAAGACATTTTTTGCTTTATTTTCTTTTCTAAAAGCCATATAATAGGAGGTGTGTCTTTAGTTAATTAATAGAAGAGAGATTTCTGTCGAACAAGTCGTGAAGGCTTAGTTCTCAAGGTTGATACTCAATCCGAGGCCACGAAGCTCGTGCAAGAGGACGTTAAGAGACTCGGGGATGCCAGGAACGGGCATCGGGTCGCCTTTAACAATAGCTTCGTAAGCTTTAGAACGTCCGTTGACGTCATCGCTTTTGATGGTGAGTATTTCCTGGAGGATGTGAGCAGCGCCGAAAGCTTCGAGCGCCCACACTTCCATTTCACCGAAGCGCTGACCACCAAACTGAGCTTTACCACCAAGAGGCTGCTGTGTGATTAGTGAGTACGGGCCAATGCTACGAGCGTGCATCTTATCTTCAACCATGTGGCCGAGTTTGAGCATGTATATAACACCTACGGTTGCCGGCTGGTCGAAACGTTCGCCAGTGCCACCGTCGTAAAGATAGGTTTTACCATATCTTGGCAAGCCTGCTTTGTCGGTCCATTCGTTAAGGTCGTCGAGACTTGCACCGTCGAAAATCGGTGTTGCAAATTTCTCGCCGAGTTCACGACCGGCCCAACCGAGGACGGTTTCAAATACCTGGCCGAGGTTCATACGCGAAGGCACACCAAGTGGGTTAAGCACGATGTCGACAGGAGTGCCGTCGGCAAGGAAGGGCATATCTTCTTGACGTACAATGCGCGACACGATACCTTTGTTACCGTGGCGGCCGGCCATTTTATCGCCGACGCTGATTTTACGTTTCTTGGCAATATACACTTTTGCAATCTGCATGATACCCGACGGCAGTTCGTCGCCTATAGAGACGTCGAATTTCTTACGACGCAGTTCCGATTCAATTTCTTTCGATTTCTGCAAGAAATTGACAATGGTGCGGCGGATAAGGTCGTTTTTGTGCTCGTCGCTGGTCCAATTAGACAAGCTCAAAGTATCGTAATTAATCGATCGCAGCACGCCGGCAGTAAATTTTTCACCCTTAGGCACGATTTCGCTTCCGAGGAAGTCGTGAACGCCATTCGAAGTGAGGCCTTTAGTCAAGACTATAAGCTTGCTTACAAGTATGTCGCGAAGTTTGTCGAGTTTTTCCTCATATTCTTCGTCAAGTTTAGGCAAAACGGCGTTAGCGCTCTTTGTTTTCTTCTTAGCGGCACGCGAGAAGAGGTTTGTGCCAATAACAACACCTTTGAGCGAGGGCGAAGCTTTCAGCGAAGCGTCTTTAACGTCGCCGGCCTTGTCGCCGAAGATAGCACGTAGAAGTTTTTCTTCGGGGGTGGGGTCAGACTCGCCTTTAGGCGTAATCTTACCAATCATGATATCGCCGGGCACAACATGAGCGCCGACACGGATAATGCCACGTTCGTCGAGGTCTTTGGTAGCATCCTCGCTCACGTTGGGGATATCGGATGTAAGTTCTTCTAAGCCGCGTTTTGTCTCGCGCACCTCAAGAGCATATTCGTCGACATGGACAGAGGTGAGGATATCGTCGCGCACGACGCGTTCGTTAAGCACGATAGCGTCCTCATAGTTGTAACCCTTCCACGGCATGAACGCCACTTTGAGGTTGCGGCCGAGAGCGAGCTCGCCGTTTTCCGTAGCATAACCTTCGGTGAGGATATCACCGGCTTTAACACGCTGACCTTTGTTGCAAATAGGGCGAAGGTCGATTGTGGTGCTTTGGTTTGTCTTGCGGAATTTAGGTATAACGTATTCTTTAACCGCATCTTCAAAAGCTACAAATTCCTCTTCTTCGGTACGGTCGTAGCGGATACGGATAACAGTTGCATCGACAAACTCGATAACGCCATCGCCTTCGGCTGTAATCTGCGTGCGGCTGTCGCGTGCGAGTTGAGCCTCGATGCCGGTGCCAACGATTGGAGCTTCAGGACGCATCAAAGGAACGGCCTGGCGCATCATGTTAGAGCCCATGAGGGCACGGTTGGCGTCGTCGTGTTCGAGGAATGGAATTAGAGATGCAGCAATAGAAGCTATCTGTGTGGGCGACACGTCCATAAGGTTGATTTCCGATGGTGGAACAACGGGGAAATCGGCGTCTTGGCGTGCCTTAACTTTATTGCGGATAAAAGTACCGTCGGGGTTGAGCGGGGCGTTACCCTGAGCTATCATCTTGCCTTCTTCGATTTCGGCGGTGAGGTAGACAACATCGTCGTTGTTAAGGTTTACGCGAGCATTCTCAACTTTGCGGTAAGGTGTTTCAATGAAACCGAGGTCGTTAATCTTAGCATATACGCATAGCGAGCTGATAAGACCGATGTTAGGACCTTCAGGCGTCTCAATAGGGCATAAGCGGCCATAGTGAGTGTAGTGCACGTCGCGAACTTCGAAACCTGCACGCTCGCGAGAGAGACCGCCGGGACCGAGAGCCGACATACGACGCTTGTGTGTTATTTCGGCAAGCGGGTTGGTTTGGTCCATAAACTGCGATAGCGCGTTGGTGCCGAAGAATGTGTTTATTACCGACGCTATTGTTTTTGCGTTGATAAGATCGGTGGGTGTAAACACTTCGTTGTCGCGCACGTTCATACGCTCGCGTATGGTGCGGCTCATACGGCTAAGGCCGACACCAAATTGGTTGTAGAGCTGCTCGCCTACGGTGCGGACGCGACGATTAGACAAGTGGTCGATATCGTCGACAACGGCACGAGTGTTGATGAGCTCGATGAGGTAGCGTATAATAGCTATAATGTCTTCTTTAGTGAGTACACGCACATCGGGCGATGTTGTAAGGCCAAGTTTGCGATTTATGCGGTAACGGCCAACATCACCGAGGTCGTAACGTTTCTCGGAGAAGAATAGGTTTGTTATAACTTCGCGCGCCGAAGCATCGTCTGGTGGCTCGGCATTGCGTAGCTGTCGATAGATATATTGTATAGCCTCCTGTTCGGAGTTCGTGGTATCTTTTTGTAGAGTATTGAAGATGATTGAGTAGTCGGTAGTGCCGGCATCTTCTTTGTGAAGGAGAATGGTGGGTACGCCCGATGCCAATATTTTATCAACATCATCTTCGGTGAGCACTGTTTCGCGGTCGACAACGACGTCGTTACGCTCAACGGTTGTTACTTCGGCAGTATCGGCGTCGCTGAATTCTTCGGTCCAAGTCTTGAGGACACGAGCAGCGAGTTTGCGGCCTATTGCTTTTTTGAGGTTTGTTTTGTTAACTTTCACCTCTTCGGCCAAGCCGAAAATGTCGATTATTTCTTTATCGCTTTCAAGACCGATAGCACGTAGCAACGATGTTACGGGCAATTTTTTCTTACGGTCGATGTAAGCGTACATCACGTTATTAATGTCGGTAGCAAATTCTATCCAAGAGCCGCGGAATGGTATGATACGGGCTGAATAAAGTTTCGTACCGTTGGTGTGTGTGCTCTGGCCGAAGAAAACGCCGGGTGAGCGGTGGAGTTGCGAAACGACAACGCGCTCGGCACCATTAATGACGAAAGTACCTTTTTCGGTCATATACGGAATCTGGCCGAGGTAGACGTCTTGGATTTCAGTGGCGAAATCTTCGTGGTCGGGGTCGGTACACGACAGTTTAAGTTTGGCCTTCAGTGGCACACTATATGAGTAACCTCTTTCGAGACACTCTTCGATAGTATATCGTGGAGGGTCGATGTAGTAATCGAGGAACTCGAGTTGGAAATTGTTACGGGTGTCGGAGATGGGAAAGTTCTCGGAAAACACCTTGTAAAGCCCTTCGTTAGTACGACGTTCGGGCGGAGTGTCGAGCTGGAAGAAATCGCGGAACGACTTCAACTGCACTTCCAGAAAGTCGGGATAGGGAAGGGGGTTCTTTACCGAAGCAAAGTTGATACGTTTTTTTTGTGATTCAGACATCTGAATAAGGTTTTATAACCGTGATAAAAAATAAGCGTCTAAATTCTGTCACCTTAAACATAAAATCGACAAGGCAAGCCTTGCAAAAAGTCGGTGGCAAAATCTCTTGTGCGTTTGCGGACACGGTGCCCGCCAATCGGCTGAAGGTGCTAAAAAACGAGGCTAAAGGCGCCGTTTTCAAAGCAAAACGCGAAGAGTTGCCGTTGTTATCGGTGAAGTAAAAGTATTTATGACACAAAAGGTTAAGAATCTCCCGTTGAGGGAGGTTCTTAACCCATTCGCCTGATAATCAGACGTATTATTTGAGTTCGACTTCAGCGCCAACTTCTTCGAGCTGAGCTTTGATGCCTTCAGCTTCAGCTTTGGCGAGGCCTTCTTTCACTGTAGAAGGAGCACCGTCGACGAGTTCTTTAGCCTCTTTGAGACCAAGACCGGTGAGCTCTTTAACGAGCTTAACTACTTTGAGTTTTTCGCCACCGGCGTTTTTGAGCACTACGTCAAACGCTGATTTTTCTTCAGCGGCGGCTGCACCAGCAGCGGGGCCGGCTGCAACTGCTACAGCAGCAGCGGCGGGTTCGATGCCGTATTCTTCCTTGAGGATCTGGGCAAGTTCGTTTACTTCCTTGACAGTGAGGTTTACGAGTTGTTCAGCAAAAGCTTTTAAATCTGCCATTTTTGTATGATTTTTTTTGGTTTTTTAATCGATAAATTAATTTTCTTTCTTCGAGAGAGTCTCGAGGATTCCGTGGAGTTTGCCACCACCCGATTGAAGGGCAGATACGACATTCTTGGCGGGAGATTGTAGAAGAGCGATAACGTCGGCGATGAGTTCGTTTTTGCTCTTGATAGAAGCGAGAGCGTCGAGCTGGTCTGCGCCGAGGTAAGCTGTTTCTTCAACAAAAGCTCCTTTGAGAGCCGGTAGTGTATCGCCTTTCTTAACAAAATCTTTGAGGAGTTTTGCAGGGGCATTTCCCACGTTTGTACACATAAGAGATGTTGATCCCTTAAGTGCGCCATAGAGTTCGGTATAATCGCCTTCGAGAGTCTCGAGAGCTTTTTTGAGAAGAGTGTTCTTAACGACGAGGAGCTTGATATCAGCTTTGAAACAAGCGCGACGTAGTTCAGATGTTTTCTCAGCATTCAGCCCAGCAGTTTCTACCAAGTAAAAACCGTTGTAAGACTTAATAGTCTCGGCGATCTGGCTTATAATAGTACCTTTTTCTTCCTTTTTCATCTTGTACGGTCATTTAAGGGTTAAGCCTCAATCGATTTGGGGTCGACTTTGACGCCCGGACTCATTGTGCTGGAAAGATAGATACTCTTAATGTATGTGCCTTTTGAAGCAGCGGGTTTGAGTTTGATAAGAGTGTTAACAAACTCGCGAGCATTGTCAACCATCGAAGCCGGGTCGAAAGAAACTTTGCCAATCGAGGAGTGAACGATACCATTCTTATCGACTTTGAAATCGATTTTACCTTTCTTGACTTCTTCGACAGCTTTAGCGACGTCCATCGTCACAGTGCCGCTCTTGGGGTTAGGCATCAAACCACGGGGACCGAGTACACGGCCCAGTGCACCTATTTTACCCATGATAGCAGGTTGTGTAATGATAACGTCAATGTCGGTCCAGCCTCCTTTTATCTTTTCGATATATTCGTCGAGGCCTACATAATCGGCACCAGCAGCTGTAGCAGCCGCTTCGGCATCGGGTGTGCAGAGCACGAGCACTCTCACAGTCTTACCTGTGCCATGAGGCAAGGTAACGACACCGCGTACCATCTGGTTGGCTTTGCGAGGGTCAACGCCCAGACGGACATCAATATCCAGCGAAGCGTCGAATTTTGTATAGGTAATATCCTTTACAAGTTCAACAGCCTCTGCCAAGGTGTAAGTCCTCCCGGCTTCAATCTTGGATAAGGCCAACTTCTGATTTTTTGTAAGTTTACTCATATCAAGTGAAGTTTTTTAATTGTTAGAGGGGAACTCTCCTTTGACGGTGATACCCATACTTCTGGCCGTACCGGCAACCATACGCATAGCAGATTCTATGGTAAAGCAGTTCAGGTCGGGCATTTTGTCTTGAGCAATAACGCGCACTTGCTCCCATGTTACTTCGGCCACCTTTGTGCGATTAGGTTCTTTCGAGCCTGACTTGAGGTGAGCAGCATCTTTTAGCTGAATAGCAACAGGAGGAGTTTTAACAACAAAGTCGAAAGACTTGTCGGAGTAGTAAGTGATTACTACGGGAAGTACTTTACCGGCTTTGTCCTGAGTGCGGGCATTAAATTGCTTGCAAAATTCCATGATGTTGATACCCTTCGAACCGAGCGCGGGGCCTACAGGAGGCGAAGGATTGGCAGCACCACCTTTAATCTGCAATTTGATTTGTCCAGCAATTTCTTTAGCCATTGGTTTAATATTAAAAATTAATTAACATTGCGAAATGTAAAAAACGGCGCACCCGCTCGTAACACAACAGGCACGACGCCCAAAATCATTCACGCTCTACTTGAGAATTATCAAGCTCCAGAGGTGTCTTACGGTCAAAGATTTTAATCATAACTTTGAGTTTGCGCTTTTCGCGGTTGACTTCTTCAATCACGCCGCTAAAGTCTTTGAAAGGCCCATCGTTGACCTTAACGCGCTCGCCGACTATATAGTCGTTAACGCCGTCGAGATCGGCTTCGGCAATTTCGTCGACAGCGCCCAGCATCCGCATAACCTCAGCCTCGCGCAAGCGCTCGGGCTTGGAGTTTTTTTCACGTCCACGAAGGAAGTCAATAACATTTGTGGTGCTAGTGAGGATGTGAACTACTTCTCCGGTGAGGATCGCTTCAACAAAGACGTAGCCGGAATAAAGGTTTTTTTCTTTGATAACCTTCTTGCCGTTACGAAGGGTCATAACCTTCTCGGTGGGTATCAATACCTGAAAGACGAAGTTGCCAAGGTCGGTACGTTTCATCGTTCCTTCGATGATTTCCTTCACCTGGGCTTCTTTGCCTGAAATGGCACGCAACACGTACCATCCTCTTTTGTTTTCTGTTGTTGAGTTTTCCACTTTTAAGAAGGGTTGTTCAAACTACAAACTTAGATTAGAGAACATTCTGCAAACTGTATATCAGATGCATCAAGCTGTTGACTATACGATCCATGATAAAGATTATCAGAGCGATAACCACGGAAGCAATCATGACGATGATAGCCGATTTAACCAAAGTCTTCTTAGATGGCCAGGACACTTTGTAACGAAGCTCGTTATAAGCCTCCTGTATATTCGCAAGTAGTTTTTTCATTATTTTTCTTTCTTATTTTTGGCACGGGTTGAGAGACTCGAACTCCCGACACTCGGTTTTGGAGACCGATGCTCTACCAACTGAGCTAAACCCGTGTATAGAAACCGGCGCCTAAGCATAGGCGCCCAAGCGCCGGTTTTATTTTTTGCTTTAACAGGCCGCGGCCTGCCTAAGCATATTAGTCGAGGATTTCAGTGATCTGACCCGAACCAACGGTGCGGCCACCTTCACGGATAGCGAAGCGGAGACCTTGGTCGCAAGCAACGGGAGTGATGAGATCAACGATGATTTCAACGTGGTCGCCGGGCATAACCATTTCAACGCCTTCGGGAAGAGTGATTTCACCTGTAACGTCGAGAGTACGGATGTAGAACTGAGGACGATAGTGGTTGTGGAACGGAGTGTGACGGCCACCTTCTTCTTTCTTAAGGATATAGACAGAAGCTTTGAATTTGCTGTGGGGTTTAACAACTCCCGGGTGGCAGATAACCATACCACGTTTAACGTCTTTCTTGTCGATACCGCGGAGGAGAAGACCAACGTTGTCGCCAGCTTCACCTTGGTCGAGAAGTTTGCGGAACATTTCAACACCGGTAACAGTAGACTTCATAGAAGCACCGAGACCCATGATTTGAACTTCGTCGCCAACTTTAACGATACCTGTTTCGATACGACCTGTTGCTACAGTACCACGACCAGTGATTGAGAACACGTCTTCAACCGGCATAAGGAAGGGTTTGTCAACGTCGCGAGGAGGCAGCGGAATCCAAGTGTCGACTGCATCCATAAGTTCCATAACTTTAGCTTCCCATTCGGGTTCGCCGTTGAGTGCGCCAAGAGCAGAGCCACGGATGATAGGAGTTTCGTCGCCATCATATTCGTAAGCTGAGAGAAGTTCGCGCATCTCCATTTCAACGAGGTCAAGAATTTCGGGGTCGTCAACAGCGTCGCACTTGTTGAGGAATACAACGATGCGGGGAACGTTTACCTGACGAGCGAGGAGGATGTGTTCGCGAGTCTGAGGCATAGGACCATCAGTACCTGCAACAACGATGATAGCACCATCCATCTGAGCGGCACCAGTTACCATGTTCTTTACATAGTCGGCGTGGCCCGGGCAGTCTACGTGAGCGTAGTGGCGGTTAGCTGTTTCATACTCAACGTGAGCGGTGTTGATTGTGATACCACGTTCCTTTTCTTCGGGAGCGTTGTCAATCTGGTCGAACGACTTAACTTCAGAGAGGCCCTGCTTAGCAAGTACCATTGTGATAGCAGCCGTAAGTGTTGTTTTACCGTGGTCAACGTGGCCAATAGTACCAATGTTAACGTGCGGTTTCGTTCTTTCGAATTTCTCTTTTGCCATAACTGTGGTGTTATTTTATTGTTAATAATTATTCTGGACAATCAGCCACGATAATGCCGATGCACTACCGGGGCTTTCATTCTTGAGCCGATGGCGGGATTTGAACCCGCGACCTCTTCCTTACCAAGGAAGTGCTCTACCCCTGAGCTACATAGGCAAAAAAAATTGAGCGGAAGACGAGGCTCAAACTCGCGACCCTCAGCTTGGAAGGCTGATGCTCTATCAACTGAGCTACTTCCGCAATAGAGAAAATTGCATTATATATATGTGGGCGAAGATGGATTCGAACCACCGAAGGTATAAACCAGCAGATTTACAGTCTGCCCCATTTGGCCACTCTGGTATTCGCCCTGATAGCTTCTCGGCATCGTCGATGCGTCGAGCTTTTTTGAGCCTCTTGTCGGATTCGAACCAACGACCCCGAGATTACAAATCACGTGCTCTGGCCAACTGAGCTAAAGAGGCATTTTCAATTTTCTCTGCAGCAGGGAGCCTTATCTTTTCCCGTTTGCGGTTGCAAAGTTAAGCAACATTTTTCAATCTCCAAATTTTTTTGATGTTTTTTTTCGCTATTTTTTTGCGCGTGGGCTGTCGATTGAGGCTATTTTGCCTCGCAAGGGCTAAAAATCGCCCTAATAAAAGGCTTTTTTCCATTTTTTTGCTTTATCTTTGCCGATGAATTAACACTACTTGTAATGAAACGTCTTCACACCTTATTAATAATAGCAGTTGCCGCCGTTGCAATACCCTTCACTATTAAAGCGCAATTCCGTTACGCCCCGATAGCCGGTGTCACCATAAACAATCTAAATTTCAAGCAAGATCTTTTCGATGTTGACAAGACTGTCGGCGTACAAGCCGGCATCATGGGTGAAATGATGTTTCCGGGCATAGGTTTTGGCATCGACCTCGGCCTGCTCTACAACCAGATGGGAGCGAAGACCGATCTCGGCAGCCGCGAGATATGGAGTAGCGACGGCTACCGCAGGTCGACTGTAATGGTACATTCGATACAGATACCCGTTCATCTGCGATTCAAATGGACACGTATGCAAGGCCTAGAAGACTACATAGCGCCATTTGTCTACGGCGGCCCTGATTTCGACATCGTTGTCGGCCATAACAAAATCAAAGGCAATGCCAATGCCACCGCTCCTTATAAATATGCCGGTGGCGACTTGGGGCTTACCTGCGGCGGTGGCGTTGAGCTCTTAAAGCGTTGGCAAGTATCGTTTCACTACACCTGGGGAATGACTTACATCTTAAAAACGAGTAAGCTCGACAATTTTACAGCCAAAAACAGGCAATGGGCCGTGCGCGTGGCCTATATGTTCTAATCGAAACGGTTCAAGGCACGGCGCCTCTTTCTAAATCGATAGTAAAATAGCTATAGCCCGGGCTACAAAAAGCCCGGGCATATATTTTCCCCGGGCTTTTTGGTAGGATAGTTTATCTACCATCTACAGCTTGATATAAAAGTTATTATCGGATTGCTCCACATCATCGAGGTAGTAATGCCTTTTTACTTTAAGGCCATCAATCCTATTGGAAAACTTAAGCTCATACGACTTATTACCTATAAACAAAGTGACACTCTCTATGCCATCTTTATCTCCGGCAAACTCCCCGACAAACAGCATCGGGCCATATTCTAAGGGGTCTTTACAAAAACTGTCGGTCTTAGAGATAAAACTGCCAAACCACTCGGCTAACAGAACGCGAGATTTTGCCTCGGCCTGCAAAGAATCGGTATAGTGTTCAAAATCAAAAACGGGCAACACCTTATCATCGTACACGATATGGATATTTTTATCTAAAATATTGTTTGGCACATTAGCATCTAACAAGTTGTTTCCCGCTGTATCTTGAATATGTACTTTCAGTACTATTGGAACATAATCTATTATATCGTGCTGATCTTCGCATGCGACAACAAAATTCATTGCCAATGCTATTGATAGTAGGTAAATTATACGTTTCATGACACTCTACTATTAATGAGAAAAAAATGTTTTTTGGCGAAATATCAGATGGTGTTGCAAATGTAATAGTTTTTTCAAAAACAATACTCGTGTATGCTAAAACTCAAAAATGAGATAAATTTTCATCGAAAACACCATAAGTTGCTACAAATTTTCAAATTGGGGGATGTCGTGCAAAAATTTATAACCATCATCTTCGAAGCGGCAGCAATAGTGCTGCAAGCCATTGCTCACAATCAGATACATAGCCTGCATAACACTATTATATCGAGCTATCTGGTCGAATACTTTTTGTGTTATTTTCACCTCGGGAGCCTTATATTCCACAATACAAAGGGGCTTAAGATTACGAGTAAAAACGACGGTGTCACAGCGTCTCGACATGCCATTAAGGCTTAGCGACACCTCATTCCCCATAAGCGCCTCAGGAAATCCTCTCTCCTTCTCTAAAAAGGCAACGAAATGCTGCCTGACCCACTCCTCGGGTGTCAGGGCTACCCAGCGTTGGCGCAGACGGTCGTATATCTCCAGGCCCTGACGCGTCGAATCGGCATCAGGGCGCAGGCGGGCATCTATCTGAGGTAGATTTAGCGGCTGAAGAATTTTTTTAATGCTATCATTAAGCACGTCTACAAAATTTTGTGTAAATTTACGAATTATTTCTCAAATCATATCATCAATGGCACAATCGGCACCGACTTTTGAAGGTATAATGAAATCGCTTAAGCAGAAAAACTATGCTCCGGTCTATTTTCTGCACGGCGAAGAGGGCTATTTCACCGATGCTCTGGCTAAAGAGTTTGAAAACATTTTGCCGGAAGAAGAAAAAGCATTCAACCAATATGTCCTTTATGCCCCTGAGGTTGAGCCTTCGCAGATTATCGACGTATGCCACAGGATGCCCATGATGAGCGATTACCAGGTCGTTATTGTAAAGGAAGCACAAGCCGTGCGTGCCGACAAGCTCGCAAAGCTCGCGCCTTACTTCAAGAATCCGGTTAGCACGACAATCTTAGCCGTGTGCTACCGCGGGGCACAAGCCAAAGGCAAAGAGCTGATGTCGTCGCTAAAAGAAGGCGGTGCTGTAGTTCTTGAATCGCCGAAAATACGCGACCACAATATGCCGGCATACATAAGTTCGTATGTGCGACAGAAAGGACTTTCGGCCGACCAGAAATCGCTTGAAATGCTACGCGACTTTATCGGCTTGGATTTGAGTCGCGTATACAACGAAATCGACAAACTTGCCGGTCTATTGCCACCAAACGCCGCCATAACACCGGATGTTATAGAGCGCAACATCGGCATCAGTAAAGATTACAACAGCTACGAACTGCTTGACGCTTTTGCGACAAAAGACGGCAAAAAAGTTTTCAACTGCCTTGCTTATTTCAAGAGCAATCCCAAAGCCGCGCCTCTCCTTATGGTGGTAGGCACCGTTTTCAACTACTTTGCCGACCTACTCATAGCACACTACACTCCCGACCGCAGTGACCATGGGTTATTGGAAGCCTTAAAACTTCGTAATCCATTCTTCTTGAGGCGCATACGACAAGGACTCGTAAATTACAATGCCATTCAAGTCGTTGAGATATTGAGCACCATCCGCGTCTTCGACGCTAAGAGCAAAGGAGTAGGGTCGCGACAAAACGAGCACCAGCTATTCCATGAATTGGCTTTCCATATATTAACCGCTCCTGGCCGGCTATAAAAAAAGACTCTGCCGATATATTTACGACAGAGCCTTGCAAAAACTATTTCACCTAACTATTCAAGATCTTCTACATAGTCCATTGCCATGTAGTGTTCGCGCGGGTGATCGCAAGCCGGGCACTCTACTGGCGGTTCAAGTCCTTTGTGCTCGTATCCGCACACAAGACATTTCCACATCACCTCATGGTCGCGTTTCCATACAGTGCCGTCTTTAACCTGCTTCAGATAGTGCAAGAAACGGCGATGGTGGCGAGCTTCAATTTCGGCGATGGCGGCAAAGTGTTCGGCTATTTCATCAAAGCCTTCTTCTTTAGCTGTTTTAGCGGCCTTAGTGTACATTTCGACGCCTTCCATGAGCTCTTCGTCGGCTGCCGTTTGCAGGTTTTGTTCTGTTGTTCCGATTACGCCGGCGTCAACGTCGAGAGTCACGGGCACAGTGCCGCCCTTTAGGTATTTGAAATACACTTTGGCGTGCCGCAATTCGTTGGCTGCCGTCTCAGTAAAAATTTTAGCGATGGGGAAGTATCGTTCTTTTTCGGCCTGTGTTGCATAGAATGTATATCTGCTATATGCCGAAGATTCTGCCATATAGGCCATGACGAGGTTTTTCTCGGTCTCCGTTCCTTTTATACTTTTTGTGCTGCTCATAATTATATATTTTGATTGTTTGTAGTTATAACAAGCGACGATAGAAAAAAGTTCACTTACTCAATATTTTTTTGAAATCTTCTGCAATAAAGCGAGCGACAGCATCGGTGTAATTAGGCTCGATAACTACGTCGGCCGCATTTTTGACCTCCGGCAAAGCATTACCCACGGCAACTGCAAGGTCGGCCTCGGCAAACATTGTAAGGTCGTTTAGATTGTCGCCAAAAACAACAAGACGCTCGGCCTGCATCTGTTTTTTGAGTTCTCTCACAGCCGTCGCCTTTGTCATGCCCGGCGGAAATATCTCAAAATTGAAAAACTGAGGATTGAATATATCGGGATAGGTGCACACGGTGCATTCTGTCTTTTCTCTAAACGCCTCGGCAGCTTGCGTTATATCTTCCGACTCGCCCATTGCATAGAACAATATTGAATATTCAAAAGCACGCCGAGGCGGAGGGGTGCCCAGATGAAAACGTTTTAGCGGCAGATTGGTTCTCTCATTATAGAACTGCTCCTCAGCTATATTAAGCGATTTCGACTCGTGGTAGACATCGAGCGTTGCCCCGTCTTCCGACAAGACGTATACAAAAGGTGCAACGCCATAGTCGCGGCACATCTCCAGAGCGGCGGCTACATCGGCTCCCGGAATGAAATGAAGATTCGACAGGCGCGCCTCGCGTCTGTTCCACCACGCGCAACCTGTCATAACGATTGCAGGTGGGGTCGTTATAGTATCGGCAAGCAATGGCACCACCGTTGCCGGTGTGCGTGCTGTGGCCACGGTAATGAGCGCTCCCTGTTGCGATAGTTCACTTATAATCTGAGCCGAGCGCTCAGATATAAGGCTATCGGTGCCCAACAGAGTGCCGTCGAGGTCGCTGATATATAAAGTTCTGTTTTTCATTGCCGCAATAAAAACGCATTAGGCAGAACAAAATTACAACATTTTCGCTCAATAAAAAAATGGCGCGTTAGGAAAGCAAATCAAGGCAACAGCATCAAATTTGTAGATTACGACTTTTTTTGCGTAAATTTGCGAGATAAACAAGCCTAACAACATACAATCGATGAGAAAAGCACTCATAACAGGCATCACCGGACAAGACGGCAGTTTCTTGGCAGAGTTCCTTCTGGGTAAGGGCTATGAAGTACACGGCATTATACGCCGCAGCTCAAGTTTCAACACGGGCCGTATCGAGCATCTCTATCTCGACGAGTGGGTACGCGATATGCATAACCGACGTCTTATCAACCTTCACTATGGCGATATGACAGACTCATCGTCGCTCATCCGCATAATAGGCGAGGTGAAGCCCGACGAAATATATAACTTAGCGGCACAAAGCCACGTCAAAGTATCGTTCGACGTGCCTGAGTACACTGCCGACACCGATGCCGTTGGCACTCTACGACTTCTTGAGGCCGTACGCATCCTCAATATGGAGAAAAAGGTGAGAATCTACCAAGCCTCTACATCGGAGCTCTTTGGTAAGGTGCAAGAGATACCGCAAAGCGAGACGACGCCCTTCTATCCGCGCTCACCCTATGCCGTTGCAAAATTATATGCCTACTGGATTATGAAAAACTACCGCGAGAGTTACGGCATGTACACCGCAAACGGCATATTATTCAACCACGAGTCGGAGCGCCGGGGCGAGACCTTCGTTACCCGCAAGATAACACTTGCCGCCGCACGTATTGCCAAGGGGCTGCAAGACAAGCTATATTTAGGCAATCTCGACGCTCGTCGCGATTGGGGCTATGCGCCCGATTATGTTGAGTGTATGTGGCTTATACTGCAACAAGACACGCCCGACGACTATGTTATAGCCACCGGCGAGTTTCACAGTGTGCGCGAATTTGCCACGCTGGCATTTGCGCGTGCCGGCATAGATTTATACTGGGAAGGTAGCGGCAAAGACGAGAAAGGCATCGATAGGGCCAGCGGTCGCGTCCTCGTAGAAGTAGATCAGCGTTTCTATCGTCCGGCCGAAGTAGAGCAACTGCTTGGCAACCCAGAAAAGGCGCGTCGCGTGTTGGGATGGAATCCTCAAGCCACATCGTTTCAACGCCTTGTTGAGATTATGGTAGACGCCGATATGAACTCGATATAAATTTGCTGTTTTGAAATTCAATAAAATATATGTAGCAGGGCATCGCGGCTTGGTAGGGTCGGCTATAACAGCCAACCTGAAGGCGCGTGGCTACAACGTCGTAGGCCGCACACATGCCGAGCTCGATTTACTCGATTCGGCTGCTGTAAAGCGTTTTTTTGACGAAGAGCAACCCGATGCCGTTGTTTTGGCCGCGGCACATGTAGGCGGCATTATGGCAAATTCGCGTTACCGGGCAGATTTTATATACAACAATCTCCAGATACAACAGAACGTGATAGGCGAAGCTTATCGCCACAACGTTAAAAAAGTGCTTTTCCTAGGGTCGACATGCATATACCCACGCGAGGCCCCACAACCGATATGCGAAGATGCTCTATTGACATCACCATTGGAATACACCAACGAGCCTTATGCCATTGCCAAGATTGCCGGCCTGAAGATGTGCGAGTCGTTCAACCTGCAATACGGCACCGACTATGTTGCCGTAATGCCTACCAACCTTTATGGCCCCAACGACAATTTTCACCTCGAAAACAGCCACGTGCTACCCGCAATGGTGCGCAAAGTGCATCTTGCCAAATTATTAGGTGCCGGCGACTATACCGGCGTGCGTGCCGACTTGGCCGCCAGACCTGTCAGCACCATTAGCGATAGCGCTTCAGATGAGGATATTGCCATGGCACTATCAAAATATGGCATATATCCGGGCAAAATTGTACTATGGGGTACCGGAAAGCCTTTGCGCGAATTTTTATGGAGCGAAGACATGGCCGATGCCTGCGTTCATATCCTCCTTAATGTGAGTTTTGCCGACATTACGGCACAATGCAAATCAGAAATCCGTAACACACACATAAACATAGGCACAGGCAAAGAGTTGACAATAGCTCAATTAGCCGCTCTCGTTGCAAAAACTATAAATTTTGATGGTAGCATCGAATGGGATACGACCAAGCCCGACGGTACTATGCGAAAACTATGCGACGTGAGTCGTCTGCACACATTGGGGTGGAAGCACACTGTGGAGCTACCCGAGGGTGTGAAGCGCTTATATGATTGGTATCTTTCAACACTATAACAGCGTCGAAGATGAAAGCGATATATTACACATTGATTATAAGCTTATTACCAACAGCTATAGCCGCCCAAGATATTGACAGCTATGCCAGAGAAATAGCCCTGCGTAACCCCGAAGTATTGGCGGCAAAGCATAACTATGAGTCGCAAATTGAAGGCTTTCGTGCCGACAATACCCTCGAAGGCCTCGAGGTAGACTTCGGATATAAGTTCAGTAACGTTAGTAATGACGACAACAAATGGGGCATCTCTGTCGGGCAATCTTTCGACTGGCCTGGAGTATACTCCGCGCGTAAGAAATCTAACACCTATCGAGCTGAAGCTTTTGAAAACCTCTATCGCGGCGAGTTGCTTAAAAGCGCTCTCGAAATAAAACAACTACTGCTGAATGCTGCCGTGGCACAACAAAAAGCCGATATCTTAGCCGAAGCACAAGCCAATATCGACCGGCTGACAGCAGCTTATAATCGTGCTTACGAACAAGGTGAGGCTACAATACTCGAAGTAAAAAAACTATCGCTGCAAAGCTTTGAGATATCGTCGCAGTATGCCAAAGCTCAAGCCGAGGCCGATGCCTTCAAATCGACACTAAAAGCTCTGAACGGCAACGAAGAGGTCGTCATTCCGAGCCATCTTGACTTGCCGCCGCTGCTACCCTATCACGTCTATCAATCACAACTAATCGAAAATGACCCCATCGTAGCAGCTAATGACAAGCTACAGCATAGTGCAGCAGCCGAAATATCGGCCGGCAGACGTAGCGCCATGCCTTCGTTTAAGATTGCATATACACACGACTATGAGGAACGTAGTCATTTCAATGGTTTCAGCATAGGATTTTCACTGCCAAGATGGTCTAACAAGCACTCTATCAGGGCAGCTAAAGCCGCCGCTGAAGCTATGAATTACGATGAATACTCCATGCGGCGAAATGCCGAGATGTCGAGTGATTACGCCTTAGCCACCCGACTTGCAAGCCGCGTTGAAAACGCTAAAGCAGTTTTCGACAACGACGACTATACCCAAGTCTTGACAAAAGCGCTCGACGGTGGCAAACTAAATATCTTTGAATATCTCAGAGAGTATAACGACTATCTTGAAGCAAGGGCCGAATATGTAGAACTCCAAGGACAACTCGCGCTTGCATTGGCAAGTCTAAACCGCTACAACCTGCTAAGACTATGATTGTAACCCCATATACACGCGACGACATATCTGTTTGGGATAAAGCTGTAGCCGAGTCGCGCAACGGCACATTTCAACACTTCCGAGCGTATATGGATTATCATAGCGATCGCTTCGACGATTGCTCACTGATAGCACGCGACGACCACAATCGCGTCGTAGCAGTCCTTCCGGCACACAAAACAGGCACAACGATATGCAGCCACAAAGGGCTCACCTTCGGTGGCTGGATTATGAGTGCGAGAGCCGACATGCGTGCCGTTATGGAAATATGGCGACTCATGGCCGAACATTACAGGGTCGCTGGATTTACCGAATTATACTATCGGCCGGCGCCTCACATATATCACCGCTATCCGGCAGAAGAAGACCTCTACGCATTATTTCGGGCCGGCGGGCAACTGGTATCGTCGCAAGTGTCATCGGTAATCAATCTCGCAACGCCTATCGGCTTTGACGGCACGAGCCGCCGAAAAGTAAACAAAGGGAGCAGATTGGGTATCGCTTGCAGCGAGTCATCCGATTTAGCATCGTTTTGGGAAGTACTTTCTACGATGCTTCTTGAACGGCATAACACCCTGCCTGTTCATACTCTCGAAGAAATAAGACTTCTGCAGGAGCGATTTCCGAAAAACATCAGATTATACACCGCCACTCTCGATGGTCAACTCTTAGCCGGCGTTTTAATGTATTACAGCGACACCGTTGCCCATTGCCAATATATTGCAGCAAGCCCCGAGGGAAGAGATCTTAATGCTCTACCATGCCTATTCGATTACCTCATCGCAGAAGCACATTCACGAGGGCTGCAAATATTCGATTTCGGCACATCGTGCGAGCGAGGCGGTTTGGTTCTTAACGAAGGCCTCGTACGCCAAAAGTGTGGTTTCGGAGCCAGGGCTGTTGTCTACAATGCATATACAGTGATGCTGCAGAAGGTGTAAGAGCGGAGATGTCAAGGTTGAGCATAAATCCTCCGGTCCATTACGCTTCTACACAAAAGCTGCACCTCGGCACTACGCCCAGCGAAATTGCAAAAGGCATGGCAAAACTTAAGCACCGATTATTGCGATAAAAGTTCAGCTCGCACACAATAAAAGCGCGTCGACATACGTTTTTCATATAAAGACAGAACCGTCGACAAAATGTCTGAGCTTGCAAGCAACAAGAAACGTATAGCATATAACACCATGTTTCTATACGGCCGTAAGGTCGTATCGATTCTTATCGGTTTTTTCACATCGCGCCTCCTGCTGGAGCGATTGGGCGAAACCGACTTTGGCCTTTATGGCCTTATCGGCAGTGTTATTGTGCTTTTCAGTTCTCTTCGCGCCATTTTTTCAACCTCGATACAGCGCTACGTAAATGTAGCCAAGGCCTCGGGGCGCCCCGAAGACGTGCAAAAAATTTTCAGTATAGGCACTGTCATACAGTTACTTTTGGGCATAACATTTATGGGTGTTGTCGAGATTGGCGGAGCATTTTTGATACCCAACCTCAACATCCCGGCAGCAAGTGTGGGCGATGCGTGGTGGGTGTTTCACCTGTCGTTATTCTCGGCCGTTGTGTTTATACTCACGGCTCCATACGATGCCTTGATAGTATCGAATGAGAAATTTAACTTTTATGCCGCTATGACGATTTTAGATTCGGTTCTACGTCTTTCGGTTGTGGCCTTGTTGATAATCTATCCCACACACAGAGTAGTGTGGTATGCTTTGCTCATTCTTGCGGTATCGGTTACCATCAGGCTTATAAATATGGTGTATTGTAGGCGCACCTTCGGCATCGAAGCAAAATTCAAATTCGTTAAAGACACAAATCTGTTTAAGGAGATGGCCGCCTTTGCCGGCTGGAGCTTTCTGGGTGGCACGGGCCACTCCATAGCCAATAACGGCATCAACTTCATACTCAACATTTTTGGAGGCGTAACGCTGAACACAGCACGCGCAATAGCAGCACAGGTTCAGGCAAATGTTATTCAATTTATAACCGATATGAGTGTGGGGTTTCAGCCTCGCAGCATCATGACGTACACAAAAAAGGAATATAGCGAGTTTTATTCCTTGTTGTTTTGGAATAGCAAAGTCAATTTCTTCATGGCGAGCGTTATGAGCGTTACTCTGTTGTGTGTGACATATCCGATATTGAAATTCTGGCTTGCCGACGTGCCCGAATGGTCGACCATTTTCACCAAATGTCTACTCATACACGTAATGGTGTTGAGTCTACACGACCCTATCGACACGCTTTTCAGAGCCGCCGGCAAGATGAAGTGGTATCAGATAACCGAGCTGGCTATTTTGACCTTGAATATACCTTTTTCGTGGATTGCGCTAAAGTTGGGCGCCCCGTTCTACAGCGTATTCATTGTGTTCATCATAGTTGAAATGCTAAATTTCACTGCCATGGTGATTATAGCAAAAATAACAACTGGCTTCTTGCTGAAGAAATATATCAAAGAAATACTATTCCCGATTATAGCCACTTGCTTCATTCTGGCGGCGTTGTATCTGTGCTGCACATCATACATCCCGGCCGAGATGAATTTCTGGAGTTTGCTCGGCACAGTGATATTGATAGCCGTAATCGTAATATCGATTGCCTCGTTTACTCTTTTCAACCATAGCGAACGAACAAAACTCGCCACCCTATTCCATTTAGACAAGATTTTCAAGCATAAATCCAAATAGGTCTACCAAATAAATAAGAGCAAGAGGCCTTGCCATTTGGCAAATAATTATTACCTTTGCATGCAATAACAAAACAATCAATCAACGATGAGTTCTTTTATTGCAGACAGAGTTAAGATGGATGGGCTAACATTCGACGACGTATTGCTAATCCCGGCATACTCCGAAGTCCTTCCTCGAGAAGTTAATCTTCAAAGCCGTTTTTCCCGTAACATAACGCTCAACGTGCCTATCGTATCCGCTGCCATGGATACCGTTACAGAGGCACAACTCGCTATAGCTATTGCTCGCGAAGGGGGCTTGGGAGTAATCCACAAAAACATGTCGATAGCCGAGCAGGCACGCCAGGTCTACACCGTTAAGCGTGCTGAAAACGGTATGATTTACGACCCTGTAACCATTCTGTGCGGCTCAACTGTTGCCGACGCGTTGCGTATGATGAGCGAATATCACATCGGCGGCATACCCGTTATCGATGAAAACGGCAAGTTGGTGGGCATCGTCACAAATCGTGATTTGCGATTTGAGCGCGACCAAAACCGCCTCATCGATGAAGTGATGACGAAAGAGAACCTCGTTACGACATCGACAACAACCAACCTCGAAGAAGCGGCCGACATCCTTCAGTCTCATAAAATTGAGAAACTGCCGGTAGTCGATGCCGACGGCAAACTCATCGGACTTGTAACATATAAAGACATTACCAAAGCAAAAGATAAACCCCATGCCTGCAAAGACAGCCGTGGTCGCCTTCGTGTGGCCGCCGGCGTAGGAGTAACGCCCGACTCAATGGATAGGGTCGACGCCCTTGTTGCCGCCGGTGTTGATGCCATTGTTATCGACACGGCTCACGGACATTCACAAGGCGTGGTAAAAGTACTCGAAGCAATAAAGAGCAAATATCCGTCGATCGACGTTGTCGTTGGCAACATAGCCACCGGCGAGGCGGCACGATACTTGGTAGAGCACGGTGCCGACGGCGTTAAAGTGGGAATAGGGCCGGGCTCAATATGCACTACGCGCATCATAGCCGGCGTTGGCGTGCCGCAACTATCTGCTGTTTACGACGTTGCCAAAGCTCTCGAAGGCACCGACGTGCCCCTTATTGCCGACGGCGGCATCCGCTATTCGGGCGATATCGTAAAGGCCCTCGCTGCCGGTGCTCACTCGGTGATGTTGGGCGGAATGTTTGCCGGCGTTGAAGAATCGCCGGGCGACACCATAATATTCAATGGCCGCAAATATAAATCGTATCGCGGCATGGGCTCTCTCGAAGCTATGGAGCGCGGTAGCAAAGACCGCTATTTCCAAGGCAACGAGACCGACGTCAAAAAACTTGTACCCGAAGGCATATCGGCACGAGTACCCTACAAAGGGCTGCTCTACGAAGTCGTTTATCAGATGTTGGGCGGCCTACGTGCCGGCATGGGCTATTGCGGCGCACGCAATATTGAAGACCTCCACAAAACATCGTTTACACGCATCACAAACGCCGGCGTGGCCGAAAGCCACCCGCACGACGTCGCCATCACGGCCGAAGCACCAAATTACAGCGCCGGTGCACAATAAAAAAGCGGCAAGCTCGTTAAATACCATACAACCGATCTTGCCAATTTATTAAACAACAATATGAAAAAGTTACTTTTAACCGCCACTGTTATCGCTGCCACCGCTGCTTCTTTGAGCGCCGCCGATAAAGACCCTGTCCTCATGACCGTCGACGGGCACGATATTCATGTGAGCGAATTTGAATATCTTTACAATAAAAACAACAGCCAGCAGCTGCAACAGCAATCGCTCGACGAGTACCTCAATATGTTTGTCGATTACAAACTCAAGGTTGCCGATGCCGAGCATGCTGGTATTCAGAACAGCGAAGAGTTTCTCAGCGAATTCAACAAATTCCGAGCAGAGCTTGCCGCACCCTACTTCCGTTCTCAAACAGTTGAAGACGAACTCGTAAACGAGTCGTACGAGCACCACAAATATGACGTTTATGTAAGCCATATCATGGTTCCGCTTAGCGACGACAAGAAGCAATTGCTTGATTCTTTACGTACGGCCATAATAAGCGGTAAAACGACATTCGAAGCCGCCGCTTCTCATTCTATCGACAGAGGCAGTGCAACACGAGGCGGACAGATGGGATTTGTTGTTCCCGACCGCTTCCCTTGGGCCTTCGAAAAGGCCGCTTACGACACTCCCGTCGGCGAAATATCACCTGTCGTGAACTCCGGAATGGGTTACCACATAATCCGCGTTGAGCAACGTAAGCCGACAGCCGGTCAAGTACTCGCCGCACACATATTGCGACTCACTCGCGGCAAGAGTGCCGAAGATGCCCAACACCAGAAGGTTGTTATCGACTCGCTGTATAACGAGTTGCAAACAGGTGCCGATTTTGCCGACCTTGCCAAACGCTTTAGCGAAGACCCCGGCTCGGGTCGCAACGGAGGTATGTTGCCATGGTTTGGAAAAGGCACTATGGTAGCCGAATTCGACAGCATTTCATTTGCACTCGGCAATAGCGAATTATCAACGCCTTTCGCTACATCGTACGGCTATCATATCATTAAAAAATATGACCACAAAAGTGTTCCGGCGCTCGATGAATTAAGAGAAAAGATACTCGAAAACATGAAGCGCGACGAACGCGGCCACGCTGCCGAAGATGCCTTCATTGCCGAGCTGATGACAAAATACAACGGCACTGTTGATAAAATAGTTCTCGACCGCGCCGAGAAAATGATTAGCGAAAATGGCGGTTACGACTCCACTGTCGTTGCACGCCTTGCCGCAATGGATGTGCCGGTGGCTACCTACGATGGCGGCGCTATTAAACTCTCGGAACTCATTCCCTCGGTGCCTGCTTCCGGCGCGAACACTGCTGCCGACGCTCGTAATCTGATAGAGCAGGCGGCCCACCTTGCCCTGCAAGAAGCCGTACTCGAAAACGCTCGTCAGGATTTGATTATAAACAATGCCGACTATCGCAACCTCGTAAACGAATATCGCGACGGCATTCTCCTTTACGAGATTTCTAACCGCAACGTATGGGATAAAGCAGCTAAAGACACCGAAGGCCTCGATAAATTTTTCAAAGCCAACATCGACCAATATCGCTGGGAAACGCCTAAATTTAAGAGCTATGTTTTCTTTGCATCGTCTGACTCCTTGCTAAATGTAGCTATCCAATACGCCGATTCGTTGTCGACCGACAACCAGGCTGCCTTTACCCAAGATATGCGCAAACGTTTTGGCCGCGATATTAAGGTAGAACGCGTAATAGCAGCCAAAGGTGAAAATGCCATCACCGACTATCTCGCATTTGGCGGACCAAAGCCCGAAAGCGACAAGAAAACAAAATGGGAGGCCTACGGCGCCTATAAAGGACGCATCCTCGACGGCCCTGAAGAAGCCGGTGACGTGAGAGGAGCTGCCGTAACCGACTACCAGACACAGCTCGACAAAGAGTGGGTGGCACAGTTGCACGAGCGCTACAAAGTGAAGGTAAACAAGAAAGTTTTTGAAAAACTGAAGAAACAGCAAAAATAATTGTGAAACAAATATTCAACATCCTCGCCGCCACTGCCGTAATGCTGCTCGCTGCAGCGTGTAGCCGTGGCGGTGATGCCGTTATACCGGAAGACACGATAGTGCGTGTCGGCAGCGATTTTTTACGCGCCGAAGAGCTTCGCCAACACATTCCGTCGGGCATATCTCACGACGACAGCGTTGCCTTGGCACGGGCATATATACACTCGTGGATTGACACCCGACTCATAGCCAAAGTAGCAGCCGAAGAAGTGGATATCGATGAAATAGAACGTCTCACCGCAGAGTATCGCAACGAGCTGATAATGTCGCAATACAGGCGTGCGATGGCACGACAAGCCTCCGACGGTATTTTTGCCGAAGACTCACTGCAAGGTTATTACGAAGCCTGCAAGGCCGATTTTGTTCTCGAACGGCCTATGGTAAAGGGCATTTATCTCAAAGTGCCGCAAGACGCCTCTAATCTTGCCGCTATTCGCAAGCTATATAAGTCGGAGCGACGCGCCGATATCGACCGCCTCGAAAAAGAAGCATTGTCGGCAGCTATTCACTACGATTTTTTCCGCGACAGATGGATCGACTGGGAACAAATAGAGACACGGATACCCGTCGATTTTACCGCCTCTGTAACAACGGCCCTCGAGGCTCACAAGCCGCTCGAAGTAACGGCGGGTGGCTTCGTATACCTATTGTCGGTTTCCGACTACCTACCGGCAGGGGCCACGATGCCTTTCGAAGCAGCCAAACCCATCATCAAAGAGCGTCTGCTATCGATAAAACGCATTGCCTACGATGCCGCCTTGCGAAACGATTTGCTCAACCGAGCCCTCTCCGACGGCACCGTATCGTTCCCCGGTCAAAATCCGTTAAAGTAGCGCTACCAAATCTCATTGCAATTTTTCTATAAAAAAACTTCAATTCTTGTTTTTTTTATTAATTTTGCAATAACAAAAAGTATCAGCACGATGAGAGTAAAGATACATCACGAAGGCACGACAATACTGATTACGCTATTGGCGATACTGCTTATAATCAATGCGCCTCTATGGATATGGGTGAGGCCGTTGATATGGGCAATACTCGCCACCGTTGCCAGTGCCGTTTTCTATGCTCTTACCGCCAATTTTTTCCGTTCGCCGCGCCGCACCTTCACCGGTAATCGCGAAAATGTTGTCGTATCGTCGGCCGACGGGAAAGTCGTTGCCCTCGAAGAAACTTTCGAAGACGAATATCTGCACTGCCGATGCATACAGCTATCGGTATTTATGAGCCTCTTCAACGTACACGCTAATTGGTTTCCCGTTGACGGCGAAGTAGAGTATATCAAGCATCATCCGGGGCGTTTCATGGGTGCCTACCTGCCGAAGTCGAGCACCGAAAACGAGCGCTCGACGGTCGTTATCAAAGCCCTTAACGGACAGACAGTGCTGATGCGACAGGTTGCCGGAGCTATGGCACGACGCATTGTCACGTATGCTCGGCCGGGCTACGAAGCATCGATTGAAGACCACATGGGATTCATTAAATTCGGCTCTCGTATCGACCTTTATCTACCTCTCGGCACCGAAATATTAGTAAACATCGGCGACACTACCACCGGTGGCATCACCGAAGTGGCTCGCCTTATAGCTACTAACGACAATGCTTAAACGCATAACCGACGCCATACCTAATACTATCACGTGCCTCAACTTGATATCGGGGTGCGTTGCCATCTTTATGGCTTTTCATCTGCACGAAACGATAGGGGGTCTCACCGGTGGCACATGGGCTATCATAGCCATCGCCATGGCTGCTCTGTTTGATTTTCTCGACGGCGCGGCCGCACGGCTCTTCAAGGCAGTATCGGCAATAGGTAAAGACCTCGACTCGCTGTCCGACCTTGTTAGCTTTGGAGTGGCTCCCGCCATGCTAATGCTTAACACCATGACAGCCAACGGCTCGAGCTTATGGGCAGCAGCGCCTTGCCTGCTGATCCCGGCTTTTGGAGCCATACGACTCGCTATCTTTAACAACGACACACAACAAAGCACCACCTTCAGAGGATTGCCTATCCCCGCGAATGCTATTTTCTGGATTGGCATGTATGGGTGGATCGGCCGCTATTTCTATCCCGGTGCCGGCGTTATCTGGGTGTTGATAGCACTGCTATGCTGGGCCATGGTAGGCAAATTCAAAATGTTTTCGTTAAAATTCAAAAACCTTGATTTCTACGAAAACTTCTGCCGCTATGTCATCATTGTGGCGGCTATAATATTTGTAGCAATGTATGGCCTCGCCGGATTGGCCTGGACCATACTGCTCTATTTTCTGCTGTCGTATCTAAGGCAAAATCGCATCTGATGCAACTAAGTCCGTAAAGCTATCAACGGCCGATATTGCAATCTTGAGTTATGTTTTTTGTATTCCTAATCATAATACTGTTATTTATCTTATGGCCGGTACTACGCACCGGCTGGAAGATTCATCGCTTCATGTCGGACCCTGTTGCCGAAATGCGTCGACAGGCCGAAAAACGACAAAAAGAATACAAAGAGCAGTACGCCTCCAACGATGAATATCAACAACGTCCCCATAAAAAAATCGATGCCGACGTGGGAGAATATGTCACCTTCACCGAAATTGAGATAAGCGAAGAAGAGCGACAAAACAGAGCGCAACAATCCGACAAAGATTTTCGCCGCGAAGAGCAGATAAGCGATGCCAAATGGGTAGATATAAACGAGTAAGATGAAAGACCTATATAATTTCCTCGACCAATTAGCGGAAAACAACAACAGAGAGTGGTTTGCCGCTCACAAAGCGGAGTACGAGCGTCTGCGGGCGATATGGATTTCCGACCTACAGAAGCTCATCGACTGCATGGCTATATACGATAGGTCGCTGGCCCACGTCGAGGCGAAAGACTGTCTCTACCGCATCTATCGCGACACCCGCTTCTCGCCCGACAAGACGCCTTATAAAACCTACTTCTCGGCGCTCATCACGCCTACGGGCCGACACTCCGACAGGGCCGGGTACTATATTCACGTCGGCCATGAAGAGTCGGTAATCTATGCCGGCTACTGGTGCTCCGATAATAAAATACTGAAAAAGCTTCGCAAAGCTATCATCGATAACGTTGAAGAATTCAGGCAGATTACCGAAACGCCCGACATTCTCAAATATTTTCCACATTGGTATGGGCCACAGCTAAAAACAGCGCCGTCAGGATATGCTCGAAACCATCCCGACATCGACTTGCTGCGTCTCACCCAGTATGGTAAAGAGATGACACTGCCACGAAAGTTTTTCACCACTGCTGGATGGCAACAAAAAGTAGCCGAGCGCCTCGAGCTGCTTAAACCACTAATCGACTTCCTAAATTATTCAATCGACGAATAGTCGTATAAAACACCTCATTATGTCTACGCCACAATCAACCGATAAAGCCGATGCTTGCGTTATAATACCCATGTATAACGAGTGCGAAAATGCCGCTGCAATCATCGACGCCGTGATGGCACTGCCAACCGTTTTCGACGTCCTCGTAATCGATGATAATTCACCCGACGGCACAGCAGGTATCGTCAAAGAAAAGATAGCGCAATATCCAGGACGTGTCGATATTATCGAGCGTGAAGGCAAACTCGGTCTTGGCACTGCATATATCACTGGCTTTAAACACTGTATAGCCAAGGGATATGAGTTTATCTGCGAAATGGACGCCGACTTCTCGCACAACCCGTCTGACTTGGTGCGTCTTCGCGACACAGCCATAGCGCAAGAGGCCGATGTTGTTGTCGGCTCGCGCTATGTCACCGGCGTAAACGTGGTAAACTGGCCGATGGGGCGCATTCTCATGTCGTACTACGCTTCGAAGTATGTGCAGATAATAACAGGGCTCTCTATCCACGATACTACGGCAGGTTTTGTGTGCTATCGTCGCCGTGTTTTAGAAGCGCTGCCGCTCGACGAAATTAAATTCAAAGGCTATGCCTTCCAGATCGAAATGAAGTTTACGGCTACGAAATATGGCTTTAAGGTAGTGGAAGTTCCTATCATTTTTGTAAATCGCGTATTGGGGACAAGCAAAATGAACACCAGCATCTTTGGCGAAGCCGTTTTCGGTGTAATACGGTTGAAGTGGAACAGCCTCTTCACCAAGTATCCCGATTACTCTAAAAAATAAGGCATGCTCGGAGAGACTACCATAGTTTACAACGCCAAGGTGGTAACACACACCGGGTGCCGTCAAGGCTGGGTGGAGATAAAAGGTGGTGTCGTTACAGAAAGAGGCGGCGGCACCGAGTGCCCCGCACGTCATGCCGATAAATATCTCGATGCTAAAGGCGCATTCCTCATGCCGGGCCTTGTCGATAGTCACGTCCATTTTCGCGAACCGGGTCTTGAATCTAAAGGCACTATCCGAAGCGAGAGCTTGGCTGCCGTCGCCGGTGGCGTTTGTACCGTCTTCGATATGCCCAATACCGTGCCGGCGACTACGACCGTGGCACGACTAACCGAAAAAATGCTGATGGCTCAGTGGAACGGTTGCTACACTCGCTACCACGCATTGTTAGGCATAACGCCGGGCGGATTATGCGAACTAAAAAAATTGGAGACCGATAGAGCGGCCGCCGTTAAACTCTTTTTAGGCACGTCGACGGGCGCTATGGCAGCACCCGAAGGACAAGAGCTGGAAGACATCTTCCGCTACTGCGCCGACCATGCCTTGCCGATAATTGTACATGCCGAAGACAACGATATTATAGCCGCCAACACAGCCGCTGCAATTGCACAATATGGGTCGGCCGATAAAATACCCGTGAGCATGCATCAAGCTATCCGTTCACGCGAAGCCTGCCTCAAAGCATCGGCAAGAGCTGTAGAATTAGCCGAGCGATTTGGCACGCGCCTGCACTTGGCTCATATCAGCACCGCCGACGAAGTGCGACAGCTGTTGACCGAAGGCTCAAGTGTCGGGAAACTTATTACAGCCGAGACAACTCCTCTATATCTCGACCCCATCCTGGCTCATGAGACCAACCGCACGTCGCTCCACAAAGTCAATCCGGCCATCAAAACGCCCGCCGATGCCGAGGCCCTGCGTAATGCTCTTTACACCGGCGCCATCGATACTATTGGCACCGACCACGCGCCACATCTGCTATCTGAGAAAAAGTTGCCGGGTATAACGGCAGCATCGGGGGCTCCCTCTATTCAGTTTGCACTGCCACTGATGCTTAGTTACCTTCAGCCCGAAAAAATAGTAGAAAAGATGACGGTTGGGCCGGCTGCCGTTTTCGACCTCGCCTGCAACATTAATTTCGGAGTCGGACAACCTGCCGACATGACCTTGGTGCGCGAAGTCGAGCCTTACTACATTACGTATAGCGACGTACTGTCGACTTGCGCTTGGACACCCTTTGCGGGGCGCGAAATACGGCACCGCGTCGAACGAACCTGGGTTGCCGGAAAAGAAGTGTGGAATAACGGGCCTACACAAGGATTCGCCGCCAATATCAACATCTCAATCGCAAGGAAATAATTTCAGCAAAAAACACAACATAGATATGCAATAACTGCCAAAAAATAGGCCAAAATGAAAATTTTAGGGTAAAAAGTTTGGCACTTTGCAAAATAATACATAGATTTGCAACGTCATTGCTACGTGCAATTATCTGCTTCAAAAACACAACACGCGGCTTTGACTTTAACGAATTACATAGCTCATTCACCTTTCCTCCTCCACAAAGCGCTTCCGATAGCGATGTAAAAAAGATTTGTTAAACAACAATTAAAAATCTGATTATGAAGAAATTTTACACAATGCTTGCCGCTGTTGCCGTAGTCGCTTCTGCATCTGCTGCTCCCGTGGCCCACAAGACTGAAATCAAAAAATCGGAATTTCAACCTGCAAAAGTTAAAGTTGAAAACAGCGACCTCTCTAAGGTTGTTGTAAACGCTCCCGCCAAGAAAGCCGCTAAACGTCAAGCTCCGGCCAGAGTTGCTGCATCAGAATTAGCAAACACCAAGTTAGATTTCTATGTAAACAGCGTTCGCGGTGTAAATTTCGCAGAAGATGAAGAAAACGCCGGTTTCTATACCTTAACAAAAACCTACATGACGGCAAAAGACAATACGGTTGCAGTCAATGGTTTCTTCGAGGCTGATGTTACAATGGAAGGTACTCTCGACCCAACCACCAACGAGCTCACATTCGAAGTTGGTCAGATGAGTATGATAGAGGGTAAATATCCCGCTACCGTTTTTGAACTTGACCTCGAGACCTACGAAATATATGAAGAATTCACTCTTACATACGACCCCAAATTCCACAAATTGGTATATACCCCCGGTCTTAGCGAACCTGATGCTAAAGGTAATATCTATTATACCACAGCACTTGTTCTTGCTGAAGGATTTGGCGATGAAGATGGTTTTTACGGCTACTATTTCGAAGTTGAATTCGCCCTTGTAAACTCTTCAATGTTCTGGTATACTTACAACAGAAACACCGAAGAATTTACAGAACACGAAAGCGAAATCTTCGCCGGTACTAACGCCGACCAAAGCGAAATCTACATTACCGGCATCTTCCAAGGCCTGTTTACCAGCGACATCTTCGAGCCTATCACATTAGAAGTTGACAAAGTTTCAATGACAGCAACCGCTATAGACCAAGAGATGGCCAACGCCAATACGCCTTATGCTTACTACTTGTGGGGATTCGACGATGAAGGTTACCTTGATGATACCGTCGTAACATTCGACATCAAATACGATAGCGACCAATATGGCGACTTTATTACTATGAATACCGACGCCGTTGGTATTGCAGACATGAACTTTAATGGCATCGTTGCTTACTATCCCGAAATCTATGTTCCTCTTGTAGATAAATCGGGTGTTAATAACGTAGCCGTTGCCGACGAAAATGCTCCCGTTGAATATTTCAACCTCCAGGGCGTTCGCGTTGCTAATCCCGAAAATGGCCTCTATATCCGTCGCCAGGGCAACACTGTAACAAAAGTTATCGTTAAATAATATCGATTACACCCTATAGAAAAAGGTCTGCCTCATTGAGACAGACCTTTTTCTATATCATAAAACTTGACGACAATGATCAAATAAAATGGCGCAAGGCCGCTTCAATATCGTCGGCTGAGTGCAAGCCCGATTCACGCCACACCGGCTCGCCATTTTTGAATATTATAAGTGTTGGCACAGAGCGAACGTCATACTGCGCCGCCAGCCGGCTATTGCCGTCAACATCAATTTTAAGGATAACGACGTCGTCGCCTACTCTCTTTTTAACGTCGTCGATTATAGGGCCTTGTAGCCGGCAAGGGCCACACCATGAGGCATGAAAGTCGACCAAAGTCGGCTTATCGCTATTTATAATCGTTACAAAGTCTTTCATAATACTATTGCTTTAATATCACAACATTATAACAATCACAACCTTAAAAAAGTTCAGTCGCAAAAGCTCTGATGTCGTTTTCTTTCAACAATGGCAATAACAATCACCTGATGTTTAGAGCATTGATTTCCGGCGCGACTAATCTCTTGCGTTCGCAGCGGAGTATGCGCCCGGGGAAGCGACGTACGAAGCCGTGATTGTGTGTTGCAACGATTACGGCGACACCGTTTTGGGCAGAAATCTCATACAGATGTGCCATAATCTGTAGTCCCGTTTCAGGGTCGAGGTTTCCGGTAGGCTCATCGGCAAGGATAAGATCGGGATTATTCAGCAATGCACGCGCAATTACGATACGTTGCTGCTCACCACCCGATAGCTGATGCGGCATCTTGTATGCCTTGGTTGCCATACCGACACGATTAAGGACCTCGTTGATACGAGTGTCGCGCTCCATCTTATCTTTCCAGCCGGTAGCTTCAAGAACAAAGTCGAGATTGGCATAAGCGGTGCGGTCGGGCAGAAGCTGGAAGTCTTGAAAAACAATACCTATGCGGCGGCGCAGAAACGACACCTCCTTGCTGCGGATAGAGGATAAATCATAGTCGAAGATTCGAGCTTCGCCACTATTTATCGGCACTTCGGCATAGAGCGATTTCAGCAAAGAGGTTTTACCACTGCCTACTCGACCTATGAGATAGATAAATTCACCGGGATTGACCGAAAACTCTACTTCGCGTAAGGCGACATGCTCGTTACGCAGAATCTCTACGTTTTTATACTCTATAATCTTGTCCATACTACAAAGTTACGTTTTTTAATAGATACTGCAAAGTTTTTTTCGCAGCCGCCGGGTGTTGCGGCAACACCGGGTGTTTTGAACTTTCTAAGTTTTTTAGTATTTTTGCACTATATAAACAAGCTGATATGATAAAGAAATACAGCCTTTTATTGTATGCGATAGCACTTACCGTAATGCCGTCGGCAGCCATTAGCGTTGTCGGCAGTGCCGGAGAGCTACGTAATATTATAACAGACTACGCCAACGTGAGCGAGCTAAGTCTTAGCGGCACCGTCGATGCCACCGACCTTTTTTTCATAGCCGAAGTGTTGCCGTCGCTTCGCACACTCGATATGCGAGAGTGCACCATCGTGGCTTACGTGGGCAATGAAGTCGGACAATTGACATCGTACGGCAACAATGCCATTCCACAATCTGTTTTTGCCGGAACGGCCTTGGAAGAGGTGTTGCTACCCGTCGCCGGAGCGATAGAGATTGGCGATTGCGCCTTTGCCGGGACGGCATTGAAATCTATAGAAATACCCGCCAATACCGTTGCTGTCGGGCAAGGGGCATTCTCCGGTTGTCCATTTCTCACATCGGTAAAAATAGGGAAATATAAATCGGGGGGCTACATTTTCAGCAACTGCCCTGCACTTAGCACTGCCGATGTTACAGGAGCAACGTCGATAGGTATTGCCGATTTTGCGCTATGCACGGCATTGACCAATGTCAAGGGCAGCGAAAACCTTGAAGAAATAGGGACTGAGGCGTTCAATGCGTGCCTGTCGCTTAGCAATTTTAATTTCGGCGAGAAAATTCACGCTATCGGTGAATCGGCATTCGCCTATACAGCCCTGTCGAAAGTCGACTTGTCGTCAACATCTATCACACACATCGGCGGTTGGTGCTTTGCCGGGTGTGCGGCGCTGAGCTCGGTTAAACTCCCCAAGACGGCGACCGAATTAGGGAAAGGTGCTTTTTTCGACTGTAGTTCACTCTCGACTGTATCACTACCGACGGACATTGACACTATCAACGATTATACGCTGAAAGGCACTTCTATTAAAGGGATAAATATACCTGAAGGCGTCACTACTATCGGGCGCCTGGCTATGGCCGGAGCGTCGCAAACATCAACCGTAGGGCTCCCCTCATCGCTAACATACATCGACGACAACGCAATGGAAGGCATGACCGGACTGAAGACAATATATGCAGCATCATTGCCGGAGGTGCCCCAACTGGGCAGTGACGTGTGGGCCGGTGTCGACCAAGCATCGGTGCGACTCGAAGTTAACGAAAATATCGCATCACTATACGAAGAAGCGGCCCAATGGCAAGACTTCGACATTGTGCCAAGCGACCCTGATTCGGGAATCACCGATCCTGCTTCCACTCCGGCATTGCGAGCTTGCATTGTAGGCGAAACACTGATTGTAGAGGCAACCGACACTATTAAATCTCTTGAGTTATTTAATGCCTCCGGGGCACTGCTCCTCCGAAAAAGCATAGCCGGCACATCGGTCCAAACCAATATATCCGACTTTAACACCAGGATATTTTTAGTAAGGTGTATTTTGGACAACGGCACTGTAGCAACGCTGAAACTTGGCCGTTAAAAGATGGGAAAGAATAAATTAAAAAAATTCGGTGAATTGGAGAACAATCCGCTTGTTCTCCAATATCCGTTTCGGGCCATAGAAGCCGGAGGGTTTCCTCTAAAAGGACAATGGCACAAAGAATTTTTCCACAACGAAAATCCTATCGTACTCGAGTTGGGGTGTGGTAAAGGCGAGTATACCGTAGGACTGGCACGGCATTTCTCCGACAGAAATTTTATCGGCATCGATATTAAGGGTGCCCGCATTTGGTCGGGCGCTACGGCCGCCATGAAAGCCGAGATGAAGAACGTGGCTTTTGTACGCACCTCTATCGAACTACTCGAAGCCTTCTTTGCACCGGGTGAAGTGGCCGAGATATGGATAACTTTTCCCGACCCTCAGATGAAGAAGGTAAACAAGCGTCTCACCGGTACACGCTTTGTTGAGATGTATCGACGTCTCCTCGCCCCGGGAGGCCTTATACATCTCAAAACCGACAGCCCATTTCTATACACATACACATCTATGATGGCGCAGCATAACGAGCTTGAAATAGTGTCGGATATTTCTAATCTTTACGCTACACTATCTGCCGACGACCCGATACTAAACATTCGCACTCACTACGAGCAGCAATGGCTCGACCGCGGCCTCACTATAAAATATCTTAGCTTCCGACCGGGCACGGCACCGCTTCTTGCCGAGCCCCCCGGCGCCGACGAGATAGAACAAGATACCTATCGCAGTTACTCCAGGGGATATATCGAATGTCCTCAATTTGTTGATAAAGACCAAAAAGAACAATAGAATGGCTTACGACACCATATACCCAGCTCTTATTACCGACGCATTATCAACAGTGCGTTACCCAGGTAGCGGCAAAAATATTGTCGAACTGGGCATGCTGGCCGACGACATACGCATCGACGGCAATCGTGTCTCTTTCACCTTGATTTTCGAAAAGCCTACCGACCCGTTCAAGGCCTCACTATTAAAAACGGCCGAAGCAGCAATACATCTCAAGGCACCTCATGCCGAAGTTAGTATCAACACCTCCTCGCGCAAAAGTGAGGCAACGGCCCAGCAGAAGCCACCGGTGCTACCGGGCGTGAAAAATATAGTGGGCGTATCGTCGGGCAAAGGTGGCGTTGGCAAATCGACAGTAGCGTCCAACCTCGCTGTGGCCCTTGCCGCTGAAGGTTATAGCGTAGGCCTCCTCGATGCCGATATTTTCGGCCCCTCGGTGCCTAAAATCTTCGGGCTCGAAAACGTTCAGTTGTATATGCACGAAGTCGATGGCCGCAACCTTATCATACCGGCCGAGGCCTATGGCGTTAAAGTATTATCAATAGGCTTTGTCATCGATCCCGGGAGTGCTGCTGTGTGGCGCGGCGCTATGGCGTCGAACGCTTTGCGACAGCTAATAGAGCAGGCCGACTGGGGCGAGCTCGACTACTTTATCATCGATATGCCACCCGGGACAAGCGACATTCACCTCACTCTTGTGCAGACTCTCGGGCTTACCGGAGCCATAGTCGTTACCACGCCTCAACAGATTGCTCTTGCCGACGCACGCAAAGGCATCGCAATGTTCCGCGACGAAAAGATAAACGTACCTGTTCTTGGCATCGTCGACAACATGGCATGGTTTACACCGGAAAAGCACCCCGACGAGCAGTATTATCTTTTTGGCAAGGAAGGCGCTGTAGCCGCTCTCGCCGACGAATTCGCACTACCCGTTCTCGCACGCATACCATTGGTAGCATCTGTTGGCGAACATTCCGACAACGGCACCCCTATCGTGCTTGAAAACAGCGTCTCCGCACAATTCTTTATGCATCTTGCCCACGAAGTGATCGATGTTGTCGACCGGCGCAACAATTCTTTGCCTCCTACACAGAAAGTAAACATCAACTGATATGAGTGATAATAAATATATTTTAGTTGTTAACGGCCCAAACCTCAACCTACTCGGTAAGAGACAACCCGAGATATACGGCGCTACATCGCTTGAAGACATCAATCGCGAACTCGCCACACAGCTGCCGCCCGATTTTGCTTTGATTACCAAGCAATCGAACTGCGAGGGCGAAATTATCGATAACATTCACGAGGCAGGATTCGACCCCGACTGTGCAGGCATCATTCTGAATGCTGGCGCTTATTCGCATTACTCTCTTGCTATTGCCGACGCTATAGCGGCTGTAAATACTCCCGTAGTCGAGGTGCATCTCAGCAACATTTATGCACGCGAAGAGTATCGACACAAATCGGTGATAGCCCCGGTGTGCCGCGGAAGCATTTCGGGATTTGGGCCCCTATCTTATAGCCTTGCATTGAAAGCGATACTCGAATTATAAGTATGGAAAAATCAATCCTCATAGTCGGTGGCGGCGGTTTTATTGGTGGTTTCATTGCCAAAGAGGCTCTTCGTCGCGGTTTCAACACTTACGTAGGTGTGCGCGAAAGTACCTCGCGACGATATCTCAACGACGATAGGCTCAAATTTGTCGTTTTAGATTACGACGACCCCGATGCTCTTGGATACACGCTAAAAAACCATTTGCCTGAGGCTGGCAGTTGGGACTATATAATATACAATCTCGGGGCCACTAAATGCGCCGACTTTGCCGACTTTAACCGCATAAACTTCACCTATCTGCGCAATTTCATAAGCGCGCTCGAGGAAGAGCACATCGTTCCTCAGAAATTTTTGTTTATGAGCTCTCTGAGCGCGTTAGGTCCTGTCGATGAAAAAGACTACAGCCCGATAGACTCTAAGTCGGTGCCTCACCCCAACACCCGCTACGGCCTATCGAAAATAAAAGCTGAGACATTCCTCGAAACGAAGCCGGACATCCCGTGGATTATATTCCGCCCGACAGGTGTTTACGGCCCACATGAGCAAGACTACCTGATGATGATTAAATGCATCGACAAGCACTTCGATTTCGGTGTGGGCTATCGTACGCAGCTTCTCACCTTCATATATGTCGACGACCTTGTGGGAGCAATGTTCGACGCTTTGGCTTCCGACAAAACTCATCACAAAAAATATATCATTAGCGAGCCGCGGGCTTATACTCAGAAAGAATTTCGCTCGATAGTTGCCGAGGCGCTTGGCCACAAGTTGGTAATACCGCTTAAATTGCCAATGTGGATTGTTTATGCCGCATCTGTTATCGCAGAAAAGTGGGGCATCATAACTCTCAAGCCTTCAACACTTAACCGCGACAAATTCAAGATAATGAAACAGCGTAACTGGAACTGTAGCGTCGACGATGCCATAGCCGACTTTGGATTTCATGCCGACTATTCTTTGCATCGCGGTATAGAAGCCACCGTGAAAGCTTATTTAGACGAAAAAAATATGGCGACGCGAAAATGAAACCGCTGTGGATTAAAATATTAATAATAGCGGTGTCGCTACCCGTTGTCGCATTCCCTGCCCTGTTATCACGTTGCCCCGACAGCAACGAGGCCATTATGCTGCTACGATTCTACCCGTTATATGTGGTTGCCGCAGCAATATGCGCCTTTTTGTGTTGGCCTAAACGAAAAGAAGTTACCATTATATTGTTAGTGCTCATGGCGCTTACACATGCTGCCATGTGGGTACTTGTCGGCTATTAAATGCTATGAACGAAGAAGATTATATAGCAACGCATATCGATGCCGAGCCCGAGGTGCTGCGCAGGCTTTATCGCGACACACATTTGCATCGGTTGTATCCGCGTATGTGCACCGACCACCTGCAGGGTCGCCTCTTGGTGATGTTGACAAAGATGATAAGGCCGCAACACATTCTCGAGTTAGGCACCTTTACCGGCTACTCTACGCTATGCTTTGCCGAGGGCATGCCTAAGGGCTGCACGATAGACACCGTTGAAATCGACGACGATTATTCCGACGACCTACGCGCACTCTTCTCTCATGCAGCCCCTTTGTGCGACATTACCCTTCATATAGGCGATGCCGAGAAGATCGTTCCGGAGCTGATAGAAAAACGCAACTACGACTTAGTATTTATCGATGCCAATAAGCGACGATACCCTCAGTATTATCACGCTTTAATCGAAAAGCTGCCGGCGGGGGCGATTATCCTTGCCGATAACACTTTATGGACTGAGAAAGTTCTCAACGATGATTCACACGATGCGCAAACTAACGGCATACGCCAATTCAACGAGATTGTAGCTAACGACAATCGTGTTGAAAAAGTAATTCTTCACATTCGCGACGGGCTCACCATTATTCGAAAAAAATAACTTTATCAGTCGCATTAAGACTCTATACTATAGCACCGGCGCTTCGATTAGGACTCGAGACATCTTCTCACTTTTATATAGCTTCGATCGCGCCGGTATATGAATCTATTATATATCCGGCAACATTGACATCGGCAGGCATCATGGGGTGATTACGCACCAAGTCGACAGTTGCTTTAACGGCCTCGGAGGTATCGGAAAATCCCGTTAGCCATTCATCAAGCCTAAGACCACAATATTTCATTAGCGATATTTTTTCTTCAGATACGCCTCGTTCGCACATCAGATGCATCATTTCGTCGGCCGACATGCCTTGTACGCCACACTCAGTGTGTCCTATTATCATTATTTCGTTGACGCCTAACTCATAGACTGCCACTAAGAGCGACCGCATCGACGAATCGAACGGGTCGGTAATTATACCACCGGCATTCTTTATCATCTTTACATCGCCATTCTTAATGCCGAGAGCTGCCGGGAGCAACTCAACAAGGCGTGTATCCATACATGTAACGATTGCTATCTTCTTATCGGGATATTTCGATGTTTCATATTGGCGATAGCCACCCGAAGCCACAAAACGGCCGTTGTGTTGAATCATTTCGTTGATAAAATTGTTCATAATGGTATCAGATTAAAAAAGAGGACATACCACACGGCATATCCTCTTCAAAATATAGGTTGTTTCAGGTTAATACTTATTCAGCCGCAGGTTCAGACTCTTGAGCAGGTGCTTCGGGTGCTACTTCGGCAGCGGGAGCAGCCTCAGCAGCCTCAGCAGCGGGAGCAGCCGCTGTTGATTTACGGCGCGAGCGACGTGTCTTAGCTTTAGCTTCCTTAGAATCTTTCAACATAGCTTCGTTGTAGTCAACGAGCTCGATGAAGCAAGTCTGGGCGTTGTCACCGAGGCGATTGCCTGTTTTAAGTATACGTGTGTAACCACCGGGGCGGTTGCCGATTTTTTCAGCTATTTCCTGGAAGAGGATTTTGATAGCCTCTTTGTTCTGAAGATAGCTAAATACGAGACGGCGGTTCGCCATAGTATCTTCCTTAGCGCGGTTGATGAGAGGTTCAGCATAGATACGCAATGCTTTAGCCTTAGCAACGGTTGTGTGGATGCGTTTGTGGAAGATGAGCGAGATTGTCATATTGGCGAGCAAAGAAGCACGGTGCTGTTTTTTGCGGCCAAGGTGATTGAATTTTTTATTGTGTCTCATCGTGGGTTATTCTTTATCGAGTTTATACTTTGATATGTCCATGCCGAACGATAGGTTGAGGCCTGTGAGAAGGGCTTCAAGCTCGACAAGCGACTTTTTACCGAAGTTGCGGAACTTAAGCAAATCGGTTTTGTTGAACACCACCAACTCGGCGAGAGTTTCAACTTCGGCGCTCTTAAGGCAATTGAGAGCGCGGACTGAGAGCTGCATGTCGATGAGCTTCGATTTGAGAAGTTGACGCATGTGCAGTACTTCTTCATCAAATTCTTCGCTGGCATCGGGCTCTGAAGTCTCGAGTGTGATTTTCTCGTCGGAGAAGAGCATGAAATGATAAATTAATATCTTAGCCGCTTCTTTAACGGCATCCTTTGGCAGGATAGAGCCGTTGGTGCTTATCTCAAGGGTAAGTTTGTCGTAGTCGGTTTTCTGGTCTACGCGGTAGTTTTCGACAATGTATTTGACGTTCTTTATAGGAGTATAAATAGAGTCGATAGCGATTGTGTTGATGTCGTCCTGTGGAGTTACATTCTCTTCGGCAGGCACCCAACCACGGCCCTTATTTATTGTCAATACGATTGTGAAACTTGCGCTCTGATCCAAATGACAGATCACCAGCTCGGGGTTCATAACCTCGAAGCCCGAGAGGGCGCTGGAGATGTCGCCGGCTGTGAACACTTCTTTGCCTGAAACGTTTATGGTTACTCGCTCAAATTCGGTATCTTCAACCTTTTGTTTGAGGTCGACCTGTTTAAGGTTCAAGATGATGTTTGTCACATCTTCTTTTACGCCGGGAACGGCATCAAATTCGCTTTTAACGCCGTCGATTTTAATCGACGATATCGCGAAACCTTCAAGAGAAGAGAGAAGGACACGACGAAGGGCGTTGCCTACGGTGATGCCATAGCCGGGTTCCAAAGGCTTGAACTCGAATTTGCCGTAGAAGTTGCCGGCTTCTACCATTACTACTTCTTCAGGTTTTTGGAATGCTAAAATAGCCATGGATCTTGGTGTTTGGATTAATTACTTAGAGTAGAGCTCGACGATCAACTGCTCCTTGATATTCTCGGGTATGTCTTCGCGTGCAGGCACGTGGAGGAACTTGCCACTCTTGGTTGCTTCGTCCCATTCAATCCACGGATACTTGCTGTGGTTGAAACCTGCGAGGGCGTCGGCGATAACTTCGAGCGATTTGCTGCGCTCGCGCACGCCTACTATGTCGCCGGGTTGAACGGCATACGAGGGAATGTTTACTACAGCACCATTCACTGTGATGTGGCGGTGGAGCACTATCTGACGAGCAGCTGCACGTGTAGGTGCAATGCCCAGGCGGTATACTACGTTGTCGAGACGGCCTTCTAACAACTGAAGGAGAATCTCACCTGTAATACCTTTGAGGCTCGATGCCTTTTCAAAGAGGTTGCGGAACTGTTTTTCCAATACGCCGTAGGTGTATTTTGCTTTTTGTTTTTCGCGGAGCTGAACGCCATATTCCGATGTTTTGCGACGTTTGTTTGCTCCGTGCTGGCCCGGCGGGAAATTGCGACGTGCCAGAACTTTATCTTCGCCGAAAATAGGTTCGCCGAATTTACGGGCTATTTTGGTCTTAGGACCTGTGTATCTTGCCATTGTAGTTAAAATCAGTTATTCGAGAGTATCACATTGCTAAAACGGGTTGCTTTTCATCGGCGCAGCCGCGACCATAGAGAGGTGATTGAAATATGGTCTATTCGCTTTTGAAAGGCGCTCCTTGTTAAGGGTTCCTCCGATTTTTCAATGTTGGCCGCCATAGATGCTGCAATGGCTTGCTGCGGCGACAATACTCACTTTTGTTGATATGTTTGTGTTTACTATACTAAAAGTGAAAGCAGAGTCTGCGGGTCGAGCTTCGATGACGATGCTTTGCCGCATTACTGATTTTATACTCTTCTTCTCTTGGGAGGACGGCAACCGTTGTGCGGTAGTGGTGTAACGTCGATAATCTCTGTTACTTTGATACCGGCACCATCGATTGTGCGGACTGCTGATTCGCGGCCGTTACCCGGGCCTTTGAGATATGCCTTTACTTTGCGAAGACCGAGATCGTAGGCTATCTTAGCACAATCCTGGGCTGCCATCTGGGCTGCATAGGGTGTGTTTTTCTTTGAGCCACGGAATCCCATTTTACCGGCCGATGACCATGAGATAACTTGTCCTTCGCTATTGGCAAGGCAAACGATGATGTTATTGAAAGATGAATGAACGTGAAGCTGGCCTTCTGCACCAACTTTGACGTTTCTCTTCTTAGCTGCGACTGTTTTCTTTGCCATTTTGTTTTATTATTTAGTAGCTTTCTTCTTATTAGCAACGGTTTTCTTGCGTCCTTTACGTGTACGCGCATTGTTCTTTGTGCTCTGTCCGCGCACGGGAAGACCGATACGGTGACGGATACCACGGTAGCAACCGATATCCATAAGGCGCTTAATATTCAATTGAATTTCACTGCGGAGGTCACCTTCTACCTTGTATTCGGCGCCAATTACTTCACGAACTTTTGCTGCCTGATCGTCGGTCCAGTCTTTTACTTTGATGTTTACGTCGATACCGGCTTTGTTGAGAATCGTTTTGGCTGAGCTTCGACCGATGCCGAAGATATATGTCAAGGCGATTTCACCTCTTTTATTCTGGGGGAGGTCAACTCCCACTATACGTACTGCCATATTCTTTTAGTCTCTTATTTTTTATGCAAAAATAATAGAATTATCCTTGACGTTGTTTGTATTTAGGGTTTTTCTTATTGATAACATACAGACGTCCTTTACGACGGACAATCTTGCTGTCTGGGGTGCGTTTTTTAACGGAAGCTCTTACTTTCATATCTTTTAGTTTTTCGATTATTTATAGCGGAAAGCAATACGTCCTTTGGATAGGTCGTAAGGCGACATTTCAACGCGCACCTTGTCGCCGGGGAGAATTTTAATGTAGTGCATTCTCATCTTACCGGAGATATGTGCCGTAATTTCGTGCCCATTTTCGAGTTCGACGCGGAACATTGCATTCGACAATGCCTCGACGATTGTCCCGTCCTGTTCGATTGCTGTTTGTTTTGCCATAGATTATTGTCTAAATAAATTTATCTGTTATCGCTTGATGAATGTAATCGAATGTTGTCAACACTTCTACTTTATCGTTAACGACGGCTATTGTGTGCTCATAGTGCGCCGAGGGCTTGCGGTCGCGCGTGCGACATTGCCATCCGTCGGCCTCTATCACCACATTGCGGCTTCCCATGTTTACCATGGGCTCGATGCAGATGCACATTCCGTTCTGCAGACGGGTACCTATTCCGCGACGTCCATAATTGGGCACTTCGGGCGCTTCGTGCATTTTGCGACCGATGCCATGCCCTGTCATCTCTCTTACTATTGAATAGTTTCGCTGCTCGCAATATGTCTGTATGGCGTTTGAGATATCACCGATACGGGCACCGGGCTTTGCTGCCTCTATTCCTACATAGAGCGATTCGCGGGTGGTGCGGCATAGAGCCGTTTTTTCGGGCGATACCGTGCCTACAGCAAATGTGTAGCAGCTATCTCCCATAAAGCCATCTTTTTCGACCACGGTGTCGATGCCGATTATATCGCCATCTACGAGCACGCGGTCGGACGGAAATCCATGTACGACATATTCATTTACTTCGATGCAAAGCGTGCCGGGAAATCCTTCGTAACCGAGGCAGGCAGGTTTGCCGCCATTGTCCATGATAAATTCACGGGCAACGGCGTCTAACTTGCGTGTCGTTACGCCGGGCTCGATCCAACGCGCCACCTCGCCAAGTGTCTGCGACACGAGGGTAGACGCTGAGCGCATCGTTTCGATTTCTTCCGGTGTCTTTAGATAAATCATTTAAGTAAATAAGTTTTTTGTCGGCGGACTTTCTGATTAGTATGCTTGACCTGTAGTGCGGCCTTTTATTTTACCTTCTTTCATCAATCCGTCGTAGTGGTGCATCATCAGGTGCGATTCAATCTGCTGGAGTGTGTCGAGCACTACACCCACCATAATGAGGAGTGATGTACCTCCGAAGAACTGTGCAAAGTTCTGGCTAATGCCGAAGAAACGGGCAAAAGCAGGAAGGATAGCTACGATACCCAAGAAGATAGAACCCGGAAGGGTGATGCGCGACATAATGGCGTCGAGATACTCGGCTGTTTTTTTGCCGGGCTTAACACCGGGTATGAAACCGTTGTTGCGCTTCATATCGTCGGCCATCTGTGTAGGACGCACTGTGATTGCAGTATAGAAATATGTAAATGCTACAATCAGAATGAAGAAGATAAAATTATACCAGAAGCTGTTTATGTCGGTAAAGGCGTGCAAGAAGCCACTTTCGCCACCGCGGAAACCGGCAAGTGTCATGGGTATGAACATTATTGCCTGCGCGAAGATGATGGGCATTACACCTGCAGCATTCACTTTCAATGGTATATATTGGCGTGCGCCACCATACTGACGGTTGCCTACAATACGTTTTGCATATTGTACGGGGACCTTACGTGTTCCTTGTACGAGTAGCACTGCACCAACCGTAACAGCGAAAAGGAGCACTATCTCTACGATAAACATTACCAGACCGCCCTGGTTGCCTGACGCACCCGGCAGACGGCTTAGGAATTCATACCACAGAGCTCCCGGGAGACGTGCGATAATACCTACCAAGATGATGAAGGAGATACCGTTGCCTATGCCGCGGTCGGTGATGCGTTCACCCAACCACATGATAAACATAGAGCCGGCAGCGAGTATCACGGTGAGGTAGGCTATCGTCCAAAATCCGAGTTGGAGTGTGCTTCCGTTGGCGGCACTGTTTACCTGCACCTGGAGGTTTACCAGATAAGCGGGTGCCTGGAGGAAGAGGATGAGCACGGTGAGGTAGCGGGTGTACTGATTAAGTTTCTGACGTCCGCTTTCTCCTTCGCGTTGCATCTTCTGGAACGAAGGCAAAATCATGCCGCAAAGTTGTATCACAATCGAAGCTGTGATATAGGGCATGATACCTAATGCGAATATTGAAGCCTGCGAGAAGGCTCCGCCGGAGAACATATCGAGGAGCTGCATCAGACCGCTCTTGTTGGTAAACTTAGCAAGGGCGTCGATATCGGCCGGCGAGATGCCGGGAAGCACCACATAACAACCTACTCGGTAGATAAATACCAAGAGGAGTGTTATGAGGAGCCTTTGGCGTAACTCCTGGATTGTCCAGATGTTTTTAAGTGTTTGAATAAATCTCATAATCAGATTGTTTGTGCTGTTCCGCCGGCAGCTTCGATAGCAGCTTTAGCAGCAGCGGAGAAAGCGTTGGCTTCAATTGTGAGAGGTGCTGATACGCTACCGTTGGCAAGTATTTTCACCAACTGACCACGACGGATATAACCGGCCTGGCGAAGTTCTTCTATGCCTATTTTGGTGAGGCTACGCGACTCTGCAAGGGTTGCAATGAGGTCGAGGTTGATAGCTTTGTATTCAACACGATTAATATTTTTGAAGCCGAATTTGGGAAGACGGCGTTGGAGAGGCATCTGACCACCTTCGAAGCCGATTTTACGGCTGTAGCCCGAACGCGATTTAGCACCTTTATGACCACGGGTTGATGTTCCTCCTTTACCGGAACCTGGGCCGCGGCCTATACGTGTGTTGCGTTTAACCGAGCCGGGAGCGGGTTGTAAATTGCTTAAGTCCATTGTTCTGTTTGTTTTTAAGCGTTAGTCACTTCTACGAGGTGACGCACTTTGTTAACCATACCCATCACAGAGGGAGTGTCTTCTTTGACAACCGTGTGATACATTTTCTTAAGACCGAGGGCATCGAGGGTGCGTTTCTGCACTGCAGGGCAATTGATGCGACTCTTTATTTGTTTGATTTTTATCTGTGCCATAGTAAAGTGCTTTTTTATTAACCTTTGAACACTTGCTCTACAGATATACCACGATTTTGCGCTACCATAGCGGGAGAACGCATTTCGTCGAGGGCTGCTATTGTAGCCTTAACGAGGTTGTGGGGGTTAGAAGAGCCTTTCGATTTAGCAAGCACGTCGGTAATACCTACGCTTTCGAGTACGGCACGCATAGCACCACCGGCTTTCACACCTGTACCGTGAGAAGCGGGTTTGAGGATGATGCGAGAGCCACCGAACTTAGCAACTTGCTCGTGAGGGATTGTACCTTTGTAAACGGGCACGCGGATAAGGTTCTTTTTCGCTGCTTCAACGCCTTTGGCGATAGCGGCCTGAACTTCATTGGCTTTACCCAGGCCCCAGCCTACGATGCCGTCTTCGTTACCGACAACGACAATGGCTGCAAAGGTAAAGGTGCGACCACCTTTTGTTACTTTGGTAACGCGGTTGATGGCCACAAGGCGATCTTTGAGTTCGAGATCTCCTGTCGATTTTACTCTATTGTTTCTTTTAGCCATAGTTTATCAGAATTTGAGGCCGGCGCTGCGGGCAGCATCAGCAAGGGATTTAACACGACCGTGGAAGAGATATCCGTTGCGGTCGAAAACTACTTCGGTAATACCGGCTTCGAGAGCCTTTGCAGCAATGGCTGTGCCAACCATAGCGGCGATTTCGCATTTTGTACCTTTTTGCTCGATACCTCGCGATGATGTTGCTACCAAGGTGCGGCCGGCGAGGTCGTCGATGAGCTGTACGTAGATTTGTTTATTGCTGCGGAAGACGGTCATACGTGGTCTCTGGGCGGTGCCTGAGATTCTGCCACGGATGCGCGTTTTAATCTTATTTCGTCTTTCTATCTTTGAAACCATAACTGTGGGCTTTTAATTATTTGGCACCGGCCTTCTTACCGGACTTGCGGCGGATTTCTTCGCCTACAAACTTAATACCTTTGCCTTTGTAGGGCTCGGGTTTACGGAATGAGCGTATCTTAGCACACACTTGGCCGAGGAGCTGTTTGTCCTGGCTTTCGAGGATGATAAGAGGATTTTTGTTACGCTCTGTCTTTGCCTCTACCGTCACTTCGGGCGGAAGACGGAAATATATAGCGTGTGAGTAGCCGAGAGCGAGCTCGAGGACTTGTCCTGTTGCTGTGGCACGATAGCCTACGCCGACCAACTCCATTTCTTTGCGATAGCGTTGATGCACACCTTCGACCATATTATGGATAAGGGCGCGATAAAGGCCGTGCTGGGCGCGGTGTTCGCGTTCGTCGGAAGGACGGCTTACGTGTATTTCTGCTCCTTCTACTTCTACTTTGATGTCGGGGTGCACTTTCTGTGAGAGTTCACCGTATTTGCCTTTTACGGTAACGATGTTGTTTTTTTCATCAACCGTAACCGTAACGCCTGCGGGAATGGCGATTGGTGCTTTACCTATTCTTGACATAGTATAGTTAATTTTGGTTGATTAATAAACATAACATAGAACTTCACCGCCGATTTTGAGGTCGGCAGCTTTTTTATTTGTCATTACGCCTTGCGATGTCGAAAGGATAGCGATGCCGAGGCCGTTGAGCACGCGTGGCATGTCTTTATATCCTGTATATTGGCGTAAACCGGGGCGAGAAACACGCTTGAGACCCTTGATTGCATTAACGCGATCTTGGGGGTCGTACTTAAGGGCTATTTTTATTGTGCCCTGAGCATTGTTTTCGCCGTCTATAAACTTATAATTAAGTATATAGCCTTGTTCGAAGAGAATTTTTGTAATCTCTTTCTTCAAGTTTGAGGCGGGAACTTCAACCACGCGGTGGTTGGCTTTGATAGCGTTCCTTAATCTCGTGAGATAATCTGCTATTGGATCAGTCATTTGATTTTCTGTTTAAATTGATTGAGCCCTATGCCCAACAATATTTAATACTCTCTTTTATCGGCGGTGCCTAATATCAAGCAGTGGCTGATTGCGACACCTGCCGCTTACCGGGGCAAGTTAATTATTACCAACTTGCTTTTTTAACGCCCGGTATGAGGCCTGCAGAGGCCATTTCGCGGAATTGAATACGCGAGATGCCAAACTGACGCATATATCCTTTGGGACGACCGGTGATAGAGCAACGATTGTGCTTGCGGATATAGCATGAGTTTTTCGGGAGGGTCTGCAACTCTTGAGCGGCTTCGTAAGCAGCCTGGCGTTTTTCGTCGGAGTCTTCAACACCGGCGTTAACGATTTTCTTGAGTTGGGCACGACGCTCGGCATACTTAGCCACCAAACGTGCACGTTTGACCTCGCGGGCTTTCATTGATTCTTTAGCCATACGGAGAATTATTTTTTAGCGTTTTTGAAGGGAAGACCGAAGTGTTTGAGCAAAGCGTAACCTTCTTCGTCGGTGCGTGCGCTGGTTACAAACGTAATGTTCATACCCATCAACTTGTTGATGTTATCAATGTTGATTTCCGGGAAGATGATTTGCTCTGTTACACCGAGGGTGTAGTTTCCACGGCCGTCGAGTTTGCTTTCTATGCCTTTGAAGTCGCGGATACGCGGCAATGCAACACGAACGAGACGTTCGAGGAATTCGTACATTCTCTCACGACGTAGTGTGACACGCACGCCCACGGGCATTTTTTTACGGAGCTTGAAGTTGGAGATGTCCTTCTTCGAGAGTGTTGCTACGGCCTTTTGACCGGTTATAGCTGTCAACTCTGCGATAGCGGTCTCGATGAGTTTTTTATCCTGTGTAGCAGCACCGATACCTTGGTTGATAACGATTTTTTCAAGGCGGGGCACCTGCATTACAGTGGTGTAATTGAACTCACGCTCGAGAGCCGGAACGATGCGCTCCTTGTAGTCTTTTTGCAGTGTTGTGCTCATTATTTAATTTCCTGATTGGATTTTTTAGAGATTCTTACAACTTTACCATCGTTACGCTGGATAGCGATACGAGTCGGCTTGCCGGTTTTGGGGTCGGCCAAGTTGATGTTTGAGATATGGATAGGTGCTTCTTTTTTAACAAGGCCGCCTTGAGGATATTGTGCGGTGGGCTTAGTAGCCTTCGTAACAATATTAATGCCTTCAACGATGGCACGGTTCTTGTCGCGGAGCACTGTGAGGACACGTCCGGTTTTGCCTTTGTCTTCGCCGGCGATGACGCAGACGGTGTCGCCTTTCTTAATGTGTATCTTGCTCATAACGATTGTTAATTTTTGAGTGTTAGATTAAAGTACCTCGGGAGCCAGCGACACGATTTTCATATTTTTGGCACGAAGCTCGCGAGCTACGGGGCCGAAGATACGGGTACCGCGGAGGTCGCCGTCGTTCTTGAGCAGGACGCAAGCGTTGTCGTCAAAACGGATGTATGAACCGTCGGGGCGACGCACTTCTTTCTTTGTGCGCACTACCATAGCGCGCGATACTGTGCCTTTTTTAACGTCGGAGCCGGGGATGGCACTCTTAACGGTAACAACGATGATGTCGCCAACAGAAGCGTAACGACGACCGGTGCCACCAAGGACGTGGATGCACAGCACTTCCTTTGCGCCGCTATTGTCGGCCACGGTGAGGCGTGATTCAGTCTGTATCATTTTACTTAACTTTTTCGATTATTTCTACTAATCTCCAACGCTTTGTTTTGCTCAGAGGACGTGTCTCCATCAAGCGAACGGTATCGCCGACAGAGCACTCGTTGTTCTCGTCGTGTGCGTGGTATTTTTTAGACTTGTTGACAAACTTACCGTAGATGGGGTGTTTTTCTTTCCACTTCACGGTAACGGTGATTGTCTTGTCGCCTTTATTGCTGGAGACCACGCCGATGCGCTCTTTGCGCAGGTTACGTTTTACTTCTTCCATTTTTCGCGATTCTTATTTGTTATTCAGTTCGCGCTGACGAAGCTCGGTTTTAACCCGGGCAATCATGCGGCGGTCAGCAGTAATCTTAGCGGGGTTGTCCAGCGGCGATACGGCATGGTTGATGCGTGTCTGCATATACTCTTTTTCCATCTGCTCGAGACGGTCGCGGAGATCAGCGGTGGACATTTCGCGTATTTCTTCTTTTTTCATAACTCAATTACACGTTTTGGGTTGGGTCGTAGTCGCGACGTACAACAAATTTGGTAACTACTGGAAGTTTCTGAGCGGCAAGGCGGAGAGCTTCCTTAGCTATGTCGTAGCTTACGCCTTCAACTTCGATGATAATGCGACCGGGAGTAACGGGAGCCACAAACCCTTCGGGCGAACCTTTACCTTTACCCATACGCACTTCGGCAGGTTTTTTGGTGATAGGTTTGTCCGGGAAGATGCGAATCCAGATTTGACCCTGACGCTGCATATAACGTGTTACGGCAATACGGGCTGCTTCGATTTGGCGACCTGTAATCCATTTTGATTCGAGGGTCTTGATGCCAAAAGAGCCGAAAGCGAGCTGATTGCCACGCTGCGCATTGCCTTTCATGCGGCCTTTCTGGGCGCGGCGGAATTTTGTTTTCTTAGGCTGTAACATTGTGATGTGCTTTCAGAGTTTAACGGTTATTTTTGGAAGAGCGGAAACCACTGCGGCGCTCTCTTCCTTTACCGGCGGGGCCGCGGCCTTCTTTCTGGTTGTTGGTGAACGACGGAGCGAGATCACGCTTGCCATAGACTTCACCACGGCAAATCCATACTTTGACGCCAATGACACCCACTTTAGTGTGAGCTTCGACAAGTGCATAGTCGATGTCGGCACGTAGTGTGTGCAGCGGTGTACGTCCTTCTTTGAACATTTCCGAGCGTGCCATTTCAGCGCCATTCAGACGGCCCGAAATCTGGATTTTAACGCCTTCGGCGCCGGCACGCATCGTAGATGCTATTGCCATTTTAACGGCGCGACGATAAGCTATCTTGCCTTCAATCTGGCGTGCTATGGTAGCTGCTACGATTTCGGCGTCGAGCTCGGGGCGTTTTACTTCGTAAATGTTGATTTGTACGTCTTTGTCGGTAACTTTCTTAAGTTCCTCTTTGAGTTTTTCAACTTCTTGTCCACCTTTGCCTATGATAAGGCCGGGGCGAGAGGTGCAAACTGTGATGGTGATAAGCTTGAGCGTGCGCTCGATAACAATACGCGAGACACTGCATTTTGCCAGGCGTACGTTGAGGTATTCGCGGAGTTTGTAGTCTTCGAGGATATTGTCGGGGTATTTACCTTTCTCAGACCAGTTGGAGTCCCAGCCGCGGATTACGCCCAGGCGGTTGCTTATAGGATTAACTTTCTGTCCCATATCTTAAGCCTCGGTATTTTTAGTGTTATTGATAGTGTCAACAATCACAGTGACGTGATTAGAACGTTTGCGGATGCGATACCCACGGCCTTGAGGGGCTGTGCGGAGGCGCTTGAGCATTGTTGCGCAGTTGACATAAATAGTGCTGATGTAGAGTTCGCCGTCTTCGGCTTTACGCTCGTTTTTCTCTTCCCAATTGGCAACAGCCGAGCGCACGAGTTTCTCGAGGCGTGCTGCAGCTTCTTTGTTTGAGAATTTGAGGATGCCGAGGGCGCGGAACACTTCTTTGCCGCGTACCATGTCGGCTACCAGACGCATTTTGCGTGGCGAGGTAGGAACGTTATTGAGCTTTGCAAATGCTATGCTCTTGTTCTCCTCTTTGCGACGGTTGGCTGATATTCTTTTTCTTTCACCCATTGTATTTGTCGTCTTTTTTTTAATTCTGTGATGATTAATTAATATCAGGCCCTATTATTTTTTCTTATTACCGGCGTGACCGCGGAATGTACGCGTAGGTGCGAATTCACCAAGTTTATGTCCTACCATGTTTTCAGTAACATAGACGGGTATGAACTTGGTTCCGTTATGTACGGCAAACGTATGACCAACGAATTCCGGTGCGATCATAGATGCACGGCTCCAGGTCTTGATTACGTTGCTTGTGCCGGCTGCTGTCATTGCAGCTACTTTCTTCTCGAGCTTAACGCTGATGAAGGGGCCTTTTTTTAATGAACGGCTCATATGCTTGCTATTTCAGATTACTTCTTTTTTCTTCTCTCAATAATATACTTGCTCGACTGCTTCTTCGGCGAACGTGTCTTGAGACCCTTGCTGTAGAGGCCCTTGCGTGAACGTGGGTGGCCACCAGAAGCACGACCTTCACCACCACCCATGGGGTGATCGACAGGGTTCATAACAACGCCGCGGTTGTGGGGGCGACGGCCAAGCCAACGGCTGCGACCTGCCTTACCGGAGCGTTCGAGTGAGTGTTCGCTGTTGCCGACGGTGCCGACAGTAGCTCTACAAGTGGCGAGCACTTTGCGTGTTTCGCCTGAAGGTAATTTGATAATAGCATAGTTTCCTTCGCGGGAAACGAGCTGGGCGAAAGTACCGGCTGAGCGTGCCATGAAGGCGCCTTGGCCGGGACGGAGTTCGATGCAGTGTATTACGGTACCGACGGGGATTTTGTTGAGAGGAAGTGTGTTGCCAACTTCGGGTGCGGCGTCGGGACCACTGAGGAGTGTCGTGCCAACTTCAAGGCCATTGGGGGCGATGATGTAGGTTTTGACACCGTCAGCATAGCAGAGAAGGGCAATGCGAGCCGAGCGGTTGGGGTCGTACTCGATTGTCTTTACAACTGCAGGTATGCCGTCGCGATTTCTCTTAAAGTCTATAATGCGGTATTTGCGCTTGTGACCACCACCAAGGTAGCGAGTGGTGAGATGGCCTTCGTTGTTACGACCTCCGGAGGCGCGCTTTCCGACTGTAAGAGATTTTTCCGGTGTTGTAGCAGTGATGGTACCTTTGAATACACCGATAACTTTGTGACGTTGCCCGGGTGTAGTGGGCTTAATTTTTCTTACTGCCATTGTTATTAGATATTACTAAAGAATTCGATGGACTGGCCGTCGGCGACGGTTACATATGCTTTCTTCCAAGAGGCTGTTTTGCCTTTGAGAAGGCCGCTCTTTGTCCAGCGCGATTTGTTTTTACCGCGCACGATGGCTGTGTTGACGCTTTCCACCTTAACACCATAGATTTGCTCGATAAGAGCCTTGATCTGATACTTGTTGGCGTCAGGCGACACGCGGAAAGTATAGCAATTGTGCTTTTCTGAAAGCTTGGTTGCTCTTTCGGTAATGATAGGTTTAATCGATATTTCCATTTGTGTAACCTTTCGGCGGATTAAAATTTGTTAAGCACTTCAACGCTGGCCTCGGTGATGACAAGGGCGTTGTTATTTAGCACTGCATACGTGTTAAGGTCCGATGCTGTCATTAGTTTAGCATCGGGCACGTTACGCATCGACAAATATACGTTATTATTTTTGTCTGACAAAACTACGAGAACTTTCTTGCCTTCAACTTTCAGATTTTTAGCAAAATTTATGTATTCTTTAGTTTTGGGTGCTGCAAATTCTATTTTCTCAACTACGACGATTTCGCCGGCAGCCGCTTTGAGGCTGAGGGCTGAGCGACGTGCGAGTTCTTTCATTTTTTTGTTGAGCTTGAATCGATAGTCGCGAGGACGGGGACCAAATACACGGCCACCACCAACGAGTACGGGCGAGTTGATATCACCTATACGGCTGCCGCCACCACCCTTTTGTTTGTGGAGCTTGCGGGTTGAGCCGCTTACTTCGCTGCGTTCTTTCGATTTGTGAGTGCCCTGTCGCTGGTTGGCAAGGTATTGCTTAACGTCGAGATAAAGGGCATGCTCGTTGGGCTCAATAGCGAACACCTCATCGTTGAGGTTCACGCGACGGCCTGTATCCTGGCCTTCTTGGTTGTATACTGCGAGTTCCATATTATTTCTCAATTAAGACGATTGAACCTTTAGCACCGGGAACAGATCCCTTAATCATAAGGAGATTATGTTCGGGTATCACTTTGATAATCTGGAGGTTTTGAACTGTCACGCGTTCGTTACCGGTTTGTCCGGCCATACGCATACCTTTGAACACTTTTGCGGGGTAAGAGCAGGCACCCACCGAACCGGGAGCACGAAGGCGGTTGTGCTGGCCGTGTGTGGTCTGACCCACACCACCAAAGCCATGACGTTTAACTACGCCTTGGAAGCCTTTACCTTTAGAGGTGCCGACTACATCGACAAAATCTGCGTCAGTGAAGATATCAACGCCGATAGTGTCGCCAAGGGCATATTCGCTACCAAATCCTTTGAACTCGGCCAAGTGGCGCTTGGGCGTTACGCCGGCTTTACGGAAGTGTCCGAGCTCGGGCTTGGTGAGGTGCTTCTCCTTCTGCTCTTCGAAACCGAGCTGAAGAGCCTCATAGCCGTCGGTAGCTTCTGTCTTAACCTGAGTAACAACACAAGGACCTACTTCGATAACAGTGCACGGAACATTGCGTCCGTCGGCACTGAAAACGGATGTCATTCCGATTTTCTTTCCAATTAATCCTGGCATTTCTCTGTTAATTTGATTTATTAATTTGTTGTTTGTTGCAAGTTTAGCACTTGATTTCCACTTCTACACCGCTGGGGAGCTCAAGTTTCATCAACGCGTCTACGATTTTAGGGGTAGCATTGTAGATGTCGATGAGGCGTTTGTAGCTACTCAATTGGAATTGTTCGCGGCTCTTCTTGTTAACGAAGGTAGAGCGGTTGACTGTGAATATGCGTTTGTGGGTAGGCAGGGGTATAGGACCGATGACAACCGCGCCAATCGACTTCACTGTCTTTACGATTTTCTCAGCCGATTTGTCGACGAGATTATGGTCGTAAGATTTAAGTTTAATACGGATGATTGGGTTCATATTTTTGTGTTATTTATATTATTTGAGAAGATCGACGCGGCCTTGACATTCTGTTAATACGTCTTTGGCTATCGAGCTGGAAACTTCGGCGTAGTGCGAGAAAGACATCGTCGATGTTGCACGTCCCGAGGTGATAGTACGGAGTGCCGTCACGTATCCAAACATTTCGGCAAGCGGAGCTTTCGCTTTTACTACGCGAGCGCCCGAGCGGCTGCTTTCCATGCCTTCGACCTGACCGCGGCGTTTATTGAGGTCAGATATCACATCACCCATTGACTCTTCGGGGGTCACTACCTCAATCTTCATGATAGGCTCGAGGAGCACTGGGCCTGCTTTTTCGCACGCTTTTTTGAACGCCTGTATAGCACAGAGCTCAAATGAGAGCTGGTCGGAGTCGACCGGGTGGAACGAGCCGTCTATTACCGTCACTTTGAGGTGCTCGACGGGGAATCCTGCGAGGACACCGTTCTTCATGGCTGTTACGAAACCTTTCTGTATCGAGGGAATAAATTCCTTCGGAATGTTACCGCCTTTAACTTCGTCGACAAACTGGAGGTTGCCTTCAAAGCCTTCGTCTACAGGCTCTACGCGGACAATAATGTCGGCGAATTTACCACGGCCACCGGTCTGTTTCTTGAATACTTCACGGAGCTCGCAAGAGCGTGTAATAGCTTCTTTGTATGTAACCTGCGGACGGCCCTGATTACATTCAACTTTGAACTCGCGACGGAGACGGTCGATAATGATATCGAGGTGAAGCTCACCCATACCGGAAATAACGGTTTGACCGGTCTCTTCGTTTGTTTCAACACGGAATGTGGGGTCTTCTTCGGCAAGCTTCTGAAGGCCGACGCCGAGTTTATCGAGGTCTTTTTGGGTCTTGGGCTCTACTGCGATACCGATAACGGGATCGGGAAATTCCATAGCCTCAAGAACGATAGGAGCATCTTCGGCGCAGAGTGTATCGCCGGTGCGGATATCTTTGAAACCAACGCCGGCACCTATATCGCCACAACCAATCACTTCTTTAGCATTCTGCTTGTTGGAGTGCATTTGGAAGAGGCGCGACACACGTTCTTTCTTACCTGAGCGGCTATTAAACACGTAAGAACCGGCATTAACGTCGCCCGAGTAAACGCGGAAGAAGCAAAGACGGCCTACATAGGGGTCTGTTGCAATCTTAAAGGCAAGTGCACACATAGGAGCTTCGCTCGACGGTTCTCGTGTGATTATTTCGTCGGGGTTATCAACGCTGTGGCCTTCGATAGCGCCCGAGTCAACAGGGCTGGGGAGGTAAGCGCAAACGGCATCGAGGAGGCATTGAACACCCTTATTCTTGAACGACGAACCGCATATCATCGGCACGAGGTCCATTGAGAGTGTTGCTTTGCGTAGCGCACGTTTGATTTCCTCTTCTTCGATTGTTGAGGGGTCGTCGAAATACTTCGACATAAGGTCGTCGTCGTATTCGGCAATCTTTTCAAGCATTTTATCGCGCCACTGCTCTGCCTCATCTTTGAGCGATGCAGGAATTTCATCAACTTCGTAATCGGCCCCCATAGTCTCATCATGCCAGAAGATAGCCTTCATGTTGATGAGGTCGACAACGCCTTTGAATGTCTCTTCAGCGCCAATGGGAATCTGGATGGGGCACGGGTTGGCTCCAAGAACATCTTGTAGCTGGCGCACTACTTCGAAGAAGTTGGCACCCGAGCGGTCCATCTTATTAACGTAGCCGATACGAGGCACATTATACTTATCAGCTTGACGCCACACTGTTTCCGACTGTGGTTCAACGCCACCCACTGCACAGAAGGCAGCTACAGCGCCGTCGAGCACGCGGAGCGAACGTTCTACTTCGACGGTGAAGTCGACGTGTCCCGGAGTGTCAATCAAGTTGATTTTATATTTTTCGCTGTTATAATTCCAGAACGTAGTTGTAGCAGCAGATGTGATTGTTATACCACGCTCTTGCTCTTGTTCCATCCAGTCCATCGTGGCGGCGCCGTCGTGAACTTCGCCGATTTTGTGAGTAAGACCGGTGTAGAAAAGGATACGTTCTGACGTAGTTGTCTTACCGGCATCGATGTGGGCCATGATGCCGATGTTTCGAGTGTATTTAAGGAGCTCGTCTGATTTAGCCATTTTACTGTATAGAATTTATATTCAACTGAAAAATCGCTTAGAAACGGAAGTGAGCAAAAGCACGGTTTGCCTCTGCCATCTTGTGCATGTCTTCTTTACGTTTGAAAGCTCCGCCCTGATTGTTGTATGCGTCAACGATTTCGGCTGCGAGTTTGTCGGCCATCGTTTTGCCACCACGTTTGCGGGCGTAAGAAATAAGATTTTTCATTGATATAGATTCTTTGCGGTCAGCGCGAATTTCGGTAGGAACTTGGAATGTAGCACCACCAATACGGCGGCTCTTTACTTCTACCTGAGGTGTAATGTTTTCGAGCGCTTTTTTCCAGATATCGAGAGCTGTAAGCTCTTCGTTAGGCAATTTCGACTTCACAGTCTCCAATGCGTTGTAGAAGATAGTAAATGCGGTATTCTTTTTACCGTCATACATGAGGTGATTAACAAATTTAGTCACTCTCACATCATTGAAAACGGGATCGGGTAATACGAGCCGTTTTTTAGGTTTAGCCTTTCTCATTTTTAGAGTCAGTGTTGTGTTTTTGATTGCTTGGTTGCTTGCTTCGTTTATCTTCAGCGGGCATCCTCCGATGCAGGCTTACTCAACCATAAGTAGCGGCAAGAAATACAAAAACGAGTTAAAAAAATAATTTTACTCGGGTGCTTTAAGATTGCTTCACCCGCCGGGTTACGCTTCAGCGCGTCGTTATCGGCGAATTACTTCTTGGCAGCACCGGCCTTAGGACGTTTTGCTCCGTATTTAGAGCGACGTTGAGTGCGGTCTTTAACGCCTGCGGTATCGAGAGTACCACGTACGATGTGATAACGAACACCGGGAAGGTCTTTAACACGACCACCGCGCACTAACACGATAGAGTGCTCTTGTAGGTTGTGGCCTTCACCGGGGATGTAAGAGTTCACTTCTTTACCGTTTGTGAGGCGCACACGCGCTACTTTACGCATAGCCGAGTTAGGCTTTTTAGGAGTTGTTGTGTAGACACGTACACACACGCCGCGACGTTGGGGGCAAGAATCGAGAGCGGGGCTCTTGCTCTTGTCTTCCAATGCTACGCGTCCTTTTCTTACTAATTGCTGAATGGTAGGCATCTTAGTCTTTTTGCTTTGTTACTTTAATATCTTTTTAATTCTTATCTCATTTTTGTCGCCGAGCAGCCGGCTTGCACCAAGCGCCCACAAATCGCCCATTGCATTAATCCTCAACGAATTAGCAACGGAGCGACGCGTGTGCGTACTGTCCAGCGGCGCAAAGTTAGAAATTATTTGCCTAATTACCAAACATTTTTGAAGTTTTTTTATGCACGATTTTTGGGCGGGTTCAACCGACAAACTTTCCTCAGAGGTTGGCGAGCGCTCTCATGCATCGACCCACGGACTTCGCAATGCTCGTCTAAAAGCCAAGGCGGCAAAGTAGATGATGCAAATCATCATGGGATAATGGTAGCGCAACCCTCCATACATCAACATGTGCATACCGGTTCCCAATATAACAGGCAAAAGTGCCACTCCAATTGATCCCCATAACTGTTTGCGACTATTCCACACCCCGCAAACCGACAACAGCAATATTGCATAATAAACCATCGAGCCCATAGCGCGCTGTCGCTGAGTATATTGAGCTTCTTTATCACTTAGCACCTTGTCGGCATAGATATCAGAGCCCCACAGATAGGCCACTTTAGATGGAATAAGTTTTAGAAACTTGCCGGGATTTGATTTAATCCACTCAACCGAGCGAATAGTTAATAGCGAATCCTTTTGCACTACATTATACGACAATGCCGGGTCGATATATCCTGGATTACCTTCTTCAAAGACAACAGAATCATATTTTCCGGTTGCCCCATCCCAGCAACCGATTATCATATTTGTGCCCTTCGTTGTGCTACTACTCAAGGGATGACCGCACACAGAGTAGGTAAACAACATTATTGCAGCAAGGCCAACGGCAAGACCTAAGCCATACGCAAACCAATATTTTAGCTTGGCACGATTGATGACAGCATACAACATTAACGCGGGCACGAAAATCAAAGCTATGGGCCTAACCCAATTGGCTATTATCATCAACACACCCGACAATAACACCATGGCGTATTTTCGCTTGAGTATATTAAACGATAAAACCATTAGCGACACACATAGCAATTCCGACATATAGGCCGGCGTTACCATCATATTAGATGGCAATAAACAAAAAAGTATAGCGGCGACATAGGCCACATCCACACCCACAAAAATTCGCACCAGCCTAACGAAACCGCAAAGCAATATTATATTTAGGAGCAATTGCTCTATACCGACAAGATTTAGAGTGCCAAAAAATTTCAGGTTAAGAATCAAAAAATTGATATAACCGGTATTCGCTATCCACGCATACTCCGAAAACATCTTAGCCGTCGGATACCATGAGCCACTTCGCCACGCTTCGTGGGCGAACTCGCTGTAATTTGCCGCATCGCTAAACTGAGGAGTTCCCCAAAAATTTACTATCAGAACTATTTGCGCTATTATCCATACGCCAACCGAAAAGCACGCCATATAAGGCAGTATTCGCCTTATCTTGACGAGATAGGGAAGCAAGACCGTAGACTTATCAAAATCATTCATCGGCAGAGTCGTATGATTGGTCGGTTGTCTCTTTTATATTGAATCTGGGGCGATGTTTTGTTTCTACAAAAATCTTACCGATATACTCGCCGACAACACCTACACTCATCAATAGCAAACTGCCAAAGAACCATATCGACAACATAATCGAGCTCCATCCACTCACTGTATGACCACAGAAATATGCCACCAATACGTAGATTGCAACAAATAAATCTATAAAGAGTAGTATTGTCCCTAAGACAAAAATATACCTCATGGGCTTGGCCGTAAACGATGTAATACCATCGATTGAAAACGATAACATTTTACCCAGAGGGTACTTCGATTCGCCCGCCACTCGCTCGTTTCGATCGTAATACACTATCGCCGTTGACAATCCTATTTGCGGAACGATACCTCTTAAGAATAGGTTCTGCTCTTGATATTCAGAGAGAATATCAAGGGCGCGCTTGCTCATGAGTCGATAATCGGCATGGTCATAGACTGTCTGCAGCCCCATCAAAGACTGTAATTTATAAAAAGCCCTTGCCGACGTACGCTTAAACCAACTGTCGGTTTCTCGCGATTGCCGTACGCCATACACAATATCTATCCCGGCCCTAAAGTGGTCTACCATTTTCACTATTGCTTCAGGATCATCTTGTAAATCGGCATCTATTGAGATTGCGGCATCACAAGTGTCTTTGGCGCTCATAAGCCCTGCCAACAATGCATACTGGTGACCACGGTTATGCGCCAATACGACCCCTTTTACATCGTTATTTTGCTTATTTAAGGCGCATATCGTTTCCCATGTAGCGTCGGAGCTGCCGTCGTCGACACACAAAATAAAACTGGCCTCACTAATTTTCTCGTCACTTTTGAGTCTGATTAGTATATCTTGCAAAACGGGTATAGAAAGTGGTAATGCTGCTTCTTCATTATAACAAGGCAACACGATTGCAATTGTGGGCAAGTGTATGTTTTTCATAATGAGAGATAATAATGTGAGGGGAGATTATTTTTTCAAACTGAATTAGTTTCGGCAAATCATCTTTGCGTACGGCCCGAGCTATTCATAGTAGTGCAGTATCAGCTCTGCTCTTCTTTTTCCATCTTCGGAAAGGCCTTTCGAGCTTTCCAACGCACGCTTTAGCCAGGTTTTAGCAAGCTCGACCTCGCCTTTTTCATCATAGCACATGCCCAAATCACACATACCTTCGGCATATCCTCGCTCGGCCGACTTCTTAAACCACTTTATTGCTTCTTCCAAGTCTTTATGGCCTGTATAATATGATTCTCCCAAAAGCCAATAAACTTCCTCAACGTTTTTATTATGCTTTAGAGCCGCCTTAAAATATGAAATGGCATTGTCGAAATCACTTAACAGATAGCTACAAATTCCGATCTCAAGTTGGCATTCGAAATTATTTCCTCCGGCCAACTTATTAGCTTCTTTATAAATCTCTTTTGCTTTTTCATAATTTTCGGCACAATATTCCGTTCCTGCCTCCTCCCATAATTCGCTAAAATTCTTGTTATTAGATGATGTAGATTTAGCCGTGCTATTGGGGGCGGGAGTCCGAGCATCTGCCGCATTTTGTGTCGTAGATTCTATTTGAGGAGTTTGTTTATTTGCATTCGAATGTCCGTACACCCTGTTTTTTAGCATTTCCAACTCCTGCTCACGCTCGCTTAAGAGCTGTTCTACCTCGGCGACATGATTTCGACCAATCTCATCAAGATTAGTCTTAAATCTCTTCGTTGATCTTATATTTGACTCAAAGCCTAAGACTACAATGCAGGTTACGACACTCAAAACGGCGAAAGCACCAACTGCGAGCCATTTTATTTTGCGATAGCGCAACACAAACCAAGAGCCGAATAATGCCACAAGCAGAACGACAACCCATTTTATCACAAAATTTGTGTCGGAAGCCTCATAGCTTACGGGCGGGAAATCAACTAAAAAGCGATACGTCTCGAAAACCAAGACCACGGCTAAAATACAAGCCACGACAAGTGCCACTTTATGCGATGTTTTCATCATATATAATATATGCACGTTTCTAAAATCTCTATTGTTAAACTTGTAGCTCAAGCCAATCATCGTGCCGATAATCCTGCACACATTCTAACGTTGCACCACTTTCGACACGCTATCCCCCTTTCTGACAATATAGAGCCCCGGCGACAGTTTATCTCTATCGACACGTACTCCTTGAATATTATAATACTCCTCGGAGAAACTATCATCGGCAACCTCTACTGTCGACAGCGACGATTCATCAACGCCAAAATAGGCATCCATTTGCATGAAGCGCTCTCTATACCACTCAACGATGAGGTCGACCTCCGCTTTCAAGTCGCTGACATAACGTGGGCGCGACGACTTGGCATCCCAATAATCGATATATCGTTTCCATGCTCCCGACTCTGTGAACAAGGTACAATAATCGTACATTCTTCCGGCGACAGAATCTACTGATAACGACGTTTTACGTATTTCCTGCCAGCGTTTTTTCAGACTCGCTTTGAAACCCTCTTGGGGCAAGCATGTCGAGAATGGCGAATTTGCAGCCGACACAATGTCTTTTATTGCCCAGTTGCTGTAATTGCCATCATATAACGATCCATTGTAATCGCCACCGAGAGAGGTATCAAGATCCCATGGCGTTATAACGAACTTCGACTTATCGCCTTCTTCTTGAATGTTGCGTATCGAAAAATATTTATTCTTAGCGCCCCAGTTATCAGCTAAGGATAAAGCCATTACAAACAATGTATAGTCAACCAAATTTTCTTCAAAGAAATGAGCCGACACATAGCTGTAATCTGTATTGTTGTCGTAATAATCCAACAATGGTTGCCACACTTCCTCACAAGGATAATCCTCAGGTTCATGGAGTTCCCAGGCATCGTGCCAACGAGCCACACACACCATCATGTCGTTGTAGAAACCAGGGGTGTTTTGATCTGCGATATCAGTAGTACCGTTTTTATACAACACACCGCGTATCGTAACATTGCCATTCTCTTCTTGAGGCTTTTTAAGGTCGAGGAGCTTACGGTTTATTTTATCGGAGAGGCAATATATACCTTTATATTCATCATTCATATACACCTCTACAAACTTACCCACCGTTCCGTTTCTCGATCCGAAGTCCGATTTATATGGCAAGCGCGAAAATGCATTCCAAATATCGAAACAGACTCTATTTCGCATACAAATACGGTCGATTGCCATTGCGTCTAATATAAAAGATGAAGCCTCGCGCAAATCTAATAGATTGGTATCTAACTCATTATCGTCAGCGTCTCTGAGTTTCATATTAAACGAGGGCTTCATCGAATACTGTAAAGCCGTAGCGCCTCGAGTCTTAAAGCAAGCCGGCAACTCGATAACACCGCCATCGGGTGTAACAAGTCTCATTTCACCTTGTATATACTCATCATTATTAAGCGCTTTTGCCGGGAAGTTTACATAAAGCACCGGCAACTCTTCCGCATAACATACGGCCGACAGTATCAGCAACGTAAAAAGAATCTTAAGTCTGCTCTTCATAGGCTTTTATACCGGCAATCGGTTTTAGAGTATGTAAAAAAAGGACTTAGCTCAACGCTTCCACCGCTCTCTTGATACGAGCCATCGCTTCGACTATATTCTCGTCGGAAGTGGCATAGCTAAAGCGTATATATTCGGGAGCGCAGAACGCGGCACCATCTACGGTGGCCACATTGGCTACCTCAAGAAGATACATCGCCAAGTCGGAGGAGTTGTTTATAACGCGGTCGGCGGCTTTTTTCCCAAATAACGCCGACACTTCCGGGAAGAGATAAAAAGCACCCTGAGGCTCATTCACGACAAAACCGGGTATTTCGCGCGCAAGACGCACCACCAAGTTACGTCGGCGCTCGAAGGCTTGACGCATTTCTTCAACACACTCTTGTGGTCCGAGATAGGCAGCTTCTGCTGCTTTCTGTGCTATTGAAGATGCCCCCGAGGTGAATTGTCCCTGCAATTTTATCACGGCTTTGGCGATTGCTTCGGGTGCGGCACAATAACCGATACGCCAGCCTGTCATAGCGTAGGCCTTTGACACTCCATTGATAACAACCGTACGGTCAGCTATCTCGGGGAACGATGCCAACGAAACAAATTTGCTATCGCTATATAAAATATGCTCATATATCTCATCGGCAATAACAAGTATATCGGGGTATTTTGCCAACACGTCGACAAGAGCTTGAAGTTCTTCTTTTGTGTACACACTGCCCGTAGGGTTAGATGGTGAACACATTATTATAGCTCGCGTACGCTCGGTTATCGCCGCTTCGAGCTGAGCAGGGCTCAACTTGAAATCATGCTCGATATCTGTTGGCACAAGCACGTTCGTACCTTCAGCGAGCTTAACCATTTCAACATAGCTCACCCATGCCGGTGTGGGTATTATCACTTCATCGCCGCTATTGATTGTTGCTAATATAACGTTGCATATCGCGTGTTTTGCTCCATTTCCAACAACTATCTGCGACGGAGCAAACGACAGCCCGTTCTCACGAGATAATTTTTCGGCGATAGTCTTGCGAAGGCTCATGTAACCGGGTACAGGGCTATAGAATGAGTAGTTATCGTCGACCGCCTGCTTGGCCGCTACCTTGATGTGTTCGGGGGTGTTGAAATCGGGCTCACCCACCGATAAATTAATAACATCTACACCCTGCGCCTTTAACTCGGCGCTTTTCTGCGACATCGCAAGGGTCTGCGATGGTGATAGAGCTTGAACTCGCGATGAAATTTGCATATGTTTTATCGTATTATAGTTATCAATTAACGACGACGATTTTTTTGCTGTTGGCGTTGCATTGCCTCGGCCTGTCGTTGTGCTTCCTCAAGGCGGGCCATCCATCCCGATTTCTTACGAGGCTTACGGGCATTTTCGAGTAGTTGCTCGCGCACCTTCTTTTCATCAATGATACGGCGGAAAACGTAGGTCTGGATTATTGTGATGAGGAGTGAAAGCAGGTAGTAATAGCTTAAGCCCGATGCATAATCATTGAAAATGAAAAGGAACATAATCGGCATAAGATACTGCATCATCTTCATTCCCGGCATATCGGCACTCTGCGGTTGAGTCTGCATGCTAACCTTCATATACACTATATTGATTATAGTCATGAGCAAGCAGAATAAACTTACGTGATTGCCATAGAAAGGTATATTAAACGGCAGATTAAGGATGGAGTCGGGCGCCGACAGGTCGTGAGCCCAAAGGAAAGACTGGCCCCGCAGTTCTATCGCTGACGGGAAGAACGAGAACATTGCGATAAGGACAGGCATTTGAAGCATCATGGGGAGGCAGCCCGAGAAGGGACTCGCACCGACACGGCTATAAAGAGCCATCGTTTCCTGTTGACGCTTCATGGCGTCTTCCTGCTTGGGATATTTCTCATTGATAGCCTTGATTTCGGGAGCCAATACGCGCATTTTAGCCTGCGATTTAAAGCTCTTGAAAGTGAAGGGGAAAATAATGAGCTTGATAAACAGAGTTAACAGGAGTATTATTAAGCCATAGTTGCTCAAAAACGACCCGAGGAAAGTAAATACCGGAATAACGATATATGTGTTAATCCAGCGGAACAATCCCCAGCCCAAGGGTATAAGACGCGTCAAAGAAAGACTGTCGTCGTAACCTAATCGATTGTCAAGTTTCGACAAAATAGGGAAATCGTTAGGACCGAAATAGAAATCGAATGAAGCAGCCACGCCGTCGGACACGTTATACGGCAATGTTGCATCCAAAGTCATTTCTTTTAGGTATTTGTCCGATTTTATGATAGTTGAGCTGAGCTCAGCCGATGTAAAGCTATCGCGTGCGATAATTACGCTCGAAAAATACTGATTTTTGAAAGCCACCCAGCGCAGACGTCCGGTCAGGCTCTCATGGCTATCTTTATTAGCATTCAAATCATCGACTCCCTCGCCGATATACTTGTAGTATATTGAGCTATTGCGTTCTTCAAATGTACGGCCAAGTTCGTTACGGCCCATTTTCTGGCGCCAACCAAACTCCATCGACGATGTATTAGGAGGCAATATCGATGCCATGCCGGTCTGCAGCACTTCCATTCGCACAGTATATGCGTCGGGCGCAAGAGTGTAGCGGACGGCCCATTGCGAAGCCGCATCGGGCTGTAGTATAAGTGTTACAACACTATCATTTTCAACTTGGGGTGTGAAATTAAAATCGCGGGTATCGATGCGTTGATCATAAGTATTAAACCTAAAACCATAGCCATCGGCCTCGTCGCGGAATAAGAGGATATTTGTGGGGTCTCCCTCGACTTCTGTTGTGTACTTTTTAAGTTCTACCTGACTTATATAAGCTCCGCGAGACGATATCGTAACCTTTACGAGTTCGTTTTCGAGTATCAAGTCTTGGTTATCACCCGAGAGATACTTGGCAAAACCTTCATATTTGACAGCATCTGCGACAAGAGACTTCAATGCTTTTGAGGCTCTCGCAGCAAGGGCCGGCTTATCTGAGGCCTTGCCCGACAGCAATTCTACAATGGGAAGACTGTCGTTAGCCTCCACATAAGCGCCCGACAAACCTTTAACCGAGTCAAGCTCCAAGCGAAGATTGTCATTGCCGAACAGCACTCGGCCCTCAGCATCGGCACTTCCCATGGCTTTCACAGCGCCAGCGACAGCTGTGCTGTCGACACTATTCCATGAAGCAAAGGCCTGCTCGTTTTGAGTTTGTGCCTCCTTAAGAGCCTCGTTGGCTGCCTGTTCGCGACGCTCTTGTTCTGCTGCTATTTCAGCTTCAGAAGGCTTCGTCAGCCAAAAGAAACCAAACATTACTGCGGCCATCAACAAAAGGCCGGTTACCGTATTTTTATCCATATTCTTTATTTGTTGCTATTGTGTTTCTCCTTATGGTATTCTACGGCCGCTTTTATAAACGACTGGAATATAGGGCTTGGAGAAAGAACTGTACTCGAATATTCGGGGTGATACTGTGTGCCGACAAACCAGCGTTTAGCCGGCAATTCCACAACCTCAACCAAGTGTGTTGCAGGATTTTCACCCACGCATGCCATACCTGCAGCTTCAAAGCGGTCGCGGTAGGCGTTGTTAAACTCAAAACGATGACGATGGCGCTCGCTAATATGCTCTTTGCCATAAGCCATCGCAGCCTTCGAACCCGGCAACAGGTCGCAATCATAGGCACCGAGGCGCATTGTGCCGCCCATTGCCGAGATACTCTTTTGTTCCTCCATGAGGTCGATAACATTGTCGGGGGTATGTGTGTTCATCTCTGTTGAATTTGCTTCATGCAATCCGAGCACATTACGGGCAAATTCTATCACCATACACTGCATACCAAGGCAAATGCCAAAGGTGGGTATATCATATTCACGACACCAACGCAAGGCTATAAACTTACCTTCGATACCTCGTTGGCCAAAACCCGGAGCGATAATTACGCCATCCATATCACGGAGACGCTCGTCGACATCGGCTTCTGTGAGTTTTTCTGAATGAATATACACAAGATTCAGCTTGCGGTCGGCATAAGTGGCGGCATGGAATAGCGCTTCGCTTATCGATTTATAGGCATCTTGCAACTCTACATATTTGCCGACAAGACCAATGTTTATTGTCTCTTTGGCATTGTCCATCTTATGTATAAAATCGAGCCAGGGAGCCATTTCGGGTTCGCCTTCTACTGCCACCCCTGTTTTGCGCAGCACTATTTCATCGAGGTGCTGGTCATGCATCATCAAGGGCACTTTGTATATTGAATTAACGTCGATCGATTGTACGACCGAGTCGGGCTCCACATTGCAGAATAGCGCTATCTTGCGGCGCATCTCCAATGGTATTTCTTTTTCTGTTCGGAGAACGAGAATATCAGGCTGTATTCCAAGCTCTTGCAAAGCCTTAACCGAGTGCTGTGTAGGCTTCGTTTTCAATTCTTTGGCAGCGGCTATATAGGGCACGTAGGTGAGATGCACGCACAGGCTGTTTATGCCGAGTTCCCAGCGCAATTGACGCACGGCTTCCAAGAAAGGCAACGACTCGATGTCGCCTACCGTTCCGCCAATTTCGGTTATGATATAATCATAATTACCGGTATTGCCAAGATATTTGACACGCCGTTTAATTTCGTCGGTAATATGCGGCACTATCTGCACTGTTTTGCCAAGATAATCGCCACGACGCTCTTTGTCGATAACGCTCTGATAGATGCGGCCCGTTGTTACATTATTGGCTCTCGATGTCCGCACATTGGTGAAACGTTCGTAGTGTCCCAAATCGAGGTCAGCCTCGTGGCCATCTTCTGTAACGTAGCACTCACCATGTTCATACGGGTTAAGGGTGCCCGGATCGATGTTGATATACGGGTCAAATTTCTGTATGGTAACACGTAAGCCTCTGGCTTTCAAGAGACAGGCAAGAGATGATGATATTATCCCTTTGCCGAGCGACGACACAACGCCGCCTGTAACGAATATATACTTTGTATCCACGCTGAGCGTAATTTATTGTTGTTTTATCAATATCATGCAAAGTTACGAAAAAAAACGGATATTTTTACCCGCCTTTTAAGAAAGTAGACAGAAAGTCTTAAATCTGATGCAAATTTGATACAAATATGCTATTTATCACGCCATTACGGCAAGCAAAAATCCGATAGCATATAGGCACATCAACATAGAGGTCATGCCTAACAACGGATTTAACGAAGCTCCCTCGCCTCGCGACATTTTCAGGGCAATTATAATTGAAAATAAAATATATGCCAGCGGCACCACAAGCCATATCGCACCCACACGCAACCACGTGGTAGTCATAAGCCCTACCGACAGAAGTGAATTGAAAATATAGAGCACCACCATTGCGCGACGGCCAAGCTGCGTTGCAAGGGTGTGCTTCGCAACGGCCTTATCGTCGAAAACATCACGGTAGTTATTGACAATAAGCACATTTGCTCCCATTAACCCCACAGAACATGAGGCAAGAAAGACAGGCATCGACCACGCGAGAGCCTGCACGTAATAGGTCAAATTTACCGGTACTATGCCAAAAAAAAGAAAGACAGCGACTTCTCCGAGGCAATGGGTTGATAATGGCCAGGGGCCTGCGCTATAGGCCAACGAACCTATACCTATTACAAGACCTGCCGCTATCAGCCACCATCCTCCCCAATATATCAGGGTTAATCCCGTCGTAGCTGCCAATATCAGTGTTAGGACAATGGCATACAACATATCTCTCGGGCTCAAATCGCCTTCCGTAACTCCGCGGCGAGGACCTACACGGCCGGCTCGGTCGCGGCCGGCTCGGAAATCGTAATATTCATTGGCAAAATTCGAGGCTATTTGGCACAAGACGGCAAAGATGAGGCATAACAGCGCCGGTACGACCTTATACGTATTATTGACAAGGCAAAAGCCCCATGCCGTAAACACTCCGGCAACCGATACCGGAAGAGTACGCAACCGCATTGCCTCTATCCACGCTCGCACTTTTTTCATCAATCAGGGATATTTATGGTGAGGCCATCGTAAGCAAACTTCACCCCTTGAGGAAGGATTTTCGACACTTCGGCGTGAAGGCCTATACCATGGCTCATATGCGTTAGAAAAGCCTGTCGCGGCGCTATCTGCTTAATTGCATCGAGTGCCTGCCGCAAACTAAAATGCGCCATGTGTGGCTTGATACGCAAGGCATTCACAACGAGAGTATCGACGTCTCTGATGGCTTCGATAGTTTCCGGCGGGATATTGGTAGCATCGGTGATATAAGCGAGGTTCCCAATGTGATAACCATAAATATTGAGAGCGCCATGAGAAATTGGCAGAGGTGTTACTTTTATCGGCTTATATCCGGCGCCCAAATCTACAGTAAAGTCGACGAACGGCGACACCAAGCGCAAATCAAATTGGGGCACGCCCGGATAGGGTTTTTCTACAAAGCAATACGGTATGCGATTGCGAAGGTCGTTGGCCACATCTTCGCGACAATAAATGGGGAAATGTGAATTGGGGAAGGCGTGTGAGTATGGCCGTAAATCATCGACACCGGCAAGATGGTCGTAATGAGTGTGGGTTATTATCGCGCAGGCCAGATCGGGACTTTCCACCGACAGTATCTGTTGGCGAAAATCGGGGCCGCAGTCTATAAGGATGCCGGGAGCACCATTTTCGGTCTGCAGCAGAGCCGAAGCCCTAAGTCGCTTATCGTGCGGATCGGTTGATGTGCATACCCTACACTTGCATCTTATATGCGGCACGCCTATCGATGTACCCGTTCCTAAAAAGATTAATTTCATAGCCTGAAACGTGACAAAAAACCATCGTCAAAGATAAGATAGACGCCATCGGAGTAGCCCCACTGCTCACGCATACCACCATAGGTGGGCACTCGCAGGATATTTGGAGGCACCCCTAAGGCCAACCTACATTCATCGCGAGTCATTCCTTCGCGAACTCGCGATGCTATTATAAGTTGCCATACGTCGTCTTTAATCTCCGGGTAGAGCTTGCGCGGATTTTCAAAAGCGAAGAGAGTGTTAAAATTACGCGTTGCCGCCTTGCTATTTCCGATACTCATATATAGCATCCAATTTTTGCCATCGGGACATACACGCGCACGCAGTGCATCGTCGACAACTGTGAAGCATACTGATGCCGGAAAATTCTCATCGCCGGGGACTACGCTATCAATCGCCACTTCAACATGGCGCAAGCCTCGAACAGCATATTTGGTGTCGAAGTCATACCACGACGGGGTACGGACATAGAGATGCCGTCCTCTCATAGCGTTGTCAATTTCAGCAACAAGGGCCAAGTCAACAGTAAAAGGTATGTCGAGAGCTGCGATTGTGTCGATGCGTGCTTTATCCATTGACGGTATGCGATAATATAGGGTGCGTCCGTCATCCGTTCGGAAAGTGGCCTCTACCACATCGTCGCCGGTAAGTGACGGCACTGTTGAAAAACTATCAAAAAATAACCTGTGACCGGCCAACGAATCGCAATTGTCCGATGATGAGGTAAATATCAATGAAATTCGATTGTTTGCGACTAACAATTCTCGGCCTGGCTGCCATTGCGATGGCGGCAAGGGTTTTATATCCGTTAGGAAAAGTTGCTCGGCGGTAGCGTTGGAGGCCTGTTGCTTACGCACATCCGACAGTCCTATTCGCGGCGTACTTTCTACACCCGTAAAGCAAGCCCCCAAAACCAGGGGAAGCAATGCTACGATGATGATTTTTATGCGCGCCAACGATTTCAATGGTATAGTCGCTAAATTATTCAACCGGCAGGATACTGATGCACATCGAGTTGAGGGAAGGGGAATCGTATTCCGGCCGATGGTAATTCTTTGTAGATTCGTTCGTTTATATCAAAGAAAACATCCCAATACTCTGTAGAGCGTGTCCACGCCGTTATTTTTAACTTCACGGAGCTATCCGCAAGGTCGGCAACCCACACCTTGGGCGAACGCTCAACCTGCTCGCTTACCAACGCTGCAACAGTAGGCAGGTCGTCTATTTCATCTGAAACTCTCTTTCTCTTTAAGAATCGTGACAGCCATCCCATGCGCGATGTTTTTTCATCGACACTTGCGGTGTCGGCATCTACAGAATTCGGATTTTGTTCTTCGAGTTTTTCGGCACGCTCACGACGGTCGTCTTCAACATATTTTTCAACGACACGGCCGTCAGATGCAAATATTTCAAGTATTTTATGGCGTGCTTTTTCCACATCATCGCCATAAGAAATGTTTACCATCCAGTCGACACGGCGATAATCTTCGCGCGACCAGTTGTTGATACTACCTGTCGAGAGGCCTCCGTTGGGTATTATTATCGACTTATTATCGACGGTGCATATGATAGTGTGGAAAATCTGTATTTCACATACGGTGCCAGCATATCCTTGGGCCTCTATGTAATCACCAATTTTGTAGGGCTTTAACAATAGAATCAACACACCTCCGGCAAAGTTTTGTAAGGTTCCGCTTAAGGCCATACCTATGGCGACACCTGCCGATGCAAAAAGTGCTATAAACGATGAAGTCTCTATCCCCAAAATACTTATAACGGTGACAACCAATATGAAATAAAGTACCATTCTAACCATGCTCAGCACAAAAGTTGCGAGCGAACGATCGATGGCGCGCTTTATGAAGATATTGCGTACAACCCGATATATTTTATTTATAATAAGTCGCCCCACATAGAACACAATGATTGCAACCGCAAGATTTATTGCGAATGTAACCATCGAGCTTATAAGGCGTTGCACGAGCTCATCGACGGGCATAGACTTCAACATCGATACTTCCTCTCTCACTGTTGGTATCGAGTCGGGCAAAGCCAATGGTGCTGTCGGTATCTGAAGTTTAAACATATCAATTCAGGTTAAGGTATGAAGCCACATCTTCGTACCACGAAAGGGTGTTATAGTTTTTATTGTTTATCGACGAGGCATCGCGCAAAATATAGGTAGACAAACCACAGTGATAATCTACGGTAAAATCGCCGCCAAAGATTATAGGCATGGTATTTTGGTAGGCAATCGTCTGGTCCAACGCTTTCTTAAAGTTATCTAAAGCCGCAGTTGCGCCCTCAAAAAGCTCATTTCCGTCCTCATCGACACATAATGCTTCGACATACTGTCCCAAATCGAAGTAGCTGGCTGTTGCCAATGGGCGTCGTTCAAATCGTTGAGGCACGAAATTATCCGGATAAGCCTTAGGTGTGAGCTCGTATATCTGTTTTACAGATTCAGCCAATCGGTCGAGCCCGTCGGTTGATATTACACTCATATTGCAATATCTCCTATCAAATGTCGGTGGGTTTGCCTCGGGCCGCGAACCTATTACTTTCCATTCATCATAATAATTGAAAGTGGTTTTAATAGCTCCCAGCAAGTCAGCCCGATCGGGAGAGAATAAATATCCGAGAGTTAGGTGATACGGCATGCCTTCAGCGGGCAGTTCCGACACCGTTCCGGCTATCATTGGCGTTACATGACGTAACTGATAAGCAACTTCGACCGAAGCCATAAAACAACAATCGAAATAGACGAACGAGAACGACGGGCCTTGCTCAAGCACTTGCGCCAAGGTTGTTATATTCATCCATTTAGCGCGGTCTTCGCCGCCATAAGACTTCCGTTGACTGGGCACATTATCGGCAATGCCGTCTTGCAGCCAGCCACTACCATGTCCCCATAGAATAAGACCATAATCAAGCGCCGGGGCGTAGCGTTCTACGTCGCTAAATACCTGTAACATGCGTTCAGCATGAACCGATGTAATATCAGTGTTATATGTTTTAAGGGTATCGAGCCCGTGAGTTGTTACTCTAACTAATACCGGAGGATGATTGTAGGAATGGTTGTAGACAACAAGTCGCCCGTTTGTTATCAACTTGTTTTCAGCTCCCTGCAACATCTCCTTTAGGTCGGCAAGGCTGAAATAGTCGAGCCCGGTATTATTAGCGACTTGATAAACAAGTATTGTGCGGTCTAATACGCCTTCGGGCTCGTCTTCAGGAGGATTTGGACCGTTATTATTACATGAAGTGAGGCCCACCATCAATGCTACGATGGCGAGACAATGCAACAAGCCGTTTTGAACTCTTCTTACCATAATCCTACAAAGGTACAATTTTTTGCCCGTATTGCAATAATTTAGTCGTGAATCGTGTATCCGGTATAATTTGATGGGGCGATTTTATGGAGCTCTTCGCGCACCTCCTCAGAAATGCCCTGTAGCCCGTCGATAAAATCGGAAATCGCATTTTGATTTACAACAGCGTTGGTGCGCGTCAGTGCTTTCAAGGCCTCGTAGGGTTTAGGATAGGCTTCGCGACGCAGTATTGTCTGGATTGCTTCAGCCACAACGCTCCAGCAATCGTTGAGGTCGGCCGCTATTGCATCGGCGTTAAGGATTAGTTTGCCAAGACCTTTAAGTGTTGATTCAATGGCTATAACGATATGAGCCAAGGGCACGCCTATATTTCTGATGACAGTTGAATCGGTAAGGTCGCGCTGCAAACGCGAAATCGGTAATTTAGCTGATAAGTGACCCAAAAGAGCATCGGCGAGACCGAGATTTCCCTCCGAGTTTTCAAAATCGATAGGATTCACTTTATGCGGCATAGCCGACGAGCCCACTTCTCCTTCTTTAATTTTCTGCTTGAAATAGTTCATTGAGATGTAGGTCCAGAAATCGCGGTCGAGGTCGATTATGATGGTGTTCAGTCGGCGTAATGCGTCGAAGACAGCCGCCAAATTATCGTAATTTGATATCTGAGTTGTAAGGCACTCGCGTTCGATTCCAAGGCTATCACGGAGGAATGTTTCGGCAAAAACGGGCCAATTTACGTGCGGGAACGCCACTTTATGAGCATTAAAGTTTCCCGTAGCGCCACCAAATTTTCCACTCGATGGCACCTTTTTGAGGGTGTCGAGCTGCACACCAAGGCGATATGCAAACACTGCTATTTCCTTACCCAAAGTAGTTGGCGATGCCGGTTGACCATGTGTTTTTGCAAGCATTGGCACATCGGCATATTCTTTAGAGAGTTCATTCAATTTAGCAACAAGTGCCTCATACTCCGGTATAACAACCTGCTTAAGGGCATCGGAAAGCATCATGGGGAATGCCGTGTTATTGATATCTTGCGATGTCAATCCAAAGTGGATAAACTCTTTGAAATCAGCCAATCCCAGTGCATCAAATTTCTCTTTAATGTAATACTCAACCGCCTTAACATCGTGATTGGTGACGTTCTCGATGTCCTTCACTTTTTGCGCTTCGCTTTCGGTGAAAACGTCGGGCGCATATATTCTGCGCAAATTGCTTTGACACTCATCCGACAGGGGCGGGAGCTGCGATAGGCCCACTTTTGAAAGCGCGATAAAATATTCTATTTCAACTTTTACGCGGTAGCGTATAGTAGCGTATTCCGACATAAAGTCGGCTAATCGTGCACATTTTCCACGATAACGGCCATCGACCGGAGATATTGCTGTAAGTGTTGACAGACTCATTTGTTGTTTATGTATGTGTCGATATGACGACGTTTCTTTTCTTCTAATATTTCTGAAATAGTAATAAAGATACCGCTTTCTTCAACATCACCGAACTCATCGTTGATAGCGGTGCCAAACATACGCATCGTCGGAGACAAGCTCATATAAGCATTAACAAGTGGCGGTATGGTATGATTGTACATTCTCACTTGTGCGTTGAGAATACGTAAATCGTTTTTGAAGTCGCCGCCTGTAAAAATCGCTTTTAGAGTATCCTCGTCGGTATCTGTTTGGAGCGCCTTTATAGGGCGAACAAGCTCGTCGGTATCGGGGAAATACTTATGCAAGAAGTGGAGTATCATGTCGCGGCAATTAGCCGGATAGCTGGGATACATTGTCACTTTTCCCAGTAGATATTCAATATCGGGGTTGTCAACTGTAAGAGAACCAAGGCCATCCCACAGGTTGTCTAAAACATAAATAGCTTTAGCACCGGCTCTCGACGACTGGTATTCGGGCCGTACGAATGAACGCCCAAGTTCTATCGTATGCGGAAGATAATCTTTAATAAATCGGTCGGAAAAGCGGAACATATGGCTCATGGCTATGTTGGGACGGTTTTCGCTATCGAAAACAATGTCACGACCACAGATAAATCTATAACCGCCAAGAATGAGTTTGCTATCGGGATCCCACACGACCAACTGGCTGCACGGCACCTCCATAGTATCAAACTCATCGATATCGCACTCTTTACCTGTACCCCCGCCGGCAGTACGGAATGCTATTTCACGCAGACGGCCTACCTCGCGCATAACATTGGGAGAGTTATGAGCCGTTACCACATAAATTTCATTTCCACCTTTATTTGAGGTGCGCAAGAAGCGCTCCGGTGTAAGCTCCGCCTCTATTAAAGAGGTTTCAACGGGCTGTATTATTGGTTGATTCATAGTTAATTGCTTGAAGATTTGGGCGCTAACGAATAGACTATTTTTTTTAGCTCTGCCGCCTCGACTGCCGCTTTAGCGCCACCATTAAACGATTGCCATGGGATAGGCACTCCACAAGTGAGCCCAAAACGCTTTCCACGGCATCGCAACATCTCGCGAGGCAGTAACACCATCTCATAATTAAACTTAAGTCCCAGTTTCGTTCTCAAGCGAGCCCATCGATAAAAAGAGCGACTATTTTGGCCATCAAAAAAAACCGGAACAATATCTCGTTTACTTTCTATCGCCTTATTAATCACAGCCTTGCGCCACGCAAGGTCGGAAATACAGCCATCGGCGCCCAAGCGCGACACAAGGCCGGCCGGATATATCACCACCGGGTCGTCGCCTTCCAATATCCGGTCGAGATTCTCAGCCGCTCCTCTACTCTGTTTACCTCGATTGTTGGTAGTATTTAGAGGTATGAAACACTCCCGAAGAGGTTCAACGGCCATCAGTAAGTCATTAACGACAAAATGAGCCATGCGCCCATAATGCTTGCTTAACCATGATATCATTGTTATACCGTCTAATCCTCCAAGGGGGTGATTACTCACGACAATACACCGCGATGAGGTAGGCATCAGCTCTTCACCGCTGACATTGAGCTTGACATCGAGGTCGTGGAGCAGACCATCACAAAATTCTGGGCCACGCTGCGGGAAATTATTTTCGAGAAGCGCATTTAATTCATCTTGACAGATCAGTTTCTCAACAAGTTTAACAACAAAGCGCGGCACATACCGGCTTTGCTTACCCAATTTAGAGGCAAGCACCTGCGAAACATCAATTTTTATCGGCTTACTATCTGTCATATCGAACTAAAGTGCAAAGTTAATGATTTTTCAGATAATACTTAGCCGCAAAGCCCATTTATTTCTCAGCTATTTCTTTGGAAACACTTTGGCGAAATACTTTAGGCACACATCCCCCCCGGCCAGACAGGGATTAACGACTTGGAGTGATTATAAACAGGAAAAGGCTTTGAAGTTATCAAAGTTTTACGCCTTGATTTTACATTTCAATCAAAAAATGTAATTTTGCAGTGATAATTGAGATATGGCTAAAACGACTAAAAATAATGACGACAAAAAGTTGATATCGGGACAATGCCCCGAGGATATGTCGTTGCAGACATGGCAAAAAGCATTAAGGCGTCAGGCAGCAGCACGAGGGCTATTTACTGTGTCAGAAATATCTGGCCGATGGTCTCCCGGCCAATACACTGTAGGGAGCGCCCAAAGCCGCCGCTCGTATCGCGTTGCATATCATGGAGATAGCAACGAGTGGAACTATTGCGACTGCATGGATTTCCGCACTAATAATCTGGGCACGTGCAAGCACTTAGAAGCCGTGAACATTTGGCTAACGCGCAAAGGCAAGCAGCCAGAGTCTACATCAGCCCACCAATCGGCACTTTATATGGCTTATGTTGGTGGGCGCAAATTGCGTCTACGCTTGGCCGAAAATGCCCCAGAGGCTCTCGTGGTGGCCGCAATGCGTTATTTTGACGACGATTTGCATGCCGTTCCCGGTCTTGTTGCCGAGCTGCCTATCTTTATTGAGAATGCTCGTAAAATCGATCCTCGCTTTCATTGCTACCCCGATGCTCTCAACTATATCCTTGAGAGTCGCGACCATCGTCGCCGCAAAGAATTGCTTGCGTCGATGCCCGCATCGGAGATAGAAACGGTGCTAAAAACCACATTATACCCCTATCAAGTTGAGGGTATTCGTTTTGCTTTCAACGCCGGTAAGGCGCTTATAGCCGATGAGATGGGTCTTGGAAAGACAATACAGGCTCTTGGCGCCGCCGAGCTCATGAAGAAGCGCAACATGGTCAGCAACGTGTTGGTGTTATGTCCTACTTCGCTTAAATATCAATGGAAAAAAGAGATTGAGCGGTTCACCGACTCCGATGTAACGGTTGTTGAGGGCATTCACACACAACGTAGGGAACTATATTCTCACAATTCTTTCTATAAAATCGTATCGTATCACACACTCGCAAACGACATAAAGAGTCTTGGTTCGCTGAACTTCGATTTCATCATTATGGACGAGGTTCAGCGCTTAAAGAATTGGAATACACAGATATCTCAGGCCGCCCGCCGCGTAAATGCGGAGTATGGCGTGGTGCTTTCCGACACTCCGCTTGAGAATAAACTCGATGAGCTCTACTCCGTAATGCAATTTGTTGATCAATATGCATTAGGGCCGTATTACGAGTTTGTCGACCGCCACGTTGTGAGTTCGCCTACCGGGAAGATAACGGGATATCGCAATCTCAACGAAGTCGGGGCCCGTCTGAAAGCTGTTATGATACGTCGAAAAAAAGCAGACGTGTCATTGCAACTGCCGGAGCGTAGCGACAAAGTGCTGTATGTTCCAATGACGCGAGAGCAACGTGTAATCCACGATGAATGTCAAGCGCACGTTGCTCAATTGGTGACGCGATGGCAACAACACCGCTTTTTGTCGGAAAAAGACCGAAAGCGACTGCTCTTGCTCTTAAGCCAAATGAGGATGGTGTGTGACAGCACATTTATCTTAGACCAGAAGACGCGTAACGACACAAAAATAGGCGAAGCCGTACAGCTCATCACCTCAATGATTGAAAATGGCGACGAAAAGGCTGTAGTATTCAGCCAATGGGAGAGGATGACCCGTATTCTCGCCGAAGAGCTCGACCATGTCGGCATCGCATACGAATATCTGCATGGAGGCGTAACGTCATCGCGTCGTCGCCGATTGACCGAAAACTTTGAGACCGACGACAGCAAACGAGTATTTATCTCAACCGATGCAGGCTGTACAGGCTTAAACCTCCAATCGGCATCTCTTATCATCAATCTCGACTTGCCATGGAATCCGGCAATCTTAGAGCAACGTATAGCGCGGATACATCGCATAGGGCAGCGTCGCAAAATACTGGTGGTAAACATGGTGTCGGCAGGCACTATCGAAGAACGAATGCTGTCGGTTATAAGTTTCAAAAGCAATCTCGCCGCCGGAGTCTTTGATGGTGGCGACGATAGCATTACCCTAGATGACTCTAAGCTCAACAAAATCGTGGAGTCGCTTAGCCACGTAATAACGGAAGAAGCTACCGAAGAACGAAATTTTGTAGCAGACCCCGAAGATACCGCGACAACGGTAAGCGAATCGGCTCCCGACCCAGCAACGCTATTAAAGGCCGGTGTCGACTTTCTGTGCGGCATGGCGCGCACACTACAATCGCCCGAGGCGAAGGAGCGCTTGATAGATACCCTTATTCACACCGACACGGCGTCGGGGAAAAGCGAATTACGCATTCCCCTTGAAGACAAAGATACCGTTGTTAAGGTTATAAATATGCTATCTCAATTTTTAAGTCGTTAATATTGAAGAAAGACTATACAAATGGAACATCCCGAAAACGATACACAATATGCAGGCCTCACGGTAAATAGTGGCGTCGAGCAACCGCCAATAGTAAACCCATACCTGGCAAAACGGCCACGCCGCAAGCCCCTCCCCCCGGCCTCAGAACTTGTCGAAGGAATTCTTAAAGGCGACGTAACATCACTGAGCCGCGCCGTAACTCTCGTTGAGAGCCTTGCGCCCGAGCACTATGCGCTTGCACAGGAAGTTATAGAAAAGTGCCTACCTTATTCCGGCAACTCGCGACGAATAGGAATAACAGGAGTACCTGGAGCCGGCAAGAGTACCAGTATCGACGTTTTCGGCTTGCATGTTCTCAAAAAAGGTGGCAAATTAGCTGTGTTGGCCATCGATCCCTCAAGCGAACGCACCAAAGGGTCAATTTTGGGCGACAAAACACGCATGGAGAAATTGTCGGTTCACCCCAACGCATTCATACGCCCTTCGCCATCGGCGGGTTCTCTTGGTGGTGTTGCTCGTAAAACTCGCGAAACGATAGTGCTGTGTGAAGCGGCAGGCTACAACGATATTTTCGTTGAAACGGTAGGTGTAGGTCAAAGCGAGACTGCCGTCCACTCAATGGTTGACTTCTTTCTCTTGATACAGATAGCCGGCGCCGGCGACGAACTGCAAGGCATAAAGCGCGGTATTATGGAGATGGCCGATGGTATTGTTATCAACAAAGCCGATGGCGAGAATGTAGGGGCGGCACAGCTGGCACAAGCACAATTCCGCTCGGCTCTGCATTTATTTCCGCCAACAGCATCGGGCTGGGCTCCCGAAGTGCTAACTTATTCAGGCTACTATGAAATAGGAATTGCCGAAGTGTGGGATATGATCGACCGCTATTTCGAATATGTAATTCGCACGGGCTATTTCGAAGCGAAACGTAAAGAGCAAGCGCGATGGTGGATGTATGAAACTATTGATGAGCAACTACGTAAAAACTTTTACGACAATGAAGTAGTATGTAAGATACTCACTCGTTGTGAAAATGACGTCTTGGCTAATCGTCGTTCGAGTTTCGCCGCAGCCGCCGAAGTACTTGACTACTATTTTGGAGAGAAATGATTATGAAAAAATTATTGATATTACTATTTGCAGCATTCCTTGCCATAGCACCGGCTGCTGCTCGCAAAACTCCCGGCGACAAGGTTGGAGCCTCATTTGAAAGCCTTAAGTATGAGTTTGGAACGGTGAGCTCGGAAGATGCGCCCGTCACTCATGAATTCGTTTTTACGGTAACCGGGGATAGCCCTGTTGCTATACTCTCGGCCAATGCAAATTGTGGTTGCACTACCCCCGAATATAATAGAAAGCCCACCGCCCCAGGCAAGACAAATGCAGTAAAAGTATCGTTTGTGCCCAAAGGACAGCGCGGTGAGATATATAAGGAAATACGCGTAAGGCTAAAAAACGGCGACGGTAAGTCGGAAACCATAACCTTACTTCTTACCGGTTTTGTCGACCCTAAGAGATGAGGTCGACATAGCGTTGGGCTATTGTCGTTGACGAAAATTTATCAACTACAGAAGCCCTCAACACATCTTCAGAACAAGGGCTATCGAGAGCGTTGTTAAGAGCCCGGCGAAAATCGTCGATATTATACGGCTCGATGAGAAAACCTGTTGTACCATTGTCGATGATATCGCTTTGGCCGCCACTGTCGAATGCTATGGGCGTAGAGCCCGAGGCTTGAGCTTCTACAAGGGTGCCCGGAAGTGTTTCATACAACGATGTTGAAATTACCACCGAAGCGTGCGCATATAATTCGTGCAGCGTATCGGCATCGTTTAGAGTGCCAAGCCATCGATATGGCACTCTAAGGGAAGTCAGCGAGTTTTTATCGCGTTGATTTCCAAAGAACACGACCTCGAAATCGTTGCGGTTCAATCCGTTAAGGATGTCTATTGCATACGGCAAGCCTTTAATAGGGTCGTCGAGGCGAGCTGCGCCCATCAATACTAACTTTTTCCATTCGGGTAGCCCAATGTCAGCCCGTGATTTTTTTGGCTTTATATAAAAATCATCGATGGGGAAGGCGTTTGGTATTACCGAGATATTACAATTCATCATCAGTTGGCTGCTTTGAGCTCTCGATGCAAGCCAACGGCTAACAGCCACAAAACGTATTGGCAAATTATCGTACAGCAATCGCTTCTGCCGTGCTATACGACATGACAAATCATTTTCAGACGCACGACCATGGAGGAAATGGCAGTTTCCACAACCGCTTACGTATTTTTCGCAGCCACCTGCATGATGACAAATGCCAGTAAGATTCCACATATCGTGCATAGTCCATATTGTAGGCTTCGCAGAAGCCACCGCCTCTATCTCCCGAAGCGACATCATGCCTTGGTTAATCCAGTTCAATATCACGGCATCGGCCTCTTTAACCAATGGATGGTGCTGCAAGCCTACCCCCCCGGCGCCGACCGACACCTTGAAAAGGTCGTTTCGATTAAAGCCGTTTGCGCAGAAAATACGAGCGTGCTCTGCTGCAAATACTACTTTAGCACGGCCCGGCGAAGCTGCTAAAACAACATTAGGGTCGTTGCCGCCTTTGTACAATACCAACATCTTGGCATCGTGCCCAATAGCGCGCAAGGCTTTCATAAGACGATAGGCTACCACCGATGCCCCGCCTTTTGTGTCGCTATGATTAATAAGGACTATACGCATCAGTGTTGTTTTATCTTATTTATAATGGGCAAAAATAGTGCCTTTAGCGAAAGTTTTTCGCAACGTACAATAATGGCAACGAATAACACCAACAAGATAAAGCGAGCGCATCCTTCAACAATAGCACCTGTATGAGCCATCGGTAGCACATACAGTCCGAGCCAATACATAACACCGGCAAGGGCAAAATAGCCGAGAATGCGCACGACAGGATAATCGATCGGATATTTCTTTCTCCCTATAAAATAGCTGGCCAACATCATGGAGCCATAGCTGCATAAGGCAGCGACGGCACAGCCCATATAACCGATACGAGGCACTAACAAGACGTTGAGCGTGGCAGTAACAGCAAGTCCGAAAAGCGAAAACCACATACCCCACACCGTTTTGTCGGTAAGTTTATACCACACCGACAGGTTGAAGAATATGCCAAAGAATAGCTCGCCCATCATAATGACGGGAACCACTTTCAGCCCACTGAAATATCGCGGTGAAATCAGATATCGGATAATATTAAGATAGAACATAACGCCGAGAAATATCACCAAGGCGAAGACAACGAAATACTTCATTGCATCGCTATATGACTTGTTTTTATCGCCGCTATTTTCATTGTTTCGCGAAAAAATAAAAGGCTCATAAGCAAAACGGAAAGCCTGCAGAAAGACGAGCAGCAACACCCCTATCTTGTAGTTTGCTCCATAAATGCCGAGCCCGTACATTGCCTCATCGGGATTTGCTACAAGGTGCGGATACAATATCTTGTCGATAGTCTGATTCATAATACCGGCGACACCGAGCACCAACAGCGGCGCTGAATAAACAAGCATTTCTTTCCATAGTGCAGTATTGAATTTGCACTTGAAGCCACGCATCTCCGGTAACATCATCACAAGGTTTACCAACGATGCTATCAGATTGGACAAGAATATATAACCAATGCCAAAATCGGGACGATAGAACCACTCTACCGATGCCGGGAAATGCGTCAACAACCACGGACATAAAAGGATAAAAAAGAGATTAAGCGAGATATTGACCCCTATATTTATCAATCGGAGAATGGCAAATCGTATCGGGCGTTTTCTGAATCGAAGATAACCGTATGGAATAGTCATAAAAGCATCCATAGCAACGCATATTGCCATGATAATAACGTATTCCGGATGGCCGCTACATTCCATCCAGCGTGTTATAGGAGTGATGAATGCGGCAACGAGCGCTACAAAGGCCGTAGAGCTTACGCCTAACGACACCAGCGATGTAGAGTACACCTCCATCGGGTCTTTCCAGCGTTCATGGTTGGCAAATCGGAAAAAGCCCGTTTCCATGCCATAGGTGAGGATAACCAAGGCCAAGGCTACCACAGAGTAAACGAATGTGACAACACCATATTCCTCCACCGGAAACATTATGGTGTAAAGCGGGACAAGCAGCCAATTCAAAAAACGGCCGACGATTGAGCTGAGTCCGTAGATTGCAGTGTCTTTTGCAAGAGATTTAATGCCCGACATTGTTTGTTTTGTTATGGGTTACTTTTTTATACCCGCTCAAAACCTTTGTCGCATATCCTGCTGTAATCATATAGACGACTACTAAAATCCACATTGCCTTGAAAGCGCCGGCCACCTCATAGAAGGAAGCGGCATTGCTATTCAGACGTATAAAACCATCGACACCCCACACTGCCGGTATACAATTACCTATCCATATCCATAATGGGCTCATGGCATATCGCGGCCATGTGAGGCCCGACAGGAATAGGAAAAAGACCGAAGTGAAAACGAGCACGATGAAAGCACTTTCGCGCTCTTTCATAAAAAGGTTGAGTGTCTGCCCAAGGAATGCGGTTGCAAGCAACATAGGGAAGATGAACAGAAGATATTCTAAAAGATTGCCGCAATGCGGTAATCGGAAAATTTCGGGTACGATGTGCATAATATATATCGACAAGGGTATATAAAGCACAGTGTAACATAGCGTTTTACCCCAGATATTTGCGGCAAGGCCAACGCCGGATACCTCCTCCGGGTCGATACCGCTATTTCGACGTCGCCGCTCACGAGATGTGCCGCCAAGCATTGTTATCCCCAATAGCATACTTTGTTGCAAAATGAGAATAACGATACCGGGTATCACAAACGACGCAAAGCCCTGCTCGCTATCGCCTAAAAAGTGGCTACGACTTTCGATTGGCATGCCCGAAGAGCCCGCCATAGCGCTCTCCATGCCTATTGCGGAGATACGCTCGCCGGTGATATCGCTAATTAGCTCGAGTTGTAAATCGGTCAATGCCGCAGTAAAGGTGCGATAGCGCAACAACAGGCTCATATCAGAGTAAAATTCTACATGTGCCGGTTCGCCTTTGCCTATTTTTTCAGCATAGTCGCTCGGAATCTGCATTATGCCATACACCTTGCCTTCAGCCATCTGCTCTTTCGCCTCCGACATATTGGCGCAATAGCTGTAAATCTGTATCGAGGGGCTTGCATCGGCCTTGCGTACAAGGCTGCGCGACTTCGCCGTGAGAGAGTTATCGACAACGGCTATCGGCAATTTACGCACTACTTCGGGATTGTAGATGAGTGTATATACAAGCGGATATATCAATGGCAGCACCAAAAAAAATATCAAAACGCCGGCATCGTGCATTATCAGCCGAAATTCATTGCGCAGAACTCGGCCCATATCCGACATTTGTTTGCTTATTTTATTCATCAAGCTCATCTTACGGAACATATACCGGTTTAACACATGCCCGTTTCAAATTCCACAGACCGGTAAGGGCAATAAGGGGGAAAATAAGCAGAGCAACAAAGTAGACTCGCGAATAGTAGAGCGCCACTCCGTTCAAGGCCTCATTTACATAAATGAGGAACCAATATTTAATAGGCACCGACCAACTAAATATAGCAAGATAGCCATACATACTCTGCACCGGGAAGGAGAAGCCGGCAAGAGAGAATGAAAGGATGCCAAAGAGCGAACATACGCTCAAAGCCAAGCGCGGATTGGGAAATATCGAAACCACAAATACGGCAAACGCTTGGGCCGCGATAACGGTGAGAATCGTGGCGATAATCAACCACACAAGCGACCCGTTGAGCGGGAATTGCGAATAGCCGAATAGCAGATAGAGTATAAACAGGGCCACGCTGCAGAAGATTATGGTGTGCGGGAGAAGCTTAGAGAGCAACGCCACCGACAATCGGCCTTTAGCTGTTTCGAGCCACTGCGTTGATGTTTTGTCTTTTATCTCGGTTGTGATAGAAAATGCCGTCATAAGCATTATCATAAGCACTAAGGTGCATATCGAGAATGAGGGGCACAAATATACGGCATAACTCATCCACGGATTGTTGAGTGGATATTGGTCGATAATTACTGGCTGCACAAACTCTGCCGCCTGTGCCGGCTCTACTCCGGCCGATAGCAATGTTTCTCTTACGACGCCCCCCGACGTGGTAACGGCAACCGTTTTGAAGCCTTTGAACGATAGCGAGCCCGGCACAAAGTAGGTCATATTGGTGTAATACTCCAATGTAGGTTTACGTTGAGCCAATGCATCGCGCTCAAAGTTGGCGGGTATAATAAAGAAGCCGAATATCTCGCCTCTGCGCACAGCAGCTAAGGCGTTGTCGTAGCTATCGTATTCGTGGTTGACATCAATCAGGCTAAGCGATTTTAAGGAGCGTGACACCGATCTCGACATAGACGAATGGTCAAGGTCGACTATTGCCGTAGGAGCATGCTCAGGGAGACCTTCGTGAAGTATATTCAGTAGAAAAACGCAGATGAATATCGGCACAACGGCCATAGCGCAGAGATAAATCTTGCGCGATGTTAGTCGGCGTATTTCACGTTTAATGCCTGATATGAAACCTAAACCTGACATTTACTGTCGCTTAATCTTTGCTTACTTTTGAGGGAATACGACCGACATACCCGGACGAAGGCCGGCAACATTTTCTGTCGGGCGTGCTTTTACCTGGAAGGTGCGGCTATCGTATCCTCCCGTAGCTTTTGTTGACCGCCATGTAGCGTAGCTGCCCATATCGCGTATATAGTAAACCTCTACCGTAATTTCTTTCATTCCAAGTGCGGGAATCATCACGTCGATTTTAGACCCTATTGTCAATTCATTGAGCATTTCTTCACGCACGTTAAAAGTAACCCATCGGTCGTCGGAGCGCAACAGACTCATAATAGGAGCACCGAGCGCCACCAGTTCGCCAAGTTCGGGATATATTTGGTCGATAGTGCCATCAACAGGAGCGACAAGGTAACTATCTTCGAGGACGGCTTGAACTTGGCTCACACCGCTGTCGGCGGCGTCTACCATTGCCGAAGCCGCTGCTTTATCTTCGGCTTGAGCACCCGATTTTGCAAGCGACAGTTGGCTTTCGGCAGCATTTTTAGCTGCAACAGCCGCATCGTAGGCAGCTTTTGCTTCGTCGCGTTTCTGCTCTGATATTACACCTTCGGCGAAAAGGCGTTCCATCCTATCGTGTGTTTTCTTAGCAATAGTCTCGGCGGCCTCGGCTTGTAATAAAAGGTTTTCGGCCGCGTTTATCAACTGCGTGCGCGTGCCGGCATCGACCTTCTTGTTCTGCGCTTCGGCTACCTGTCGCATAGCTTCGGCCTGCCCTAACTGAGCATCAGCTACCGACGAATGGATATAAACCAAGGTGTCTCCGGCTTTTACCGTATCGCCCTCTTGAACATAAAATTCTGTTACACGCCCAGGTAATTTTCCCGATATACGCACTGTGGTGCCTTCTATCTGCCCTTCGACAAAACTCTCAGGTTTATTCATAAATAGAAATCCCACTACAGCGATTGCAAGAACAGCAATAATTACTGCTGCAAGTGTTATAAGGAGTGTGCGGTTGGCACGTTTTTCAGCTACTTTATCAGTCATCATTTTATGAGATTTTTCTTTGTTTGCAGGTTATTGTATTGATGTGTTATTGAAGTGTACCAAGAGCCTTACAGAGGTAGGTTTGACACAATTTCAGGTCGATAAAAGCATCGACTTGTTCGGAGTGCGCTTTCAGCCAGGCTGTTTGCGCTTCTGTTACGTTGTCGGTTGTTGCTACACCTTCACGGAAAGCGAGGTTGGCCGAACGTAGGTTCTCGTCGGCTTTTGCAAGATTTGCCATTGTCATCTGATATGTCTTATAAGCCTCTTGCATCTTAAACGAGGCTTGGCTAACCTGTAGCGTTACCTTTTCGCGTGCATCTTCGAGTTGTAGTTCGCGTATCATGAGGTCGCTTTTTGCCACACGGTATTTGTTGTAGCTTCCGCCCCAGTGCAAAATGGGTATTGTGAGCATGGCACCGACAGAGAATCCACCTTTGAAACGCTTGCTGAACCCGTTATACATATTAGGATTAGAGAACTCATACGAGCCTATCAGCGCCAAGTTGGGCAACATCGACGACAATGCTACTTTCTGCTGCTGGCGTGTCGCCTCGACACCTTGCTCAAGGGCACGCAAATCGTGACGTTGGCTAAAAACCTGCTCCATGTCGTATGTGAGCGCTTGCATCACATCGGGTGTAGGCTCCGGGATGTCGATATCTTCGTCGACGAGCGTAAATTGGGCATCTACGGGCAATCCGCATATCTGCGCGAGGACCATGCGACTCAAGGCGAGGCCATTTTTCACTTTAGCGAAATCGACTTGCGCCGAGTTGAGTTTTACCTCTACGGCAAGAGCATCGCCACGTGTTACAACGCCCTCTTCGAGCATGAGGTTTACATTGTGGTTGAGCGTGTCGAGTAGGTTTACAAAATTTTCGGCCAGCCTATATTTTGCTTTCAACGACACAATCTGCCAATAGGCTGCGTCTACTGCATATATCACGTTCTCAGCCTCGGCTATATCCATTTCTTTAGCTGCATTTTCGGCGGCACGGGTAAGTTTGTTCATTGCAACAATCTTACCGCCCATGAATATAGGCTGGGTGAGCGTGACAGCACCAAAAAAGACGTTGTGTATATCGTAGGTCATCGCCTCTTTAGGAATAAGGGCGACAACCGATGGTATATACTGTCCGTCGGGTGTCTGCAGCGGCATACCCGTCGACGGGTCCTTCACGAGGTTAAACTGATATGTTCCTGTTGCCGGGTCGAACGTTTTTGTCGGCAGCATCTGATCGGAATCAAAAATCGACAACTCACGTTGATTGTAGATATACGAGCCTGTAAAATCAATGGCCGGGAGGTAAGCGGCAAAGGCTTCTTTACGTTGATAACCAGCCTTGCGTATACGCTCACGCGACATCATCAACTGCTTGTTGTTTTCCAACGCCATAGTGCGAAACGTAGCGAGCGAGACGGGCCCTTGCATCACAACAGGCTCATCGCCGGGCTGTGTAGCTTGTGCTGAGACACACATCGCCGAGCTACAAAGTATTGCGCATAAGCAATTCCGGAGCGAAGAGAGTAACGGCTTCTTCATCGGTTTTATCTTTGAAAAATGTTTAGATGGTTGTTATTACGTTTTCCGCGTCGCAAAAATAATCAAAAAATTGGTAGCTTATTCATCTATTATGGGTAAAAATAGCAACAAATATTGCAAAAAAAGGAGAATGTGATGATTAAGGCCGTCGTTTTTAGGCTTCTTAACGCTTCTTACATTTATACCGATTGCAATATTCACAAAATTAGCCTACCTTTGCATAATTGTCTAATCAACGCTAACTATGAAATTAATCGTAGCTATCGACCGCAAGGGTGCTATTGGCCGTGGTGGCGACCTGCTCTATCGTATCGGAGCCGACCTTAAACGTTTTAAGGCCATAACATCGGGCCACACCGTTGTGATGGGCCGTAAAACATATGAGTCACTGCCTAATGGCGCTTTGCCTAATCGTCGCAATTTGGTTATAACACGTCAACAGGATTATAGTGCAGAAGGCATCGAGACATTCGGTAGCCTCGAAACGGCTCTTGCGGCCGCTACGGGCGACGTTTTTGTTATCGGAGGTGCACAAATCTATCGCGAAGCTCTACCTCTTGCCGACACCCTGCTGCTAACTATCGTCGACGCCGAGACGGCCGATGCCGACACATTCTTCCCAGTGATTCCGCTCGATGATTTCGTCGTAAGCGATATTGAATTATGCGACAGCACACCGCCTTGCCGCTTCGTTACCCTCGAAAAAAAATAAGATAAGATATGAACAAGCTAATATCATTTATAAAGCGCCCTCAGGTGTGGGGATTTTTCGCCTCGATAGCCATCATGGCGGCGTTATCGTTGCTGTTTTTCTATCCCGACAATTTTGAAGGCAATAGTTTGCGGCAACCCGACATGCAGCAAGGTGCGGCCAATGGTCACGAAGGGCAGCTCTTTCAGGAGTCGACAGGCGAAAAGGCTCTATGGACCGACGCCCTCTTCGGCGGCATGCCCACATTCCAGATATCGCCATCATACCCTTCAAATAAGGTTTTCACTTGGTTGAACACCGTCTATGGCCTCGCATTGCCGGCGCCATCTAACCTCTTGTTTATGATGATGTTTGGCTTCTTCATACTGCTTTATGCCCTCAAAATGCGGTGGTACTATGCTTTAATAGGAGCTATCGCGTGGGGATTTTCGAGCTATTACATTATTATAATAGGAGCCGGCCATATATGGAAGTTTGTGGCACTGTCGTATGTACCCCCTACAATCGCCGGTTTTATCCTGCTTTATCGTGGCCGATATATGGTTGGAGTGGCTACGACAGCTCTCTTTGCTATGCTCCAACTTAATGCCAATCACCCACAGATGACCTATTATTTCGGTCTGGTGATGATAATCATAGCATTGTGCTATCTCATCGACGCAATACGCAGCAAAAAAATAGCGCGATGGTGTGTAGCTTCGGCTCTCGCCGTAGCGGCCGGTGGTCTCGCTTTAGGTGCAAACGCGCCTTCGCTATATCACACCTACAAATACGCCAAGGAAACCAAGCGTTCGACGTCGGAGCTAACTCCCCTCCCCTCGTCTACGGCTTCTACTTCTTACGAGAGACCTACGGGAGGGCTCCCTAAAAGCGATATCGTAGGTTGGAGCTATGGCCGCAGCGAGCTTTTCACATTCATCGTCCCCAATATCAAAGGCGGGGCTTCTGCCCGTCCCGAAAACGGCAGGATGGTTCACATGGGACTCGATAAACTCGATGGCGCCAAAGATCTGGCACAGCAGTCGCCGCTATTGCCGTATATGTCGCAGTATTTCAACGATTCGGAAGGCACGAATGGCCCTGTATATGCCGGCGTCATTATTTTTGCGCTATTCTTGCTGGGCTGTTTCATAGTACGAGGGCCGCTTAAATGGGCTATGGTGGCGTCGACCATAATGTCGGCCTTATTGTCGCTCGGCTATAATGCCGAATGGCTCACCGATTTTATGATTTATCACTTCCCTATGTATAGCAAGATGCGCGCCGTAGAAAGCATTCTTGTGGTTGCCGAATTTGCCATGCCACTGCTTGGCATACTTGCATTAGTGCAGCTTATCGAAGCCGGCACTGAGACGTGGCGTAAATACCGCAAGCCACTATGCATCTCGTTTGGCCTACCGGCTCTCGTCAGCCTTGGGGCCCTGCTGGTGCCTTCTATTTTTGGTGCTGCCATAAACGATAGCGACCGCGCACACAGCGAGCAGATACAACAGCAAGTAGCCGATTATGCCATAAAGGCAGGATATAGCCAGAGCGAACTCTCGGCCGTCTTATACCCTTATTCTCTGTCTAATCCGGCAAACGCCGAGGCTATCAAGGCCCTGCGCTATAGTCTTGTAAAGACCGACGGTATGCGCTCACTCTTGTTCCTGGCAGCAGCCGCTATGGTGTTGGCTCTCTTCGTGAGTCGTAGGCTGAAGATGTCGGTTACCCTTGTCGCTCTCGGGCTGTTGATAACGGCCGACCTATATGGCGTTGACAAGCGCTATGTGTCGCACTCTTCATTCGGTCCGGCCGATGATGCGTCGGGAAATATTGTATTCACTCCCGACGAAATAGATAAAGCTATTCTGGAGGATGGCGGCACTGGCCATTACCGTGTGCTCGATATCCCCAATTTCTTCACAGCCGACCGCAGCTACTTCCACAACACCGTAGGCGGGTATCATGCCGCCAAGCTAAACCGCTATGAAGACCTCATCCAACGGAAGCTGATGCCCATGCTCCAGATGGGTTATTTCCCCGACTCGCCCGAGCTCGACGACCCAGAGGTGGCAGATGTTGCCGCACGTCTACGCACATCGTATCGTGTTGCCGATATGCTTAATGCTCGCTACGTTGTCACTGGCGATAACTCATCACCTATAGTGCGTAATGAGTATGCCCTCGGCAACGCATGGCTGGTCGACTCTATTGTGTGGGCCGATGACGCCGACGCCGAAATGGCCGCTCTCGATGCTACAGCACTCGATTTCGAGACAACAGCCGTTGCCGACCGACGCTTCGCCGACGTATTGCCATCAACAGCAGTCAAGGCTCCCGGCGATACTATTTTCCTCACCTCATACACGCCAAACAAACTTACATTCCATGCCGATACTCACAATGGCGGCATAGCCATCTTCTCCGAGATATATTTCCCGTGGGGCTGGTCGGCGACTGTCGATAGCGAGCAGAAGCCGATAGCACGGGCCAACTACGTCCTTCGTGCTATGGCAATACCGGCCGGAAGCCATGAGATAAGCATGTGCTTTGCACCGACATCGCTCAAAAGCTGCTCGACAATAGCCTATGTGTGTATCATCTTAATATACCTGTTACTGGCAGCAGCAGTCTCTCTTTCGACCATACAATGCCGTCGCTCATCAAAAGATTAAGGTGCCACCGTCATAGCCGCGGATTTGGGATACACTCCCCCTTCGCATTCCGCTTCGTCACCGAAGTGCTATGCCAGAGACACCCCTACCTTGCCTATGCCGATATCACGTCGGACAGCAGAGTGAGGCTTCTGCTGAGACTCATCGTAGCATTTAAGCCCGAAAAGGTTGCCATCCTCTCATCACAGCCACAACTCCTTCAAGATGCCGTGCTGAGAGCCGATTCTCGCATAACACTCGGCAGCGACAGCCCCGATATGATTGTTGTAGATGCCGACGACAACGCCATTGACAGATATCTCCCACAGCTCATTGGTGGTGCCCATGCGCTAATCGTCAACGCCGACAAGGCAACGGCACAGACACTGTCGCGAGCGCTGCCTCACGGAATGATATTCGACAACTGCCGGGGTACGATCGTTGTGGCAGCATACAGCTATTTGCCACGACAAGATTTCGATGTTGCTTTTTAGCAACACCTTTGCTTACAACTCATTAGTCCTCCTCCCGGATTTTTTTGACCAAGAAATTTGACCCTACGCTTGCACACGTCATAAAAAAAGCCTAACTTTGCACTCGCAAGGCCATGGAGAGATGGCAGAGTGGTCGATTGCGGCGGTCTTGAAAACCGTTGAGGGTAACACCTCCGGGGGTTCGAATCCCTCTCTCTCCGCGAACAACGCTGACTGTCAGCAAATTACAAAATCAACACCCAATTTTACACCCAAAAGTAAGATTGGGTGTGATTTTTTTGAGCACTACAAACAATAGTGTTTCCCTCCAAGATAATATATAACGCCTGATTATCGCAGATGATATCTACTGCCGCCGTTTGCGGTAGTCGATGGGCGAAAGACCCGAGCGGCGGCGGAAGAATTTGCCGAAAGCAGACTGGTCGGAGAAGTTGAGCTGCGCGGTAATCTCCTGCACCGACATCTTCGAGTCGTCCAACAGTGCGCGGGCATCGCTGTACAACATCCAGTAGATGAAATCCGAGACGCTGCGCCCCGTCACCTCCTTGACAATCAGCGTCAGATAGTGCGCCGAGAGGTTGAGTTGCGAGGCATAGAAATCGACCTTGTGTTGTGTGCGATAGTTGGCGGTCAGCAACTCTACGAAGCGTTTGACAATGCTCTCGCGGCGGTTAGACTGCTCCGACGGCGCAAACCCGTCGAGACGGTCTATCACATCGCTCAAATCAAGGTAAAAACCGAACAATCGGTTCAGTACCACCTCTTTATAATACAAGTGGTTCACACCGTCAATCGCCTGCGCAAGTTCTGTCAGGCGATTTTTTATTCGCCCGGTATCGGAGGGAGCAAGCGTTATCACCGGTCGCGCATAGAGTTTGACGCCATAGCGTATGCGTCGGTAAATCATATCGACTGAGTCCATACGGTACATAAAATCCTCGCCGACCATAAGGCACACCGCGCGGCAGTCTTCCGAACACGCCGCAATCCGAAAAAGGTGCGATGATGATATGACAACCACACTGCCCGCCGCGACGCTCTCTGCGTGGCGGTTGATTTCGTGTGTAAGCGTTCCGTGCGTCAGAAGCAACACCGTTGCGGCGTCGATGTATATTTCAGACGAGAAGCGGCTGCGCAGTGAATCGGCATCCATCTCCGCACAGCGAATCATACGCTGCATTCGGTGCAGTCGTTCAGTGTCGCTAAACAGCTCATCTATTCGTTTTACTTCGGTGTGCATATCGTCTTACAGTCGTTGTACAAAGATAGTAAAATTGCAAAAAATGTCCAAATCGAACCAATTTTGTGTAGAATGGATTTTTGCCGAAAAGCGACTTTTCACCATCTTTGCGGCGCAAAAAAACGATGAAAATGAAACGCATATACCGATTTCTAACAATTATTTGCCTGACCGTGCAAAGTGTTTCTGTCGCAGCACAAACACCGCAGAGCATACAATTGGGCATAGACGAAATGTTTGCCCTTGCCGATGAGAACAATGCGAGCATCCGGGGCTTTCGTTATGCCGAATCGGCGGCTGCCGAGGCGGTCAAGACGGCACGCAACGACCGTCTGCCCTCGATTGATTTCTCGGCTTCGGCATCGCTGTTAGGTGACGGGCGTCTCTGGGACCGCGACTTCTCGAACGGAATGAACGCTCCGATTCCGCGTTTCGGCAACAACTTCGCACTCGAAGCGACGCAGGTAATCTATGCCGGCGGAGCCGTGTCGGCGGGCGTGGCGATGTCGGAACTGAAACTGCAATCGGTGCAGGCCGAAGCGGAGCAGAACAGGCAGAATATCCGCTTCCTGCTTGTGGGCAACTATTTGGAACTCTGCAAACTCGATAACCAAACAGAAGTCTATCGCAAGAATATCGAACAGACGCAGCGCTTGCTTGCAGACATTCGCGCCCGCCAGCAGGAGGGCTTGGCGATTCGCAACGACATCACGCGCTACGAGTTGCAGTTGCAGCGTCTGGAACTGGCACTTACGCAGACCGAGAACAGCCGCGCCATTATCAACGACCGTCTGGCTACGGCATTGGGTATCGACCCGAAGCAGCGTATAGAACCTAACCGCACGGTCATCGAGTCGCTGCCGTCGGTGCAGGTCGAATCGCATTGGCAGCAGACTGCCGCCAATGCCCCGTCTATGCGGCTTGCATCGTTGGGTGTCGCGCAGTCGAAGCAGGCAATCAAGCTGGCGCAGGCAGAGCGCATTCCGTCGATAGCACTTTTTGCAGGCGACCACTTGGACGGCCCGATAACGATAGAAGTTCCGCCCCTGAATAAGAATTTCAATTACTGGTATGTGGG
>JAFLUA010000009.1 GCA_022508985.1 Muribaculaceae bacterium
TCCACCTCTTCCCATTCCGAACAGAGAAGTTAAACCTTGCCGCGCCGATGATACTGCGAAAGTGGGAAAGTAGGTAACCGCCCCCTGTAGCCCTCGAAGACATCTGTCTCCGAGGGCTCTTTTTGTGGTATGACGGGAGTGTTCTGTATCTGCGGAGCAAACAAAAAGGGGCGTAGTTGCCGACGCCCCCCAGTATTAGCATGATTGGATTTTGTTAAGACAAATTCTGCAATTATAATTTATACTTTTTATAAGCCGAATTTGCGCGAATTTATCACAAGATGTAATGGAATATTTCCCAACACAAAAGTCCGATAAGAAGCACCAAAATTATTTTAGCTAAGTTGCCGCTGCCAGTTTCAACTTCTTCCCAATCCGATCCATCGGTCGATACTTCTTCGGTAGAGATAGACCCTCCAATAGCTCCACCAATAATAGCACCGAAAATACAACCTATACCACCTATAAATAATCCGACAACGAATCCGATCAAGGCGTATATCCAAATTTTGTTTTTGTTGTTAATTATGTCGTCTATAGTTTTGTATTTCGGGCCTTCACCAGCTTGCTTGTGAGCTGTCGATTGCGCATAAATATTAATCTTCTCTATTTTTAAGTTATAACGGTCCTGGGCTCCTGAAGCAATTGCAAAACTTCTCCACATAAATATAATTGCTATAACAACTGTCCAGAATATCGACCAGCCAGTACTAATTAAGGTGTATATAGGTAAAGAACAGCAGGCCGTTAGCAGAAGTCCGTTAATTATTATTGTTCTACTCACTGCGTCCCTCTTATTCGATGCCTCTTCAGCGTTAACTCTTAGGTAATGGTTAATTTTGTAGGCTTCGTTTTTATAATAAGAGTCCAACAAAACAGAAGAACCTCCCTCGGCAGCAATTTGGCCCATAACCGATAGCGTGAATGGAAAAGTACGATGCGTTTGAAGTGTGGCTAACAATTCCTTGTCTTTAATTAATATTACTTCTTTCAGCTTAATGAAATCCCATTTACCTTGCATCACTTCGGTTATTCTCTCACTTAAATTATCGGTAAACGATTTCTTGTTTTCTCCATACTCACTAAAAAGGTTGAAAAGGATATTTGTATTTACATCTTCCATATCTGGGATAGAATATGGAGCTGAGAAAATGTCGTTATCCCAATCAGTGAGCAACGCTTTGAGATAATTCAGGTATAGAAGATGAAACCAACTGTTTCTTAATGATTTAATACGTGCTTTCCATACTTGGTCATAATATTCAGCTTCCTTCTTATAATAGCTATACTGTATAGGTTGATCAGTGTCCTTTATCAAATCCGACCAATTATCCTGCATCAATTTATTGCAATTAGGCAATTCTGCTTCAACGATGCTAAGTTTCTGTCTGGCCATTTTTTTAAGACGTGGATAGACCTCAGTACGTAACTTGAATTCCATCTTTGTAGCTCCGAGAATTTTACTCAAGCCCGTAGAGGCGATAGCTAAGATACTGTAAAATTCGGCAGTCTCTGCCTCTTCTTCAGAAAGATATTCCGGTTCGCGCCCTGCTGCAATTAATTCGGCCTGACGATTGAAAAAGTCACTTAATTTTGCAAAGTTCTCATTAATCAATGCGAGTTCACCAAATATTTCAGAACATAGCGCGTCAATTTTTTCGTATATCTTAGCGTCATAATTTGCTCTTTGAAGCCCCTTGCTTTTATCGAGGAGTTGTGTGTTGTCGTAAATCATGTCTTGCGTTGCATTAAGCTGCGCATTTAAGCCGTTTCGTTCATCACTGATTGTTGTTGCATTGTGCGCAGAATCAGGACAATACGATGGCTCTTCTTGATTCTCGGCTACTTGCAGATCCAGCTCGGCATTTAACTGCTGGAATGCTTTTAAACCGTTTTCTTCTGCTGTATTCATAGTTTATAGTAATTACATATTAATTAATCTATCTAATTCTGCGAAATATCCTTGATGTTCCATCTGGAGCATTTTTAGGCAAGTCTCGCAAGCATATTTTTCTGCTTCGCTATTAACGCCAACCATAAGATGTTCATTAAGTTTAGACCTAATCTCATCAATGCGTTTCATTCTTTGATCAAGACTATTCTGTATATATGGGCTAATTTCATCGAATCGTCTGCTTCGCTCGTCCCAATTGGCCATCATTCTCTGAAATTCAAGTTCTTGCTGCTGTCTGGCTATCTGAATATCCTTAAAAGCAGCAACCAGAGCAGCCCCTTGATTTACCAAACCTCTGCCAGACTCAAGACATTGGCTCATTTTTGCTATGAAAATCTGAGTCTTGTCACTAACATCTTCAAATTTTTGTAAGTAAGCATCTTCTCTCATAAGAATTATTTGTTCTTTAGTAATACAAAAAGCGTGATACTGTTCTTAAATTTCTCATCTTAAGTCGGGCTCTGGTAAACCTTGGCAGATGAAAAAAAGCAGACAGCCTCACGCCTGTAAATTGAACATACAGATTGAGAGCTTCCGATTTATTCCTGCCTTTTTAAGTTTACCAGACTTTGACTTACAGAATAAGATCGTCAACGATAAATATGTGAGGGAAAACCATTGTGATCCATTTTCCCAGTTGCAAATTTACAGATTTTTTCACAATAAAAAAATATTTGTGCGGTAGATAGCTGTCTGCTTAGTTTCCGGCAAAATTAAATGTCGACTATGACAAATATTGTCATAGACATTGATTAATTTTGTCGTGTTATGAATAAGTATATATTTTGTTTATGGCTTGTCGGCAAGCTGAAAAGAAGGAAGATGACTTTGTCTGAAATCCGCGAAGATTGGGATAAGAGTTATCTTAACGAAGATAGAAAACCTCTTGGAGCACGTACATTCCAGCGATATAGAGAATGTGCCGAGATGATTTTTAATGTTATTATTGAATGTGATAAATCGACTAATTCATATTTCATTAAAGATAAATCATCGGTCGATGAATGGCTTGTCAGCGCCCTTAGAGTACGTCATCTTTCGAACATGGTGAATCACAGTGCTCTTATTCAACTTGAGGATTCTCCATCGGGAAGCGAGAATCTCGACATTGTACTTCAGGCATGCATCAACAAGAAATCACTCTCGTTAACCTATAAGTCTCCTTATCAGCCGGCAAAACATATAACTTGCATTCCATTATTTGTCCGGCTTTATAAGCAACGATGGTATGTCGTGACTAAACCGACAGATAAGGATTACTTTTCGGTCTTGGCCTTGGAAAGGATGTTAGACATAGAAGAGCAAAACGCTCCTCAAAACAACCTGTTGCCCAAAGAAATAAAGCCCGAAGAATTTTTCAAAAACAGTTTTGGCATAATTTGTGGAGATAATCCTGTTAAAATAGTTGTGCGTGCTTTTTGGCCTCAAAATCAATATCTTATTGAGACACCACTTCATCATTCTCAAAAGGTTTTGGATAGTACCAAGAATTGGACCGATTTTGAATTATATCTTTCACCTACCTACGATTTAAAACAAGAGCTTTTGTGGAATCGAGATAAGCTGGCTGTAATATCCCCGCAATGGCTAAAAGATGAAGTAATTGACATTCTTGAACGAATGATCAATTCTTATCGTACTGGCCTCCCATTTTGCAAAGATGAATAGAGCTTCTGTCTAAATAGAGTCCAGCAATAATCAAAACAAATCCCTATGGTAATTATTTGACAGTGTTCCTTCGGAATCTCGGCATAGACAACGACTTGGCCAAACGTACATCCAAATGTGGCCACCGCTACGAATAGGTTGTGAGGCGTACGTGAGAAGTCGGATCCATATGCAGAGAAATCCTTTTGCACATAGGATTAGTCGGAGGGCTTGAATACTGTTTAGTTGCCTTTTATCTGTTGGTGTTATAGCTTGTTAGATGTTTCGCAAAATCCAATAAATAATGATAGAAATGAGGATAATGCTCAATACTATCGGATTGAGCGCAAAGGCGTGTAAACGTGGATGATGGTGTCGTAGTGCCTCAACGATTATATAAAATGTTGCTACCGGAATAGCAAAAAAGACAAAAGGGTTATAGTGCCATGCATCGGCGATATTGCCGTGGAGAAATGAATGTAATGCACGTTGAAAGCCGCATCCCGGGCAGTCGAATCCGGTAATAGTTTTGAATGCACATCTGGGCATCCACCCGGAAGAAGGATCGATGTGGTAATAAAAAAGAGTTATAATAGCTAAAACGAGCACGGCGGCTATTAAAGCCGCCGTCGGACGTAGATGTTTAGAGTATTTCATTCGCCAAAGAAAGCGCTCATAAGCATTACAGGTATTATGCCAAGAGCGATGGCCACCATAATTAGCCAAGCCGCTATCTCTGAAGCTTTGCGAGCACGATCGATTCGTCCGTTGTTATAAAACGTTGATACGCAAATCGATGCCACGAGACCAGCCAGGCTGATAGGGGAACAGCAGCAAATGGTGAGGAATATCGACCATCCGATGTAGGTTGGAGGACATGGCTCATCGGGTAGATTTTTCGGCCGTATAAAAGTGCCTGGAGCGTATTTCGAAGTCGGAGTGTTTTCTGCTGCCGATACTTCGCCGTTGTTAACTTCAAGTTGAGATGTCTCCGACAAAGTGTTGTCGGCGTCGTTTTGCTGACGCTCAGTATCGTTTATTTCGTTCGCATTATGTGCTAATGAGCCATCAAAAAGAGGCCGTAATTCATCGAGCGAGCCGGCGGGATACCATTTTGGCAGGCCCTCAAACCACACTTTAGTATTTTGGTCAACAGGCTTGTCAAGAAGCTCTTCCAAAGAGAATGGGCCTTGTTGTTGACCGTCGAGAAAAATCCAGATTTTCATAGTTTAGAAATGATTTACATCGTGGCCAGCGATGCTTGAAAGGAGAGCGTTGGCAAGGCTTGACGCTCCGATTCTGAAATATTCGTTGCTAAGCCATTCTTCACCAAGGACTTCCTTGATTACTGTATAATATTTAACTGCGTCTTCGGTTGTTCTAATGCCACCAGAAGCCTTAAAACCAACTTTTTTGCCGGTTTTATTATAGTATTCCTTAATAGCTTCGGCCATAACGTATGCCGCTTCGAGGGTAGCTCCGGGGTATTCTTTTCCGGTTGAGGTTTTGAGGAAATCGGCGCCGGAATACAGCGACAGTACGGCTGCTTTTTTGATATTAGCCGCCGTTTTGAGTGCACCAGTTTCGAGTATCACTTTGAGGCGGCCATCGCGCGTAGCTTCTTTCTGCTCAGAAATTTCGTCGCAAACCGATTCGTAGTCTTTATCAAAAAAATATCCCAGATTGAACACTATGTCGATTTCGTCGGCACCATTTGCAATGGCGAGAGAAGTCTCTGCTATTTTAACTTCTTCGAACGATTGGCTCGATGGGAACGAACCTGAAACGCAAGCTAATTTTACAGAGCTAACCTCTAAGACGGTGCGAACGACAGATGCAAAATTAGGGTAAACGCATATCGCGGCTACATTGCCAAGCGAAGGAAATAGCTCTTCGAAGCTATTAACGGCTTCGGTAAAACGTGCTACCGACGATGGGCTGTCGACCGACCGCAATGTAGTGAGGTCGATAGAATTGAATAGGAATTTATAAACGTCGGCATTATTGTTTTCGGCAAAATGCGCGTCAATTATTTTTGCCACGGCAGCAGATACTGCTGCATCGTCTTCAACGACTTTACTGGCAGCTATAGCCTGCTGATATTTGTCGGGAATCAGTTCTTCAGACATATTGTTGCTATTTAATTGTTGTGTTAGAGTTTCTTAGTTTAGGGTTGTTGAGGTGTCGTTTGCTATCGCGAGCATTCTTTTTAGCGATATTGCTTGCAAAGGCCTCTCCCAGATTGATGCCTGTTTGATTAGCAATTGCAAGGAGCACCCAAAGGACATCGGCCAATTCATCAGCTAAGTTTAGACTCTCGCCATTTTTTGTCGATTGGTCGCCATATTGTCGCGCCATAATGCGCGCCACTTCGCCAACTTCTTCGGTCAATATTGCCATGTTGGTGAGAGGCGAGAAGTAGCGAACGCCGATAGTCTGAATCCACTCATCAACAAATTTTTGAGCCGATTCGATGGTAATGTCGTTAGCCTCTTGTATTTGCATAATATCGTAATTCGAGTGTAAAATTAACGATAAGATTTTATTTTTACAAGTACTAAGACGAGCAATTTCTCACGCTTTGTTTCCGGTAAGTAGCAAAGAAAGTATTTTAGAGGGTTCTATCAGTTTTATAATGCCGAGTACAACAGCAACAATGCAAGCGGCCCAAAAGGCTGTGAACAGCAACATAGGCACGAGCGAAACATTGACAGCGTTAAGAGCCGGACGGAACAAATCGCCCATAGGGAAAAGGAAGAAGTAGTGTAAGAGATAGATGCCGAGGCTCTGCTTACCGAGATACTCCCAAAGAGATGCTGCCCTGCGAGCCATGTTAGAGGCTTCGGGTGAGTATGCGGTGTTGCTCCATCTTTCAAAAACGGCGAGACTAAAAGTGGCAAGACATATATACCCGGCCGAGTCGATGCAGAGTTTTGTTATCGGAGACAAATTGAATTCCCAAGGCCAGCACCCCATATATAGGCAGACGGCAAAGATAAGCATGGCTGCTGTCTGCAACCACGAGTTGTGAATGGCGTTCATATAGCCGTCTCTATACTTCGCGGCCAAGACTCCAAACATAAAGATGGGGAAGAAAGCAGCTACAAGTTCGAGGCTGATATATCCGGCAACGGCAGCTGGGCAGATGTTGTAGCAGAATAAAAGAATAGCACAAACGCATAAGGTTGTGAGAATTGACGCGACCGCGTTGCGACATAGATTTAGCAACGGTGTAATAGCGGCATAAAGGAGCACTATTTCAAAAAGAACAAGAGTAAACCAATAGCCATTTTTCCAAGTGTCGCCCCATAGCCCTGAGAATGTGGAGTTTAGTGGCGATTGTACTCCCGAGTGAGGGAAATACCACATCCACAAAGAGCTCACCACGAGCATGGGAAGCAACAGGCGGATGGCGCGATTTTTGAGCGCGGGGCACGCAATTCGGCCTGACGCACCTATTTTGAACGTAAACCAGCCACTGATGAAAAAGAACAAAGGCATGTGGATGTGTTCTATAAACTTAAATAGTGGAGCACGGTCGATTTCGCGTACGCACATAGCTATTACGTGCCCCATGACAACAAGAAAGATTGCCACACCCTTCATCATATCGAAGTAGTGTAATCGTTGTTTTATAGGATTAGTCATTGTGTAGAATATTATTTTTCATAGCAAATTTACTTCATTTATTTTTTTTGGCAAAATTAATCGGGTGGGGCGGGTAGTATTTATGAAAAATGAAGACCTGGAAAAAGTAAAACGAAGGATGCTTATCGACTAATTTATGGGCAAAAAAACGATAATTAAAAGAAGTTCATAAATTTGTAGTGTAAATATTTGCCGGAATGAAAAAAAAATCGTTACTTTGCAGTCCGGATTATGGAGCTGTGCATTTAAAGCCGCCGGACCGATGCACCCGGAGGTGATATGAGGCATGCAATAAGCGCCGTAACACATTGATGATAAAAGAAATAAAAACGATAAACCAATAACAGCCATGTCAAAGATTTGTCAAATCACAGGCAAAAAAGCGATGGTGGGAAATAACGTTTCGCACTCGAAACGTCGTACCAAACGCAAATTTAATGTAAATCTTTTCACCAAAAAATTCTATTGGGTAGAACAAGATTTGTGGATTAGTCTCACTATTTCTGCAGCCGGACTGCGTACGATAAACAAACTCGGTCTAAACGCAGCGATGACCCAGGCTTATGAAAAGGGTTTCCTCCAGGCATCGGATATCAAACCCGTCGGTTTCTAAAATTTACCTACTTTTTAATCTGACGAAACTATGGCAAAGAAAGCAAAAGGTAATCGCGTGCAGGTAATACTTGAGTGCACCGAACATAAAGATAGTGGTATGCCCGGCACAAGCCGCTACATCACCACCAAAAATCGTAAGAATACAACAGAGCGTCTTGAGCTTAAGAAGTACAATCCCATTCTTAAGAAGATGACAATTCATAAAGAAATAAAATAAAACACTGAGATATGGCAAAGAAAACTGTCGCTTCGCTCCAGAAAGGCGAAGGCCGCACCTACAGCAAGGTAATAAAGATGGTGAAGTCGCCCAAAACCGGTGCTTACATCTTCAAAGAAGAAATGGTTCCTAACGATGCTGTGAAAGACGCCCTCAAATAAGTAAATTTCACTGCAACCCTATAAAGGCAGGACGCACCGGAAGCGAGTGCTCCTGCCTGTTTTCATTAATATGCAACACGGATTTTTTCGCGTCGCCAGTGCGGCGCCCAAGGTTACGGTAGGCAATACTGCAGCCAACACATCAAACATAGTATCTCTCATCGGCCGCGCCCATGCAGCCGGCGCTGATGCCGTAGTTTTTCCGGAGCTTTCGATTACGGGTTACACTTGTGGCGAGTTGTTCCATAATGCGACATTGCTTAAAGGAGCTGTCGACGGCGTCAAAGAAATAGTGTTGGCGACACTATCGACACCCGATATCCTTGTCGTTGTAGGGGCTCCTATCGTTGTCGGCCATGCATTGTATAACTGTGCCGTTATTATCCTTAATGGCAAGGTAGAAGCCGTAGTGCCAAAGACTTATATCCCCAATTATAATGAGTTCTACGAGAAACGATGGTTTACGGCAGCGCCAAAAAACGGCAGCGGTGAATTGATAGAACTTTATCCCGGAGTGGAAGTGCCTTTTGTTGCCGGCGGGGTGTATAACTTTGGCGGCGTGGAGATCGGTGTCGAGGTATGCGAAGATTTATGGACACCCATACCGCCGAGTTCTCACATGGCAATGAACGGAGCCGAGGTTATATTCAACTTGTCGGCCAGCGACGACTTGGTGGGGAAATACTCCTATCTGGCCAACTTGTTGCGCCAACAATCGGCCCGTTGTTTCTGTGCCTACGTTTATGCTTCGGCGGGATTTGGCGAATCGTCGACCGACCTTGTGTTCGATGCCAAGCTGGTAATAGCAGATAACGGCAACATTGTAGGAATCAACAAGCGTTGGCAAGGTGAAAACCAGTTGGTTATGGGTGATGTTGATATATTGGCAATCAGGCGCGATCGAGTACACAATACTTCATTTAACGATTGCGCCCGTCGCGAAGCCAAGGAATTATATAAAAAGACCTTGCCTTGTACGCTAAGACCGGTCGACAATTGGCAATTGCTCCGTAATATTGACGCTCATCCATTTGTCCCGGCAACGGATGAAAATCTCAAAGAACGTTGCGAAGAAATAATAGGCATTCAGGTGGCCGGCTTGGCACAGCGACTCGACGCTACAGGTTGCAAACGCCTTGTGATAGGCATCTCCGGAGGTCTCGACTCAACACTGGCTCTACTTGTAGCGACAAGGACTTTCGATCGCCTCGGGCTTGACCGAAAAGGTATTCTTGGAGTTACGATGCCGGGCTTTGGGACCACCGATCGCACGCGCAACAATGCCATAGTACTGATGGAGACACTTGGCGTCGATATGCGCGAAATATCTATTGTTGCGGCTGTTAATCAGCATTTTGAAGATATCGGCCACGATGCGTCGGTGCACGATGTTACCTACGAAAATTGCCAAGCTCGTGAGCGTACGCAGCTATTGATGGACATTGCAAACCAGACCGGCGCTATGGTGCTTGGCACAGGCGACTTGTCGGAATTAGCCCTTGGCTGGGCCACATATAACGGCGACCACATGTCGATGTATGGCGTAAATGCCGGTGTGCCTAAAACACTTGTAAAGCATCTGGTGCGTTACTTTGCCACCATTACCGATAACGAAGCCGAGCGAGTAGCTTTGCTCGACATAGTAGACACGCCCATAAGCCCCGAACTGATACCGGCAGAGGCCGATGGCACCATTAGCCAGAAAACGGAAGACCTTGTCGGGCCATACGAATTGCATGATTTTTTCATTTATTACACCTTGCGTTGTGGATCTACGCCGAGGCGCATTCTTGTCTTGGCCGAAAAAGCCTTTGAAGGAGTTTATGACAGAGCTACGATATTGAAGTGGGAAAAAGTGTTCTTCCGTCGTTTCTTCTCTCAGCAGTTTAAGCGGTCGTGTATGCCCGACGGACCGAAAATAGGGTCGGTATGCCTATCACCGCGCGGCGATTGGCGTATGCCCTCCGATGCGTCGTCGGCATTGTGGCTCAAAGAGCTTGAGGAGTTGTCGTGAGGCGGTGAAAGAAGGCGACTACATAGAAATTTTTGAGGCAAAGGTCGGTAATTATATTGCCGAAAAATCGTTGTTGCACAGCGAAGCCCCGGTTGTAGTCGCGCTAAGTGGTGGTGCCGATTCGGTAGCTCTGCTTGCTGTGCTGTCGCGTATGCACTACGATTGCAGGGCTGCACACTGTAATTTTCACTTGCGTGGCGAAGAGTCGATGCGTGATATGCGTCACTGTCAAGAGCTGTGTAGGGCATTGGACGTAGATTTTTATGTGCGTGATTTCGATGTAGAAGAGTATCGACGTTCCAATCCCGGAGAGTCGGTTGAAATGGCGTGCCGAGAGTTGCGTTATGCGTGGTTTAATGATTTGTTAGACCGCGAAGGCGCCCAGTCGGTAGCCGTAGGCCATCATCGCGAGGACCGCGCCGAGACATTTATGCTAAACTTGATGCGCGGTGCCGGGATTGCCGGACTTACGAGCATGAATCCGCGTAGTGGAAATGTGGTTCGCCCATTGCTCTCTGTCTCGAGGGCGGAAATAGAGCGTTATCTCGAAGAACTTGGTCTTTCGTATGTCGTAGATAGTAGCAACGCCTCCGATGAGTATCGCCGTAACCGCCTTCGCAACCGCGTTTTCCCTATGCTCGAAGAAGCCTTCCCCGGTGCGACCGATTCCGTTTTACGCAGTGTGTCGCACCTTGAAAGTGCCCGAAATATTTTTTACGAGGCTGTAGAGCAAAAGAGAAAACGGTATTTTAGCGGAAATGTCGTGATGCTGTCAGATATGATATCTGCTGAAAAAGAAGTGGCGACGCTTTTATTCGAATTTCTGCGTCCCTTAAAATTTACGTATGCCCAGATACTCGACATCCTTGAGGCTTCAACAACGTCGGGAGCACATTTTTGCAGTAGTGATGGCGCTGTCTTAGCCGAACTAAGTCGCGGCCGTCTCGAAATAGTAGATGCGCGACGGCTTAAGTTGTCGGCCGACGAGCGCTATAGCGTTAGCCTGCAACACGATATAGCGGTGCCGTTGCACATTGCCATTACGCAGCATAGACGCGATGAATTTGTCCCCGAAAAGGAATTGGGCCCGGCGGTAGCTTATATAGATGTAGCCGCATTAGGCGATAATGCCGTGTGGGAGTTGCGCCATTGGCATCGAGGCGACCGTATCGTGCCCTTTGGCTCGCGAAAGTCTAAATTAGTAAGCGACCTCTTTGTTGATGCGCATTTTACGGCAGCTCAAAAACGTGAAGCGTGGATATTAACTCGTAATGACGAAATTGTGTGGATACCTCTATTGCGAAACTCGGCATTGTTCTCAATTGCGTCTAACACAGAATATTATCTGCGACTTGAGGTCGTTGTTTGATGCCGTTTGTCGGTGAAATGAAAGTTTTTGTGTGAAAAGCATTGCAATATAAAAAAAGATAGTACTTTTGCACGCAAAATTTGAAATAGTCATAAAAACAAAACCATAATAACTTTAACAAAAAGACCTAATAGCAAATTCTTATCGGAGCATTGTCTTGACTCCGTAGATGAGTTGGTGTAAAAATTCAATTAACAATTTAATATAAGGCATTCAATGAAAAGAACATCTTATTGGAGCTTACCTATTCTATTATTAGCGGTGCTATCGTCGTGTATAGACAAAAACTACGATCTTTCCGACATTGACACCACTACAGAAATCAAAGTTACCGATTTGGTTATACCCATCAATCTTGATGAAGTGACACTTGGAGATATTATCTCAATTAAAGAAGGTAGCGAGCTACGCAAAGTAACTATCAACGGAGAGACATTCTATGCAGTTGATAAGTCGGGTGAATTTTCTTCTGAAAAGATTCACATTGCCGAATTCCAGGCTCCGGCTCCGGTTGTTACACCAAGTGTCATATCCTATACCGGACTTCCGTCAACCGGAGGCATCGATGTAAAGTTCCCGCTCAACCAAATAGCCGAGACTACCGTCGACTATGAAGCATCCGACATCGACGCCTCAATAGTCTCAATTTCAGCTCTTTTTATTAAACCTGTCGTAATCGACATTCGATTCAGCAGTGCCGATTATTCGCATATGGATTTTGTAAGCCTTACAGATCTTAATATCGACTTTCTCAAGGGGCTTATCGTAGATGCAGATGCGTCGGGTAACGTTATATATGAGCCTGACTCGGGCCAACTCAACATCAAAAAACTCCAATTTGGTAAAGACGGCACCGTTACAGTTACTCTTCCTGTGAACGGTATAAAGAAACTCGAACGTGCGTTTAATGCTAACCACGAATTGAGTATTAAAGAGCAGATTGTAGTCAATAAAGCCGATATAAACATTAAAAGCGCTCAAGGACTGCCGTCAAATATCTCTATTACGATAGATTATATTTTCCCAGAATTCGATTTTATAGGTTTTTCGGGTGTGGTGAAATATGATCTCGAAGGCATCTCAATAGCCCCCGTAGTGCTAAATAGTTTGCCCGATTTCCTCGCCGGTGAAGAAACAAATCTCGTGTTAGCTAATCCGCAGATATATCTATCGCTTAACAACCCGATGGCATCCTACAACCTCAGTTTTCAGACCGGTATCTCGATAACGCCAATCCATGATTATGATGCAGGCCCGGAAGCGTCTCTTATGCTCGACAAGGGCTTCTTTGAGGTGAGCGCTACTGGTGGAACACAGAACTTTGTGCTCTCACCTGAGAAGCCGTCAAATATACCGGCTGATTTTGAACAGAACATCTCTTGGGAACCTTTTACCGCTCTTAGTAGCGTAGTTGAGGGCCCCGGAATTCCCAAAGAGCTAACCCTCGATATCGTAAACCCGCGAGTGCCGGAGCAGAAAGTCGACCATTTCATGCTTAACACCGACCTTGACGGTGTTGTAGGGAAGTGGGAATTCCTTGCTCCTCTTGCTATGAAGGAAGGTGCCGACTCAAAGATTGTTTATGCCGACCGCAAAACGGGATGGAACGACGAAGATGTTGATGCCATAAAAATCTCAAAGCTCGTCCTTACGATGACTGTCGATAATAATCTTCCGCTCAACGCTGTTCTTTCGGGCTCTCCACTGGGCCTTGACGGCAATGCTATCCCGGGAGTAAGCATTAAGCCGGTTGAGCTAAAAGCTAACACTACCGGGCAAGAAGTAGAACTCTCGGTGGAAGGAACTGTGACACACCTCGATGGCTTTGAATTTGCCGCAACAGTTACATCGTCGAGTGGTGTGGTTCTGTCTCCTGCCCAAACACTTAAATTACATAACATCCGTTGCCGTGTGAGCGGCTCATATATTAAAAAGCTCTAAAACAACGACAGTATGAAATATTCAATAAAGAACCTTTTACTTTCGTGTGCGTTGCTTCTTGCTGCATCGCTCACAGTAGGCGCTCAGACTACTTATTCCGGATATTTCCTTGAAGGTTACGACTATCGCTATCAGATGAACCCGGCAATCGGAAATGAAACTATGGTTGTAGCCATGCCCGCAATAGGCAACTTCAACGTTGCCACACATGGCTCGCTAAACCTGAAAAATATTATATATACATTAAATGGCAAAACTGTGCTCTTTACCAATCCCGGAATATCTACTTCCGAGGTTATGAGTCATGTTAAAGATCGCAACCGCTTGGGGCTAAATACCAAAATCGACCTTATGAGCGTCGGTTTTAAAGCTTTGGGCGGTTATAACGTAGTGTCTTTGTCGGCCTTGGCTAATGTAGAGACATCGGTTCCGGGTGCTTTCTTTTCGTTAGCAAAAGAAGGGTTGACAAATACGACTTACGATATTTCCAATATGTTTGCCAATGTCAATGCTTACGGGCAAATAGCTCTCAATCATAGTCGTGACATTAAAAAGGTTCCTGGACTTCGCGTTGGTGCTACGCTTAAAGTATTGGTTGGTGTCGGAAATGTCGATTTTGACTTTAAGAATGCTCACCTACAATTAGATGAAAATGAGTGGATAGCGCAAACTAATGCCGATGTTTATGCCTCGGTCGGTGGATTGCGGTTCGATAAAAAAACAAGTGAAAAGACGGGCCGCGACTATGTGTCGGGAGCAAACCTCGATGGTGGCTTCGCCCCAAATGGCTTTGGCCTCGGTTTTGACCTTGGCGCCGAATATAAATGGCGCGATTTTAATTTCTCGCTTGCCATCCTCGATTTCGGATTTATGAGTTGGGGTAAGACGCAACATGCCTCTACCAACGGCCCGCATACTGTAAATACAGGCGCGTTTACGTTTAACGCATCAGGCAGCGCTCCTAATTCTTTTAGCAACGAGTGGGATCGTCTTTCTAAAGACCTCGAGGAATTGTATCAGCTTCGCGATATGGGTGCACTATCGTCGCGTACTAAAATGCTTGGAGCTACGCTCAATGTTGGAGCCTCGTATGAGCTCCCGGCATATCGAAAGTTGCACTTCGGCTTACTCAGCACAACACGTATCAACGGTAAGTATAGTTGGACACAAGTCCGTCTATCGGCTAACGTACGCCCTGTTAAGCTATTGTCGGTAGATATAAACGGAGTGGTTGGTACATTTTCCGGTGGTTTTGGTTGGCTGTTCAATTTTCACGCACCGGGCTTCAACCTATTTGCAGGCATGGATTACACTCTTGGAAAACTTAGCAAGCAAGGTGTGCCTCTGAATTCAAATAGCGCATTCAACTTCGGCTTAAACTTCCCGCTGAAGTAGAATTGGGTCTACGACAATATCAAATGCGACCCTGCCATCACCCTTCGGTGTTGTGGCGGGGCCGCTTTTTTCGTCCTTCTTGGTCTTGTCGATAAATTGTTAGTTTTTTCGTGGAACAAAGTTTTGGCGTTTCACGAAAAATTTGTTACTTTGTAGGCTAAAATAAGACTACAAAAGATTATGGGAAAAATCATAGCAATTGCCAATCAAAAGGGGGGTGTGGGAAAAACTACCACCTCGATAAATTTGGCGGCATCTCTTGCTGCCGAAGGTAAGAAGGTGCTCATCATCGATGCCGACCCTCAGGCTAATGCTACGTCGGGCTATGGCATCGACCCGCGAAATATGACAACATCGATATATGAATGCATGGTCGACGGCTATCCTCTCGATGGCTCCGAGGTGCAGACGTGTATGGATGGTTTGTTTCTGGTAGGTTCGCGCATAGATCTTGCCGGAGCCGAGATAGAGTTGATAAATCGTCCGGAGCGTGAACGTGTTCTTGAAAAGTTGCTGCGTCCCGTTAAAGATAAATATGATTATATCATTATCGACTGTTCGCCATCGTTGGGCTTGATTACAGTAAATGCCCTCACTGCGGCAAACTCAGTTATAATACCCGTCCAAGCCGAGTATTTTGCGCTCGAAGGTATCAGCAAGTTGCTGAATACTATAAGAATAATTAAATCACGGCTAAACCCTACCCTCGAAATCGAAGGTTTCCTCCTCACAATGTACGATGCGCGTCTGCGTCTCGCTAACCAGATTTACGAGGAGCTCAAAGGCCATTTTGCCGATATGGTGTTTGATACGGTGATACCGCGCAACATACGTCTGAGCGAAGCTCCCAGCCATGGTCTCCCGGCCTTGCTTTACGATGCCGAAAGCCGTGGCGCAACGAGCCACGTATTGCTGGCCAAAGAATTAATAGCAAAGAATAACCGGCGCTTGCGCCCGACTAATTAATAACCGATAATTATGAGAGAAAAACGTAACGCTCTCGGTCGAGGTCTCGACTCGCTTATTTCTATGGACGATGTGCCGGCAAGCGGTTCGTCGGCTATAAACAATATCCCACTGGAGGCTATTTCGCCCAATCCCGACCAGCCGCGCACTAATTTCGACGATGATGCACTTGAAGAATTGGCAGCGTCGATACGGCAGTTGGGCATAATACAGCCGCTGTCGTTGCGCAAAACAGGCCCCGACTCCTATCAGATAATCGCCGGTGAGCGACGTTATAGGGCAGCCCTTATGGCCGGGTTGTCGTCGGTGCCCGCTTATATTCGCACCGCTAACGATGTAGAGTTGACCGAAATGGCGCTTATTGAGAATATCCAACGCGAAGACCTCAACGCCATTGAAATTGCTCTTACTTTTAGAAAACTCATAGAACAATACAATCTTACGCAAGAGCGCCTCAGTGAGCGCATTGGCAAAAAACGTGCTACTATCGCCAACTTCCTGCGCCTGTTGAAACTGCCGGCTGAGGTTCAGCTCGGTTTGCGTGATAAGCGCGTCGACATGGGTCATGCGAGAGCCTTATTGACGATAAGCAACCCGGCTTTGCAGCTCAAGCTATATAATGAGATACTGAAACAAGGCCTGTCGGTTAGACGTGTTGAAGAACTTGCGAGAGCGTATGAAAATGGAAGCGTGCAGAAAGTGACAAATCCTAAGGCCTCGCGATTGTCGCAAAACGATTACGATGTGCTTAAGCGCCACCTGTCTACGACCTTCCGTGCACCCGTGCAGTTTTCGTGCGACAAGCAAGGCAAAGGAAAGATAACGTTCTCGTTCAAAAACGAAGAGGAACTCGAACGACTGATAACGCTTTTTGACTCTATAAAGCAGAATGATATTTAGTAGGGCGATAAAACAGCAGTTACAACACACACGTCTTTTTTTGATGTGCGTGTTGCTGTGTTTTTTAACGGCTATGCCGGCTTTAGCGCAAGATAAAAAAATGCCGCTACGACCTACACATCACGAAATTCCCAATAGGCACACCGTAAACCCGCCCGACACTACGGCTGTTGTCTCCGAGGATTTCCTTGACGATCTCGAGGCCGACTCCGTCAAAGTAGCAGTTGCCGACGGAGAACTCACCGCACACCTTTCTACATCGGCAGAGCCGCAGTATGTGGCCGTTGAAGAATCGCCGTACGACCGTTGGGAAGAACGCGATGTAGAGTTTAATCCCGACCCTACACGTGCCGTATGGATATCGGCTCTATTTCCCGGATTGGGACAGCTCTATAACCGCCGATATTGGAAACTGCCCATCATAATAGGAGGATATATGGGGCTTGTATATGCTACTTCGTGGAATAACACCATGCTTAGCGATTACACCGTGGCATATCGCGACATTATGGATTCCGACCCATCTACCAACTCTTACATGAATCTCTTCCCCCCAAATACGAAGGAAAGCGATATCGACAAATCGTGGCTCACCAATGTGCTGCAGTCGCGCAAAAATTATTTCAGGCGTAATCGCGACCTGTGTATTATATCGATGGTGGGTGTCTATCTCCTCGCAATGGTCGATGCTTACGTCGATGCGTCTCTATCGCATTTCGATATATCGCCCGATTTATCGATGGATGTAGCTCCAATGTTGTTTCAAGAGGAGAGAGGAATGAAACCGTCGGTAGGCCTCTCGTGGGCTATAAACTTTTGAATACCTATAATTCAACAAATATATAAATGAAATTTGTTACAAAAATATTATTAAGTGTGGCTGTAGCCACTATTTCATGGCCTGTTACCGCTCAATCGGTGTTGTCAGTATCGGACGATACTATGACTCCGACAATTATTCTCCCCGAGAGTGTTGAAACAGACACTAAAGCCATGCTCGACAACTGGTATCTTAAGAATTATGCTGTTCTTGATTATGATGCCGATAGTCGCTCTTCCGACGATTTTTCCGATGAAGTTTTATTGGAGCGCCTGATGGCTCTGCCTACGGTTATAGAAATGCCCTACAACTCGGTAGTGAAAAATACTATCCGTTTTTATGCCAACCGCAAGCAACTTGTTGAAAATCTGTTGGGTCTTTCGCTATATTATATGCCGATTTTTGAGGAGGCTCTCGAAAGGAATGGTATGCCGCTGGAGTTACGCTACCTGCCGGTGATAGAGTCGGCTCTTGTGCCTACAGCTGTTTCAAAAGCAGGAGCGGCAGGTCTGTGGCAGTTTATGCCGGCTACGGCTACAGGGCTTGGACTTGAAGTAAATTCGCTTATAGACCAGCGTCGCGACCCTTACCTCTCGTCGGAAGCTGCGGCCCGTTATCTAAAACAACTTTACACGACATATAAAGATTGGTCCTTAGCTATTGCTGCTTATAATTGCGGCCCGGGAAATGTGAATAAGGCATTACGACGTGTGGGCGACGGAAAACACGACTTTTGGGACATATATCCTTTCCTTCCGTCGGAAACACGTGGATATGTGCCCGCTTTTATTGCAGCAAACTACATAATGACCTATCACAAAGACCATAACATATCGCCTGCATTGGCCAAGAGACCTATTGTGGTGGATACGGTGCACGTGAATAAGCGCGTTCATTTCGAACAAATATCGCAAGTAATGGAGATCCCTATCGACGAATTGCGTATGCTTAACCCTCAATTCCGCCAAGATCTTATCCCCGGCGATATCAAGCCTTATTCGCTCGTTTTGCCATCGTTGCAGGTATATGCATATATAGCAAATGAAGATTCTATTATAAACCATAATGCAAGCAATTACGCCCGACGTGGTGTTGTAGAACCAGCTACGGGAGGTGTTACCGGTCGTGACTCGCGTGGTGAATATTACGAAGAAGAAGTTATTCAATATCACACAGTGAAACGCGGCGAAACCTTGACTAAGATTGCTAATAAATATGGCGTTACGATAGCTTCGATACACCAAAACAATAAGGTCGGTAAGAGCGTAAGGCAAGGCCAACGCCTGAAAATTAAGACCATGCAGCGCAAATACAAGACGCCGGCCGAGGAGCTCGCTACGCAGAAACAAACTACGACACCGGCCGACAGCACAGCAACGTCGCAAGCCGATAATAAACCCGTGCAGAGTGTAACTGCAGAAACCGATTCTATCTCTACAGCCGATGAAGTGGCAGCTGCATTTGTGCCTCAGCAAGAAATCGATCCTAAAGAAGGCGATGTGAAGGTTTCGGTAAAGAAACCGGAGCCGGCTAAAAAGACAACGACCTCGAGAAATACCTCCAACGCAGCCTCTAAACCTATAACACACACTGTGAAACGTGGCGAGAGCCTATATAAAATTGCTATTCGATACGGTGTAACGATACAGGCTATCAAGAAAGAAAATAACTTGAAGAGCGATCAGATTCAGGCTGGTCAGAGAATTAGAATACCGAGTAAATAACTTAATATTTTATATAATGGAAACGAGCAAATTGCCTAATGAAGTGCCTTTGACCGACATCGACCCTGTCGAATTGCCCGACAATGCCTTCACCGAACTTGCCCCGGGCGAAGAATATCGCCCCTTAATGCATCCGGCGCGTGAGTATGCCGAAGTTACGCCATACTCTGTAATAACCGGTCTCATTTTAGCTGTAATATTTAGTGCTGCAGCGGCTTATCTCGGCCTAAAAGTGGGCCAGGTATTTGAAGCCGCCATTCCTATTGCAATTATTGCTGTAGGCCTATCCGGTTGGCTTAAAAAGAAAGACCCCATGGGTCAAAATGTTATAATACAGTCGATTGGCGCTTGCTCCGGCGTTATCGTTGCGGGTGCTATCTTCACGCTTCCGGCCTTGTATATTCTGCAAGAGTCTCATCCTGAAATTACTGTAAACTTCCTCGAAGTATTTCTGAGTTCGCTTTTTGGGGGTATGCTTGGTATCCTGTTCTTCATACCCTTCCGCAAGTATTTTGTTAAAGATATGCATGGTAAATACCCCTTCCCCGAGGCTACAGCTACGACTCAAGTTCTTGTTAGCGGGCAGAGCTCGAAGTCGGGTGAAGGTGGACAGGCAAAACTTCTTGTCGTTGCCGCACTCATCGGTGGTATTTACGATTATATTGTCGCTACTTTCGGTTGGTGGACCGAAGTAGTAACGACCACAGCCTATTCATGGGGCCAGACGCTCGCGGCAAAAACAAAGTTTGTGTTTTCATGCAATACCGGTGCCGCTGTTCTTGGCTTGGGATATATCGTAGGTCTAAAATATGCCTTTGTGATATTTGCCGGCTCAATATTTGTGTGGTGGTTTATAATACCACTTTTGGGCGCTTATGGCTCGGCCGATATCGCCGCTATGAGTGCTTCGGAGATTTTTTCCAACTATGCGCGCATGATTGGTATCGGTGGCATTGCCATGGCCGGTCTTATTGGCGTTATCAAGTCGCGTAAAATTATAGGCCAAGCCGTTGGCCTTGCATCACGCGAGCTTAAGGGTGCGCAAGCTCAGAAAACAGTAAGATGGCAGCTCGATATTTCGATGAAGCACGTCGTTTATTTCTCGGCGCTGGCATTGCTCGGTGTGCTGCTATTCTTCTGGTTTGGGGTTATACACACCTTCTGGCAGGCCCTTGTCGCTTGGCTTGTCGTTACGGTTATAGCCTTCCTCTTCACCACGGTAGCTGCAAATGCCATTGCTATAGTAGGTAGCAACCCTGTAAGCGGTATGACTCTAATGACACTCATTATAGCGTCGGGCGTATTTGTTGCGATAGGTGTTAACGGTACATCCGGAATTGTCGCTTCGATGATACTTGGCGGCGTGGTATGTACGGCATTATCAATGGCCGGTGGTTTTGTTACCGACTTGAAAATCGGTTACTGGCTCGGTTCTACTCCCAAAAAACAGGAAACATGGAAATTCCTCGGCACGCTCGTATCGGCGGCTACTGTTGGCGCCGTTATGTTGATGCTCAACAAAGTGTATGGTTTCACAGGCCCCGACGCAATGGCTGCACCTCAGGCAAATGCTATGGCCAAGGTTATCGAGCCTATGATGATGGGCGGCGCTACGCCCTGGACTCTTTATATCGTTGGCGCTATTCTAGCGCTGATTCTTAATTGGTTAGGTATTCCGGCTCTTGCTTTCTGCTTGGGTATGTTCCTCCCCCTCCATCTCAATGTGCCTATGCTTGTGGGTGGTATCGTTAATCACTTTGTAAGCCATAGCTCGAAAGATGCTGAGGTATGTAAAGCGCGTACCGACCGTGGCACACTTATTTCTTCGGGTCTTATTGCCGGTGGTGCTTTATTTGGCGTATTTGCCGCTATTACAATATTCTGCGGTGCTAAAGTGCCTTCAAATGGCAATGAATTCATGCCTCAGATTTTAGGATTGGTAGCCTACGCTGCTCTTATCGCTTATCTATACATTGCTTCGCGAAAAGCGAAAAAATAAATGAAACATAGGCGCGAAATATTTGCAATCGCGCTGCCGGCTATTATTTCTAATTTAACAACGCCGGTCCTCGGGCTCGTCGATGTGGCTATAACAGGCCACATCGGCGCTGCCGTTTATATAGGAGCCATCGCTATTGGCGGCACCATATTCAATATGTTGTATTGGCTTTTTGGCTTTTTGCGTATGGGCACAAGCGGTCTAACGGCGCAAGCCTATGGCGCCAGAGATTCAAGCACGGAAGCTATAGTGCTATGTCGTTCGCTGCTCATAGCTGTAGCCGTTGGCCTTTTGATGCTGATATTTTCAGCTCCGATATTGTCTATTACCTTGCGTGTTATGGGCGCCGATGCTGTAACGACGTCGCTGGCGGCTCGCTACTTCAGTATCTGTATATGGGGAGCCCCGGCTGTGATGATAAGTTATGCGATATCGGGTTGGTTTATAGGTATGCAAGATTCCAAGTCGGCAATGTGGACGGCCATTACGACCAACCTAACGAATATTGCCGTAAGCGCGGCTCTCGTTTTTGGCCTACAATGGAAAATTGAAGGGGTTGCAACCGGAACACTTGTGGCTCAATGGGCCGGTGCCGCTCTTGCGTTATTGATAGTAGTTTTTCGATATCGCCCAAAAACTCCTCCTTTGAGGTCTTTATCAGATAGAAAAGAGCTGCTTTCATTCTTCAGAATTAATGTCGACATATTTTTTCGCACCTGTTGTTTGGTAACTGTTACGGTGTGGTTTACCCATGCTGGGGCTATACAAACGCCGGAAGTGCTTGCCGCAAATACCATTTTGATGCAGTTTTTCTTGCTCTTCTCTTATTTCATCGACGGCTTTGCCTATGCCGGAGAGGCCCTTGCCGGTAAATACGTAGGAGCCGGCGATAATTCTCGTCTTGTTGGCGTTGTTGCGTCGCTCCTAAAATCGGGCCTACGGTGTGCTCTGGTGGTAACCCTTATCTATTTTCTTTTTGGGGAATGGTTTATATCGATACTTGCCGATGATGCCACCGTTGTAGAAACGACTTGCCGTTTCTTGCCATGGGCTATAGCAGTGCCCTTATGCGGATTTCTGGCCTTTATTTGGGACGGCGTTTTCATAGGGCTGGTGGCAACACGTCGCATGCTGTTTTCAATGCTTATAGCCGTAGGAGTCTTCTTCTCGCTGTATTATATCCTCTTCCCGACTTTTAGCAACAATGCCCTTTGGCTGGCGTTCAATGCATACCTCATCGTGCGAGGATTGATGCAGTGGCTATATTGGACAAAATCAATAAAGCCTTGATTATTTGTGCAGCAAAGCATTGTCGATGATGGCGCAAGCTTGCTCAAAAGCATTGTCGGGGTTAAGCCATATTATATCGGGGTCGCGCTTTAGCCACGTGAGCTGTTTTTTTGCATAGACACGTGTGTTTTTTGCTATGCGCGCTATTGCTGTTTCACGATCCATCTCACCGCGAAAATATGCCGCCAACTCTTTGTAGCCTACGGTGTTGAGCGAATTGAAATTTCCTTTTGCAAACGCTGCTCGCGCTTCAGCTTCAAGGCCGGCTTCAATCATTACGGCCACGCGAGTGTTTATGCGCTCAAATAGTTTTTCGCGTTGCCACTCGATAGCTATTTTTATGATGGTGAACGGCCGTTTTTGAGCTTGCCCTGTACGGAAGGTAGAATAAGGCTTGCCGGCTTGCAAACTTACTTCTAAAGCATGAACTACCCGTCGGGTATTGCACCGGTCGACAATAGAGTAATATTGTGGGTCTACAATATGTAATTGAGCTAAAACGCCTTCGAGCCCATGTTGATTTAGTAGATTGAGAACGTATTGTCGGGTAGCATCGTCGATAGTAGGCATATCGTCGATGCCTTTTGTGAGAGCGTCGACATACATCATAGAGCCGCCGCTCACCACGGCGACATTGCTTTTTGCCCATATCGAGGGCAATAGTCGCATTGCATCAGCTTCAAAACGGGCGGCACTGTAATAATCGTCAAGGTCGAGAATGCCTACAAGATGATGGAAGGCACGGCCTCGCTCCTCCTCTGTAGGCGCGGCCGTGCCTATGGGTATATCTTTATAAATCTGACGAGAGTCTGCCGATATTATTTCGGTGCCATAGCGTGAGGCTAAATCAATGGCAAGCGACGTTTTGCCGGATGCCGTGGGGCCTGTTACGACAACCAAAATATTGTCGGACATATCATCATTTTTTGCCTTCGGCAACAATTTTGGCAATTTCCACAATCACGCCTGTAGCCTTTTCCATCGAGGGGATGGGCACATACTCGTAGCGGCCGTGGAAGTTTAGCCCTCCGGCAAAGATATTGGGGCAGGGGAGACCCTTAAACGATAATTGAGCGCCGTCGGTGCCGCCACGGATAGGCTGTACTTTAGGCGTGATATCGAGGCGGCGCATTGCTTCTTCGGCAATTTCAATTATATGCATCACCGGCTCGATTTTCTCGCGCATATTATAATATTGGTCTTTGATTTCGAGCGAGCAACAATCGGGGAACTCGTGGTTGATTTTACGCGCAAGGTGCTCGAATTCTTTTTTGCGGCGCTCGAAACGGTCGCGGTCATGGTCGCGTATGATATATGTCAATACGGTTTTTTCTACCGACCCTTCCATCGAAATAAGGTGATAGAACCCTTCGTAGCCCTCGGTGTGCTCCGGTGTTTCCCAGCGTGGCAGCATAATGACAAACTGGTTGGCAATACGCATCGAATTTATCATTTTGTGTTTGGCATAGCCGGGGTGCACGTTACGTCCGGCGAAGCTGACGCGAGCTACGGCCGCATTGAAATTCTCAAATTCGAGTTCTCCTATTTCGCCGCCGTCCATCGTATATGCAAAATCGCATCCAAATTGCTCTACATCGAACTTATGCGCGCCTTGCCCAATCTCTTCATCGGGATTGAAGCCTACGCGGATTTTGCCATGCTTGATTTCGGGATGCTGGATCAGATAATCCATCGCGGTAATAATCTCGGCAACACCGGCCTTATCATCGGCGCCAAGGAGTGTATTGCCGTCGGTTACGATAATGTCTTGACCGATATAGTTGTTTAGCTCGGGGAAATCGGTGGGCGAAAGTGTGGTGCCAGTCGCATTGTTGAGCACGATATCGCCGCCGGCATATTTCTGCACTATACGCGGTGCCACATGGCGGCCCGACATATCGGGTGATGTGTCAAGGTGGGCTATAAAGCCTATTGTTGGTACTTCAACACCGACAGGAAGATTCGAGGGCAAGGTAGCCATTAGATAGCCATTCTCATCGAGGGTAATGTCTTCGAGACCAAGTGCTTCGAGCTCTTTTTTGAGATGCTCGGCAAACACCAGCTGGCCGGGAGTTGAAGGTGTCATATTTGTGAGTTCGTCGCTCTGTGTGTCGAACTTCACATATTGGAGAAATCTGTCTACGAGGTTCATAGTGTTATTCGATTAAGCGCCAGGGAATGGCTGCTGTGAGTGTTTTATTGCCTTTTTTCTCGGTGTATACATAGCGATAACCATCGATCGACAGGCTGCGTAGCAGGTCTTCGATAATCGGGCGGCATGCACCGAAATTGTTATAGCGTTCTTGCAGTTTTTTGAGATATCGGCCCGTGAGTTGCGATTGCTTGAGGTTGGAGTAGCTTTGCGCGCGTTCGAACGTTAAGGTATATTGAGCAAAGCCTCCGACAATGCTTAACTCAGCTTCTTCGGCGTTGTACTCATCTTTATATGTGTCGCAACGGCTTTCTAAAATCTCTACGACGTTGGTGCGAGCAGCATTATAGTTTAGCTCCATAGGTTTAAGGCGTAGGAGTAGTTTGAGACGGTTTGCCGTAACAGCATACTCACGCGAATTGCCATCGGCATCGCTAAGTGTTATATTCAGCGAACCTTCTTCTTTTGACAAGGTATTTATAATCTCGTCGAGGTTGGGCCCTGTGTGGCTCTTGAGATATTGTGCTAATACAAATTGCACGAGCTCATCGCTGCATTTTTCAACTTCAATAGTAGGATCGCTAAACTCGATGGCGACACCTAACACGGCATCGGTGTATTCTACGTCGATGTTTTCAATGAACATAGGACTTTCTTCGGCAAGAGCTTTGAGCACACCGTTAAGGCGCAGGCTCTGTGATACGAGCGGATAGGGTTCTGTCGATTTTTTTCCACCGCAAGAGCTAAGGCCCAGAAGTGCAACAACTCCTGCAAGCATAATGCTGAGTATTCGTGTTTTCATAGTTAAATAGATGTGGTATTTTGTGCAAAAATAATGATTATTCGGTAGATAGACAATAGATAGGCCCACCTTCTACTCGTTGCCGCCGCCCAAGAGCGCGAAGAAACGGCGTTTGTAGCTGTCGCTAATAGGGATGCAGCGCCCGGCTATAATAATTGAATTTCGCTCGATGAGACGTATTTTATCAAAGTTGACAATGAACGAGCGGTGAACGCGTATAAATCGGGGTTGTGCCAAGGCGTCTTCAAGTGATTTCATGCTCATTAGCGATAGCACTGGCTTGGTGTCTCCCTCGATATATATTTTTACATAATCTTTTAGTCCTTCAATGTATATGATATCGGATAGCGGAATGCGCAATAATCGATATTCGCTTTTTACTAACAGAAAATCGGGACTTGCCTGTTGGCTCTCATTTGCAGGTGCGATAGCCGATTCGGTAGCTTCCAGTTCTTTGAGGGCTCGTGTAGCTGCGCGTATAAAATCTTCGTAGCTAACGGGCTTGAGCAAATAGTCGAGCGCATTTACTTTGAAGCCTTCCACGGCGTGGTCGGCATAAGCCGTTGTAAAAACAATTTTAACGTTATCGGATACGAGATTGGCCAGCTGCATACCTGATAGTCGAGGCATGCGGATATCAAGAAACACAAGATCAACGCTGCCTTGCTGTATTATAGCGAGAGCTTCTTCGGCGCTGTTGACTTCTGCCTCGAGCGACAGAAACGGTGTCCGTGAAACATAGTTACTGATTAATTTTGCTGCAAGTGGTTCATCATCAACCACCAGGCATCGTATTTGTCGCATTTTTTTCTTTAGTTTTATGCTTGTGGAATATTTAGCGGTATCGACAATTGTGCTTCGTAGATGTTGTTGCGTTTACTTATATTTAAAACGGCCTTGTTGCCGTAGAGTAATTGCAATCGACGTCGAAGATTAACCAATCCGATACCGGAATCTTTAGCCGCCTTCTCGTCGTCGGTTAGCGAATATGAATTTTTAGTTGCGAATGCTATTTGCGCGTCTTTAACACACATAGATATTTCGATAGGCTCGGTATCGTTGCCGGTGATGCCAAATTTGAAAGCATTTTCAACGAGCGCTACAAACAACAGTGGGGGTATGTTAATGCTTTCGTAGTGCGTAATGTCGATGTTGACTTTCACCTCGCGGTGACAAATTCTTAATCTCATAAGCGACACATAGTCTTCGATAAATTGAGCCTCTTGAGAGAGTCGTACACTGTTTACATCTTCATAAAGCATATACCGAAGCAGGGCCGACAAGCGGTGTAGTGCTTTTTTTGCTTCATCGGGGCCGATGTCGACAAGGGCGTATATGGTGTTAAGTGTATTGAAAAGAAAATGTGGATTGAGCTGGCTTTTTAGATGCGCCAGTTCCGACGACCGTTGCTCGGCAAGCATTTTTTGTTGCTGGTTGTCGATATTGGCCCATATTGTGGGAAGACGAAGTGCTACCGATAGCCCGATGGTGAGTATTATCATCACGGCATCTCGCAACACAAACGACGCCGAGCGGAACACCTGTTGCCATATACTCATTTCGATAGTGTGGCGGAAAGGCCGTGAAAATAGTGTTGTTGATAGGTGTCCAAGCGTAAGGCCGATCACAAGCACTATCAAGTTGTATAGCAAAAAACGGCTTATGCGAAGCACGCGGCCGGGTTTGGCTAAAGTACGATCGATGATAATGAAGTAGTTAACGTAAAATGCAGATATATATATGAGCGTCTTGATATAGAATCCGGGATAAAATATAAACCCTCGACGATGCGGAAAGGCTATCGTTAGCACGAGTTCCGGCAATATAAACAGTATTAGCATAAACAAAACGTGCGCGCATATTGAAACTCCGCGTTTACGTTTGTTTTCTTTGATGTCGTTGGTGTATTCTGTCATATCTTAATGCTTGTATCGCAAAATTGGCAATTTATACTATGTATTCAAAATATTAATCGACAAAATGCCATTTTATACCGATAAACCGAATGGCACTATGATTAAAATTTTATGGTGTTGACTTGTTTATATCAAGTTTTTCGGCTAAAAATTTACCTGTTATACTTGACTCGTGGCGCGCTATCTCTTCGGGAGTCCCGCATGCAACGATATTGCCTCCGGCATCACCGCCGTCGGGCCCCAAATCAATAATATGGTCGGCACATTTTATAACATCGAGGTTGTGCTCAACAACAATGAGCGTGTGTCCTAAACTGATGAGATCGTCGAATGCCTTCAGCAACAAGTGGATGTCGTGGAAGTGTAGCCCAGTGGTCGGTTCGTCGAAGATGAAAATCTGAGGCTCCCAATTGCCTAACGACAGGTAATAAGCCAACTTCACACGCTGATTCTCACCTCCTGAAAGCGTCGACGACGATTGCCCCAACTTTATATATCCAAGACCTACATCTTGCAATGGTTTCAGCCGTTGCACTATCTTGCGCTCGCATAGGTCAGATGATTGCGAGAAGAATTCTATTGCCTCATCGACTGTGAGTTCGAGTATGTCGAAAATATTTTTATTGCGGTATTTTACATCGAGGACATCGCGCTTAAACCTTTTCCCATGACAATCTTCACACTCGATGGTGACGTCGGCCAGAAACTGCATCTCAATTGTAATTTGGCCCTCTCCTTTGCATGTTTCGCAGCGGCCGCCCTCTGTGTTAAAGGAGAAGAAGCCGGCAGGCATATCCATTTGCTTTGCAGCTTGTTGAGAAGCCATCAATACGCGTATTTCATCGTAGGCTTTAAGATAGGTTGCCGGATTGGAGCGTGTGGAGCGCCCTATGGGGTTTTGATCGACAAATATTACGCCGTGTGCGCGTTTGATATCGCCCGTAAGGTTGCCGAAACGTCCCGGAGCATCGCCTTCGCCATTGTATTCACGGGCCAAGGCTCGATAAAAAATGTCCCTGACGAGTGTCGATTTGCCGGAGCCACTAACGCCTGTAACACACGTCATAACGCCAAGCGGAAAATCAACGCTGATATCTTTGAGGTTATGCTCGGTGGCATTGTTAACGCGTATATAGTCGCGCCATTTGCGCCTGTGGGCAGGCACCGGTATTGATAGAGCTCCGGTTAAGTATTTCATAGTATAGCTTTCGGAGCATTCGTTGAGTTTGTCGGGAGTTCCTTGATATACTATATTTCCGCCCCCGGTGCCGGCTCCCGGCCCTACATCGATGATGCGATCGGCGGCGCGCATAATTTCCTCGTCGTGTTCTACGACAACGACGGTGTTGCCCAAGCTTTGAAGTTTGCGCAGTACATCGATAAGACGACCGGTATCGCGCGAATGTAATCCTATCGACGGCTCATCGAGGATATACAACGATCCTACAAGGCTGCTCCCGAGCGAAGTGGCCAGATTGATGCGTTGGCTCTCACCTCCTGAAAGGCTATTGCTGAGGCGGTCTAATGTAAGATATCCGAGCCCTACATCTACCAAAAAGGTGAGACGCTTGTTAATTTCAACGAGTAGTCGTGAGGCAATAGCACGATCTCGTTCGTCAAGATCAATATTATTAAACCAGTCAAGTAGATTGTCTACAGGCATGCCGACAAGCTGTGTTATCGTTGCCCCTCCAACTTTGACGTATGAAGCGTCGATTCTGAGTCGGCTCCCATGGCAGCATCGACAAGTCGTTTTACCTCGATAGCGTGCCAGTATCATACGATACTCCACAGCCGCTCGCTTGGCCGAAACCTCCGCAAAGAAGTCGTTGATACCTTTTATTTCCTTGCCGTCACCTTCCCATAGCAAGCGGCGTTGCTCTTCGCTTAGCTTGTGATATGGCTGGTGAATGGGAAATCTCGCTTTGCTACTACTATTTATGAAAGCAGTACGCCATTTGACCGACGACGGGCCACGCCATGGCGCCACGCAGTTTTCATATAACGACAATGTCGGATTTGGTATGACAAGCTCTTCTGCTATATCGAGAGTCTTGCCGAAACCTTCGCACACGGGGCAGGCCCCAAGAGGATTGTTAAAGTTAAACATTTGTTCCGATACCTCTTGGAATATTATGCCGTCGGCTTCGTAGCGTTTCGAAAAATTGTGGCGCTTAACCTTGCCGTCGCTATTCCACACAAGAAGTGAGCATTGCCCGTTGCCCTCGAAAAATGCCGTTTCGGCCGATTCCGATAGTCGCGAAAGCTCATCGCCCTCATATTCAACGGCGAGGCGGTCGATGAGTAGGTCGGGCAGTTGCTTTGAGCGTGTGGACTCGAAATCTACAATCTCTACAAATTCGTTTTTAGAGTTTACGATGCGCGAGTAGCCCTCTTTTGTATATATTTCGAGTTGTGTCACAAGGTCGCGGCCGTCGCGAAGTATTATAGGAGCTACAACAGCGATACGCGTGCCCTCGGGGTAACTTGTAGCCGCTTTTACAACATCTTCTACCGTATGCTTTTTTACTTGCTCGCCCGAGACCGGTGAATACGTCCGCCCGATGCGGCCGAAAAGCATACGCATATAGTCGTAGATTTCAGTCGATGTGCCTACGGTCGAACGCGGATTGCGAGTATTTACTTTCTGTTCAATGGCAATAGCCGGTGGCAAGCCTTTTATGAAGTCGCATTCAGGCTTCCGAAGCTTTCCCATAAATTGTCGCGCATAGGCCGACAGGCTCTCAACGTAGCGGCGACGGCCTTCTGCATAGAGTGTGTCGAAGGCCAACGACGATTTTCCCGACCCTGAAAGGCCGGTTATGACAACTAATTCGTTACGGGGTATTTCAACATCGATATTTTTGAGATTGTTTACTCGAGCCCCTTTTATTGTGATATTGGAAACTGACATGGAAAATGTTTAGATGCCATCAATGGTGAAATCGTCGGCATCGCCGGCTACAGGGAATTTCGTTCGGAATTCATCTTGAGCGCTGCGAGATAAGTCGGAGCTTACGAAAAGGCCGTTACTATGTCCTATCGGCGCTCCGAGATAGTCGTAAATGGGGCTAAGATTATCGTATACGCCAAAGCGATCTTCGCCGCCGCGATTTGCGCCTATAACATAGCATTGGTTCTCTATGGCTCGCGCTATAAGAAGATGCTCGAAAGCGTAGGAACGCGATTGTGGCCAATTCGATACTACCAACAATAAATCGTATTGATTGTTTCGCGATCGGCACCACACCGGGAAACGCAAGTCGTAGCATACTATCAATGCTATGTTCCACCCGCGAAAACGCACTGTTTTAACGGCATCGGAGCCTCCTTTGAAGATTTCAGCCTCTTTACTAATTGAAAACAGATGGCGCTTATCGTAAAATGTTTCTTCGCCGCTCGGCTCGATAATGAAGCCGCGGTTATATAAATGCGGTGGAGTAGAGGCCAGAAAACTGCCGGCGATTGCGGTGTTATATTTCGACGCGAGTGCCTTGAGCCGGTCGACAGTGTCTCCGGTGTTTCTCTCGGCAAGCTCTTTCAGCAATAGCGGCTCATCTTCGAAGCCAGTGGAGAATAGCTCGGGTAGCACTACAAGGTCGGTGCTCTCTGGCAAGTGGCCGAAAGCTTCTTCAACGGCTCTTAGATTGGTTTCTTTTTCGCCCCATTTGATATCTAAAGGCAAGGTGGCTACTCGGAATCGGTCGGTGAGACTATTCATTCTGTTGTAAATTTATCGCGGTATTTACCGGTAAAAGGTGCGTAAAAATCTTTTATTGCGCGCATGTCGGCTTCAATGTCGCCGCTCGGAGTGAATACTCGGTCTACCATAATACGTTTTGTAGGGAAATCGAATGCTCCAAGCACGATAGGTATGTCGGCTTGCTTCGCTATGTGGAGAAAGCCGGTGTGCCATTGCGAGGTGCGGCTACGTGTGCCTTCGGGCGTGATGGCGAGGACAAGGCGCTCCGCCTTTCGGAATTTTTCGACAAGGATATCGGTAAGCGAGCCTTTGCCCGGTTTTTTACGTGGCACGGCGATGCCTCCTATGGCCCTAAATATGGCGCCAAGAGGCCAGAAAAACCAGGTGTCTTTCATAAGAAAACCGGCACGTCGGCCTACTGAGCAATAGGCAAGCTCGCCTAACACAAAATCCCAATTGCTGGTGTGCGGGGCTACGCATATTATGCATTTGGGATAATCGGGCACGGTTACACTAACCGTCCAACCGAACAGTCTCAAAATCCTTGCGCAGATATTCATTATTCTGCTGCAGCTTCCTTCAGAGTCTGGCGTACTTCTTCAGGCAGGGCCGAATTCATCTCTTTAATGATTTCGTCGACTGCTTTATCAAAGTCGCTTAAAAGGTTGTCGTATGCTGTGCGGTAGTATGCGCGACGTTCTTTGTTATATTCAGCCTTTTCGGCAAAATCGCGGAGCGCTTTGTCGAAATTTACGCTAACTTTCGATATCGTGCTCGATTGTAATGCCGCTACTTTGGTTACTATATCATACACCTTTTTGCCGTCTACAACAGGGAAGGCTACTTTGGCAAGTATGATTTCAGAAGCGAGGGCGCCGCAAGTGTTGCGGATAAATTTTTTGAGGTCGCGTTTTGATGCCATATTTCCGTTATTTGAATTTAATATTTTGTAAAGAGTTATTTATTGGGTGTTTAAGAGATGCTTGCGTAGCGCCGGCAATGTCGGCGGTATCATTATAGGGTGGCGTTTTGCACCCATGAAGCGAGTGAGTTGCACCGGTAGCTCGATGGCCGAAGCAGTGATGCGTGTCATAATATCAAGTTGCTTTGCAGGATGCCCTGTGGCAAAAATCACCATAGGCACTTTGCCGGAGTTGTTATCGGTAGCGGCGCGGTATGCGATAGCTCCATGAGGGTCTACGGTATATCCGCTATCGTTGCGCAGGGCGTTGATAGTATCGGCAACATCTTTGTCGCCGACCGACACCGGCAATATTTCGCGTTTCATGGCCTGTAAATCGCCATTATAGATATAGTTGAGCCGAGGCCATCCCGATGGATATGTCATGTCGAGCGATGGCGCTGTGGTGCGTATCGGAGTCTGTCCGACATTCTTTGTGTCGACACCATTAACAAGCGGCGACAGGTGATTGTTGGCATTTGTAGCAGCTATTACAAGCCCGGTGGGTAGTCCCATCCGCTTAGCCATGATTGTGGCCACCAAGTTGCTCAAATTGCCGCACGGCATGGAGTAGACAGCTTTATCGGCATCTTTGACTCCGGCAGCGAGCAATCGGGCGTAGGCGTGCATCGAAAATGCTATCTGAGGTATGAGACGGGCTATGTTTATCGAGTTGGCGCCAGTGAGGTTGAGGCTTGTTAGGCCGCTATCTGATATTGCGCTTTGAAGAAGTCGCTTGCAGTCGTCGACAGTGCCAAGCACCTCCACCGGATGGATATTTTCGCCTAATGAGGAAAATTGCGCTGTTTGTGTGCGTGAGAGCAACCCTTTGGGATAGAGCACCGATACCTTAATCCCTTCCATCTTGAAAAAGCCGTTGGCTGTCGCTGCTCCCGAGTTGCCGGTTGTCGCTACCAAGATGTTGCGTTTATATCCGGGCTTGCGGCTGTCGAGATATTGCATTAGGCGTGCTGTGAAGCGTGCACCGTAATCCTTAAATGTCAACGTAGGGCCATTGAATAGCTCAAGGATGTACGTGTTGTCGGAAATTTTTCTGAGCGGTGCGTCGAAGGCAAAGGCATCGTAAACAATCGATTTAAGCTCCGAGGCCGCTATGTCGTTGCCGAAAAACGATGTAGCCACAACATAGGCTATCTCGCGCATATTCATCTCGCTTATGTTGTTGAAGAATGCACGAGGTATTGTCGGTATCGTTTCGGGCATAAACATGCCGCCGTCTTGTGCAATACAGTGGTTTATTGCTTCGTCGAGGCCGACAGTGTTATTGCGGTTGTTGGTGCTGGTAAATCGCATTGTTGCTACCTATTCAGCGCTTGTTCGGTTTTCGTGTTATATCAGAATAGCGACAGTTGTGCGTCGTTTTCGGGCTTGCGGTTCTTCTTTGCCGGTTCCTGGTAGCCAAATTCGGGGTCGGGTTGTAGCAACGGGCTTACTTCACCCGGGGCAGGCTCTGATACAAACCAGTCAGGGCACTCAAATTCATCTTCAATTGCCGCCATTTCTTCCGGCAAATTGTTTTTGCCGTCGGTTTCTTGTTTCTTATCGACGACGGCAGAGCCGACAGCAAACAAGCCCTCTTCTGCCGTTGCGGTCTTCAACGCATTGCGAGCCGCTTCTTTCACTTCGGCAAGCTCCGATTGTAGTTTCTTGTTATCGGTTTTGAGTTGTTCGATGCGTTCGTCGCGTTTGCGTATAACATCTTCAACCAGCTCCATCTGTGCCTGTATCTCAGATATGCTATCAACTAAGTTGCGAGCTTCTGCAAGCGATTCTTCAACCTTTTGACGGCCGTCGCGTTCTTGCAAGAACTGTTTGCGCATATCATCGTACATCGACACGTTCATATCAATCTGGTTGCGAGCATCGGCCAGTTCGCCTTCGAGTTTCTCGGCGCGTGCTATGGCAGCAGCCAATTCTTCTGGGTCGACGGCGGGCTTGTTCTCGGCAATGACAGCTTTGAGGCGTTCTATCTCCTGCGCCATCTCCGTTGCCGATTCATTCTGCAGGTCGGCCACTTTGAGTTTGTTTATCAGACTTTTGTTCTCAAGCATCGACTGCTCAAGCTCGGCTTCGTTCTTAGCCAGCTGCGACTCAAGGTCGGCAACGCGCTCCGCGAGGGCACGATGACGGCGGTCGGCGCTAAGTTTTTGTTCGCGAAGCGATGCCTGTTGCTGTTCAATCTGCTGTATGTCGGTGCGCAGACGCTCCGATTCACGTTTGGCGTTTTCTGTGGCTCCGCGTAGCTTGGCCTCGGCATAACGCTCGGCCTGAAATATCAGGCTGTTGAGATATTCGTCGATATCTTTGTCGAGAGCTTCCGATAAGCGTTGGCTCTGTGCCTGTGGGTCGATGCTATGACTTAGAAAATCGGGCAACGACTCATTGAATATTGCCACAACGCCGTCGAAGATGCGTTTTTTCATCTCTTGGCTTACTTCCGGCCGTTCGGGCGTAGCTGTGGCTGCTGTTTCAACAGTTACATCGACATCGTTTGTATGAGATGACTCAGTGTAGGCGCTCCCTACGTCGCCGCCTTCTTCGTAGTCGAAATCATTGTCGGGGCCGAACCCAAACATGTTTTTTATTGCAGAAACGAAACTCATTGTATATCGGTTGGTTGAAGTGTTTTGTCAATATTGTATTCGGGTTTGAGTATGGTGCCCAAGCCCGAACGGCCGTTTATGGCGATGTTTAGCGGGTTTGCAAATGTTACGATGCGTATATATGCGTCTTCGTAGTCGGCGGGCAGGGCATCGAGGTAGGCGCTGTCGTAGTAGCCGCTTCCGCCGGCGGGGTCGACGGTGAAGTAACCCACACCAAAAGAGGTGAGATTTTGAAAAAAGTGTGTGCCCTGGCTCGGCTCGATGCGGTAGGTGCCCGTCGAGGCTTCCACGATGACACGAGCGGCCGAGATATCGGTCCAGCGAACGGGTATGCCTAAGGCTGAATCCGACGACCCCCATCGTCCGGGGCCTATCAGCACATAGCCGGTGCCTTTCTTCATAAAATCGGCGTTGATTTGCCGTATGAGAGGTACAAGGATATTGTTGTTAGACGAATCGAAAACGCCCGGTTTTACGTATACGACGGTCCGAACTCCTTCAATCATACCGTTGCCAAGAGCTGTGGTGGTGCGTAGTATGAGTTCGTTGTCGGGGCGTTCAAGCACATCGTCGTTGATAAGGTTTTTCTTGTCGATTATAGGCCTGATTTGCAACCAATAGAGGTGTCCCTTGATGCCTTCTTCATTGGGCTTGGCGGCTATATTGCCTGCAAACTCTATTTCGATGGGACGCTGCATGGCCGTTTGCCCTTCGCTGAGCATAAAATCGAGAGCTTCTGCCAAGGGTAGTGTCTTGTCGCGCAGTATGTTGGTAAAGGTGGCTACACGTCGGCCGCGCCCTTCCTCATAGTCTTTGAGAACGCCATCGGTGGCATCGTAGGTCGATACCATATATTTCAAAGCGCCGGTGTTGGCAAAATCTTGAATGTTCTTCTTGATGATATTTGTGCCTTCGTCGACTTCGATTGTGAAGTTGCGCGATTGGTCGGGCTTGAGTGCAAAAAGCGTTGTCTGCGTGTCGCGTAGTGCCAGATCGAGTGTCGATGTCTGCAGCGCGTGCTCGGCATGGCGAGGCGAGAAACGCAGTCCGCGACCGCCATCGACGATATATTTGCCTAAGCCTATGGCTATTTCCACAACGCCGTCTTCGGGTTGCTCATCGCCGAGGGGATAGTAGTTGAGCGACCGGCCAACACCCGAAAACGATGGGAAATAATAGCCGTTGCGGTCGTCGCCTATCACTTCTTGCAAGATTACGGCCATCTTCTCTTGGTCGATAACATTGCTCGTAGCCGTCATATATGTTTTGCTCGCCGAGTAGAAAACCGAGGCATAGACACCTTTGATGGCATCGGTGAGCCATTTAAGCCGCACATCGACGTCGTTGTCGGCGGGCACCATGTAGGTTGAATAGATGCCGGCAAAAGGCTGGTAGTGAGAGTCTTCCAGTAAGCTCGAACTGCGCACGGCCAAGGGGCCGTCGACAACGTCGAAAAGGGCCATGAGGTCTTCACGTACGCGCTCAGGGAGCCGTGCCGACAGGAAAGCCGATAGTATCTCTTTGTCGTCGACATTGCTCAACGCCAAGGGATACAGGTTGTTGGCCTGCATGAACTCGTCGAAGATATCTGTACACAGCACCACGGTGCGCGGTATCGAGATGGCGAGGCCGTGGTAATTGTCACATATAGGGTTCTTCTTGATGATAGAATCGACAAAAGCGAGGCCACGCCCTTTGCCGCCCAAGCTGCCTTGCCCTATGCGCGCAAAATTGGAGTAGTGGTCGAAGCGGTCTTTTTGGAAGATGGCAACGACGCCGCGATTCTTCATCTTGCGATATTTTACTATCAAATCAAAGAACAGCTGCTTCACAGCCGGCGCCTCCTCGATGCCGTTGAAGCGGTGGCGCTTTACAACGTCGGCAATGGGGAAGAGGGCGCGTGAATAGAGCCACCGCGATATATCGTTGCGAGAGGCATGGTAGAAGAGCGATTCGGCTGGTATGTCAAAGATATTGTTTTGCATATCTTTGAGGTTGCGGATAGTCATTATGGGCTCGAGGTTGGCCGGATTGCGTATTATGAAATCGCCAAAGCCGAAGTTATCCATAATGGCCTCGCCGAGGTCTACCGACAGTTTCTTGGAGTTTTTGTCGATGAACACGCCGCCAAAGGCTGCTGTCGCGGCGGCATTGGTCGTTTCCGACGATTCGATGATGATGGGAAGGTAGGGGTCGTGCTCTCGGAAATATTGAGCCAGTCTCAAGCCGGCCTTGCTGTCTTTGCGGCCGTCGCGGGCAAACGACACATCGCTTATCACGCCAAGCATCTTATTGCCGTATTTCTCATAGAGGGCCACGGCCTCTTCGTAGGTACGTGCCAACATCACCTTTGGGCGCCCGCGCATTCGCAGCATCTGTTCGTGCTGGTTGAGGGCCTCGGTAGAGAATAGTTTCGACTGTTTGAGCAGAAATTTATATATGTGCGGCAATACCGACGAGTAGAAGCGGACCGAGTCTTCTACCAGTAAGATGGCCTGCACGCCCACTGTCGACACATCGTCGACATTGAGCTTATCTTCCAGTAGCTTTATTATGGCAAGCAGCAAGTCCATATTGCCGAGCCAGCTGAACACGTAGTCAACGTTCGACAGGTCTTGCATGGCTAATCGACGCGACACCTCTTTGCTGAATGGGGTGAGTACTACCAAAGGCACGGCCGGAAACTCGGCTTTCAAGAGAGCGGCGCCTTCGAAGGTCTCCGAGATGTCGCCGCCAGGCATCGCTATAACCAGGTCGACATCCATAGTGCGCATCATGGCGAGGGCCTCGCTCGTGTTGCTCACCCTGGCCACGCGCGGCGGTGAACTGAGGTTGAGCGCAACGTATTCGTTGTAGAGTTGTTCTTCTACACGACCGTCTTCTTCCATCATAAATGCGTCGTAGGGCGAGGCTATGAGCAACACATTGAAGATGCGGTGTTGCATCAGAGCCTGAAATGACGTATCCTTTAGATACATGCGGCTTAGCGCTTCCTCATTCATATTGCAAATATAATCAATTTTTTCAGCTTCTCATAAAATATTTTATCAAAAAAAGGACGAGGTGGGGATATTGTCGGCTCACCGAGCCGACGATGGTGGATGGGATGCCGGCGCGTGTCCCCAGCCTGCGCTGCGCCCTACGGGCTTGCTTGACAGGGTTTGTCCTAATTGACGCCTCTCCGCCCCGATCAATAGCTGGCGAAAAGGCTTGGAGAGCCGATAATACGGAAAATCGACGAAGTCGCTTGCGAAGCAAGAAACCCCAGTCGAGCGCGTAGCGCGGAGACTGGGGAGGTCGGTGCGCACCTCCTCTCTCGGCGGGTCGGAGACTCGCCAATGTCACCGCGTCCACAGCCACGGAGCGCTCTCGCTATATCGCTCGCGCGCCCCACACTTGGCGGCAAAAAAAAAGAGGTGTGCGGATGCACACCCCTTTTCTATTGAGATTTTTGTAGGATTAGTTTTGATTTGAATCCCACCATACGGGAATAGTCCACATATCGGCTGCATTCCACCAACCGTCGTAGCTGCCATTTGTCATAGTAGCACCGGGTACCTTTTCACCGATAGCGTTGAGCTGTGCGGTGTTGTAGTTGAACTCGTGGCTCGAAACCTGTGCGCGACGAGGATATTTGCCCATAGGAATGTTGAGTTGAGCACTGCCATTGAGGTAGTATTCGCCGGGAACTTTCCAGTTAAGGAAGATTTCGGGATCATAGTCGTAGCGGCGCATATCGTTCCACTTTTCGGGTGAGAATGACATAGCGATGCGTTTTTGAGTCATAATCTTGCCAAGAGTGATGTCGGCTGCTGTACCGATACCATTGTTGAGGAAGTTGTCGATATCGGCTTGTTCCATCGGGGTGAACGAGGGGCAAGTAGCGTAGCGGCTGTCTTGGTTAACCCATACGTTGAGTTGCTCATTCATAGCATCGATATTAGCCTTGATACCATTTTTGTATGCGGTGAAAGCTTCCGATTTGTTGCCCTGGTTGAAGAGGACTTCAGCGCGGATAAAGCAAGCTTCTGAATAAGAACCAATGAAGTGAGGCGAGGTAGCGCGGGTGTAGAACGTACCCGAGAGGGTAGAGTTGTCGTTACCGGCTACAACATAGCGGAACATGTTGGGCTGTGCTTGGAAGCCTACCGAGCGGCTACGTTGGTCGATAAACACTGTGTCGCCATCGTGGCCAGTCACAGCTGTAATGGCAAAACCACCATTTACAAAAGCATCCGGAGCCTGTACGCCACTATTGAGCAGACGCGGGTTGTTGGTGTCGTTAACCATATCAATACCGATAGTACGACGCCAGAGGCCGTTGTCGCTATATTTTATAGTCTGCTGATAGGCTGATGTTGCATCTTGGCCGTTAGCATGAGCCCAGGTGAGGATTTTGTCGGCACGGGGGTCTTCAACGCCATAGCCACCGAAGTTGGTGAGGTTTTCGTATACTGTACGCGGGAAGTAGTAACCGCTATTCATACCGATTACAGAGAATAGACCGCTCCAGTCGGTAGGTTCTGCCCAACCAAGGTTATCGTTAGGTGTGTTACCGGTGTCGGTAGGACGATAGGTCATGTTGTCGGAATTGCTCTGCATAGCTTTGTCGAGGCTGGCAAGGATAGCTGCCGGGTCGTATTTGAGGTCGGCTGCACTACCATTACCTTTCTTCGAGAGCTTGTTGAGCTGACGAGCTTTGAGGAAGTAAGCAAATTTGATCCATTTGTTCACGTCGCCATTGCCCCAAGCATCGTTTGCCGAGAGAGCCACAGCGTTCGGGCCCTGTGTCATCGAGAGATATTCGATACCTGTTTCGAGGTCGGCAAGCACGTGTTCAAACATTTCCTTACCGGTGTCGTAGAAAGGTGTTACGTTTTCACCGAGAGCATCGTTGTAGGGAAGTTCGCCATGAAGGTCGTTCATCAAGGCAAAACCAAGAGCTTTGATTACATAAGCAGCACCGATGTAGTGATATGCTTCAGCTTTTTCTGCCGATGAAATTAGGTCGTTAAGGTTACATGCAGCACCTACATACCACCATTGGTAAGCCGTTGTTGTTGGGAAATAAACGGTTGTGCCGGCGGTAAATTGCCATTGGCCTAAGATGCCGTATGTGCCAGTACGTGCGTTTGTTACAATGTCGCCTGTAATAACTTCGGTAGGACGACCTGCGATATTTATCGCGTGATTGGTGTAGAATTGGATATGAGCGAGGCGCTGGTAGTATTCGGCAGCCGCGTTTGTAGGCGTATTCGGGTTGGTGTTTACATCAAGCCAGTCGTTGCAAGAGGTCGTCAGTAGCCCGCAAGCCCCGATAAGCGCCGGTATGATATATTTTGTTAGTTTCATATTGATTTTCAAAATTGAAGTGTTTTATTAGAAAGTCAAGTTGATACCGAAAGCGAAGCTTGCTGTAGCGGGAACACCGCAGTAATCGAAGCCTACCGATGACGAGCCACCTACACCGGCACCTGAAGCGGCTGCTTCGGGGTCGCCGTCATAGTTGGTGAAGAGCAACAAGTTGCTTGCCGAGGCCGTGATAACGGCGCGTTTGAAGGCTTTAGTCTTGGCAAGGAGCGACTTGGGAAGGCTGTAAGACAAGCTGAGGGTACGTAGACGAAGGCTGTTAACCTTTGTGATATAGTTAGCTGTTTCGTTTCCGTAGTAGCTGGTATAATAGTTCTTGATGATGTTGTAACCGAGCTGTGTCGTACCGTTTATGGTGTATACCTGGTCGGGAGCAAATTCATAGTGACGGTCTTCGTAAATGGGGTTGTCGTTTGTACCTACGTTTTCAACACCGTCGATAACGAGGGTCTGATTACGTACGTCGGCTGAGAACTGGCTCGTACCGGCATTGGTCATGGTGTATTTTGTGCCGTTATAAACGTCGCCACCTACGCGGAATTCCCACAGCATGTCGAGTGTGAAGTCTCTGAAACGGAGTGTGTTGGTCCAACCGCCGGTGAATGTCGATTCACGGTTACCTACTTCAATCTTAGTTGCGTCGGCTAATGGCATGCCGTTTGCATTAAGCACAACCTTGCCTTCGTGTTGCTTGTAGTTATTATAGTTCGCTGCGGTGGGGTCGTCGGCTTTTACGCGTTGCCATTTCGTACCGGAAATTGCCATGAAGTCGCCTCCCGAGAACGAAGCAGCCTGTGCTGTGCCAAATTGTACGTCGGTTACGTACATAATATCCATACCTTTCAAGAGGCCTTCGAGGCGGCCACGGTTACCTGCCATGTTGATACCTGTTTCCCATGTCCAGTCTCTTGTGTCGACGGGCGTGCCGCTGATCATCAATTCCATACCTTTGTTGAGCACGTTACCTGCGTTGAACGAGCAGAAGATATAACCTGTCGATTGCGGGCCGCGCGGCGAAAGAATCTGGTTGAATGAGTTGTTGGTATAGTATGCATAGTCGAATTTCAAGCGATTCTTGAACAAGCGAAGTTCGAGACCGATTTCGGTCGACTCTGTCATTTCGGGTTTGAGATAGGGGTTACCACGTGTCCACGTGTTGCCAAGCGATACCATGCCACCTACATAAGAGCCTACGGGCCAAAGGTCGGTATTGGTTTCGTATGCACCGGTGTCTTTACCTACTTTTGCCCAGCTGGCGCGGATCTTACCGAATGTGAGAATGTTGTCGTTATACTCGGGGTTGATTTGCTTGATAAGTTCGGTGAACACCAAAGCACCCGATACCGACGGGTAGAAGTAAGAGCGGTTTTCCAGAGGAAGTGTCGAGGTCCAGTCGTTACGACCTGTTACTGTCAAGAACACGGTGTTGCGCCAGTCGGCACGGAATTCACCGAAGAGACCTACGAGGCGCTTGTTACTGATTGAGTAAGAGAATTTCTTGCTCGACTCGGGAGCGTTGTCGTATGAGAAGAAGTCGGGCACTTGGAAGCCGTATGCCATACGATATGTGCTCGTTGAGTGTGTGTCGTCGGTAGAGAGACCGGCGAGGAGATTGAGGTTGAAGTCGCCAAACTGTTTGTTGAAGTTGGTCATCAAGCTGTGGTTGAGGTATTGATATTCGCGAGTGTTGTTACTCATCATACCGTCTTGCCATTCGAGCTTGGCAACGCCACCGGCGGCAAGAGTCTTGTTGTTGTCGGTGGTATATGTGTCGATACCTAAGCGATAGCTTACCCACCACCAGTCGGTGATGTCGGCTTTGATGCTGAAGTTACCGGTGAAGCGGCGTGTCTTATCCCATAGTTTGTTCTTGTTGATAATCCAGTAGGGGTTGTCGCTTTCGTTCCACGGGTCGAGGCGGTCGCCAAACATACGATAGCGTGTGCCGTCTTCGTTGAGATAATGACGCATGTCGTCGGTCGTGCCAAAGTTGAACAGGCGGGTGAGGGCACCGTCGCCGCTTGAGTTATAAAGGCCGCCCGAGGTGAGAGTCTTGTCGGTGTTGGCCTGCGAGTAAGCAGCATTGGCACCGAAGGTAAACATTTTCCATTTCTGTTCGCCATTGAAGCGGAAGGTAGCTTTGCTATAGCCTGTTTCGGGAACAACACCGGTCTGGTCGTAGTAAGACCCCGAGAGGTAGAAGCTGCTGTTTTCAGTACCACCAGCTACGCTCACGTTGGTATCCCATATACCGCCATTCTGGAAGAAGTTGCCGATATTGTCGTATACGCGGTCGTTGGCACCATATTTTTCACCCCAAGAGGTGTAGGCATAGTCGTTGTAAACAGTGCCGGTATATACGCCACCGCTATAGAGGTCTTCCATATAACCGCGCTTATATTGTGTCTGAGCTTTGGGCACGTTCTTAACCCATGAGCTGATATAGCGAGCCGAGAGGTTTACCTCTACTGTGCCTGCTTTACCTTTCTTCGTGGTGATGAGGACAACGCCGTTGGCTGCACGCGAACCGTAAAGTGCCGATGCGGCCGGGCCCTTAAGAATAGACATGCTCTCGATATCTTCGGGGTTGATGTCCATTACACGGTTAGACGATGTTGTTGACGAGTTGGTAGAACCGTCGAAGGCCGAGTTGCCGCCTACACTCGACGAGTTATCATAGATGATACCGTCGACTACGAAAAGAGGCTGGCTGTCTTTGGTCTCAGCTGCCGAAGTAGCACCGCGGAGGATAATCTGCGCACCCGAACCTGCGGCACCCGACGATTGGGTGATATTAACACCTGCCACTTTACCTGCCAGCGACGAAATGGCGTTGGAGGTCTTGTTTTTCATTAGCTCGTCGGAGTTGAGCTCATCGAGAGCATAACCCAGCGACTTGCGGTCTTTCTTAATACCAAGAGCCGTTACCACAACTTCGTCGAGGTTGGTTGAATTGGGTGTAAGGACTACCTTCACGGGCTGGCCGTTATACACAACTTCGCTTGTGTTGTAGCCTACATAGCTGAATACGAGAGTGCTCCCTGCGGGGGCATTTACGCTGAAGTTACCATCGATATCGGTAACCACACCGCCGGTTTGGCCTTTTACTACGACTGATACGCCGATCAAAGGCTCGCCGTTTTCGTCAACAACCGTACCGGTTGCGCGTGAGCTTTGCGCCGTGGCTGTAAACCCGTACGATGGCGAGCCACTGAAGACTGCCGTCATGCCGAGCGATAGGCACAGTGCAAAAAACAAAACTAACTGTTTTTTCATAACAAAAATTTAGTTTAATGAAATGTTAAAATAGTATTAGATTAACTACTTGTTTAATTAAGGTATATCTGTAGAATGTTTAATTTATCTGTAGAATATTTGGTTGTCTGTAGAAACGGTGAATCCTGTTATGAATATCACTCCTAAATTTTGGCGTGGCAAATATAAATAAAATTTTTGCGAGAATTGTTATTTTTTTTTTTTTTTTTTGTTAAAAAATATTACACGACCCCTAATTTTGTTCACCAGCGTAGGGGGCACAGCACGTCGCGAGGTGGTGTGCCATGAGGTGACGGCTCGGAGAGCCGATGTAAGGATAACCACAGCCTGCGCTACACCCTATGGGCTTGCTTGACAGGGGTTATCCTAATTGACGCCTCTCCGAGGCGTCCTCATCCTGGCACTGCTCGCTAACGCTCGCGTACTCGGCTATCTATGGTTACGCCCGTCTCGGGCGTGGCTGTCGCCGTCGGCGCGATCCAATTCCTTATTGCGCTACAAAAAAAGAGGGGCACCGGATGGTGCCCCTCTCTTGTGTATTTAGCTTTTGATTACCAGCCTTTAGTTTGAGAAAGGGTGTAGCCTTTTTCAGCGTAAGACTCGATCAAAGCGGGAGTCAAAGGATAGAGATAAGCGCGGTTTTCGTCGAATGCGTTACGCGGGATAGCGTTGGTCGGTACGTAGAAACCGTGCATTTGAGCCAAGTTAGAACCGTTGTAAACAGTCCACTTGCTTTGGTCGAGCACGTCAGCAACGTTGGTAACGACTGCAGTAGAACCTGACGACATGTTGCCAGTGAGTTCTTCGTTGAAGTCGATTTCGCAACCGAGCATAGTAGCCGGGTATTTGCGGTTGTCCATGTAGCTGAGTTTGCCCCAACGACGGATGTCAACGAGACGGCTGTATTCGAGAGCGAGCTCAAGACGACGTTCGCGACGGATTTCCCAGAGGAGGGGATCAACCGACGGGTCACGGTCGGGGTCGAAGTCGGCTGTGATGTCAGCAACTTTGAGGGGAGCTGTGTTAACAGCGCCGTTTTCTTGACCTACTTCGTCAACGGGACGAGCGCGGAGCACGTTGATTGATTTGTCGATAGCGGCTTGGTCGGCCTGGCCGAGTTCTGCTTTAGCTTCGATCCAGTTGAGGAGCACTTCGCCGTAGCGCATTACCGGTGCAAAGTTAACGTTTGTTACCGATGCATATTCCGGGTGCTGCTGCATTTGACCTGTACCTTGGAATGTCGGGCCAATGCGGTCGATAAACTTATAAGGATAAACGCGTGTAGCTGAAGAGATATTGGGTTTTGTGCCAATAAGAGCTTCGAGGCGCGGGTCGCGAGTCTGAGCGAGGTCCTTAATTTTGAACGAACCGGCGTTAGCTACGCTTGATTTCTGATAAACTTTACCGTCGTTGCAGATAACCGACTGGAGGAAAGCGAGGTTGAGGGCGCAAGGAGCCGATTCTTCACCGTTGCTATAAGAAGCGATACAGTGGCGTACAGCCTGAGCGTCGCTATAAGCGCGGTAGAGGAGGGGTTCGCTACCCATACCGGCAGCGTTGAACGAGCCGAATACTTCGCGGATAGGTTTGTCGATAGCGTATCTGCCGCTGTTGATTACGAGGTCGCCTGCTTCAACTGCGAGTTGGAAGTATTTCTGAGCGAGAGATGCATTGTTTTCGTTGTATTTCTGCCAAGCACCTTCGAAGATCATCCATTGGCTGATGAAACCTGCCGCAACGTAGCGGTTGAGCACGTTTGTGCCGTCGTTTGTACGCATGTTGGCGAGGATTTCTTTACACATGTCATAAACATGGTCCATTACAACGGTACGCGGGTCGCGGTCTTTGTAAAGTTCGTCGAGTTCGTTTGTTTGTACTGTCTTTTCATAGTAGGGAACATCGCCGAAAGAGTTTACGAGACGATAGTATTCAAACGATTTGAAGAATTTAGCAACTGCCATCCAGTGCTTGTAAGCTTCTTCTGAGAGAACACCTTTTTCATTCATCATCTCGATGCGGTCCATGAACACGTTTGCTTTACGTACCTGGGCAAAAGTCCATGTTTGACCGTTCGACCAGTTGAGTACAGAAGTACCTGTAGAGCCTCCGGCACCACTTGTAGTAGCTGTCGGGAAGTTGGCTTGCATACCGCTGGAAGCGTAGTCGTCGGAATAGGTCATCTGGCGGTGGGTGTAGTTAGCTGTCCAACCGCTATTGTAGCCTATAAAGTATTCGGTATAGAAACCGTTGGCATAGAGACGAGCATCTTCTTCGCTATTCCAGAACGTCTCGTCGGTAGGCGTGTTAAGTTGTGGACGGTCGAGCACATAGTCGCATGACGAAAGAGTCAATACGGCTGCTGCGGCCATTATGAATAATTTTTTCATGATTTCTTAAATTTAGAAGTTTAACTGAATACCAACGTTGAAGTTCATCATAGCCGGTGTTCCTACACCAGTACGTCCTGAGTTGTAGTTAGATGAGTTCCACATAGAAACGCCAGACTTAACTTCGGGGTCGATGGGCAGACCGTGTAGTTTGTCGAATGTAGCGATGTTTTCAGCTGCTACATATACGCGGAGGCGGTTGATGAGAGCCTTGCGAGTGAGCTCGCTCGGGAGTGTGTAACCGAGAGTGATATTCTTGATGCGGAAGTAAGCAAGGTTGAGCAAGTAGCGGTCAGATACTTGGTATGTCATCACTGTGCTTGAGCCGGCTGCGTTAAGAGCGCGGGGATAGAATGCGTCGGTATGTTCTTCTGTCCAGTAGTCGCTTGCGATAGCTTGAGGCATAGCACCGTCGCCAGTGTTCCAACCCGGAGTTACGAGCGGACCTTCACCCCAGATTTTACGTTTGCCGATACCTTGACCGAAGATAGAGAAGTCGAAACCTCTGTAGTTAACGCCGAGGCGTACACCATATTCGTAGCGAGGTGTGCTGTTACCAATCTTCACGCGGTCGCCGTGGTCGTCGAGCATGCTGGTGTTCGGGTGGATGCGGCCGTCGCCGTCGATATCTTTATACTTAACGTCGCCGGGGCCAATCAAGATTGAACCGCTCTGGAAGTAGTCTTCGTAGATACCGTTGGGGTCAGAGAGTTTGTTCATCTGTTTTGCACCTGTTGTGCCTTCGGGTACTTCTTTACCGTCGAGAGCCCATACAGTTACGTGGTTGCCGGCAGCGTCGTAAACGAAGTCGTCTTTCTGGTAGAGACGGTCTACAACATAGCCCCAGATTTCACCGTATTCCTTACCGTTGTAGTTGCTGGTGATAACTTGGCTCGAACCATATTTTGTGATGTGAGTCAAAGCGTCAGATAATGTAACGGTAGCGTTAACAGAGAGGTCTTTGTTGAACTGGTGGTTGTAGTCGAGGGTAAGTTCCCAACCGCGTGTGCGGAGGTTACCATAGTTACCTGTGGGAGCGCCTGCACCGAAGGTTACGGGGATACCTTCGCCCGGCACGAGCATGTTCTTAGTGTCGCGTTGATACCAGTCGAAAGCAACACCGAGGCGGTTGTTGAAGAAGCGAGCGTCGATACCAACGTCGGCTGTCTGGATGTCCTGCCATGTGATGTCACCTGCAACGGCAGCGGGAGTACCTACGTAAACGGCTTTGTCACCGCTCGGTGTAATCCAGGTACCGGTAGCCTGAGAGATAGTAGCAACGTAGAGTGAAGAGCTTACCGATTGGTCACCAATCGAACCCCACGAACCGCGGATCTTGAATTGAGAGAGAGCGGGTTGTGCCCATTTCATCCAAGCTTCCTGGTCGAGACGCCAACCGAGAGAGAACGACGGGAATGCACGCCATTTCATACCTACGGGGAACTTCGAAGAAGCATCGTAGCGTACGTTAGCTTCGAGCAAGTAGCGGTCGAAGAGAGCGTAGTTGATACGGCCGAAGAAACCGAGCTGGCCTTCCCAGTAGAGGTTACCGCTTGATGTCTGTGTACCTGTAGTCTTGTCGAATGAAGGACGGAGGATGTCGCTAAGGTTGGTGATCTGTGCCCAGTGGTTTTCAGAATCCCAGTCAGCACGGTTCATACCGATCATAGCTTTGAGTTGGTTGTTTTCGTTGATCTTCCAATCATAGTCCATAGTCATGTTAAGAGTATGGCGCTTGTCGTTGGTGATAGAACGATAGATGTGGTCGGGGTTACTACCGTTAGATGTGTATTGATAGTAGTTGAGGTAGTAAGCGGGCATAGCTTCGGGATCGCTTTGAGAAACAACCTGGCCTGCTTTGTTAACGTAAACGCGGTTGCCGTTGTCGTCGTAGCGAGCAACACCTGCCGCCCATGTGTCACCGGCGGTGAATTTCGTACCGGGACGGAAGATAGAGAGGTCTTCTTTTGCGAATGTATAATCGAGGTTGAAGTGCCAGTTTTCGGTGAAGTTAAGTGTCAAACCGAAGTTAGCATTCATATAAGAGTTCTGGCGAGAAGCTGTGTTAGAGTTCTGGAGTTCCCAGTACGGGCTGCGGATACCATAACCTCTTTCGTCAACGCCGAAGGGCTGATAGTGGTCCCAACGATAGAGATAGTACCATGCGTCGGCTGTTGTCGAGCTTGTAGCATAGCTATACTCTTTGTTACGGAGTGAATATTGCAAACCGGCACGAACAGAGAGGTATTTGTTAACCTCGGTGCTGAGACGAGCAGCAATGTTGTAACGATGGAATTGGTCAACTTTAGCAGCTTTGTTAAGACCGTCCTGTGCGAGGTAACCGAGGCTGATAGTATATTGTGTCTTGCCTGCTTTACCTGTAACAGAAGCGTTGTGCTTCATTGTGGGAGCCCATTCGCGAATGTAGTATTCGTACGGGTCGTAAGGACGGAGGAAGAGTTTGCGGTTGTTGGCGTCAACAACCCAGTCACGACCATAGGTGAAAGGATCGTCTTTGCCTACTTTGCCGCTCCATTTGTCGAGCCATTCTCTTTGGAGAGCAACAGCTTCGTCGGTGATATACCAGAAAGCACCTACTACAGTACCTTTGGCAGCGTGCAATGCATCGAGACGATATTGCGAACCGTCGATAGTTGCCATTTCGATGTCTTTCGAAACGTTCGACCAAGCGAAGTTACCTGAGTAAGATACGTCAACGCGGTCGGTGGTTGCACCTTTCTTAGATGTGATGAGGATTACACCGAAAGCAGCTTTGGCACCATAGATAGATGCAGAAGCAGCGTCTTTAAGAATAGAGATAGACTCGATGTCGTCGGGGTTAACAACCTGGATTGAGGGGATCTCAACGTTATCCAAGAGGATAAGTGGAGAAGCACCACCTTGGAAAGAACCGATCTGACCGCGGATGCGGATTGTCGGGTCTGAACCAACCTCACTGTCGGGGAGGGTAATGTTAAGACCTGCGGTTGTGCCTTGGAGACCACGACCAACGTCGGGAATTTGACGGCCAACGAGAGCCTTGTCAACGTCGACGGTAGCAACGGCGCCAGTGAGGTTCTCACGACGCTGTGTGCCGTAACCAACGACTACAATGTTGTCGAGAGCTTCGCTCGACGGCTCGAGTACGACGTGCATCGTAGGAGCAGCTTTCTGCTGTACGGTCTTGCAACCGATAAAGCTGAATTCAAGGGTGGCACCCTGTTTTACGGTGATGGTAAAGTTACCATTGATGTCTGTAGAGACGCCTGTTTTCTGACCTTTTTCAGTAACACTTGCGCCTATAATAGGCTCACCGTCAGTTTCTACGACTGTACCGCGAACGGTAATCGTACCTTGAGTCGCATTGTTAGCCTGCGGCTCCTGTGCAGCATAGGCTTGCATTCCCATGCCAAACAAGAAACAACAAGAAACAATGAGATAACTTAACTGTTTTCTCATGATAAGATAATTAAATTAAACAAATAGTTAATAGTGTTTTCTTTTCTCATTGGTGGTTTTTATACCTTATTTTTACTTTCTCAGTCGTTTTTTGTCTGAAAAAGTATGTATCTTTGTTGCTGTATTTTCTCAGATAATGTGCTGTTTGTGTTAAATTTATTCACAAAAATATTTGCAAAGCTTTACTCTTCGCGGTTCAAATTTACACAAAGTTTTCAAATCAAGCTAAGATTTAACATTCTTTAACGAAAAAAATATTTAATCGCAATAAGACGCGGAGTGTCTACTAACCATTCACAACAATATACGATGAAACGCAGAGCCGCGGAGCGGCTATTTATTGTGCAGCCCGTCCCGGGCTATGATGGTCGCCTCTTGCTTTTACGATTGGAAAAAACTTTGTAATTTTGCGTACACATTATTAATAAGATGAATCAAGAAGGTATTATTATATTAGGTATAGAGTCGTCGTGCGACGACACGTCGGCTGCCGTTATCAGCGACGGCCTATTATTAAGTAATGTGATAGCGTCGCAGACGGTGCATGAGGAGTATGGCGGTGTGGTGCCCGAGTTGGCCTCGCGCGCACACCAGCAGAACATTGTTCCGGTTGTCGATGCGGCCATACGCCGTGCCGGCATCACTAAAAGCGATATCTCGGGCATAGCTTTTACGCGGGGCCCCGGCCTGATAGGGTCGCTCTTGGTGGGCACGAGTTTTGCCAAAGGTCTTTCATTGGGTCTGAGGGCGCCTATAATAGATGTAAACCATCTCCACGGACATGTGTTGTCGCACTTCATACGTGAGACGCCGACCGACCGCGTGCCACGCTTCCCGTATCTGTGTCTGCTCATCTCGGGCGGCAACTCGCAATTGATATTAGTGAAGAGCTATAACGACATGGAGATACTCGGACGCACCATCGACGACGCCGCCGGCGAGGCCTTCGACAAATGTGCCAAGGTGATGGGCCTGCCTTATCCCGGTGGGCCGCATATCGACCGTCTCGCCGCCGAGGGCGATGCCTCGCACTTTAAGTTTGCGCGGCCGCATATCGCCGGTCTCGATTATAGCTTCAGTGGACTGAAGACCTCGTTCCTCTACACCTTGCGCGACGGCCTCAAGATCGACCCCGATTTCATCGACAAGAACCGGGCCGACCTCGCAGCGTCGTTGCAATCCACGATAATAGCAATCTTGCTCGACAAACTCGAGAAGGCGGTGGCGCAGACCGGCGTCGATACCGTTGCCATCGGCGGCGGGGTGTCGGCCAACTCGGGCGTGAGGGCTGCCGTTGCCGATTTCTGCGCGCGCAAGGGTCTCGACGCATTCATACCCGAGCGAAAATATACTACCGACAATGCCGCCATGGTTGCTATGGCCGGCTATTTCAAATATCTTGATAAACAATTCTGCCCCTACGATGCAACACCATATGCCAGAGTCGAAATCTAAGGCACGTTCGCTATCTATTATTATAATAGGTGATGAAATATTGTTGGGCCGCGTTGTCGACACCAATTCGGGTCTGGTGGCCCGTACCTTCGGCGCCGACGGCTGGCTTGTCAAGAATATACGCACCGTGGCCGACAAGGCCGCCGACATACGTGCCGCCATCGTTGCAGCCCTCGATGAGAGCGACCTCGTCGTTACCACCGGAGGCCTTGGACCCACGCGCGACGATATCACCAAAAGCGTCCTCATCGACGTCTTTGGCGGCGAGTTGCGCCTCGATGCTTCCGTGACAGAAAATATAGAGAGTATCTTTGCGGGCCGCAACCTGAAAATGAATGAGTTGACGGCGATGCAAGCTCTTGTGCCTACCACGTGTCGTGTGATACAAAACCGCTACGGCACAGCGCCTGTCATGTGGTTTGAGAAAGAGGGCAGGGTACTCGTTGCCATGCCCGGCGTGCCCTACGAGACGCGTGGAGCCTTGCCCGAAGTGGCACGACAAGTGTATGAGCACTTCGGTAGCGGCGGCGCCATCTTACATCGCGAATTTACGGTGACAGGCATCACCGAGTCGGCTCTCGCACAGCGTCTCACCGACTTTGAAGACCGTTTGTCCGACAATTACAAGCTGGCCTATCTACCTGTCTTTGGTGAGATTACCTTGCGCCTTGATGCCGATTTTACGGAGGACGGCGATGTTGCCGACTTCGACATAGTGGTCAATGACCTCAAAGAAAGCGTCGGGTGCTACCTTGCGGCCGACGGCAAACTGTCGCCGGCCGAGATCTTGCTGCACAAATTGCGCCAACACGGCTATAGCGTGGCCACGGCTGAGAGTTGTACGGGAGGCAATATAGCGCATACGATAACGGCGATAGCCGGATGCTCCGACGTGATGCGCGGCGGTGTGGTGGCTTATTCCAACGATGTCAAGAGCCACGTGCTCGCCGTTGATGCCGACACCATAGCAGCTCATGGAGCCGTCAGCGAGCCTACAGTCGAAGGCATGGCCGTGGGTGTGCGACGCCTTTGTGCCGCCGATTGCGGTATTGCCACATCGGGCATAGCGGGTCCCGGAGGAGGCTCGCCCGAGAAACCTGTTGGTACAGTGTGGATTGCAGCGTCGACGCCAACGCAGACGGTGGCTCGTTGCTATCGCTTTACGGGCGACCGTAGCGCTGTAATAGAGCGCGCCACGGCACAGGCCTTAGTGCTATTATCTGAATTATTGTAACGATTAATACCTTAATATACCATGAAAAAACTTTTGTTTTCACTTTGTTTGACGATTGTGGCGAGCGCTCTCGCTTCGGCTCGTACGCTGCCTGCGATAACTATCGGCAACGATACTTTACAAATCGACACCGTATTTCATGCCAAAGTGGGCCCCGGCACCACGCATACAGCCTTGCATCTGTCGGGCGAAAATCCGCTCGATGTGTTCTATCTCACCATCGACAGAAACACCCCGGGAGTGTCGTTGCGCTCCGTAGTTGGCGAAAAACTTGCAGGCCGCACCAAGACATCGGCCATGGCCGAGATGTCGTCGAACGACTCGACGCTATTCTTTGCCGGTGTCAACGCCGACTTCTTCGTTACGCGAGGCGAGGCCTCGAACGGCAGCACTAAAGTAGGCTCTACGGTGAACGCTGCTATAGTTGGTGGTGAGGTGTATAAAGCCACAAACAGCGGTTGCCAGTTTGTTATCGACGCCGATGGCATAGCGCATATAGGGTCGCTCAACTTCTATGGCGGTGTGGCCTTTTGCGGTGCAAACAGCGTAGAGTTTCATGGTATAAACGAAATGTCGACCGACAACGGCCTCACCCTCTACACGCCACGTTTCTGGGGTAGTACCAACCAAGGCGACTATGCCGGGCTGTGTGCCGAAGTAGTGTGCCGCCTCGTCGACGGCGATGCCTTTGTAGCCGGTAGAAAATATCGCCTTGAAGTAGTGTCACAACCTACATTCGACGGCGATGCTGTAATCCCCGACGATGGATACGTGCTTTGTGGCCGCGGTGAAGATATGGCAAACGGCACGATCGGCGCGAAAGATTTTGTTGCCGCTCTGGTGCCGGGCGATATAGTTGAGATTGATAATATCGTGGCTACAGCCGACGGGAAACGCATCTATCCCGTTGAATGTGTGTCGGGTACGCCCGAAAACGTGAGAGGAGGGGCTAAAATCGAACCTGAGCGCCCGAGCAACCTCACCACCTACCGCCACCCGCGTACGGCAATAGGTATCGGTGACGGCGGCTCGAAAATAGTGATGCTCGTGGTCGATGGCCGTGGTTTCTCGGTGGGTGTTACTACCGATATGCTTGCCGACCTGATGCTTTATGCCGGAGCTACCGAAGCCGTCAACCTCGACGGCGGCGGTTCGTCGGCTCTTTATACACAGGCCCTCGGAGTGCGAAACCGCACCAGTGACGGCCCCGAACGCGCTGTTGGCAACGCCATCTATGCTGTCGTGTCGGGCAAGGTGAACGATGACCAAGTCGCCGAAATACAGTTTGCCGACTGGCGCCGCGATGTGCGTTTCGGCGAGACTATCACGCCCAGAGTATTTGCCTATAATGCCCTTGGCGTGTTGATTGATAGCGATTACCGCGACTTCTCTTTGTCGTGTGAACGCGAGGTCGGACTCATCGATTCCGACGGCAAATCGGTGCGCGTCACCGGCGATGGAATCATCACTGCTACATCCGGCGATTTTAGTGCAAAAATGCCCGTTTTTCTTAGCGAATAAGGTTTATATTATTTGAAATCATTATAAATAGTAGGTAACTTTTATTTTTAACAAAAAATAGCGCCACAAATATCGCAAAGCTATGTTTATTTTTTGTCGCGCAAATGAACTTAAAAGATGTGTCGGCTTCTAAATACCTATATTTCAGCTGAATTGCGGTTTTGAAAGGCTTGGTTTTTAGTGCTTATCACAGATGTTGCTTAAATATCTGTAATAAATACACTTGCAGAAAAAATCAAAAATGCAAAAAAAAATGCACTTGTTTTGAAAAAAATTTTTTAGGAATTTTGTAACCGCAAAAGCAACCCCATAAAAAATGACGAACACTCACCAAGAATTATGGGCGCAATGCTGTCAATTTATAAAAGACAACATTTCGCCTCAACACTTCGACACTTGGTTCCGCGATATCACTTGCGATAGCTTTGATGCCGTGGAGCGCAAGCTCGTGTTGAAGGTGCAGTCGTCGTTTTTTGTTGATATCATCGAGGCACGATTCTTGCCTGTAGTGCGTGCGGCCGTCAAAAAAGTTTTTGGCGAGAATGTGAGCATCTTCTATCGCTACCTCATCGTTAACAACGACCCCACCACAGGAACGAGCCAGAAGAGTGTGGCACCGTCGCAGAGCATTATAGCCCAACCCAAACCGGCTGCAAACCCTTTCCGCAGCGAGCCTAACGAAGACTTTGATTCGCAGCTTAACCCGCGCTATACTTTCGAGAATTATTGTGTGGGCGACAGCAACAAGATAGCGTGCTCGATAGGCGAGGCCATCGGCAACGATCCGTCGTTGAAGACGTTTAACCCGCTATTTGTATTCGGCCCCTCGGGCGTGGGTAAAACGCACCTCATACAGGCTATCGGCATACGCGTAAAAGAGCGCAACCCGCAGGCAAGAGTGCTTTACGTCACGGCGCGTCTCTTCCAGAGCCAGTATACGGCAGCCGCTTCGAAGAACATCAACAATTTCTTCCATTTCTATCAGGGTATCGACACGCTCATCATCGACGATATTCAAGACCTGCAGAATATGCCGGGCACTCAGAATACGTTCTTCCATATCTTCAACCATCTGCACAATCACAGCAAGCAGATAATAATGTCGAGCGACCGTTCGCCGGCTGAGATGGAAGGCTTTGAAGAGAGGCTGTTGAGCCGCTTCAAATGGGGTATGCAGGTCGAACTCGAACGCCCCGACATCTCGTTGCGCCGCAGTGTGTTGAAACTCAAGGCCGAGCAAGATGGTTTGTCGTTGCCGACAGAAGTGGCCGAGTATATTGTTTCAAACATAACCAATAGCGTGCGAGAGCTCGAAGGCGTTGTTGTATCTCTTGTCGCTCATGCGGCTGCACTCAACACCGATATCACGCTCGAATTGGCACAACGCGTCCTTGCCAATGCCGTGAAGATTAACCGCAAGCAGGTAAACTTTGAGATGGTAGCCGAGGCGGTAGCTTCATATTACAACATCCTCCCCGATCAACTCTTCACCAAGACGCGTAAGCGTGAGGTTTCCGATGCCCGTCAGGTTGTGATGTATCTCGCTAAAAAGCTGGCTAAGATGCCGCTGACAACGATAGGCCATAAAATCGACCGCACACACGCTACGGTAATTTACGCTATCAACAATATCGAAGACCGTATGTCGACAGAGCGTAAATTGGTGGCCGATATCAACGCTATAGAAGCCTCGATAACAGGTCGTTGATAGAATGCTTACGGCATAGGCGTAGCCGTTAACAGCACTATTTTTTTTCGTAGATTATTTAAGAATCGAAGCAATCTGTCGCCCCGAAGCCGACGGCAGAAGTTTTGTCAGGTAGTCGTACATCAGGCGGTACGATTCGACCGGAGTGCGCCCTTTTGATGTCTCGACAAAATCTTCTCCAAAAAGATTTTCGGGCGTATTATATCGTGCAAGGCCCCAACCGAATTCCTTTCCTGTTTTACTCACGGCATACTCAAAATCTTCGATTACGATGTGTGTGCCCATCTGCAACGACGTCAGTGAGCGCTCGAGGGCATTGCGGTTAACCTTATATTCAACATCGCCCAGGCCCGTGAGGTCGACAAGGTCGGTGGCAGTGCGCTTACGGCGTGGCAGTGCCTCAAAAAGTCTTTTCAGGTCGGGCGACAACATAGAGCCGAACTCCTCGATAGCGTTCAGCACCGTCGTGTCGCCAAGTTTGCCTTCGCTGCCGGATATAAGAGGCCGCGATGCACGACGCCAATTGACAAAATCGGCAAACCATTCAAGACTGATATACATCGTTTTACAACCGAAAAACTTGCCGTAGGCGCATTTGCGACGACGGATAACAGGTCCTTTCCATTCCCACGGGCCGTCGAGGTCTTTGACAAACCATAAGTCGGGGTCGCTCATCTCTTCAACGGAAAAACCGGCAATGCTATTGCGGAAAAATGGCAGAAACCCTAACTCAAGTACCCGCTCTTCAAGGTCGTGTGCGCTGCTAAGGAGTCTCATAGCTTGATGTCAACGCCTACGGGGCAGTGGTCGGAGCCAAGTACTTCGGGATAGATTGATGCGTCGTTGAGAAGCCCGGCAATGCGCTCCGACACAATGAAATAGTCGATACGCCAGCCCACATTGCGTGCGCGAGCTCCACCGCGGTAACTCCACCAGCTGTAGGCCGCTTTTTTGTCGGGATTGAAATGACGGTAAGTGTCGACATATCCGGCGTCGAGAAAACGCGTCATGCAGGCACGTTCTTCATCGGTAAAACCGGCGTTGTGGTGGTTCGACGATGGATTTGCAAGGTCTATTTCCTTGTGTGCCACGTTCATATCGCCACACACTATTACGGGCTTTGTCATGTCGAGTTCCTGGATGAATTTGAGGAATTCAGCTTCCCAATCAACGCGATAGTCTAAGCGCGCAAGCTCGCTCTGCGAATTTGGCACATACACATTCACCAGATAGAAATCGACATACTCTAACACCAAAACGCGCCCCTCGTGGTCGTGACGCTCCACACCGATGCCGCGTCGAACCGAGAGAGGACGATGCCGCGTAAATATAGCAGTGCCCGAATATCCCTTGCGCTCTGCGTAGTTATAGTAAGCCTCGTAGCCGTCGAAATGCAAGTCGATTTGTCCTTCCTGCAGCTTCGTCTCTTGAAGACATACAAAATCGGCGTCGAAGCCTTTGAAAATTTCAGCGAAACCTTTACTAACAATGGCTCTGAGACCATTGACATTCCATGATATAAATTTCATAGCTCAAAATATTTGCTGCAAAGATAGCGATTTTTTCGTTCACAACGGGGCATATATGACATCGTCGGCTCGCCGCCCCGCTCACCCCATCCGCGCAGCATCGAGTCGGAGATTCGACAATGTCCCATGCCGCGGAGCGGCTACACTATGGTTAGCCGTGTACAGGGAGCGATAGCGAGCTATGCCCGGATTGCGCCGTAAAAAAATTGAATCAGTGCCGGAGGTACGGCACTTCGCGACTAAGGTGTCGCCCGCCCTCGGTATCTCCACCCTCTCTGGCGGCTCGGAGAGTCGCCAATATTACGTTGGCGCGCTAGCAATCGCCGATACTGCTAAAAATATTTGTGTAAATTGCCACATTTAATTAATTTTGCGGCATTAAAAGCATTATAAAATGTCTACATCACAAAGAGAAGTGCGTGTGCGTTTTGCACCATCACCAACAGGTCCTCTGCACATCGGAGGCGTTCGTACTGCATTGTATAATTATCTGTTTGCGCGTCAGCATGGCGGCAAGATGATTCTTAGAATAGAAGATACCGACTCCCAGCGCTTTGTGCCTGGAGCCGAAGATTATATCAACGAAGCTTTGGCATGGCTTGGTATAGAGATTGACGAAGGCGTTCGCGAAGGCGGTCCTTACGGCCCCTACAAGCAGAGCGAGCGTCGCGACATCTATCGCGAGCACGTCAAAATGCTCCTTGATAGCGGTAAGGCCTATATCGCTTTCGATACTCCGGTCGAGCTCGATGCTAAACGTGCTGAAATAGCTAATTTCCAGTATGATGCGTCGACACGTATGTCGATGCGTAACTCACTCACTATGCCTGTCGACGAGGTGGCAAGGCTAATAGCCGATGGCGTGCAGTATGTGGTGCGCTTCCGTATCGACCCGGGACGCGATGTCGCTGTCGACGACCTTATCCGCGGTCGCGTAACAATCAAGAGTGACATACTCGACGACAAGGTGCTTTATAAGAGTGCCGACGACCTGCCTACATACCATCTCGCCAACATTGTCGACGACCATCTGATGAAAGTGTCGCACGTGATTCGCGGTGAGGAATGGCTCCCATCAGCTCCATTGCATGTGCTTTTGTATGAGGCTTTTGGATGGGCCGATACCGCACCGGCATTTGTCCACCTGCCACTCCTGCTCAAGCCCGATGGAAAAGGTAAATTGAGTAAGCGCGACGGCGATCGCCTTGGATTCCCTGTTTTTCCCCTCGAATGGCACGACCCCAAGAGTGGCGAAACATCGTCGGGATATCGTGAAAGCGGTTATTTGCCACAAGCTGTTGTCAACTTCCTGGCTTTGCTGGGATGGAACCCGGGCGACGATACCGAGGTAATGTCGATGGACGAGCTTATTAGCAAATTCTCGCTCGACCACTGCTCACGTGCCGGTGCTAAATTTGCATACGAAAAAGGTAAGTGGTTTAATCATACATATTTACAAACTATGCCAGACGCCGATTTGGCCGAGCTGTTTAAGCCTGTGATGAAAGACAACGGCGTTGACCCTGACGATTTTTCCGACGAGTACATTACACGTGCGGTGGGAATGGTTAAGAGCCGTATAAATTTTGTGCGCGACTTGTGGGATAATGCCCGTTTCTTCTTTGTTGCTCCGACTAAATACGAACCTAAGGCGGTGAAAAAACGCTGGAGCGAAGAGATGCCTACTATCATGACGGCATTGGCTAACCTCTTGGAGGGCGAAAGCAACTTCGATGGCGCTTATCTTGAGCCTAAAGTTCTTGGATGGATTGAGCAAAACGGCTACCACCTTGGTAATGTGATGAATGCATTCCGTCTCACGGTGGTAGGCGAGTGTAAAGGTCCTCACATGTTTGATATAACCGACCTTATGGGCCGAGAAGCTACCGTTGCTCGTATCCGCGCTGGAGTAGAGCGCATAAAACCGGTGGAATAATAGAAAAATATACCTATGATAAAAGTTGGAATATACGGCCCCGATGCTGTTAACGACCCCGTTAGAAAGCAGCTGTTGCGCCTTTTATTGCGACACCCCGATGTCGACCTTCGGGCAGTTGCATCGCCTGCCGGCAATACTGTGCCATTGTCGATCCTACACCCTGTCTACGCCGGTGAGACCGATTTAACACTCGAGCGTGTATTGAACCTCGACGGCCTCGACGTGCTTTTCGTTATCGACGAAGAAAATATCACAGAAGAGATACGCGAGAAGTTCAATAGCGACGAGAATTTCCGCCTTATTGTTATCGGAAATGCCGACCACTTGCGTGCTGACCGACCGGCAGAGTTTGTGTATGGCTTGCCGGAATACTATCGTAAGGCCCTCGTGCGTGATGCCAGAGCCGCTGTGTCGCCAAGAGCCGAGGCTATGCTTATCGAACTTGCACTGCTGCCGCTTGCTAAAAACGAAATGCTGAATGCTCCCGTTGAGGTCATGATGGCAACAAATCGCCCTTGGAGCCTTGATGATGCAACGGAAGAAGCTCGCGTGACCCTTCAGCAAGTACAGCCTTCGTTTATCCACACCATAACTTCGATGGCAGCCGACGAGGCTCCGTTTGAGCGACTCGACTTGGTGGCTCGACTCGAAACACCGATTGCAATCGAAGAAATAGAGCGTCTTTACAATGAGGCATACGAAGACCATAGCTTTGTTTATCTCCTTCCCGATGAAACGACCATCGACGAAGATCTTAGAGGTAGCAATAAGTGTCTGATTCAACTTTCGCGCGGTGCCGATGGAGTCCTAATTGTAAAAGCTACACTCGATGCTCTTACTAAAGGTTGCACGGGCACTGCCGTTCACCTTATGGACTTGCTCTTCGGGCTATACGAACGCACCGGATTATCTATTTGATTTCTTTTTAAGAACTACCGGTCAAAATCTAACGATTGTGTGTAGAACGTTTCTAATCAGTTTCTTAGTGCTGAGTTATCAGCTCATTTACGCGACATCAATTGATGGCGATAGTATTGAGTGGACTGCACAAAATGCCAGCCAAACACTACCGATTCTCTACATTAACACAGAAGACTCGGTGCCTGTTGTCGATAAAGAGACGAAAATACCTGCAGGGCTATGGGTCGAAATTCCTGATGCCTGTGAAAGTAAAGATTTTACACTGGGGTCATTGGAAGAGCCGGTAGAAATTACCATAAAAGGGCGAGGAAATGCCTCTTGGTTGCTTGATAAAAAACCTTATAAAATTAAATTTGAGAAAAAGACTGAATTTCTCGGCATGCCTAAGCAAAAGCATTTCGCTTTGCTCAATTCTTCGGGCGGTTCCGGGATAGCTCAAATGATGGGTATGGAGCTCGCCCGAATAGCCGGTATGGATTGGGCTCCTCGGCTCGTTCCGGTAGAATTGGTTCTGAACGGTGAATATTTGGGCCTTTATAATGTGGCCGAAAGCATCAAGATAGATAAAAATCGTGTTAATATATACGAACAAGAAGACTTAAACGAAGACGAAGAAACTATTCCATACGGTTGGCTCGTCGAGATTGACAATTATAGCGATTCGTGCCAGATAGTGATTAAGGAGCCTGGTTGGACTACAATGCGAGTCACTTACCACACTCCCGAAGAGTTATCGGAGATGCAGGAGAATTGGCTTTATGATGAATTCTATAAGTTGAATGAAACCATATATTCCAAAGAAGACTCTATCAAAGAATCTTGGGCAAATATAATCGATGCGCACTCGTTGGCTAAATTATTTTTAGTTCGTGAGGTATTAGGCGATAAAGATGGGTTTAACGGAAGTTTTTATCTTTATAAAGACAAAGGTGAAAATAGCATTTGGAAGGCCGGCCCAATGTGGGATCCGATGCTGGATTGTGCTCAGCCTCCTACCGATTGGGTTATGAACAACCTGCCAAGCTATTCTAAATGGAAGATTATTCCACAGGTCTTTTACACAAAAGCGTTCTCAGATGCTTTTATAGATGAATGGCAGACATTCTATCCAAAGTTGGAAGATATAGCCGCTTATATGGAAGACTATGCTTCTAAGGTGTGTGAAGCAAGTAGTGCCGACAAAAATAGATGGCCGGATGCCGCATTGATAACCATCGATGCCGTAAAAAGCAGAGTCCAATGGATTCGTAATAGCTCTAAATGGATTGATGAAAATAAATATTATTACGACGATTACCTATCCGGAATTGACAACGTCGTTGTTGAAGAATCGGGAGATTCCGAAATCTATACTTTAGATGGCCGTAAAGTTCCTCAAATTACGGCAAAAGGCATTTATATCATCAAAATAAAGATGGATAATGGCACGATAGAAACAAAAAAGATTTTCTACCAGCCTTAATTCTGTTGCGATATCGTAGCATTTGCATAAAAGAGTGGAGCTATTGGCAAACAGCTCTAAGACGTGATTTTTGCGAAGATTTTTCGCGAAATGAAATTGAGCTAAGAAAAAAGACGAGCAAGATTTTGGCATCCGCTCTCAAGAAGATCAAGTACCAACTCAAAGCCTTCAGCTCCCTCGTAATATGGGTCTGGGATATAGTCGTAGCGCATAGCCTTGTCGACAAGTGCTGCCATGGGTATTATTTTATCTTCAGCTTCAACACTCGGCGCGAGACGTCGCAGATCGCTCTCATTTTGAGAATCCATCGGTATGATAATATCAAAATCATCAAAGTCAGCTGCTGATACTTGTCGGCACCGGTGGGTCAGTTCTATCCCGCGCCGACGTGCGTGCACCCTCATGCGATTGTCGGGAAGCTGACCTATATGCCAGCGTCCGGTTCCGGCAGAGTCTATAATCCAATTGTCTGCACAGCCTTGGTTTTCAACGATATCGCTCAACACTCCTTCGGCAGCCGGAGAGCGACAGATATTGCCCAAACAAATGAAAAGCACTCTTATCGGTTTTTTATCTTTGAGTAATGCAAGGGTATTTTGCTGCTTAGGAGATAGTTCCATCAGTTTTGTCGTTAAATATAAAAGATACTTCTTTGAATGCATACTTGCGCCCATTCGATAGCGTTAGCATACCGTTGAGGTCGACATCTGTTATGTGTCCATAGAACAGACCGTTATGCTCATCGAAGAATGGATGCTGCCCCGAGGTTCTTATCAATTTTTGCATGTAATCAGCTTTGAGCCGCGCCGGGTCGGGACAATCATCGTACATATCGAATTGCTCAACTAATTTGTCGACACATTGTTCAAGATATGGTTTTAGCGGCGTAAGTCTCCCGGTGAGCAGAGCTATTGAAGTGGGGTTGGGAGCGTCGGATACAAAAATCGTTTGGTTCACATTTAGGCCTATGCCTACTATCGCGCGTTCGATAGCGCTGCCCGACAACTTATTTTCAATTAAGATTCCGCATATTTTTTTGTCGCCGACATATATGTCGTTGGGCCATTTTACTTTGGCTTTTAGGTCGGAGCCATATTCGGCGAAAATGGAGTCGAGACTCTCTACGATAGCCAAAGACACTATCATAGATAGTTCAAATTGCCTCACGGCATCGAGCCTATGCGGGAGCAACAGAAGCGAGAATGTGAGATTTTCACCGGGCGCCGCCTCCCACGAGTTACCACGCTGGCCGCGTCCTGCCGTTTGCTCGCGGCATGCTATTGTGTGCCCGTGATGGCAATCGCTGCGCTCAGCTAATATGCTATTGGTTGAGGTGCAGGAGTCGATATATTCTATAGCGAAGCTCATTCCGATATCTCGAGAGTACGCGAATCATCGTCGTTGACGCGTATGCGCACCGTCACGGTGTCGGATGGCAAGACCGGCGCTATTCTTTCGGGCCATTCAATAAGGCACAGTGCGCCCGAGTCGAAATAGTCTTCAATGCCAAGCTCGAGAGCTTCGTCGAGGTCGTCAATGCGGTAGAAGTCAAAATGATATATCAACTCCGCTGTCGTGTCCGACCGATATTCGTTTATAAGAGCGAACGTAGGTGATGCAGTATCGTCGGAGTCTACACCGAGCGTGCGGCATAGCTGATTTATAAACGTTGTTTTACCGGCTCCCATATCGCCGTAAAAGGCAAAAACGGTATTGTCGCCCATTAATTCGACAAATTGTAGTGCTGCCTTAGGCAGTGCCTCGAGATTTTCAACGTTGATAGTCTTCATATCTTGCTTGCTTGATTATTTAGGTGATAGCGTTATCAGCGGTATGAGCATTTCTTCAAGTGAGATACCGCCGTGCTGGAACGTGCCTGTATAATATTGCACGTAGTAGTTATAATTGTTTGGATAGGCAAAAAAATCGTCGCGGGCGGCAAAAACGTACGTGGTAGACACGTTGGGGGAAGGGAGCCCGAAACGACTCGGATTTTTTATCTCAAAAACTTGCTTGGGATTGTACGCAAGATTCTTGCCGAGTTTATACCGCAAGTTGGTATTGGTGTTTTTGTCGCCAACGACCTTTATGGGGTTGTCTACGCGTATGGTGCCATGGTCGGTGGTGAGCACTATTTTATAGCCTTTTTCGGCAATGCGACGGAAAATCTCGAGGGCCGATGAGTGTTTAAACCACGATTCGGTGAGTGAGCGATAGGCGGCGTTGGTCGATGCGAGTTCACGTATCATTTTCGACTCGGTGCGTGCATGCGACAGCATGTCGATAAAGTTGAAGATGATGACATTCAAGTCGTTATTCTCAAGACTATTGAATTCGCGTAACAGCTTCTCGCCGGAGGCATTGTCGTTTATCTTGTTATATGAGAAGCGGCAGCTGCGTCGATAGCGCTCAAATTGCGTGGCTATGAGCGGTGCCTCATTACTGTTTTTGCTTTCTTCGGCATCCTCATCAATCCACAGTTCAGGAAACATTTTCTCAATCTGAATAGGCATCAGCCCGGAGAAAATAGAGTTTCGGGCATATTGTGTGGCGGTGGGTAAAATGCTGGTATATAGTTGTTCATCGAAACTGAAATACTCGGCCAGCAATGGCTTGATTGTGCGCCATTGGTCAAGACGGAAGTTATCAATCAGTATGAAGAACACTTTTTCGCCGGCATCGAGCAGTGGGAATACCTTTCGAGGGAATACCTGAGGGCTCATCAATGGTCTGTTCTCATCGTCGGTAACCCATGTTTCGTATTTGCGACGCACCCATTTGAAAAACTCTGAGTCGGCTTCTTTTTTCTGCATTTCGAGCATCTCGCCCATATTGGTGCCGGCTTGAGCAAGCTCCATTTCTCTAAAGACGAGCCTGTCGTAGAGGTCGTACCAGTCTTCGATGGTGTCGGCGCTATTTATGAGCGACCCGAGTTCTCCGAATTCTTGGCGATAGTCGGCGGTGGCCTTCTGCATGACGAGCTTCTCCGAGTGAAGATGCTTTTTTATAGCAAGCAATATCTGATTGGGGTTGACAGGCTTTATAAGATAGTCGGCAATTTTACTGCCAACGGCCTGGTCCATAATATTTTCCTCCTCACTCTTCGTTATCATAATAACGGGTGTCTGAGGTAATCTCTGCTTAATAAGGGCCAGCGTTTCGAGGCCGGTAAGGCCAGGCATATTCTCGTCGAGGATTATCAAATCGAAATCGTCGGCCAAGGCCATATCGAGAGCGTCGCGCCCGTTGTTTGCGGTAACGACATCGTAGCCTTTGCCTCGCAGAAATAAAATATGAGGTTTTAGCAAATCGATTTCATCATCGGCCCATAATATTTTTTGTTGGCTTGTCATATTGCAAATATACGCCAAAATATTGGAAAATCAATTATTTAGACTAACTCGCACATCAAAGTGGCCGATGTCGACGATACAACTCTCACTTTTACCGTTTGCCCCACCTTGGCATTACCTTTTGGAAATACCGCCGTTTTATTTTGGCTGGTACGTCCTACCATCTGCTCTTTGCTGCGCTTTGCCACACCTTCGACGAGGACTTCAAATTCACGGCCTACGTCGCGGCTGTTCGCGGCTGCCGATAGCTCGTTTTGAAGAGCTATCATGCGATTCAAACGGTCGATTTTGACCTCTTCCGGTATGTTATCGGGCATTGTTCTGGCGGCCAATGTGCCGGGTCGCTCTGAATACTTAAACATAAAAGCGGCATCAAAACCTACTTCGCGCATAAGCGAAAGAGTCTCTTCAAAATCGGCTTCAGTTTCGTCGTGGAAGCCGGTGAAGAGGTCGGTAGAAATAGCGCAATCGGGTATGGCTTTACGTATGGCTTCAATACGCCCCAGATACCATTCGCGCGTATATTTTCTGTTCATGGCGTCGAGCACCTTATTGCTGCCGCTTTGCACCGGCAGATGTATATGCCGGCAGATATTAGAGTGAGCGGCGATGACGGCTATAGTGTCGTCGCTCATATCTTTGGGGTGCGATGTGGTGAAGCGGATGCGCATATCGGGTGCGGCTTCGGCTACCATTGCCAGCAGTTGTGCGAAACCTATTCGGGAGCCATCGTCGGTTGTGTAATCGTAGCTGTTGACGTTTTGCCCGAGTAATGTAACCTCTCTAAATCCACGTCGACTAAGGTCGCTAAGCTCTTTTAGAATGCTGTCGACGGGGCGACTGCGCTCGCGTCCGCGAGTATATGGCACGATACAGTACGAGCAAAAATTGTTGCAACCGCGTGTTATGCTGATATATCCCGATACGTTCTGCCCGGGTATGCGCGCCGGCACCACATCACGATAAGTCTCAGTCGTGCTTAATTCAACATTGACAGCGTCTTGACCTGCTTCGGCTGCAGAAAATAACGCCGGTAGGTCGAGGTAGGCGTCGGGCCCGGCCACGAGATTTACACCGTGATTGCTGATAAGGTCGTGCCTTACACGTTCGGCCATACAGCCTATAACACCTATGATGAGCGGTCTTTTGCGTTTTCGCCGCAACGCATTTAGCGCTTGTAGACGGGCCACGATTTTCTGCTCGGCATTGTCGCGTATAGAGCACGTATTCAGCAGAATCGCATCTGCGTTGTCGATGTCGTCAACGAGATTATAGCCTGCCATTTCCATAATGGAAGCCACAACTTCACTATCGGCAACGTTCATCTGGCATCCGTATGTCTCAATAAAAAGATGCTTCGTTGCGCTTAGTGCTGATATGTCGGAATTAACATTCTCCATTTAGCAAATTAATTTGTAGCATTACGCAATAATGCGTAAATTTGCACAAAATTACAAAAAAAAGTGGACATCGAGTTATTCAAAATTATTGGCGTTATTGTTTTGGCTCTCCTTATAGGGTGGGCCGAGCGTTCTTCGTCGCAAAAAAAGAACAAAACAGCAGCAAAAAAAGCCCCGATACGCCAAAAAATGGAGACTCCGAGAGTCGTGAAACAAGAAACACCAAAACGCAAGAAAAAAGAAGCCATCGAGCCAAAGCCATTGCTCGATAGCGAATATGAAGGAATGCGTATAACAGAAGATTTACCGGAACCTACCGTTGCCGATACCGATGTAAATAACGGCGTTGAGCCCCTCGACCACAATGGGTTGCGCCAAGCTGTTATCTGGGGCGAAATTCTACAACGCAAATTCTAAGATAATTTATACCTCGAAAAAATTTTATACTAAAATACAATGGCATTCAACACTATTACGGCTAAAGAAGCTGCCGAAATGATTAACAATGGCGATACCGTCGGACTTTCAGGTTTTACCGCGCCCGGTACGCCCAAATTTATTTCAGAAGAACTTGCAAAAAAGGCTGAACGTGAGCACGAAGCCGGACGCCCGTTCAAGATTAATCTCTTTACCGGAGCATCTACCAGCGACCACGTCGACGGTGTGCTATCTCGTGCTAACGCTTATAATATGCGCGCACCTTACCAGAATGTGCCCGACCTTCGCAAGCGTATCAATTCTCACGATTGCCACTATTTCGACCGTCACTTGTCGGAAATGGCACAGGAAATGCGCTATGGCACCTACGGGCCTATTGATGTAGCTATTATCGAGGCTGCCGATATAAACGATAAAGGCGAAATTGTGCTCGGTTGTGGTATGGGTAACGTGCCTACCTTTGCTGCCATGGCAAAGAAAATCTTTATAGAGCTTAACGACAAATTGCCTCATGCTCTCCTCGGTATGCACGACGTGTATATGCCTTTAGATCCGCCTTATCGCCGCGAAATACCCATCTTTGCAGCAAACGACCGCATTGGCTCGCCCATCCTTAAAGTTGACCCAGCTAAGATTGCCGGTATCGTACGCACCAGCTCTTACGACTGTGTGAAGCCTTTTACAGCTCCCGATGAAGTGTCGAAACAGATTGGTTCTAATGTAGTTCGTTTCCTTGTAAGCGAGTATAAGGCCGGCCGTCTGCCTAAAGAATTCCTCCCCTTGCAATCGGGTGTCGGCAATGTGGCTAATGCCGTGCTTTACGACCTTGGCGAGAGCAAAGAACTGCCCAACTTCATGATGTATACCGAGGTTATACAAGATGCAGTCCTCGACCTACTCCAGAAAGGTAAATGTACTTTCGCGTCGACATGCTCTATGACATTCACCGACGAGACCGAGCAAAAGCTATTCTCCGACCTCAGCTTCTTCCACGATAAAATCCTCATGCGCCCGGCCGAAATTTCGAATAACCCCGAGGTTATACGTCGAATAGGCGTTATTGCTATGAACACAGCTCTCGAGGCCGACCTCTTTGGTAGCGTAAACTCGACACATGTTCTCGGTACAAAGATGATGAACGGTATTGGTGGTTCGGGCGACTTCACACGTAACGCTTACCTGTCGATTTTCTCGTGCCCGTCGATAAGCAAGGGCGGTCTTATCAGCAACATCGTGCCAATGGTTGCTCACCCCGACCATAGCGAGCACTCTGTCGACATCCTCATTACCGACCAAGGTATTGCCGACTTGCGCCACAAAGATCCGGTAGAACGCGCCCACGAAATTATCAACAATTGCGCTCACCCGATATATCGCCCACTGCTTAACGATTACCTCAAGCTTGGTGCCGGCGGCCAGACTCCGCATACACTACATGCCGCATTCGCATTCCACAACGCTTTCAACGAAACAGGCGATATGCGAAATGCCGACTACGCTAAATATGTGTAATTAGAGATATCGCAGGGTTGCAGCAATGCAACCCTGCATTTTATGCCATAGGGTCTCATTAGAAACGGCACGCGACGTGCCGATGGCGCTGTTTGCGTTGCGACGCTTTTGCCTTATTCGGCCATTTTTGAAGTGGCCGATTTTAATTGCCGGGGAGTTTTGTCGTTCACTATAAATTTACTAATTTTGTAGGTGGATGGCAGTATATACAATTTACTATGCAAGCGATAGGAGAATTGTGGCAACTTGCTTCCCAATGCCTTTTGAAACAACATTTTAAGCCCTTGGTTAATTAAACGTTATCCATTTATCTATTTTATGGAACGACCAATATACACTTACGAGCAGGCCTACGAGGCTACGCTGAAATATTTTGGCGGCGACGAACTCGCTGCGCAAGTTTGGGTAAGCAAATATGCTCTCAAAGACAGCGACGGAAATATCTATGAGCAGACGCCCGATGATATGCATCGACGTCTGGCCGGCGAACTGGCACGTATCGAGGCGAAATATCCTCAGGGAATGAATAGCGATGAGATTTTTGAGCTCCTTCGCGATTTCCGTTACGTCGTACCTCAGGGTAGCCCCATGGCCGGTATCGGAAATGATTTTCAGGTAGGGTCGCTCTCTAATTGTTTTGTCGTTGGTGTCGATGGTAAACCTGATAGCTATGGTGGAATAATGCGCATCGACCAAGAGCAGGTGCAGCTCATGAAAAGACGCGGTGGCGTCGGCCACGATTTGTCGCATCTGCGCCCGAAAGGAATGGCTGTAAAAAACTCGGCGTTGACTTCGACCGGCCTCGTGCCGTTTATGGAGCGATACTCTAATTCAACCCGCGAGGTCGCTCAAGACGGCCGTCGTGGCGCCCTTATGATGACAGTATCGATAAAACACCCCGACTCTGAAGCCTTCATCGATGCCAAGATGACACCCGGAAAAGTTACCGGTGCCAATGTGTCGGTGAGAATCGACGACGAATTTATGCGTGCCGTCGAAAGTGGTGAACCTTATACACAGCAGTACCCCGTCGATGCGGCAGAGCCTTTGGTGACTAAGCAAATAGATGCGCAGGCTCTTTGGCAAAAAATTGTGAGCAACGCCTGGAAATCGGCCGAGCCCGGAGTCCTGTTTTGGGATACTATTAAACGAGAGTCTGTCCCCGATTGCTACGCCGACCTTGGTTTCGAAACAATCTCGACCAACCCATGTGGCGAAATTCCGCTATGCCCCTACGATAGCTGCCGTCTCCTCGCTATAAATCTTTACTCTTTTGTAAAAAATCCGTTTACCGACAAAGCCGAGTTTGACTTCGACTTGTTGAATCATCATGTGCGTAAGGCTCAAAGGATTATGGACGATATTATCGACCTCGAAATGGAAAAAATCGACCTTATCCTCAATAAAATCAATTCCGACCCCGAGCCCGACGAGGTGAAGTCGCCCGAACGCGATTTGTGGCTTAAAATTAAAGAGAAAACCCTTAAGGGCAGGCGTACAGGCCTTGGCACAACGGCCGAAGGCGATATGCTGGCCGCAATGGGCCTACGCTATGGCACTGCCGAAGCAACAGATTTTAGCGAAAAAGTGCATCGTGCAGTAGCCTTGGCTGCTTATACCGAGTCGGTTGAGATGGCGGCCCAACGTGGTGCTTTCGAAGTTTACGACACTGCTCGAGAAGCCGCTAACCCATATATTCAACGCTTGGCATCGGCATCGCCTGAATTATATGAAAGAATGAAAGCCGTAGGGCGCCGTAATATAGCATGTCTCACAATAGCTCCAACCGGCACCACAAGCCTTATGACGCGCACATCGTCGGGTATTGAGCCTGTGTTTATGCCTGTGTATAAGCGCCGTCGCAAAATAAATGCCGCTGAAACAGCTACACGCGTTGATTATGTCGACGATTCTGGCGATTCTTTTGTCGAATATATAGTATATCATCCAAAATTCCTCGATTGGATGAAAGTGGCAGGCCTTGACACAGAGCGCGATTATACGCAGGCCGAGCTCGATGAAATAGTTGCAAAATCACCCTACGCCGGCGCTACTGCCAACGATATCGACTGGAGCGAAAAAGTAGCGATGCAAGGTAGGATACAGAAGTGGGTCGACCACTCGATCTCTGTTACAATAAATCTGCCCGCCGACATCACGATAGAATCGGTTGAAAGCCTCTATCGGCAGGCCTGGCATGCCGGCTGCAAAGGCTGCACCGTTTATCGCGAAGGCTCTCGCTCGGGTGTGCTCGTTGCCGTAGAAGAAAAGAAGAGCGAAGAAGACGATTGCGTATGCCGCCAACCTATTATGGCAAAGCGTCCGGTTGAGCTCGAAGCCGATGTCGTTCGCTTCCAGAACAACAAAGAAAAATGGATTGCTTTTGTGGGTCTCGTTCATGGACGCCCGTATGAAATCTTTACAGGTCTTGCCGATGACGACGATGGCATTTTCATTCCTAAATCAGTGTCTCACGGCACTATCGTAAAGGCTATCGACGAAAACGGTGCTAAACGATACGACTTCCGTTTTGTCAACAAAAGAGGTCACAAAACAACTATCGAAGGCTTGTCCGATAAATTCAATCCGGAGTATTGGAACTATGCAAAATTGATATCAGGCGTCTTGCGCTATGGTATGCCTATCGACCAAGTGCTCAAGCTCGTTGGTGGGCTTGAACTTGATTCTCAGTCGATTAATACATGGAAGATGGGCGTTGAACGCGCACTTAAAAAGTATCTCCCCAACGGCACCTCGGCCAGCGGTCAGAAGTGTCCCAACTGTGGGCAAGAGACTCTCGTTTATCAAGAAGGATGCCTCTTGTGCACATCGTGTGGAACGTCTAAGTGCGGATAACAGATTTTTTCACTAAGAGGTGTATGCGCTATTACGGAAAATTTTCGTAATTTTGCACACCGATAAAAAGACAATAATACAATAAACAACAAGTTATAAGCAATATTTATTATGAAAATAGAAAAAATCATCGGACGCGAGGTACTCGACTCACGAGGCAACCCCACCGTAGAAGTAGATGTAGTTCTTGAATCAGGTGCTTTTGGCCGCGCTTCTGTTCCCTCGGGCGCTTCAACAGGCGTTAACGAAGCTCTCGAGCTTCGCGACGGCGACAAATCGCGCTACATGGGCAAAGGTGTGCTCAAGGCTGTAGCTAATGTTAACGGTCCTATCGCATCGGCTCTCGTTGGCATGAACGCTCTCGACCAGATTGCTATCGACGAAGCTATGTTGGCTCTCGACGGCACCGACACTAAGAGCAACCTTGGTGCTAACGCCATCCTCGGCGTGTCGCTTGCTGTGGCTAAAACTGCTGCTAACTATCTCGACCTTCCTCTTTACAAATATATCGGAGGTTGCAACACTTATGCACTCCCCGTGCCTATGATGAATATTATCAACGGCGGTGCTCACTCCGACGCTCCTATTTGTTTCCAGGAATTTATGATTCGTCCTATCGGCGCTACTTCGTTCAAAGAAGGCATCCGCATGGGCACCGAAGTGTTCCACAATCTTAAGAGCGTGCTCAAAGCTCGCGGCCTTAGCACTGCTGTAGGCGACGAAGGCGGTTTCGCTCCAACACTCGATGGCACCGAAGATGCTCTTAACGTTATTATCCAAGCTATCGAAAAAGCAGGATATGTTCCCGGTAAAGATATCACAATCGGCCTCGACTGCGCTTCGTCTGAATTCTTCAAAGATGGCGTTTACGACTATACTTGGAAACAAGGTGCCGACGCTCCTAAATTGAGCAGCAAAGAACAAGCCGAATTCCTCAAAAAACTCGTTGAAGAATTCCCCATCGATTCTATCGAAGACGGTATGGCTGAAGGCGACTGGGAAGGCTGGAAAATACTCACCGACCTTATCGGCGACCGTTGCCAACTCGTTGGCGACGACCTTTTCGTTACCAATGTTAAATATCTAAAGAAAGGTATTGAACTCGGTTGCGCTAACTCTATCCTTGTGAAAGTTAACCAAATTGGTTCGCTCACCGAAACCCTCCGCGCAGTTGAACTCGCTCAACGCAACGGCTACACGGCTGTTATCTCTCACCGCTCAGGTGAAACAGAAGACGCTACTATTGCCGACATCGCTGTAGCTACTAACGCTGGGCAGATTAAGACAGGTTCGGCCAGCCGTTCCGACCGTATGGCTAAATACAATCAGCTCCTCCGCATCGAGGAAGAACTCGGTGCTGCCGCTGAATATGGTTATGGGAAAAAATCTCGCCGTTAATAGCGCGCGAGCCTAAATCATAGCAGTAAGTAATTACCCCTGCTTCACTTAGGTGCGGCAGGGGTAATCTTTTTCGATTTATTACTGTCCGCTAAAAATTTTTAGGTAAGAATTAAATTAGGATTGGCGCCTACAGGAGTCAGTCCTTTTTATTTGAAACATAAAACTAAAAACCGGGGTATTCTTCCCTACACCTTTTGAATTAAAGACAATCCAGCGTAAAATTTCCAAAAATTAACTGTAAAAATGGACCAGACAATAATCAAACTCCAGTTCTTCGCGCCGGTGGACGGCCGCACCGACTACTACTTCTCCTCTCTCGCGGCTATCTACGAGCGGTTCTCCCCCGAACAAATCGGGTGCGCCCTCGCTACGCTGTGGGGCAGTAACGTGGAAATCGGCAATCCAAAGTCCACGCGGCTCTGCGTTATCTCTCGTGAACCAATTTACAATAAACCTCAGTTTAATAAGAAAAAATGACTATTTTTGTGCTATGGAAAGAATTAAGCTCTCTAATAACGAAAAAATGGTTATAAGACTTGTTTCCATGTCCGAAAATTGTCCGGATATGTTCCCGGCTTATGTTTTCTCTGGCTGTGTTCGCTCTCTTGAACGCAAAGGATTGGTTAAGGGTGCATACGAAAGTGGAGGGAACGTAATAGCGGCTCGGCTCACTAAAGAGGGCGAATGTTATTTGGCAGAATATCCGGAGTTAAGAAATCCCATAAATTGGGCTGCATTAGGAGCGATAATTGCATTAATAACTTTAATTGTAATGATTATTGGTCTATTTATCGCTTGTTGCAAATTTTAATTTGGCAAATTAAAACTTTATTATTACCTTTGTGAAAGTTTTACAGTGCTATTTTGAACACCGCTCGGATTGCATTCTCCGAAAGTATGGGTTCGAAATAGCGCTTTTATTTTGGCTTAACTTTATCGCTATCAGAAATACTATGAAGCCGAAATTCTCCCCATGCCAATTCATGCACAATAATCCACGCTTTTTTACCATTTACCTCCGTTTCAAAAATGTGGTTTTTTAGCACTTCTTTTCTGTTTTTATTATATTCCGTAGAACCCAGATAGATAGTATCGGCGAATGCGGTTGGCAAGTCAAGTAACATTTCATTTTTTGTCTCATACTCTCCAAACGGCTGATTGAGCCATTCTTTTATTGCTGCATTTGACACTGTGATAGGGGCGTTAAATGAGGGGTGTGCGAGATTGGTTTCTCTAAAAACGCTTTTGGCTTGTTTCTTTATTTCACGACGTCGTTCCTTGATTGGGGTGCTTACTTCATTGTCAGTTTCCTTTGTCTCCGTATCAGTGCTGTTACTAATAGCCGCTCTCGTTGCTCTCTCAATCTGCTTGCGGTTGTCGCGGATGAAATACGGCAAACTCTGTGCGCCCTCGATGCGGTCTGCATTCTCTCTCACCCACTCTTTGAAATTCTCGGGCATGTCAGTAACCACGCCGCTGAACTGGACGTCGCTCTCGTTGCCGTCTATCAGTGCTTGTTGCCGTTCGATAAACTCATCTTCATCGGCTAACTTCGGTACGGCAATACAGCGGCAAAAAGGGTGCCAGCCCACGAACTTAAACGTCTTGGGATACGTCCCTTGCAGTGTGTCGCAAATATCCTCAAAATGCTTGCCGTTCAGCGTGTGG